>DASZRY010000098.1:0-20829 GCA_035548975.1 Rhizomicrobium sp.
GGCTGGGGCCAATGTATTCGAGAAACCCGCAAAGTCATCGCGGGGTTCGGGCACGCTGCGTTGCATTCCGGATCGCGATCAGGGACGAGGCTTCGGAACGCCATCCTGCGGCGGCCGCGGCCAGCGGCCCCGGGGTGGCTGGGGGACTAGGATTCGAACCTAGACAACCAGAGTCAGAGTCTGGGGTCCTACCGTTAGACGATCCCCCAACAAACGCCATGCCGGCCGAAAACCAATGCCGATCAATGGCTTGTGTTGAGCGCCCGCAAGCTTTTTGCGCGGGGTGGGCTGCTTGATAACGAAACCCGGCCGTTTGGGCAACCGGCGTCTTAATGCGCTTTCGAAGGAAAGGCGCGGCGCACGATCACAAAGAACACCGGCACAAAGAAGATAGCCAGGAACACGCCGGTCAGCATGCCCCCGATCACTCCGGTGCCGATGTCGTTCTGGCTGGCTGCACCCGCCCCCGTCGCGATCGCCAGCGGAAAGACTCCCGCGATGAAGGCGAGCGATGTCATCAGGATCGGCCGCAATCTCAGCCGCGATGCCGTCAGCGCCGCTTCGTGCACCGCAACGCCCCGGCGTTCGGCCGCTTCGGCGAACTCGACGATCAGGATCGCGTTCTTCGCCGATAGACCCATCGTGGCGAGCAGACCCACCTGGAAATAAATGTCGTTGTAGAGTCCGCGCAATGTCGCCGCGAGGATGGCCCCGATGATGCCCAGCGGCACCACAAGCATCACCGCCACCGGGATGGACCAGCTTTCGTAAAGCGCTGCCAGGCAGAGAAACACGACGAGAAGCGAGATTGCATAAAGCGCCGGCGCCTGCGAACCCGAAAGCTTTTCCTGGAAGGAGATGCCGGTCCATTCATATCCGACATCTTTCGGCAATTGCCCGATCAGCTTGACGATCTCATCCATTGCCGCACCCGTGCTCTTTCCCGGCGCGGGCTGTCCCTGGATTTCAAGCGACGGCAATCCGTTGAAACGCTCGAGCTTCGCCGGCCCCAATTCCCAACGCGAGGACGCAAACGAAGAGAACGGCGCCATCTTGCCCGAAGAGGACCGCACATACCAATTGTTGAGATCTTCCGGCGACGAACGGAACGGCGCGTCGCCCTGCATGTAAACGCGCTTGACGCGGCCCCGGTCGATGAAATCGTTGATGTAGTTGCTGCCCCAGGCCGCGCTCAGCGTGCTGTTGATATCGGCGATCGAGACGCCCAGCGCATTGGCCTTTTGCTGGTCGATATCGACATGCAGCTGCGGCGTATCGTCGAGCCCGTTAGGCCGCACGGCCATCAGCAGCGGATCCTGTGCGGCCAGCGCCAGAAGCTGATTGCGCGCAGCCATCAAACCGCTGTGGCCGAGATTGCCGCGGTCTTCCAGCTCGATGTCGAAACCGGAAGCGATGCCCAGTTCCTGCACGGCCGGCGGCACCAGCGCAAACACCTGCGCATCGCGGATTTTGGAGAACGTCGCCATGGCATTGCGCGCAATCGTCTGCGCGCTGTCCGGCCGCTGATCCCATGGCTTGAGGTGAACGAAGGAAATGCCCGAATTTTGCCCCTGTCCCGCAAAACTGAAGCCCACGACGACGAAGGCCGTATCGACATTGTTCTTCTCATCGACCAGCCAGTGATGTTCGATCTGCTTGGCGACTTCCAGTGAGCGCGATTGCACTGCGCCGGACGGCAAGGTGAATTGCGCAAGCACAGCGCCCTGGTCTTCTTCCGGCAGGAAGCCGGTCGGCAGCCGGATGAACAATGCGATCATCGCAAGCACGATCAGTCCGTAGGCGATCATCATCGGCCGCAACTTGCCGAAAAGCCTTTCGACCATGGCCTGATATCTCTCGCGTGTCCTTTCGAACGTACGATTGAACCAGGTGAAGAATTTGCCGTGCAGTTCGTCTCCGCCCTTGGAGATCGGGCGCAGCATCGTGGCGCATAGCGCGGGCGTCAGAATGAGCGCGACGAATATCGACAGTACCATCGCCGAGACGATGGTCACCGAGAACTGCCGGTAGATGACACCCGTCGATCCGCCGAAGAACGCCATGGGCAGAAACACTGCCGATAGCACCAGCGCGATGCCGACAAGCGCCCCGGTTATTTCACCCATCGATTTGATTGTGGCCTCTTTTGGTCCCAAGCCCTCTTCGCGCATGATGCGTTCGACGTTCTCAACCACCACGATGGCATCGTCGACCAAAAGGCCGATCGACAGGACGAGAGCGAATAGCGTCAACGTGTTGATCGAGTAGCCCGCCGCGGCGAGCACGCCGAAGGTACCCAGCAGCACAACGGGTACGGCGATGCCGGGAATAAGCGTCGTGCGCCAGTTCTGCAGGAACACGAACATCACAAGAATGACGAGGAGTATGGCTTCGACAAGCGTCTTGACCACTTCACGGATCGACAGGCGGATGAAGGTGGTATTGTCGACAGGAAAGCCGAGCTTTACGCCCGGCGGAAATCCCTCTGCAAGCGACCGGGCCTTGGCTTTTACGGCGTTCGCCGTGGTCAACGCGTTGGCCCCGGGCGCCAACTGTATTGCGATACCAGATGCCGGCTTGCCGTTCATTCGGCTGAGCGTGGAATAGTTGTCGGCGCCGATTTCCACGCGTGCAACATCGCGCAACCGCACCTCTGCGCCACCTTGCGAACTGCGCAATATGATGTTGCGGAACTGCTCGGGCGTCGTCAGCCGCGATTGCGCGGTGACCGTTGCGTTCAACGCCTGGCCCTTGATCGACGGCAATCCGCCGATTTCACCCGCCGATACCTGGGTATTCTGCGCCAGAACCGCCGCTCTCACATCGGCCGGTGTCAGGTGAAAAGTTTGGAGTTTGTTGGGATCGAGCCAGATGCGCATCGCATATTGCGATCCGAACACGCGAATATCGCCCACGCCGGGCACCCGAGACAGGGGATCCTGCAGCTTGCTCGCCAGGAAGTCAGCGATGTCCACGTTCGTGTAGCGGCCGCTGTCGTCGTAAAGCGCCACAATCAGAAGAAAATTGGTCCGCGATTTGGCGACGGTAATGCCTTGCTGCTGGACTTCCTGGGGCAATCGCGTCGTGGCCTGTGTTACTTTGTTCTGGACCTGCACCTGCGCGATGTCGGGATCGGTCCCGGCGGCAAATGTAGCGGTGATGCTCACTTGCCCCGACGAACTCGACGAGGACGAGAAATAGAGCAGATTGTCGATACCGCTGAGTTGCTGCTCGATCACCTGTGTTACGGAATTTTGCACCGTTTCGGCCGATGCGCCCGGGTAGAACGCATTCACCGTTACCGCAGGCGGAGCAATGGCAGGATATTGCGAGATGGGCAGCGTCAGAATCGAGAGAACGCCCGCAAGCATGATGACGATGGCGATAACCCAGGCGAAAACCGGACGCTCGATGAAAAATCGTGACATGCGCGCGCCTAAGCCGGATTTCGAATGGCTGAGCCGGATCGCGCCGGAACGGCAGTTACGGGCTGATCCGGCCGCGCATTTTGCAATCCGTCCACAATCAGCCTGTCGCCGGCATTCAACCCGTCTGTAACAAGCCAATTGCTCCCGACTGTCCGCGACACTTTGAGCAGGCGCAATCTCGCAATGCCCTTGCCGTCGACGACAAGAGCGGTGGGGTCGCCCTTTTCATTGCGGCTGACAGCTTCTTGCGGCGCCAGGATGGCCCTTTCGCTTATTCCCTCGACTATTCTCGCGCGCACATACATTCCCGGAAGCAGCAGGCCGTCCGGATTGGGAAACCGGGCGCGCAATGTGACCGTTCCCGTCGTTTGATCGACGGTGACTTCACTGAACTCGAGAGAGCCTTCGCGCCCGTACACCGTGCCGTCGTCCAGTATCAGCGTGGCACGAGTGGTCTGCGGCGCATCCTTGCTTACCTGTCCGCCGGCCATCGCGCGCTTCAGCGCCAGCAATTCCGAACTCGACTGGTTGATGTCGACATAGATCGGATCCAGCATCTGGATGGTGGCAAGCGGGTCGGCTTGATTTGCTGTCACCAGCGCTCCCTGCGTGACAAGCGAGCGGCCGATGATGCCCGAAATCGGCGCCGCGATCCGCGTGTAATCCAGATTGATGCGTGCCGCTTCGGCGTTGGCCGCCGCTTCCTTGTAGGCCGCCAGCGCGTCGTCATAATCCTGCGGCGCGATCGCCTTCTGTTTGAGAAGCGCGGCATAGCGCGTGGCTTTTGCTTTGGCGGTTGCAAGCGTTGCAGCGGCGCTATCGTAGGCTGCCTGATAGGGCTTGGGGTCGATCTGGTAGAGCGGTTGCCCGGCCGTGACTCTGCTGCCTTCCTTGAATAGCCTCGCCTGAATGATGCCGTTGACCTGCGGGCGCACTTGCGACGTCGCATAGGGCGAGGTACGCCCCGGCAATTCAACTTCCAAGAGCGCCTTTTGCGGCTCTACTGTTACCACGCCGACTTCCGGCGGCGGCGGCTTGCTTGCATCGTTGCGGTTGCAGGCTGCGGTTGCAAGCAGCAACGCAAGAACGAATACTGTTCGGCCGGGATGCCGCATGACTTTTCCTGCAATTCGGTTGATTTTTAGTGGCCGCAACGATGGTTGCAGCAAGGCCTTGCAACTTATTATTTTGCGGGTGCAAACCCGTCAAGGAAACACTGGCAGTCAACGACAAATGACGAGCTTGCACCTTGATGAATTAGCCGTGATGTTACCATCGAAATCCCTCTCTTGATTTGGCGGCGGCGGGAACATGATCGATCGTGGTTTCGGCCGTGGCGGTGATCGCGTGCGGGTCAGGAGCGTAAAGGGGCGCACCGCATCCTCCCGCCGCTGGCTCGAACGCCAACTCAACGATCCTTACGTTCATGCAGCGAAGACAAAGGGCTATCGCAGCCGGGCCGCTTTCAAACTGATCGAACTCGATTCGAAGTTTCACATTCTCAAGAAGGGTGCGCGCATTCTCGATCTCGGCGCGGCGCCGGGCGGATGGAGTCAGGTCGCATCGCAACGCGCAGGCGATACCGGGCACATCGTTGCCATCGATATTCTGGAAATGGAGCCGTTACCGGGAGTGCAGATTTTTCGCGGCGATCTGACCGATCCTGGGGCGCCTGGCCGCTTGAAGGCAGCGCTTGGAGGCCCGGCCGACGTGGTCCTGTCCGATATGGCGGCATCGACCACCGGACACCGGGCAACCGATCATCTGCGTACGACCGCCTTGCTGGAAGCCGCGCTCGATTTGGCCGAGGATGTATTGAAGCCCGGCGGTGCTTTCATCGGCAAAGTGTTCCAGGGGGGCGCTACGGGCGATTTGCTTGCCCGCATCAAAAAGAGCTTTCGCAGCGTTAAACACGTCAAGCCGCCGGCCTCGCGATCAGAGTCTGTTGAACTTTACCTTGTCGCTCAAGGGTTTAAGGGTGAAGGCCGGGATTGAGTACCGATCCCTTGCGGAATCGGGATGCCGCTGGTAAAGGCTCGGCGCTCAAAGAGGCCCAGTTCCAAGGACGTGCCCTGAGCATTCGCGAAGCGCTCACTTTCGATGATGTGCTGCTGGTTCCGGCAGCATCCGAAGTCTTGCCGGGCCAGGTCGATACGCGAACGCGCCTGACCAAAAGCATAGAACTTGGCATTCCTCTCATGTCCGCCGCCATGGATACGGTCACGGAGGCCAGTCTGGCGATTGCCATGGCCCAGGCTGGCGGCATCGGCGTCATTCACAAAAACCTGACGATCGAGGAACAGGCCGAGCAGGTTCGCCGCGTGAAGAAATTCGAAAGCGGGATGGTGGTGAACCCCGTCACCATTGCGCCGAATGCTACTCTCGCCGATGCGCTTGCATTGATGCAGCGCTATTCGATTTCCGGCATTCCGGTGGTGGAAGGCGCAAATGGCAAGGGCGCAGGCAAGCTGGTGGGCATTGTCACCAATCGCGATGTGCGGTTCGCAACCGATCTGCGCCAGTCCGTGCAGGAACTGATGACGAAGGAAGGTCTCGTCACGGTTCGAGAAGGAGTGAAGCCCGAGGAAGCCAAGCGCCTGCTGCATCAGCATCGCATCGAAAAACTGCTCGTGGTGGACGATGCCTATCGCTGCGTCGGCCTCATCACCGTCAAGGACATCGAAAAAGCGCAGAAATACCCGAACGCCGCAAAGGACGAACGCGGCCGCTTGCGGGTGGCGGCGGCAACAGGTGTCGGCGAAGACGGATTCAAGCGCGCGCTCGCGCTGATCGAGGCGGAATGCGATCTCGTCGTCGTCGATACGGCGCACGGCCATTCCAAGGGCGTCGTCGACTCGATCAGGCGCATCAAGAAAGAATCGAACTACACACAAATTCTCGGCGGCAATATTGCGACCGCCGATGCCGCAAAGGCCCTGATCGATGCGGGAGCCGACGCGGTCAAGGTCGGTATCGGGCCGGGCTCGATTTGTACGACCCGAATTGTGGCTGGCGTCGGCGTTCCGCAACTGACGGCGATCATGGATAGCGTTTCCGTTGCCTCCAAGGCGGGCATTCCGGTTGTGGCCGATGGCGGCATCAAATATTCGGGCGATTTGGCCAAGGCGATCGCGGCCGGCGCCAACGTCGCGATGGTGGGTTCACTCTTGGCCGGTACCGAAGAGGCGCCGGGCGAGGTGTTCCTCTATCAAGGCCGCTCTTACAAAGGATATCGCGGCATGGGCTCGGTTGGGGCGATGGCGCGGGGCTCGGCTGACCGTTATTTCCAGGCGGAAGTAAACGATACGCTGAAACTTGTTCCTGAAGGTGTCGAGGGTCAGGTTCCCTATAAGGGGCCGGTGTCAAACGTCGTTCATCAGGTGATCGGCGGATTGCGGGCCGCGATGGGTTATACCGGTTGCGCCACCGTCGAGGATTTTCACAAGAAGGCGCAGTTCGTGCGCATCACCGGCGCAGGCTTACGCGAAAGCCATGTGCACGATGTTGTGGTGACGCGGGAAAGTCCGAACTACCCCGGTGGGCAATAAGCACTGGCCCTGACTCTGCGCTAGCGCCGGGCGTTTCTAGGCAGCTACCTCGAACGGATTTTGCCCGCCCGATGCGCGGAAATAGTCTTTTTCCTTCGGGTCGTGTCCAAGATCGTCCTTGGGCGCCGCATCCGCTTCCGCATCGCGCAAATGAACGGTGACGCGCGTTCCGCGTCCGGCGATGCTTTCGATTTTGAGATTGCCTTCCATGCGCTCGACCAGTCCGCGCGCTATGGCAAGGCCCAACCCCAATCCGCCATGAGTGCGCGAGGCATGATCTTCGACCTGCGTGAACGCAGTGCCGAGCTGGGCGAGATGTTCCTGCGGAATACCGATTCCGTTGTCCGTCACCATGATGTGCACGCTGCCCGGCGACGGCACCACATTGACCACGATCGTGCCGCCGTGATCGGTGAATTTGATCGCATTTCCGATCACGCGCAGCAGAACCTGGCGCAAGGCCTCGCGCTGTCCGAATGCCCAGATCGGCCGCGGCAGCACATCGATTTTCAGGTGCAATCCCTTGTCGGCCGCTTTGGGGTTCAGTTCTGCGACAACCTTCCCCGCCACAACGCCCGCATCGATCGGCTCGCAGGTGAATTCGCCGTCGCGTGCATTGGCGCGCGCAATCTCGAACAGGTCGTTGACGATGTTCAACAGCGTCTCACCGCCCTGGCGGATATTCATCGCATAGTCGTCGTAGCGCGGACTGCCGATGGGGCCGAACATGTGTTGCGTCAACACGTCGGCATAGCCGATGATGGCGTTGAGCGGCGTGCGCAGCTCATGGCTGATTTTGCCCAGGAAGCTGGACTTTGCGCGCCCGGCGTTGATTTCGACGGCGAGCTTGGCCTGCGTGCGTTCCAGCGTTTCGGTGAGTTCGTCCCATTGCTGAATTGTATTGAACTGAAGGAAGGCGACGGCGGCGCATGCCCCAAGACCCAGACCGGAAAGCAAGACGGCCACAAGACTCGATGAGGACGAGCTGATCGCGATATAAGCAAGGCCAAGGAACGCACACGCTGCGGCGGCCGCAAGCCCGGCACTTACGTAGAACATATTCAGCGAGCGAGAAGGCATGACTTTCGCCTTTCCTGTTAGCGTTCCATGACACCATTTTTCCTTTAATGTTCGATAAACATAATATTTCCGATTTCATCGGTCGCGCAGTCGTTGAAATCCTGGCGGCGGCAATTCGAAGAAAGTTATGGTAAATCCGGTTTTACGAATGGCGCTGATCGCAAAATAGGACTTCATGAAACCGTCGGCCCGGCTTCAGGCTGCAATCGAAATTCTTGACCGGCTTCAACAATCGGCTCAGCCGGCCGATCGCCTTTTGCGCGACTGGGCCCGCGGTCACCGTTTTGCGGGATCCAAAGATCGCGCCGCAATCGCCGAGAGGATCTACACGGTATTCCGGCATCGGTTCTCGTTTGCATGGCGCATGCGAGGCGATGACTCGCGTTCGGCGGTCATCGCATCGCTTTTGGCGGAGGGCGTGACGATGGCCGGCATCGAAAGCCTCTTCGACGGCGCCCGTTTCGGCCCTTCCGCTTTGACCGAAAGCGAACGGAACCGCATCGCCGCCATACCCGCGGAACCGATGCCGCGATCGGTTGAAGGCGAATACCCCGTTTTTCTTGAAGCCGAACTCGAGCGTGCTTTCGGTGAAGACCTTCTGGCTGAAATGCGGGCCCTGACAAGCCGCGCGCCGGTCGATCTGCGCGTCAACACATTAAAGGCGAGCCGGGACGACGTTCTGGGCGAGCTTCTGGCTGATGGCTACGCCGCCGAGCCCACGCGTTTTTCGCCGCACGGCATTCGCCTTCCGCCCGGCGCCGGTCTTTCGACTCTCAACCGCCATCGTCTGTTCGAAGCAGGGCAGTTCGAATTTCAAGATGAAGCGTCACAGATCGCCTCCCTGCTTGCATTCGTCCGGCCGGGCGAGCGCGTACTCGATCTTGCGGCAGGTGCGGGGGGTAAGGCGCTCGCGCTTGCGGCCGAAATGAAGGATCGGGGCAGAATCGTTGCCTGCGATACAGATGAAAGACGTCTTTCCGCTCTTCGGCCTCGGGCAGTGCGCGCCGGCATTTCGATTATCGAAACCCATGTCCTCAAGGGTGAGCCGCCACAGGGTCCCTTCGATCTGGTGTTTGTGGATGCGCCCTGCAGCGGTACGGGCATCTGGCGCAGACAGCCCGAACTGCGCGGCCGGCTCACACAGACTCGTCTTGCCGAATTGATGGCGTTACAGGATCGGCTGCTGGATCAAGCGGCCGCGCGCGTGGCCCCGGGCGGCCGCCTTGCATACGCAACATGTTCAATCCTGCCATGCGAAAACGAAGACCGGCTGAAGGCTTTTTTGTCCCGCCAACCGGGTTTCCGGCCCGCCGATATCAAAGCCATCTGGCGCGAAACGAAGAGCGGAACCGATTTGCCGTCCCCCCATGACTTCTTTCGGGCTTCGCCGTATGTTACGGGAACAGATGGGTTTTTTGCCGGAATTTGCGTCCGGAACCAGCCGCGTTAGGAACTCTTGTCAAAAATCGGGTGTCTCATGAAGCGACTTCTCCTTGCTGCGTCGGTCCTGTCCCTCTTCTCGGCTCCCGCATTTGCAGCCGACAACAATATCGACATGCTCATCAAGGAAAGCCGGGCCGCCGAAGCGGCAGGCAATAGTCAGGACGCCATTCTTTATATACAGGCGGCATTGGTGGCCGATCCATCGCGTGCAGCCACCTATGCGGCCCTTGGGGACTTCTACGCCCGCGCCCATCAGACCGATTTGGCGATGCAATATTACGACGAAGCCCTGGATATCGACCCATCCGATCCGGCCGCAAAAAAGGGCATGGCTGAGGTCAGCCGGGCCGAACGGACGGGCAAATCCGCTGCGCTGGACAACAACTAGGCCGCTGATCTAAATCCGCCCATGGCGGCTCCCGTTCTTGTCATCGATTTTGGCTCTCAAGTTACTCAGCTGATCGCGCGGCGCGTGCGCGAAGCTGGCGTCTATTGCGAGATCACCCCATACAACAAGGCCAAAGAAGCGCTTGGCGGCGACCCGCCGCCGCGCGCCATCATTCTGTCGGGCGGACCGGCATCGGTTACCGAAGCCGATACGCCGCGTGCTCCCCAAGAAGTCTTCGAGATGGGCGTGCCGGTTTTGGGCATCTGCTATGGCGAGATGACGATGAGCGCGCAATTGGGCGGCAGGGTTGAAACCGGTCACAGCCGCGAATTCGGCCGCGCCGACATCCACATCCAAAAACAATCGCCGCTGCTTGCGGGATTGGGCGATGCAAGCGGCAACGAACCGGTTTGGATGAGCCACGGTGACAAGATCACCGCCATCCCGCCGGGCTTCGAAGTGATTGCGACCTCCGAAGGCTCGCCATATGCCGCAATCGCCAACGAAGCCAAGCGCTTCTACGGCGTGCAATTCCATCCCGAAGTGGCGCACACGCCGCGCGGGAGCGCCATCCTCAAGAATTTCGTCACCGGCATCGCCGGGGTGAAGCCCGAATGGAACATGCATGCCTTTCGTGCCCGCGAGATCGAGAAGATCCGCGCGCAGGTCGGCAAGGGCAAGGTGATCTGCGGTCTATCGGGCGGTGTCGACTCTTCGGTTGCGGCGGTCCTGATTCACGAGGCGATCGGCGACCAGCTCACTTGCATATTCGTCGACACGGGATTGATGCGGGCGGGCGAAGCCGGCGAAGTCGTTTCCCTGTTCAAGGGGCATTACAACATTCCGCTGGTGCATGTGGATGCGTCGGAGATGTTCCTGTCACGGCTTGAGGGCGTCACCGATCCGGAAAAAAAGCGCAAGATCATCGGCTCCACTTTCATCGATGTGTTCGATGGCGAAGCGCACAAGATCGGCGGCGCGGAATTTTTGGCGCAGGGAACGCTTTATCCTGACGTCATCGAAAGCGTCAGCGCCACGGGCGGGCCCTCTGTCACCATCAAGTCCCATCACAATGTGGGCGGCCTGCCGGAACGCATGAAACTCAAACTGGTCGAACCCTTGCGCGAACTCTTCAAGGACGAAGTGCGCGCGCTCGGCCGTGAGCTGGGTCTTCCCGAAACATTTGTCGGCCGTCACCCGTTTCCGGGACCCGGCCTTGCCATCCGCGTGCCGGGCGAGATCACGCGCGAAAAACTTGCGATCCTGCGCATGGCCGACACGATCTATCTGGAAGAAATCCGCAAGGCCGGCCTTTACGACAAGATCTGGCAGGCCTTTGCGGTTCTGCTTCCTGTCCGTACCGTGGGCGTGATGGGCGACGGCCGCACTTACGACCATGTGCTGGCATTGCGCGCCGTCACCTCGAGCGACGGCATGACCGCCGATTACTATCCTTTCGAACACTCTTTCCTGGCGCGCGTCTCCACGCGCATTGTCAACGAAGTGCGCGGCGTGAACCGCGTCGTCTACGACATCACCAGCAAACCTCCGGGCACGATCGAGTGGGAGTGAGAGGCATCGCCGTAAGCTGTGCAGCTAACCACGATCGCCGCTTGCCTCGATTTCGTAATCTGGCTGCTGCCCACGCTGAAGCTATTCACGCCGAGGATAAGTCCGCTTTTGGGATTTTCGTCGTCACTTGGGTGCGAGCTGCCCGTTGAAATGGGCTGTCGCTTCACAAATCAGGTGACGAGCAAAAGCATTGAAAAAGCCGTCGACCGATGGCTTGACATTTAGTAAGTAGTAACTTACTGTAAGTCATGACTTACGAAACGGCCTTGGCCGCTTTGGCCGACCCGACCCGCCGAAAGGTTTTCGAACGCCTGAAGTCCGGCCCGCAGCCCGTCGGAGTGATCGCCAGTGGCTTGCCGGTCAGCCGGCCGGCAGTCTCGCAGCACCTGAAGGTATTGAAGGAAGCCGGATTGGTAGGTGACCGCGAAGAGGGTACGCGCCGCATCTATTACATCGATCCGCATGCCTTGGCGGCTTTGAGGGCTTGGCTCGACCAATTCTGGGACGAAGCTCTCGATGCATTCCGGGCCGAAGCGGAGCGCAAGGAAGAGGACCAACCGAATAGGGAAAAACCATGAGTGCGACGATCACCATTGCGCCTGTACGCAAGAGCGTCCAGGTCCAGACGAGTCAGGGCCATGCATTCGAAGTTTTCACCAGCGGGCTCGGGCGTTGGTGGCCTACCAATATGACGATAGGCAAGCCTCCGATGAAAATGGCGGTATTCGAGCCGCGGCTCGGAGGTCTCTGGTACGAACTGAGCGAAGACGGATCGAAGGCCAATGTCGGCCGGGTGCTCGTCTGGGAACCGCCGCACCGCTTCGTCATGAGTTGGGAGATCAACAGCAATTGGGTGCCCGACACGAGCGTCGCCACAGAAGTGGAGGTGTCGTTTTTCTCCGAAGGTCCAAACCTGACGCGGGTCGAACTGGTTCACCGCAAATTTGAAGTGCTCGGCAAGGAAGGCGGCAACAAGATGCGCGGCGATGTCGATGGCGGCTGGCCTGGTCTGCTTCAGCATTTCAAGCGCGAAGCGGAAAAAACGGCCAAAAACAGGGGAGCGGCGGCATGAGCGACATTGTCATTTATGGCGTGCTTGGCAGCCCGTTTGTCCGCAGCGTTCAGGTGGCGCTGGAAGAGAAAGGACAACCCTATCGTCTGCATGCTCTCGGTCCGGGCGAGTCCAAGGGGCAAGAGCATTTGAAGCGCCATCCGTTCGGACGGATTCCGGCATTCCGGCATGGCGATTTTTCGCTTTACGAAACGCAAGCCATCGTGCGCTATCTCGACGATGTATTCCCAGATCCGCCGCTTCAGCCGCAGGACCCTCAGGCCCGGGCGCGCATGAATCAGATCATAGGAATCAACGATTGGTATTTTTTTCCGAAGGTCAGCGCAGTGATCGTTTTCCAACGCATCGTCGGACCGGCATTGATGGGTACGACGCCTGACGACACCGCGATAGAAGCCGCCCTGCCGATGGGCCGCACGTGCATCGCAGAGCTGGATCGATTGCTCGGTTCGGCGAAATTCCTTGCCGGCGACAGGCTTTCAATTGCAGATGTGATGCTGGCCCCGCAGATCGATTTCTTCGCAGACACGCCTGAGGGAAGAGCCATACTCGAAGGCACGCAGCTTCAAAATTGGCTTGCGCGCATGAATACGCGGCCCAGTATGCTTGCCACTCAGCGGCCGCAAGCTTTGCGCGGCGCGGCATAGCCCGCGCAATCTTTGCTGCGTCGTTGCTTCCTTCCATTGTCCGGCATTCGCTCGCGATTGCGCTCCGGCCGGCACGCCCCTGTTCGTATTTCGAACGAAACCGCGGGCCCGGCCGACGCGCTCGCGCGTCATGCATCCGGAGAATCCGGAAATGGAGACGCAGCGATCAAGTCGCAGCCATTGGGGCTTTTGAATCCGGGCAGGAAGCGTTCCAGGAATCCGGCGTTGACTGTGCCATAGGTGGTCTGGGGCTTATGCGAAAAGCCGGCGACATACTGCTTGACGAAATCTTTCTTGAAATTCGTTCGAGGATATTTGGCGACGATGGCCTCGCGCACATCGGCGGGAAACTCGCCAAAGCCCACGCCGAGCACGTCGAGCAGAACCCCGGAATTGAGTAGTGCCACTTCGGGCCGCATATAGCGCGGGATGCCGGGCGTGGTGTGGAGCGCGATGGCTTCCCAGACGGCCTGCACCTGATCTTCGGGGATTGCGTGGGTATCGAGAAACTGCCGGGCGGCATTTGCCCCGTCGATCTCGAAACGCTCGTCCGGGCTCGAGAACTTCTTGAGAAGTCCGAAGTCGTGAAATGCCGCGGCGATGTAGAGAAGTTCGCGATCGAAGCGCAGATTTCGTTCGCGCCCCTGTTCGGCCCCGAACAGGTAGACGCGGATCGAATGATTGTAGAGCAGGTCGGTGGAATTTTCACGCAGGATTTCCGTGGCTTCTTTCGCCAGCGATGAATCCGGAATGGCAAGCGCGCTTGTGGAGCCTGGAATGACCATCGTTTCCTCCTTCAAATGTCATCTACAGGGCCCGCCGGCGCACAGGGCATAACGGCTGGCCGATCAATTTGCGCCTGCGGCAAGCACGATTCTTCCTTTCGGTTGCGGCCGAAAATGCTCCAGCATGAGATGGGCCTCGCGTGCCTCTTCAAGGGGCAGGGCCTTTCCCACATTTGTTTTCAGTTTGCCGCAGTCGATGCGGCGGGCGATCTCTGCAAGATACCGGGATGTGACGTAGACCAGAAAGTACGTGGCCACGACCCCGTGGAGTTCCGCAAGATACGGGTCCGGGGTGGATACCGCCGAAATCAGTCTTCCGCCGCGGCGCAGAACCTGAAAGGAGCGGTCTTGTATTTCGCCGCCGGCCAGGTCGATGACGGCATCTGCATCCCGCACATGGTCCTCAAGACGCTGGGCCCGGTAGTCGATCACCTTGTCCGCGCCGAGGCTGCGCACAAAGGCAATTTCGTCGGCAGCTGCGGTCGCGACGGTTTGAAATCCCGCACGGCTGGCCAGCTGAACCGCATACGAACCAACATTTCCTGCCGCCCCCAGAATGACCGCGGTTTGGCCTGCTCTGAGTTGTGCCTGATCGAACAGCGCTTGCCACGCAGTTACGGCAACGACGGGTACGGAAGCTGCTTCAACGTGGCTTAGCGAGGTGGGCTTGTTCGAAATCATAGCAGCAGATGCCAAAGCATATTCTGCGTAAGACCCGGTGAATTGCGGGTTGGTCACCCCGAAGACCTGATCGCCCACGCGATACTCGATAACCCCCGGCCCCACGGCGGCAACTTCGCCCGAAAGATCCGAACCCAGGGTAAGGGGGAGAGACTGAGGCAAAGTGCTTTTTCCGGCACGAATCCAATCGTCCCACGGCCCGACACCGGCTGCCTTGACTTTGATCAGAACTTCGCCGCGGCCAGGCGTTGGCCGGGGCACTCGTTCGAACTTCATAACCTCTGGCGGCCCGAACTTGTGAACGCGCCAGGCCATCATTGTTGGATCCCCGACGGGGCGAAAACCTGAGCTGTTGGGTGTCATTGCAGGCTCCTCGGACCGGCATGATTGCCGCCGGCTGCATTTTCAGAATTGGAAAAGATCACCGGCAGCGATTCCGATTGCTTCGAATTGGGATCGGGGCGGTCATCAATTCCTCGTGCGGGTTATCGCCATCGCAACACGGGCGCGGCAACACCGCTGTATCGTCCAATCTGGACAACGCCACATCGATTTATGCCAGTACCCCCGCGCGGAGGATGCTCACCGCTTTTTGGCTATCGCCGTCGCGATAGCGCCCATCGCTCCGTGTGTCGTGCGAAACGGTCCGCTGCTTGCACAGCTGTCAAAAAATGACGTGCGGCTGTCCTGATCCGCAGCGCACCGGTCGTTGCCGCGCGTCCGCTCCGGCGCGAGATAAGGGCCGTCCATTGTTCTGGAGAAAACGATCCATGCGTCCTCCGCTTCCACCCTTTACCGAGGCGAGCGCAATTGAAAAGGTCCGTGCCTCCGAAGACTCATGGAACAACCGCGCCCAGCCAGGGTTGCGCAGGCCTATACGTCCGACAGCCAATGGCGCAACCGTGCGGAATGCACCGATGACGATCGCGACGAACAACCGGCAATCTCTGTGATCCATTCCAGCTTTTGCGTTCTGTGAGGTAATCGATGACTTCTCCAACCGTACTCATCACCGGCGCGCTCACCGGAATCGGCCGTGCAACGGCTTTCGCCTTTGCGGAAGCGGGCGCGAAACTGGTCGTTTCGGGCCGCCACGGCGAAGCGGGCGCATCGCTCGCCCGCGAGCTTCGGGAACGGGGCGCTGAAACCGAGTTCGTGCGTGCCGACGTTCGCTATGACAATGAAGTGCACGCGCTGGTCGATGCTGCTGTTGCGCGTTTCGGCCGCCTGGATGCTGCGGTCAACAATGCCGGTACGGAAGGAGTGATCGGTCCGTTCGTCGAGCAGACGCCTGAAACCTATGCGGCGACCTTCGATACGAATGTGCTCGGAGTATTCTTGTGCATGAAATACGAGTTGCGCGCCATGCTCGCGCAGGGCAGCGGCAGCATCGTCAATATATCCTCGGCAGCGGGCAAGAGAGGCACGGCCGGCCTGGTCCTCTACGCCGCAAGCAAACACGCCGTGGAAGGGTTGACGAAATCGGTGGCGCTAGAGGTCGCGGGATTGGGAATCCGCGTCAACGCCGTGGCGCCGGGGCCGATCGATACCGACATGCTTGCGCGCTACGCCGGAGACAGGGCTCGGGCGCAAAGCTTTGCTGAAACAATGCCGGGCCGGCGGCTGGGCCGACCGGAAGAAGTTGCCGCCGCGATCGTGTTCGCCGCGATCGGCGGCAGTCCCTTCATGACGGGCCATTCGATCTCCGTCGACGGCGGTTTCACGGCATGAACGATGCCGCCCATCGACGTACACGAACGACAGGAGTGGCCGGTATGACAAAAGTGGATGGCATTGCGATTGTCGAAAACTTTTGGCGCGAGGTATGGCAGCAACCGCAGAATCCGGATGCAATCGACCGGCTGGTTCACGAAGAAGTTGTGATCACGTCCGGAGGCCGCGATATTGTCGGCCGCGAGCCATTCAAGGAATGGGTTCGCGACTTCCAGTCCAAGGTGCGCGACTTTCAGTTCCACGTTGTGGAGACGTTTCAGAGCCACGATGGCAACCGCGTTGTCTCGCGCTGGCGCGTGACGGGGCGCAACAACGGTCTGATGGGCACCCAGCCGAATGACGCGCCCTTCGAGATGACGGGAACCGCCGTGTGGGAAGTGGGACCGGACGGCCTGCTGCGCCACAACTGGGTCGAGCGAAGCGCCTACGAGGTTTATGGTGCGATCTCGCAGGCCAACGGACGCTACAATGTCTTTTGAGATCCGCGGCGCGCCGATGGAGACGACGACGATGAAGAGCACCGAAATCCTTGAGGAAGAGCGTGACCGCAGGCTCGACGAAGCATTGGAACTCACATTTCCGGCCAGCGACCCCATAGCCGTCTCATCAGGCCGGCATGAACTGCACGCGATGCATGAAGCGCCGCTAGCCCTGTCCGGGGCCGCAGGCAAGGATGCCGAAAGGGCCTTCCGCTCCTGATGCCGTGACTGCCGTCACTTTTGCTGGCCTTAAGACGGATTCAGTTGAAATGTGCGGGCGCCAGCAAGTCCGGCATGCCGGCACGATGCAGCATTTCGGCCCGCAATCGGTCGAGAACCGCAAAGCCGACATCGGCGCCGTCCTGGCTCGGATCGTAATGGATGCGGAAAGGACGCTTGCCGGAAGGCAGATCGATTGCATCTGCAATCCGGACTGCTACGCCTGAAGCGTCGGCATTTTCCGGAACGATTGCGGCGAATGCTCTTTTGATCTGCTCGCCCATGCCCTTTGTGGGCCCTGCCTCGTATTCGGCGAGCCGCAAATGGTCGGCTGGACTGTCGGCGTGTGCGAAGTGATTGGTGCCCTTGGTGAAGGCGCCCGGTACGATGATGGTTGTCTCGATCCCCCACCGGATCAGTTCCCGGGCATATTGCACCGCCAGCGCGTCCATCGCGGCCTTTGCGGCGAAGTAGGGCGATAGGTAAGGCGGCGTGCCGCCGGCCACACTCGAGCTCGAAACCCAGACGAGAAGTCCATGTCTGGCCGCGCGCATGTGCGGCAGCACCGCCCGATTGACGCGCTGCGTGCCGATGACGTTCAAATCGTATTGCTGCGCAAATTGATCCGGAGTGAAAGCCTCGGCCGGGCCGAACGCCATGTGTCCTGCATTGTGCACGACGGCGTCGATGCGGCCATCGGCTGAGAGAATCCCATCCACCGCCATGTCAACCGAATTCTGCGACTGCACGTCCAGTTCGACGGTGCGCAGATCGATGCTCTCCTGCCTGGCTAGGTTTGCCATTGCTTCCACATGCGTTGCGTTGCGGCCGCCCGTTTGCCGCATCGACGCGTAGACAGTGTGACCGCGCCTTGCCAGAAGTTCCGCCGTGGCGCGGCCGAAGCCGCTCGAAGCGCCCGTGACGAGAACGATTTTCTTGGTCACGGCAAGCTCCGTTCAGATGATCCCGCCATTGGCGCGCAGGACCTGACCGTTGATCCAGGCTCCGTCGGGACCGACAAGAAACGAAACGGCATTGGCCACGTCTTCCGGTGTACCCAGGCGCTCCAGCGGCGCCAGGCGCGAAAACCGGTCGATTGCATCCTGTGGCTTGCCTTCCAGAAACAGCGCCGTCGCCGTAGGCCCCGGTGCAACGGCATTGACCGTGATGTTCCGCCCGCGCAGCTCCTTGGCAAGCACGCGGGTCATGGCCTCGACCGCCGCCTTGGTCGCCGCGTAAACGCCATAGGTCGGATGCAGCAATGCCGCCTGGCTGCTCGACAGATTGACGATCCGGCCGCCCGGACGCAGGCGCCGCGCCGCTTCGCGCAGGGCATTGAATGTGCCCTTGACGTTTATCGCCATGTGGCGGTCGAACAGTTCGTCGCCGGCCTCGGCGATCTTTGCGAGCGTCATGATTCCTGCGTTGTTCACCAGAACGTCGATGCCGCCGTGAAGCGCTTCGGTTTTGTCGAACATGGCGGCGACCGCAGCGGGGTCGCTGACGTCCGCCTGAAATGCAGATGCAGTACCGCCGTTCTGCACAATTTTCGCCACCAGCGCCTCCGCGGCGGCGGCGCTGCCGGCATGATTGACGATGACGGCGAAGCCGTCCTTCGCCAGGCGCGCGGCGATTGCAGCGCCGATGCCACGCGATGCGCCCGTAACGATTGCGACCTTCTTGTCTTTGCCGGTCATTGCGTTCCTCCGATGGTTTGCTTGGCGGAAACGTCAGTTCGGCCAGGCCGAGCCGAGGATGATGGCGCAGAAATTCTGGCGCACATAATTCATGTCCTTGAGCGCCAGAACGTCCGCCTTGACGTTGCCGAAAGTCGTCAGCGGTTTCTTGCCGATGCCTCTGGCGAAATGATCGATGATGTTTTCCTTGAAATTCGCCTCGCGGGGATGGTGTGCGCAGACATGGTCGCGCTGTTCGCGGGTGAAGTCGTGATAGGCAATTCCCAACACGTCCATTTCCACCCCGGCGGTCACCAGCGCGATCGTCGGGCGCATGTGCTCTGGAATTCCCGGCGTGGTGTGCAGTGCAATTGCGGTCCAGACGTCTTCAATGTCGCGCTCCGGAATTCCATAGCCCCTCATGAAGTCGCGCGCGGCGTTGGCGCCATCCACCTCGAAGCGCAGGTCCGGGCTGCTGTAGCGTTCCGTCAGTCCCATATCGTGGAACATGGCCCCCAGATATAGGAGTTCCGGGTCGTATTTCAGGCTGCGGCGGTCGCCGGTGAGAGCGCCCCAAAAGAACACCCGTCTGCTGTGATTGTAGAGCAGGTCGTCCTCGGTATCGCGGACCAGTTGGGTGGCGGCTCTGGCGATGGCGCTGTCGGGAACGCGAACACCGGCAATTACTTCGGGCATGGGCTATACTCCGTTTGCAACCGGGCTACTCGGTAATGTGAAGGACACGCCTTTGACCCGCCGGAAGGATCAGCGGTACCACGCACCCGGTCGGGAAGGGGGGCTGGGGTGGCGGCGTGTCCTTCGTGCGCGTTATCGCCATTGCGGCCCGGCGCGGCAACGCCGCTTGATCGATCAATCAGGACAACGGAACATCGATTTCTGCCAACCTCAGTGAGACGTGCGATGGCGATTCAAAAAGTGGCAATTGCAATTCAACCCGGCGTCCAGGCGCTCGACGTTGCAGGCCCGTTTGACGTATTCGCCGAAGCCAATGCGTTCATCCCGCAGGATTGCCGCTACGAAACGGTCGTGATTGCGGCCGATCGGTCTCCGATGCGCGCATCGAACAATTTGCAACTCGTTGCGGATTTGACATTCGAGGATGCGACCGGCGGTTTCGACATTCTGCTGGTCGCAGGCCGCCCCGTGGTTCCCGAAGAGGATCCGGATCCAGCGTTCATCGAATGGCTGCGTCTGGCACCGTGGCGCGCAAGCACCTACGGCTCCGTTTGCACGGGCGCCTTCGCGCTCGGACATGCCGGTCTGCTCGACGGCAGGCGCGTCACCACGCATTGGCAGGATGCGCCAAAGCTCGCCGCACGTTTCCCTGCGGCAAAAGTCGAGCCGGATCTGATCTATGTCCGCGATGGCCGGCTGGTTACCTCTGCAGGCGTGACCACAGGCATCGACCTCGCCCTGGCTTTGGTCAGCCAGCGTCATGGTCCCCAGGTTGCGGTGGCGGTGGCCAAGCGGCTCGTTGTGCTGGCGCAAAGGCAGGGCGGGCAATCGCAGTTCAGTCCCTATCTCACAGCACCCGCAGATCCCGGATCGCCGATCGGCCGCGTTCAGGATTATGTCATGGCCAATATCGGGCGGCGTCATACATTGGAGGCTCTTGCCGGCGAGGTCGGAATGAGTGCTCGCAATCTTGCCCGGCATTTCGTGGACAAGACCGGGATAACGCCGCATGAATTCGTCGAGCGCGCGCGTGTCGACGCGGCGCGCAGGTTGCTCGAGGGCAGCGATCGTCCGCTCAAGGCCATTGCCTACGATTGCGGTTTCGGATCGGCAGACCGGATGCGGATCGTTTTCAGCGATCGCCTCGGCGTGACGCCCGCCCAGTATCGCGCGAGTTTCCGCAATCCGCATTCGGAAGGCGATGCAAACGATATCCGGTCCTTGAACATCGCCGGCCGGCAATGACTGCAATGATCTTATCCGGCAGATAATCGCCCTTGGCGGGCTCCGCAGCGCCGGCAGATATGTCAATGCAAATTCGAAAGAATTTTTACCCTCTTCACGAAACCCCTCAGGCAGGTCTAGCATTTCTGCATGGACT
>DASZRY010000099.1:0-24329 GCA_035548975.1 Rhizomicrobium sp.
GCTCGACAATGGCGCCACCACCGGCAAACCCGCGCGCGTGTTCGAAGCCTATTACGACACCAAATCCGAATGGCCGGCCGAAAGCCTCGCCCGCCGCAAGGCGAATGCGGGGTAGTCGGGGATCAGGTATCAGGTATCAGGGATCAGGTATCAGAATCGAATTTCACCTCCCCCAACGCGGGGAGGTCGTCCACCGTAGCCCGCAGGGCGAGGTGGACGGGTGGGGGGTGGTCGGAGAACAGGGATCAGGGATCAGGTATCAGGTATCAGAATCGAATCTCACCTCCCCCAACGCGGGGAGGTCGTCCACCGTAGCCCGCAGGGCGTAGGTGGACGGGTGGGGGGTGGCCGCTCGAAGGATGGCGGCAATCACTTCCTCCTGTCCCTCGTTTGCTTCGATATTCCAAAACCGCAAGACCCGATATCCGCGCGACCGCAGAAATGCCGTCCGCTTCTCATCGCGCAGAATATTCTCCGGTTCACCGTGTTGCGATCCGTCGATCTCCACGACGATCTTGGCGCGATGACAGACAAAATCCACAACATAGCGCCCGATCGGCGCCTGTCTGCGAAAGTGAAATCCTAGGGGCTTCAGCGCCCGCAACGCGAACCAAAATCTGTATTCGGCCTGGGATGGATGTTTGCGCATCCACCGTGCCCGCCCCCCACCCGCCGGTTCTTCGCTGTCGCTCAGAACCGACGACCTCCCCGCGTTGGGGGAGGTAAGAATGGTGCGATTGATCGGCGGCATTTTCCCCATGACGGAAAAGTACGCGCAGCTTGTCGCAAAACTTTCCCGGCAGGCTCTCAAACTGTCACGCCCTTTACCCCCACGCGGGGAGAGCCTGCACCGCACTCGTTCCTCACCTCCCCCAACGCGGGGAGGTCGTCCACCGTAGCCCGAAGGGCGCAGGTGGACGGGTGGGGGGTGGTCAGAGAACACGGATCAGGTATCGGAAAGAACCTCATCTCCCCCAACGCCGGCATGCGCATTCCCAAGTGTCTGCCACCACCGCCGCAAAGCATAGCTATCGAACAAAGTTCCACTTGGTGCACAAGAGCCACACTTTTTGCCAAAGCGCCCAAAAGCTATCGAACACCTCCGGACTGCCCCGATAATCGGGGAATGACTGAAGAAGCCCGCATGCGCGCCGGCGCCAATCCGGCAGAACTCGTTCCGCCCATGCCGACAGAGCTGCCGGCGGATGTCACCAACCCCAACATCACCGAGATGTTGCTCAACGCACAGCTCGTCGAGTGCCTGACGATCCTGCGCGGCGCGGCCTATCTCTACCGCGAGGAGCCGCATCAGCCGTACGAACGCGGCCAGTTCGTCAACCATGCCACGAGCCTCGTGAAGGCCAGCGTCAAAATCGCCGCCATGGTCCACCGGCTGAAACACGGCGAGGAAGAGCGCCCCACCATCCACCAGAAGTTCACGGTCGAGCGCATCGTCCGCACTGCCGGGGGGGAGGGGGAGGTACAGATTCCGAAAAACGACTAAGCGATGGAAGCGAAACGCAAACCCGGCGGCCAGCCCGGAAATCAGAACGCCCGCAAGACCGGCCTGCACACCGCACGGGTCCGCGCCTTCGTCGCACGGGTGCGCGCCTGGAAGAAGCGGACGCGGGAGTTGCTGAAGCTGGCAGAAGCAGAACTCCAACTTACCTCCCAGCTTCGGGGAGGCCGGCGGCGCGCATCGGCGCGACGGCAGGTGGGGCCTGTGGTGCCAAATCGAAAGACACAGACGCCGTTGAAGCATCCCGCCACCCGCCGCGCTGTCGCGCGCCGTTCGCACGCTGTCGCTAAGAACCCCCGCGAGGGGGAGGTAAATGTGGAATTTGCCAACCCCCTGACAATTGGTCAGGATTGCTCCCAACCAAAATTCAAAAACCGGGAGCCCGCTCATGAAATTCACCTGGTTCAACCTCATGCCCTGGCCCTATCTGCCGCACGATTTCCGGCAGACAAACCGCTCGGTCTGGGTCGACATCGACTCGCGCCTGTTCGATCCGGTGAAAAGCCACGAGGTCTACAACACCTATATGGACCTTCTGGAATACGCCGCGACCCTGGGCTTCGACGGGATCGGCGTGAACGAGCACCACCAGAACGGATACGGCATCATGCCGTCGCCCAACATCATCGCAGCGGGACTTGCGCGGCGCACGAAGGACGTGGCCCTTGTCGTGCTCGGCAATTCCATCGCGCTCTACAACCCGCCCGTGCGCGTGGCGGAGGAATTCGCGATGCTCGATTGCATTTCCGGCGGCCGCCTGGTCGCGGGTTTTCCGGTCGGCACCTCGATGGACACCAACTATTGCTACGGCCAGATCCCCTCGCTCACGCGCGAGAAATACATGGAAGCGCACGATCTCATCATGCGCGCGTGGCATGAGCCCGATCCGTTCCCCTTCAATGGCCGCTACAACAAGCTTCGGCACGTCAATATCTGGCCGCGCCCGATCCAGAAACCCAATCCGCCGATACATATTCCGGGCGGCGGTTCGGTGGAGACCTACGATTTCTGCATCGACAACACCTACTCCTATTCCTATCTGTCGTTCACCGGATATATCCGCGCGCGCGCACTCATGAACGGCTATTGGGATCGCGTGGCCCAGCGCGATGTGCCCGACAAATCGCCTTACCGCGCGGGCTTTGCGCAGACCATCTGCGTTGCAGATACCGATGCCGAAGCGCGCAAGCTCTACGAAGAGCACATCATGTATTTCTACAATCGCTGTCTGCATGTCTTCCCGGGCTTTGCCGATGCGCCCGGCTATCGCACGATCAAGACCATCCAGTCCGGCGCGCTGTCGCAATATGCCCCGCCGCGGCCGTTCTCCGATGTGACGTGGGAAGAATTGACCGAAGGCGGCCATGTCATCGCAGGCTCGCCCGAGACCGTGCGCCAGCGCATGGAGGACCTCATCAAGTCGCTGCATGTCGGCAACATCTTCTGCCTGCTGCACGTTGGAAACATGCCGAAGGAAAAATGCATGTATTCGTCCAGATTGTTCGCGGAAAAGGTGATGCCGAAACTGCGCAACATGTTCCCGGACTATGCAAACGACGATCGCTTCTGGTGCCACCCGATCGGCAAGCAGGCGACACCGGGAAGTCTGCCCACCGAACGCGAAGCGGCGGCAGCCGTTGCGGCGCGCTAGAGGAGGGCGAGATGGAATTGAAAACCGTTGCCGCTCCCAAAGTCCCGGTCCGCTATTTCGAAGGCGGCAAGGGCGAGCCTTTGGTCTTCCTGCACGGCGCAGGCGGCGTGTTGGGCGACGATCCGTTTCTCAACAAGCTGGCGGAAAAATATCGCGTCTATGCGCCGCTCATGCCGGGTTATGGCGATTCCGAGGAATGCTCCGAAATCCGCGATATGCTGGATTTCACGTTGCATTATTGGGATGTGATCGATGCGCTGGGCCTGAAGAACCCGATCATCGCCGGTCATTCCATGGGCGGCATGATTGCGGCGGAAATGGCGGCAATCGCCCCGCACGACGTTTCGCGATTGGCGCTCATCTGTCCTGCGGGTCTATGGCTCGAAAGCCATCCCGTGCCGGACATATTTTCGACCATGCCTTACGAATATCCGGCGTTGCTTTTCCATGACGTGGAGCAGGGTACGCGCCTGCTCACGGCAGGCATGGCACTCGACGATCCGGAATGGCTGAAGGGATTTCTGGTCACCAATGCGCGGCAAATGGGCATGGCGGGGCGAATCCTGTTTCCCATTCCCGATCGCGGGCTTTCATCGCGGCTTTATCGCATCGAGGCGAAAACCGTGTTGATCTGGGGCGATAACGACAAGCTGATCGTTCCGGCCTATGCGCACGCATTCAAGAAGGGCATACCGAATGCGGAACTCGTGGTGATCCCCGAAGCCGGACATATGGTGACGCTGGAGAAGACCGCACAGGTGATCGCGGCCATATCGCGACTGGGCTAGAGAATGCCTGCGTCCTCGAATATCGGGGCGGCGGAGGATGGCGCAGACTCTGCGGTGTAAGCGACGACGAACGAGATCCGGCAATAGAGTCCCTTGGGCGGATAGTCGAGCGTGACTTCGCCGGATTTTTCTCTCGCCGCCGCGAACTGGATTACGCGCATTCCAAATCCGGATTGCGTGGGCTGCGTGCAGATTGGTCCGCCGGATTCCTGCCACTCGATCTCAATGCGCTCGCCATCCGGAACGAGGCTGCGCCACCACGTCAGGCGCACCTTGCCTTCCGGCACGGATAACGCGCCGTATTTGAGCGCATTGGTCGTCAGCTCATGTATTGCGAGCGCGATCGCACCGCCGGTTTCCTCGGAGAGTTCGATTGCCGGCCCACTCACCTCGAACCGCGAGGAGCGTTCCTCTGCGAAGGGCGCAAGCGTGGCCTGTATCACCGATCCCAAATCCAGCGAGCCGCGGCCTCTCGCCATCACCAGATCGGCGGCCGCGCTCAGGGCGCGCAACCGGCTGTTCAGCTTGGCGATGAACTCGTCCACGATCGGCGCACCGCGCGGCCTCGAGCTCTGCGCAAGCGACCCGATCACGGTGAAGAGGTTCTTGAGCCGGTGCCGAAGCTCCCCGATTACCAGCTCTCGCCGGTCGCGCGCCAACTTGCGCTCGTGGATATCGGTGATGATGGTGACCCACTCGCGCGGGTTTCCGCTGGTGTCGCGGATCGGCACGGCCCGGATCGCGAACCAGCGCCACTCACCGGACGGCGCGTGCCGTATGCGAACCTCTGCGTGGTGCGCGCCGGTCGCATCCGTATCCCAGGACTGGAACAGGAGTCTGCCCCTGTCATCCTCGTGGATGCTTTGCATCCAGGCGCGTCCGGCATAATCCGGCCAGCCGATGCCGGTAATCTCGAGCCAGCCCGGCTGAGGCTCCTCGACATTGCCTGCGGCATCGGTCGTCCAGACAATACCCGAGGTCGCACTCACCAACTGCCGGTAACGGTTCTCGTTCCGCTCCATCTGCTGGAGAACGCTTCGCAGCCATTGCGCGAGCCCCACCTGCAGCGCTGCCGCAACGACGAACGACGCGATCGTCAGCCATTGCGCCGTCGAGTGCGGCCCCAAGGATATGGCAGGCGTCATGAACAGCCAGGTGGAAATGACGACGCTCAGACCGACACAGGCAAGCCCCATCTGCCATCCGGCCATGATGGTCACGATCATCACCGCCGGAAAGTAGAAGGAGAAGAAACCTGCATTGGGAAATATGAGCCCGAACACCGCGCGGACCAGCGTCATCGCAGCAACCGCTACCACGAGCAGAAATATGCGGAATGCCGTGCTGCGCTGTTTGAGCACATAGGCGACCAAGGGCGCGCTTCCCCCGTTGGCGCGCGTCTCATTGCCAGGCTTATCGATCGAGTCAGGCATCCGCTTCCGTCCAGCCCACGAAAAAGGAGGAACCCGTGCAAATGCCCCGAGTGCCGGGTGCGAACGCCACCCTGAGGCAGCGTATATCAGCGGGTTTGCATCCCTCGCGCAACATCATTTCCCTTCCTGAAGCGCCAATTTTCCTTGACAAGCTCTTCGCAAAGCCAAAGCGTTTTCGAAAGGCCATTTTGCGAGGTTCAATCCATGGAACATCAATATGATCTGGTTATCAGGGGAGGGACCGTCGCAGATGGAAGGGGCGGTACGCCGTTGGAAGCCGATGTCGCCATCTCCGGTCGCCGCATCGTGGCGCTTGGCAGAGTGGCAGGGAGGGGACAAGAGGAGCTGGACGCAAAGGGCCGTCTGGTCACACCCGGCTTTGTAGATATCCACACCCATTACGACGGCCAGGCAACCTGGGATTCGCACCTTGCGCCGTCGAGCTGGCACGGCGTCACGACCGTTGTCATGGGCAATTGCGGTGTCGGATTTGCACCTGTGCGCAAAAGCGATCGCGATCGCCTGATCGAATTGATGGAAGGCGTTGAAGATATTCCCGGTGCGGCGTTGCACGAAGGACTGAGCTGGAATTGGGAAAGCTTCGGCGACTATCTCGATGCGCTTGAGGCTCGCAAGCGCGACATCGACATCTGTGCGCAGCTCCCTCATGGGGCGCTGCGCGTTTACGTCATGGGCGAGCGCGGCGCGCAACTCGAGCCTGCTACTGAAACCGACATCGCCGAAATGCGCCGCTTGAGCGCCGAGGCAATGCGCGCGGGCGCGCTCGGCTTTTCCACATCGCGTACCCTGAATCATCGTTCTGTGAAAGGCGAGCCAACACCTTCTCTGCGCGCCACCGAAGCGGAACTGCTAGGCATTGCACGAGGTCTCGCCGATGCCGGTAGCGGCGTTATCGAATTGATCTCCGACTTCAATGCGCCGGATGTTCAAACCGAATTCGCCATGATTCGTCGTCTCGTTGAAATGTCTGGCCGCCCGCTTTCGTTGTCGTTGGCGCAGACGCATAGCGTGCCCGAGAGCTGGCGCATATTGCTTGGCCTGATAGAGGAAGCTGCTCACGACGGGCTGCCGATCCGCGCCCAGGTGGCGCCTCGGCCGATCGGCATTCTTTTGGGTTTACAGGGCACGCTCAACCCGTTCTCCGCGCATCGCGCTTTTGCCGCGATCAAGGATAAGCCGCTCGTGGAAAAGCTGAAAATCATGCGAGACTCTTCGTTCCGCTCTTCCATTTTGGCGGAGGCTGACACGCGGCAGAACCATCCGCTTGCCCGCCGCGTGATGGCATTCGATCGCATCTTCCCGCTGGGTGATCCGCCCGATTACGAACCGCCGCGCGAGAAATCGCTTGCGGAAATGGCAAAGCGCGAAAATCGGGATCCGGCAGAACTCGCCTACGACATGCTGTTGGAGGACGACGGCAAGGCCTTCCTCTTCATGCCATTCGCAAACTATGCGCATTACAATCTCGATGCGTGCGGTGAGATGATCGCCCATCCCGATTGTGTCATGGGACTGGGCGATGGCGGCGCGCATGTTGGAATTATTTCCGATGCAAGCTACGCCACCTACTTGTTGACCCATTGGGGTCGCGACCGCGCAAACGGAAAATTCGATATCGGCTGGCTCATCAAACGGCAAACTCACGATACGGCGCGGGCTGTCGGCCTGAACGATCGCGGCGTCATCGCACCTGGTATGAAGGCCGACATCAACGTAATCGATTTCGACTCGCTCAGGGTCAATGCTCCCGTCATGGCGTTCGACCTTCCGGCGGGCGGCAAACGCCTTCTGCAGGGCGCGCAAGGATATGACGCAACCATCGTTTCCGGCGAAATCGTATATCGCGAGGGAAGGCCGACCGGCGCGTTGCCCGGCAAACTCGTACGAGGCCCGCAAAATTGATGTGAAGTTTCATATAGTTTCCGCCGGTTCCGATTGACCGCCAGATAGTTTCATATGAAACTATCGTCGTTTCAGCCACAACAAGGTTTGTCATGACAGCACTTTGGGAAAACCCCATCGGAACCGCCGGATTCGAATTCGTGGAATACACTGCACCCGACGTTGCGCAACTCCATCAGCTGTTCGAACGGATGGGATTCCGCGCCGTCGGGCGGCATCGCTCGAAAGCGGTTACGCTCTATCGACAGGGCGAGGTCAATTTCATCGTCAATGCCGAGCCAGAAAGTCATGGCAGCCGTTTCGCGCGCGCACATGGGCCCTCCGCCTGCGCGATGGCGTTTCGCGTGAAGGATGCAGCCTACGCTTACAAGAAATTGCTCGAACGTGGCGCCAAGCCGTTCCAGAACCAGGTCGGTCCGATGGAACTGAATATCCCGGCGATCGAAGGTATCGGCGGCAGCGTGATCTATCTGGTGGATCGCTACGGCGATCATTCCATCTACGACGTTGATTTCGTGCCCACCGACGCAGCGAAAGGATTCGAGCACGAAGGAGCAGGCTTGATCGAAGTTGATCATGTCACCCACAACGTGTATCGCGGCAACATGGACAAATGGGCGGGATTTTACGAACGACTCTTCAATTTCCGCGAGGTCCGCTACTTCGACATTGAGGGCAAGGTGACCGGGCTGAAGTCGCGCGCCATGACGAGCCCGGACGGGAAAATCCGGATTCCCATCAACGAGTCTTCGGACGACAAGTCCCAAATCGAAGAATATCTCCATGCCTATCACGGCGAGGGCATCCAGCACATCGCGCTTGGCGCAAGGGATATCTACAAATCCGTCGAAACACTGCGGGCAAAGGGCGTGGCGTTCCAGGATACGCCCGACACCTACTACGAACGCATCGACAATCGCCTGAAGGGGCATGGCGAGGATGTGGAGCGCATGAAGCGTGACCGCATCCTGATTGATGGCGGAAAGGACGAAGGTTTGCTGTTACAGATCTTCACGCAAAATGCTATCGGCCCGATCTTCTTCGAATTGATCCAGAGAAAGGGCAATGAGGGGTTCGGCGAAGGTAATTTCCGCGCCCTGTTCGAATCGATAGAAGCCGACCAGATCAGACGAGGCGTATTGCAGGACGCATCGAGATGAGCAATCGAAACTGGATCGAATTTCCCAGGACGGAAGGCGAAATATCGCGCCAGGCTCATGCCGATTTGCCGGATGGCACCTACGAGCGCGAAATCGGCCGCGACGGTTTCTTCGGTCCGGCCACCCATATTTATCACCGTCATCCGCCGACGGGTTGGTCGGCTTTCGAAGGCCCTTTGCGCCCGCGCGCTTTCGATGCAGCGAAAGCGGCAGAAGAGGGCGACCCGCTTTCATCGCGCTTTCTGCTTTCGAACGCAAATTTGAAGTTTCGCATCTGGTCGTGCGCTCGCAACATGGAAAATCTTGTCCGCAATGCGGACGGGGACGAGCTTCTGTTCATTCACGCGGGCGAAGGAGAATTGTTCTGCGATTTCGGTCACCTGAAATATCGCGAAGGCGATTATATTTTGTTGCCGCGCGGCACGATGTGGCGCATTGAACCGAAGTCACGCACCGTTTCGCTGATGATCGAAGCTACGAACAATTCGTTCAGGCTTCCGGAAAGGGGCATTTTGGGCACGCATGCGATTTTCGATCCCGCAGCGCTCGACACCCCCAAACTCGATGACGCCTTCCGCTCTCAGCAAGGCGAAACGCAATGGAAGGTGAGGGTGAAGCGCCGCGGTGAGTTTTCCACCATTACCTATCCCTTCAATCCGCTTGATGCAGCGGGCTGGAAAGGAAATCTCGCTCCCGTCAGACTCAACTGGCGCGATATTCGCCCCGTCATGAGCCATCGCTATCATATCCCTCCGTCGGTCCATTCGACATTCGTGTCGGATCGGTTTGTGGTTTGTACCTTCGTGCCCCGGCCGATTGAGAGCGATCCCGGCGCGTTAAAGGTGCCGTTCTTCCATTCCAACGATGATTACGATGAGGCGATCTTCTATCATCGGGGAGAATTCTTCAGCCGTGACAATATCCATCCCGGCATGGTTACATGGCATCCAAGTGGATTTACCCACGGTCCTCACCCCAAGGCATTCGCGGCAGGCGCGAAGGCGGAAAAGTCCATGACCGATGAAGTCGCCGTGATGATCGATGCGCGTGATCCGCTCGATTTCAATGCGCCGCCAGGTACGGAACTGACGTCATACGCGGAATCCTGGCATACATGATGAACGCGCAATCTTCCACACTGGCGGAAATTATCGCAGATGCGTCGTGGTTTCCGGATAACGTGAACTTCAATCGTGGGACGTTCGGCTTTGTGCGTGCTGACCGCGGCGTATTGTCAAAGCAGCCTTTTCTCGATGGCCGCTGGGACCGCGCTGCGCTCTCACGTGTCGATGTTCCGATTTCCGCTGTCATTCCGGCGGCGGACAGGCTCGCGCGTCCGAAATTGAACTTCATCTGGCACACGGCCTTTTGCTGTTCAACCTTGATTGCACGTTGCCTGGATGCCGAAGACGTCAATCTCTCCTTGAAGGAACCGCAAATTCTGATTCAGCTTGCTGAAGCAAAGCGGGCGGGCAAACTTGCGCAACAGACCGGCGTCACGGATGCGGTTCTCAAATTGCTGGCGCGCCGGCGGCCGCACGAGCGGGTGCTCGTGAAACCCACGAATGCCGTCAACAACCTTGTGGCGGAAGCCGTCCGTGCCACGGACGGCCGCATGTTATTTCTCTATTCCGATTGCAAGAGCTTCCTCATCTCCATCGCAAAAAAAGGGGAGATGGGCCGTATTTTCGCCCGCAAGCTGTTCGGCCTCTTCGCGGCTGATGGGCATCCCCAGGCAAAATGGCCGTGGCAGACGCTTTTCGAACTTTCTGATCTGCAGGTTGCTGCTCTGGTCTGGCACATGCAGATTGCGGAATTCAACAAATCCCGCGATGCCTCACGATCTGCGGCGCTCGATTGCGGCGATTTCCTCGCGAACCCGCGTGCTGTGCTTGAGCGGCTCAACGCCCATTTCGATCTGAACCTGTCCGCGGGACAGCTGGACGACGTGGTATTCGGCCCATTGCTTACCCGGAACGCAAAGAACGAGACTGAAGCGTTTAATGCTGAACGCCGCGCATCGGAAGCGGCCGGCATTGCCAAGGCATATGGCGGCGAATTGGATACTGTTGTCGAGTGGAGTTATCGCGCCTGCCCGGATACGCCGCGCGGGAATCCGTTGGGCTCGACGATATGAAAGTCGGTTCGCTAAAGCAGGGAAGGGATGGCGCTCTCGTTGTCGTCTCGCGCGATCTTGCCCGCTTCGTGCCCGTACCTCACATCGCGCCAACTCTGCAGCATGCCCTCGACAATTGGCATGAGGCGGCGCCCCGGCTGATGCGTGTGTACGATCTTTTGAATGAGGGAATGGCGCAGGGCGCGCGGCCTTTCGATCCTAGCCATGCGGCCGCACCGCTTCCCCGCGCCTATCAATGGGCGGATGGTTCGGCCTATGTCACACATGTCGAACTTGTGCGCAAAGCACGCAACGCGGACATGCCTCAGAGTTTCTGGACCGATCCGCTGATATATCAGGGCGGCTCCGACAGTCTCATCGGTGCGCGCGATCCTATCCTTGCGGCCGACGAATCCTGGGGAATTGATTTCGAAGGCGAAATTGCGGTCATCACAGACGATGTGAGGATGGGCACGTCAGCCGCCAATGCCGAAGGCCACATCAAGCTCCTGATGCTTGCCAACGACGTTTCGCTACGAAATCTGATCCCTGGAGAACTCGCCAAGGGTTTCGGTTTCTTCCAGTCCAAACCTGCGACGGCATTTTCGCCTGTGGCCGTGACGCCGGATGAACTTGGTGCGGCATGGAACGGCGGCAAGGTTCATCTGCCTCTTTGCGTCACATACAACGGTACGGACTTCGGACAGCCCAATGCAGGCATCGACATGACCTTTTCCTTTCCCCAACTGATTGCGCACGCCGCGAAGACGCGTTCGCTCGCGGCCGGATCTATCGTCGGTTCAGGCACGATCTCAAATGCCGACCGAAGCGCCGGTTCCGCGTGTCTGGCCGAACGCCGTATGATCGAAACGATAGAAACCGGCGCGCCGAAAACGCCCTTCATGAGATTCGGCGATAGAGTCCGGCTTGAGATGTTCGATACCGAAGGCCGCTCGATCTTCGGTGCCATAGATCAGGAGGTCGTGCGTTATTATGTCTGACCGCCTTACGCTTTATACCTATTTCCGGTCTTCCGCTGCCTATCGAGTGCGTATTGCGCTCAATCTCAAGGGATTGAAGCCGGATTACCGCTTCGTCCATTTGCTCAAGGATGGCGGGCAACAGCACGACGACTCTTACAAGGCGCTAAACCCGCAGGAGCTTGTGCCCACACTGGTGGAAAATGGGCGCGCGATTGCGCAATCGCTGGCGATTATCGAATACATCGACGAGACCCATCCCGATCCGCCGCTTCTGCCCAAGGATGCGCAGGAACGCGCGCACGTTCGGCAAATCGCCTATGCCATTGCCTGCGATATTCACCCGGTAAACAATCTGCGTGTGCTTCAGTATCTGAAGCGGGAGTTCGCGGCGTCGGAAGATCAACGCACCGAGTGGCAAAAACATTGGATTGCGCTTGGTTTCTGCGCCATTGAAGCGCTTCTGGCGCAATCGCCGGCAGCAGGTGTCTGGTGCCACGGCGATGCGCCGACCCTCGCCGACATCTGCCTGATCCCGCAAATGGCCAACGCACGCCGGGTAAATCTCGATCTTTCCCCATATCCCACGCTTTTGCGCATCGAGCGGACGGCCCTTTCGCATCCCGCCTTTGCCGCTGCGCAACCGAAGGAACAACCCGATGCCGAATGACCGCGCAGTCGGGGAAAAGCCCAGGCTCAACCTCGATACCTTCTTGCCCTATCGGCTGTCGGTGCTTTCGAACCGCGTGAGCGATGCCATCGCGCGGCAATATTCTGAACGGTTCGATCTTTCGATTCCGGAATGGCGCATTATTGCGGTGCTCGGTCAGTCACCCAATCTCTCTGCACGCGAGGTTGCCGGCCGCACCGCCATGGACAAGGTGCAGGTGAGCCGTGCTGTCACCAGTCTCGTTTCGTCAAGGCGTGTCACCCGCACCGAAGATGCTGAAGATGCCCGCATCAGCCGCCTAACGCTTACCGCGAAAGGCCGCGCGATCTACGAAGAGGTTGCGCCGCTTGCCCTTCGTCTCGAAAGTCTGCTGCTTTCGAGCCTCTCGCCGCAGGAACGCACGGTCTTGCAATCGCTGATATACAAACTGGACCGTCAGGTCAGTCTGCTGGGCGCGCCCGAATAAGAAGGATCGCGACCGCTTTGGGGCCGTGGGCGCCCAATTCAAGCGTTTGTTCGATATCGGCGGTGCGCGAAGGTCCCGTTACAAGGTTGAGTGTGGGCGGCCAATTCGCGTGCAGCATTGCGAACACAGACTCCAGATCGCTCACCACATCTTCTTCACGCAATATCGCAATCTCGAATCCGGGGCGAAAATGCCAGCTCGCCGGACGCCCCTTGCCGGACGGGAAAACCAGTGTTCCCGATTCGCCCACCCCGAATGGCGCCACGGAAACGGCCGTATCCTCGGGCCCCGGCGCATCATTGGAGACGCTCACACTGCCCCACGCCAATTCAACCAATTCGGAGCCATCCGGGACATGCACCGTGGCGGGAAGATTTCGCTCGCGAAGCAAACGCGCCACCCGCTCCGGCACATCCGTCAAGTTCCCAAGTCTTTCCACGGTCGCATTGGCCGCACATGCGCTCGCCACAAACCGCTCAACCGTATCGCCGGCCATTTGCCGCCGATAGGCGGCAGGGCGGGGCAGGCCCGGTCCTTTGCGCGCACGGATGATATTCAGAATGTCGTTTCGTGCACTCATCGCGCCCGCCACAGATCTTGGAATGTCTTTCCTTGCGGCGCTGGAAAATCGCGCACCGCAAACCAGCCATGCATCACCGGCAGCGATTGAACCACGCCCCGGCGGCCGCCGAGCATCTTCAAAACGCTTGAGAGGATCCGCGCGCCAATGCGGTATAGCCATGGTCTCTTCGCCGCAAACGCCCAGAGCGAAAGTCCGAAATGCACGCCTTTCGGGGCAAGGTGCGTCTCAAATTCCCTCGCGCGCCAATATCGCATGATGGAGGGCAGAGGAATCTTCACGGGGCAAACTTCTGCGCATCGGCCGCACAATGTCGACGCGTTGGGATGATGATGTGCCTCTTTGATTCCAAGAAGGCCCGGATTGAGTGCCGCCCCGATCGGACCCGAATATGTTGCGCCGTAGGCGTGCCCGCCGATGGAATTGTAGATCGGACAGTGATTGAGACAGGCCGCACACCGGATACAGCGCAACACCTCCGCCGTTTCGCCGCCCAGAAGTGACGTGCGGCCGTTGTCCAGCAAGACGACGTGGAAATTCCGCGGGTCTCCGCGCTCGTCGCCGGGGCCGCTCATCACGCTGACATAGCTGGAAATCTCCTGCCCCGTTGCCGACCGGGTCAGAAGCCGCAACAGTACGGAGACGTCGTTCATATCCGCGACGATCTTTTCAAGTCCCGTCACTACGATGTGTGTGCGCGGCAATAGCCGCGTCAGATCGCCATTACCTTCATTGGTGACGATGACGGCCGCGCCTTCCGCCGCCGCCAGAAAATTCGCACCCGTGATTCCCGCGTCGGCCGCTTCGAACTGTTTTCGCAGCATTGCCCGCGCTTCGGCCACTAGCGCGCTGCGTTCGCCAAGCGGCCGGGAAGCCGGAAGCTCGCCGTGTGCAGACCGAAACGTTTCCGCCACATCTTCCTTGCTGAGATGAAACGCGGGCGCAATGATGTGGCTTGGAGGCTCATGGCGAAGCTGAATGATGTATTCGCCGAGATCGGTTTCGATCGGCTTTATGCCGTTCTGTTCGAGAAAGGCGTTGAGTCCAATTTCCTCGGTGACCATCGATTTGCCCTTGGTCACCGTTCTGGCACCGGATTCCTGCAATATTTTCAGAACGATTTCACGCGCCTCCCTGGCATCGCGTGCCCAATGCACATGTCCGCTGCGCGCGGTCACATTACGCTCGAACGTTTCCAACAGGTCATCGAGATTGGAGAGCGCGGCATTTCTGATGGCCGCGCCCGCGTCGCGTAGCGCCTCGAAATCTCCGTAGCGTGCAATCGCATCCGTGCGCCTGTGCACGAAATGCGTCTTCAGTCGTCCAAGAGCAACCTTGAGCCGCGCATCGTCCAGCGCCTCATGCGCTGCTTGCGGAAACGCCGTGGGATCGAGTTTCATTCCTTCTGATCCGCAAGGATTTCTGCCGCGTGCCGGACTTCCAACGCCATACCTTTGCGTTGCGCGCGGCCCGCCAGATGTAAAAGGCACCCCAAATCACCGCCTACCAGCATGGAAGCGCCGGTCGCTGCAGCATCGGCCAGCTTGTCGTCGGCCATCCGCTCGGAAATGTCGGGGTACTTCACCGAAAATAGCCCGCCGAAACCGCAGCAAATTTCGGGATCGCAAAGCTCACGTTTCGCAAGGCCCGTAACAGAAGAGAGCAGGGTGCGCGGCTCCTCCCGCACGCCCATCTCCCGCAGGCTCGAACAGGAATCGTGATAACAAAAACTTTTCGCGCACGAAGCAGGGACCGACTTCATGCCGCATATGCGTACAAGAAACGACATCAATTCGTGACTGCGTTCCGCCAGCGCCACTGCGCGCGCGGCGTATTGCGCATCGTTTTCCAGAACCTTTGGATAGTGCCGCCGCAACATCCCCGCACACGACCCGGAGGGCGCAACGACGTAATCGAAATCTTCGAACGCGTCGACCACATTGCGCGCTATTGCGGCGGCATTGGCATTGTCACCCGAATTCCAGGCCGGCTGCCCGCAACAGGTTTGTGCGCGCGGCACTTCGACCTCGCACCCCGCCTGCCTGAGGAGCTTTACGGACGCAAAACCCACTTGCGGACGGAACAGATCGACAAGGCAGGTGACGAAGAGGCCAACTTTCGGCATCAGTAGATCTCGCGTTCCAGCGCATAGGTGCGCTCGCGTAAAGCCAGCATAAGTGCCTGCCGGTCAGCGGCAAGAGGCAACTCCTCGAAGCCGATCACTTCGCCCACGCGCACTCTTACCTCTGTCCCGATGCGGTCGCGAACTTCCTTGAACAACAGAGAAAGCCGCAAGGTCATGCTGATGTGACTTGCAATCTGAAACAGCCGGGAATTTTGGCCTGCGAAAAATACCGGCGCCACCGGCGCCCGCGTCTGCGCTATCAGGCGGCCTGTAAATGTTTTCCATTCCGCGTCGATGGCCCGCCGGTGCAAGAGCGACGGCGTGGTCGAAACACCGCCCGCGGGAAACACCACCAGGCATCCGCCATGCATCAAGTGCAATTTGGCTTCAGCCCGTGTGCGCAAATTGGTCTCCAGTGCGGCCCGTGTATCGGCAAAATCTACCGGTAACAGGAACGAACGGATTTCCTCGGCCTTGTACAGAACCGAATTCGTCAACACCCGGAAATCGTTGCGCACCTTCGCGGCCAGATGGCAAATTATGATGCCATCCAGCACCCCGAACGGATGGTTCGCCACGACGACGAGCGGCCCGCTCTTCGGCCAGCGCGCGAGCGCATCCTCGTTAACGGCGACTTTCAGCTCCAACCGCCGTATGGCCGCGTCGAAAAAGGACTCGCCTGCAATCGGGCGCGCACGATTTTCCTCGTAAATACGTTTGAGATATGGCTGTCCGGTCACGCGCTCGATGGCGCGGATCAGCGCGCGCCTCAGTCGCGGATCGCTCGGCGCCGCGTAGGAAAACGTGTCGACTGTATCCGCAGCCGCGACCATTGCCTAACTGGGATCTTCGAACGAAAATCCGCCTCGCCGCATTGCGAACCTCAGCGCCACATAGAGCAATAGCCCAACAGGTCCCGCAAGCAGGGTCAGCACCAGGCAGGGCACGACGGCGAGATGCGGAATCCCACGGCGATGCGCATCGCGCACCTGCCACGCCCCCACAAAGAGATCGAACACAAGATAGTGAATCCACCCTGCCGTCGCAGCGATGGGCGATGTGAAAAATGTCATCACGCCGTGAAGGGTGCTGAAGTTTCCACCTTCCGGCAACGCTCCGCCAAAGAACACGGTTGCGATCAGCCATGTGTAAGTCAGCCCGATGATCACCGGAACGGCGACAGACTGCACCATAAGCTCGCTTACCCGCCAATGCGGCGCAAAGACGAGCAACAGCCAGAAGACCAAGATGCCGTTGTTGGCGATATTGAAGACCGTTTCCGCGCTCATGACCGCACCGGGAACCTGCGCTTCAGCCAGTCTATCATCGCATCGTTGGTCTCCTGCGGATGTTCCTGCTGCGTCCAGTGCCCGCATTTGCGGATCAGTACTTTCTCCAGGTCCGGAACGAATCTTTCCATGCCGTCGGCCATTTTGGGCGAAAGGATCACGTCGTCTTCTGCCATGATCATGAGCGACGGTTGCGGCACCTTCTGGGCCCAGGTTCCCGAAAGTTTCCAGTTGCGCGAAAAATTCCGGTACCAGTTGATACCGCCGGTAAATCCGGTGCGCTGGAATGTGCGGACGAAATAATCGAGTTCGTCGGGCGTCAACAAGAGCTGGCCCGGCCAAAGCGCCTCATCCATCTCCAGCGCCTTGACGAGCGCGAACCGCTTCAACTCTTCCGGCATTTGCGCAAAGGCTTCCGCGGTGATTCCGTTCTTACGCATGAAGAACCGGAACACCCGGCCAACGTCCTTCGCCAGAACAGCGTCCGCTTCGCCCGGCTTCTGGAAATAAACGATGTACATATCCTCGCCGTAGAGCGCTTTCATGCCAACGATCGGGTCAATTGGCGGCCGCGAAAGAAATGGCGTGTTGATCCCGATCACGCCCGCCACGCGATCGGGGTGTATCAACGGCAATTGCCAGACCACCAGCCCGCCCCAATCGTGTCCAACGAAAACGGCCTTTTCCAAGCCCAATGCATCCAACATTCCGGTCAGATCGCCGGTCAGATGCAGGATGTCGTAGTCTTCGATCTTTTCCGGCCGGGAGGAGCGGCCGTATCCACGCTGGTCCGGCGCAATCGCGCGGTAACCGGCCGCCGCCAGCGCGGGCAATTGATGCCGCCAAGAATAGGCAAGCTCCGGAAAGCCGTGACACAGAACGACGGGAAATCCGTTTTTCGGTCCGGCCTCGTAAACGGCCATGTCTATGCCGTTGGTCTTCACCATGATGGGTTCGGGAAAGGCAACCATCGATTTCCTCCAAATGCCTTATGCAGCAATTCCAAGTTCGGTCAGCATCTCGGCGCGCGAAGGACCGAGCTTCGGCGGATAAAATCCTCGCGCGGCCTTTTCCGCCTTCGGCATCCGCCAGAATTTCAGGATGGTTGCCAGGATTTCTGGCCGCTTCATCCAGTTGGACGGGTCGTCGAGCATGTGGAATCCGCGTGAGAACGCGCGCAGCACTGTCAAGTCGCCGCGCAGCGCCGGCACCAAACCGTCCTCGACAAAGCTCTTGGCCATCCGCGCCCTGAGACCGGGCTTGTAGTTCGTATCGCGCTCATGCTGCGCCCGGCGAATGGCGATCCGGTCCTGCCGCACCATCGCGTCGTAAAACGGCCGTAGCGTCTCGCGGGTGCGGCGATCGAAGTCCTTTGCGCGCGTTCTCGCATCGGTTTCCGCTTCCAGCACTTCGCGCAATAGATGCGCGTGGACGACACCAGCCGAACAGCCGCGTCCGTATAGCGGATTTGTCCTGACCGCCGCATCGCCCACGGCAAAGAAATTCAACGCCTGCGGTTCGCCATTTTTCAGGTAATGCCGCCATACGCTTTGCAGATTGCCCATGGAATAAATCGGGCCAACGGGTCTTGCTCGCGCAGCTTCCACCCATCGCGCCGTTCCCGGCAGCAGATTGCAGATCGCATCGAAGATCTCCGGCCGCATGATCATCGTGCGCAGACCGGATTCTATTTCGGGCGTGGCCAGAGTGATCGAAAAATGACGATTGTCCGCGGCGAATACGCCATATTTGATGTAGCCAAGATCGGCAGCCAAGGGCGTTGCGTCCCGCGGAGGCTCGTCGGCGCCATCCAGCAGTTTGTAGTGACGCGTAAAATAGAGGATCCCGGTGGGCGCGGTTTCTTCCCGCACAGTCACGCCTTCGGATGCCAGCCAATCGGGAAAAGTGGAATTGCGGCCGCTGGCGTCCACAACGATGTCTGCTCGCATCTCCGTGGATTCGCCGCCAATATCCACTTTCAATCCGCAGGCCACCAAAGCGCTCGCATCGCGTCGCAGGATTATGCCGCGAATGCCCGCGTTCGAAACAATCCTGACGTTGGGAAACGACTGTACGTGCCGGCGCAGAACGAATTCCAGCGTCGTGCGGCGGCTGAACAATATGCGCAAATCCTCGTCGCCGGGCTGTGGCTTGTACATTTCGCGCAGGTGCGGCGGGATCCCGAACTTGAAATCCAGTGCACGCACGCCGTTGGCAAAAAGCTCTTCAAGCAGTTTGGGGTGACGATCACGCAACAAGACGGTCAGGCGGCCGAGAAATCCGTGGCTGTGGCGAAGTTGCGTGGCGCCGCGCCGCTCCCACGATTCGAATGCGTCTTCGAAGGAGTTGCCCGGCGGCTCCGGATCGCGATCGAGCAGCGTGACCTCATGTCCGGTGCCGCCGAAGGCAAGCGCCACGCCGAGCCCCGCAATTCCGGCTCCTGCAACAAGGAGTTTTTCAGCCATTCACTGCACCGTTTTCCAGGCGGCATAGGCGAGCGCCGCCCAGCCCGCAAGAAACGCCAGACCTCCGAATGGGGTCACGATTCCGATTGCCCGCACACCCGAAAGCGCCATCGAGTATAGCGAACCGCAAAACAGTACGATCCCGGCGAGAAACAACCACGCCGGCCAATTCGTAGAACTGCTGCGCAAGGCAATCGCGGCAATTCCGATCGCAAGTGCGTGAAACATGTGATAGAGCGCGCCGGTCTCGAACACGCTCATCGACTGCGCATCGTAACTTCCCCGCAAGCCGTGCGCGCCGAAAGCGCCTGCGGCGACGGCAATAAATCCGTTCAACGCCGCTACAATCAGCCAACCGTTCATGCGCAGCCGCAGCCTCCATGCGAATGATGGTGTTCGCGGATCTTTGCCACTGCGTTTCGTGAGAGTTCTGCCGTAGCCTCGAAATCGGATTTCGCTGTTTTCATCAATTGCGGGTCGCACATCAAGTCGATGGCTGTAAACGCCAATGATTTTGCCCCGTCGATCACTGCCTGATCGCCCTGTTCCGAAGCCGCCCAGCGTGCGAATTCCGGATTGTGGATGATGACGTTTGGCGGCGCAGCAGCCAGCATGGGATGAATCGACGGTACTCGATGGCTCACATTGCCCATATCGGTCGATCCTGCGAAACCCTGGGGGATGTGCTCGACCGGAAAGAAATCGCGGCCCAGGGCTTGCGCGTTCTTCCTATAGGCTTCCGCCATGGGCCAGTTGGTTTTCAGATCGAGATAGTCTGTGATCCCCCACTGGATTTCCGCCTTGCATCCCGTCGCAAGCGCGCCCGCTTCGAAACAGGCATGCACGCGAGCCTTCAGCGGCGCCAATTCGTGCGCATCCGCCGCGCGCACATAAAACCGGCAAGCTGCCCGTTCCGGCACGATGTTCGCCGCAAGCCCTCCCTCCGTGATGATACCGTGAATGCGCTCCGTAGGTTTGATGTGCTGTCTGAGTTGGGCGATGGATTGATATGCTGTTACAACCGCATCCAGCGCGTTCAATCCGCGATAGGGCATGGCAGAGGCATGTGCCGAACGGCCGTGATACACCACTTCCACTTCGGAAATCGCGATGCACGGCATGGTGACCATATTGAGATTGGATGGATGGACCATCATGGCCGCATCCACTTTCTCGAAAGCGCCTTCGCGCGCCATCATTTCCTTGCCGCCGAATCGCTCTTCGGCAGGCGTACCCAGGTAGCGAACGCGGCCCGGCAACTTTCCATTGAGTTTTGAAAGCGCAATAGCTGCGCCGTAACCCGAGGTCGCGATAATGTTGTGTCCGCAGGCATGGCCGATGCCGGGCAGCGCATCATATTCCGAAAGAATTGCGATATTCGGTCCGGCCGCCTTGCCGAATTCTGCCGCGAACGCCGTCTTCAGCCCAAAGGCTTCGCGTTGCACTTCGATGCCGTGTCCGGTCACCGCGTCGGTCAGACGCCTGGCCGCCTTGAACTCCTCCAGGGCGAGTTCGGGTTCCCCATGAATCGCATGTGAGAGGTCAAGCAGTTGCTCCCGCATGGCGTCGATGGCAGCTCCGGCATCCTTCTTCAGGCTTTCGGCATCCATGGCGGGATTCCAAGGGTTTCACGCCCATCATAGACAGTCCCTTCCGGCTTTGCGAAGGTCGGCCCATGCCCGAATTTGCCCAGGCCAAGGATGGAGTCCGCCTCGCCTACGAAATTGTAGGCCGGGGACCGCCCGTGCTTCTGATTCATGGGTTTGCCGCAAGCAGGGTCCAGAACTGGAAAGACCCCGGCTGGTACCAAACACTCACCGAGGCCGGATACCAGGTGGTTGCCATGGATTGCCGCGGCCACGGCGAAAGCGACAAACCCCACGAGGTTGCGTTCTACGGCCACGACAAGATGGCCGAAGATGCGCGGACTGTGATGTCCGCCGCCGGCATAAGCCCGACTTTCCTGATGAGCTATTCGATGGGCGGCTTCATTTCGATGCATCTTCTCCTCGAACACCCCGAAGAATTGCGGAAGCTGGCGATTGGCGGCGTAGGCGCGACCTATCTCAATACCTCGCCCCAACCGGGCAACCGCATGGCGGACCCCGAAACACGCAACCGCATCGCGGATGCCTTGCTGGAGCCGGACAAATCGAAGATCGCCGATCCCACAGCGCGCACCTTCCGTGATTTCGCCGACCAATCGGGCAAGGACCGCCTGGCGCTCGCTGCCTGCATGCGCGCCATGCGGCGGAATTTCCCCGCAAGCGAATTGCGCAAATCGCAACGGCCCGTCCTGATCGTTTGCGGCGAAAACGATGCGCTCTCCGGCCCGCCCGATCCATTGGCCGCGGCATTCGCCAATGGCCGCGCCGTCACCGTGCCGCGCCGAGACCACATGACGACCGTCGGAGACAAGGTCTATAAGGCCGCCGTGCTGGAATTCTTTTCGGAACAGGACCAATGACGGTTTATGCCCTCGGCCAGATCGCGATCCATGACCGCGAGCGTTACAATCGCTACCAATCGCGCTTCATGGATGTGCTGAAGCCCTTCAAGGGCCGCTTGCTAGCGGCCGACGAACGTCCGTCTGTGATCGAAGGCGGCTGGGAATATCAGAAAGTGATTCTGCTCGCATTCCCCGACGAACCGTCGTTTCAGGATTGGGCGCAATCGCCGTCCTACCGGGAGATAGCGCAAGATCGCATCGCCAGCACAAAAGGTGTCGTTCTGTTGGTCAGGGGTATTGACGCCTGAAAATTCGAAATTGAAGGCAATTCTTATGTCCGCGCACGCAAAATCGGAATCCGCTCATTCTCTCAACATAGAGAAGAATCCGTTCGATTGGGCCGATCCGCTTCTCCTCGACGAGGAACTGACGAGCGAAGAACGCATGGTCCGCGATTCCGCGCGCGACTATTGCAGCGACAAGCTGATGACTCGCGTGCGCGACGGCTTCCGGCACGAAAGATTCGACCGCAAGATCATGAACGAGATGGGCGAAATCGGCTTTCTCGGTATCACGCTGCCGGAACAATATGGCGGCGCGAACATGAACTACGTGTCCTACGGCCTCGTCGCGCGCGAGGTGGAACGCGTGGATTCCGGCTATCGCTCGGCGATGAGCGTGCAAAACTCTCTGGTGATGTATCCCATATTCGCTTACGGCAGCGAAGAGCAGCGAAAGAAATATCTGCCCAAACTTGCAAGCGGCGAATTCGTCGGTTGTTTCGGCCTCACCGAACCCGATCACGGGTCCGATCCCGGCGGCATGAAAACGCGCGCGGTGAAAGAGCAGGGCGCCTATCGCCTCAATGGCGCCAAGATGTGGATCACCAATTCGCCCATCGCCGATATCGCCGTCGTTTGGGCCAAAACCGAAGACGATGCGATTCGCGGTTTTATTGTCGAACGCGGCACTAAAGGATTTTCCACACCCAAGATCGAGGGCAAGTTTTCGCTGCGCGCTTCTATCACCGGCGAAATTGTATTGGAGGATTGCATTGTTCCGGAAGAGAACCTTCTGCCCAATGTGAAGGGCTTGTCCGGTCCATTCGGTTGTCTCAATCGCGCGCGCTACGGCATAGCATGGGGCGCGATGGGTGCGGCCGAATTCTGCTGGCATGCCGCTCGCCAATATACGCTGGATCGCAAGCAATTCGGCCGTCCGCTCGCCGCCAACCAGCTCATCCAGAAAAAGCTGGCCGACATGCAAGCCGAAATCACGCTGGGGTTGCTGGGTGCGTTGCGGCTCGGCCGGCTGATGGACGATCACAAGGCCGCGCCGCCCGCCATCTCACTCCTCAAACGCAACAATTGCGGTAAGGCGCTCGCCATCGCCCGCGAGGCGCGCGACATGCACGGCGGCAATGGCGTATCGGATGAGTATGGCGTCATCCGCCACGTCCTCAATCTCGAAGCCGTCAACACCTATGAGGGCACGCACGATGTCCACGCCCTCATCATGGGCCGCGCGATGACGGGCATTCAGGCGTTCAGCTAGATGAAGCTCGAAGGCATCCGCGTTCTTGACCTGTCGCAGTTTTTGCCGGGTCCGCATCTGACCATGACCATGGCCGATCACGGTGCTGACGTAATTATGGTCGAACCCAGGAATGGCGTAGGCGAACCCGTTCGCAAGATGGGCGCGCGCATGGCCGACGGCACGTCCGTCTGGTTCCGCAACATCGCGCGCGGCAAGCGCAGCATCGCGCTCGATCTCAAAGACCCGGCCGGCAAAAGGAAATTCCTCGATCTTGCAAACGAAGCCGATGTGATTGTGGAAGCGTTCCGCCCCGGCGTCGTCAAACGGTTGGGCATCGACTATGCCGCCATCGCCGCGAACAATCCTCGCATCGTCTATTGCAGCATCAGCGCCTTCGGCCAGAACGGCCCCTATCGTGACAAGCCCTCCCACGACCTCGGCGTGCAGGCGCTCGCGGGCACGCTCGATCTTTCACGCGGTCTTTCCGACAACAAGCCGAATATGCCCAATCTTGTTGCCGCGGATATGGCCTCGTCGCTCACCGCGTTGAGTGCCATTCTAATGGCGCTGCTGGCGCGCGAAAAAACCGGCAGGGGCGATTACATCGACATTGCGATGTACGACAGCCTCATCGCCTGGACGCCCAACATCACCGGCCCGGTCTTTGCGCAAGGAAAGGCGCCTGTGCCGCATGAGATGCGCAACTATGGCGGGCAGGCCATGAACCGCATCTACGAAACGAAAGACGGGCAATACATCGTGCTCGCAGGCTCCGAGGCAAAATTCTGCGAGAATCTTCTGCGCGCGCTCAACCGCCTGGATTTCCTGGACATAGCCAAAGGCGAACCCGGCCCTTCACAGAAACCGTTGATCGATTTCTTCACCGAAATCTTCAAATCCAGAACCCGCGCCGAATGGGAGACCTTTCTGCAGCGGATCGATCTATGCTGGGCGCCGGTGCGTTCATTGAAGGACGGCTTCGACGATTCGAACACCGCCGTGCGCGGAATGCTGTTGCGCGATGCGCAAGAAAATCCGCATATCGGACCAGCGATCAAATTTGAAAGTGAGCCTGCGAGACCGAATCTCGAACTGCCGGATTATGGCCGGTCGGATACACGGTGGAAGCCACGCTAGAGGCGTTTGGCCAAGCATGCCCAGTCCCAAGGCCGCCTTTCC
>DASZRY010000100.1:0-4317 GCA_035548975.1 Rhizomicrobium sp.
GCGCCCGGTCATGGCGAAGAAGACTTCGAGCTGATGACCTCGTTGTTCAAAGGCTATGCCGCGGACAATCCGGATGCGTTCAGCATTGTTTCCGAGGACAGCAGCTTTACCGATGCCGCGCGGCTGGAGTCGCTGATCGGCAAGCGCATCCTGACGCCGGAAGGCAAGGATGGGGACGCGAACGGCGCGGTCATCAAAGAATTGATTGCGGCCGGTGCGTTGCTCGCGAAAGGGACATTGCGGCATCAATATCCGCATTCGTGGCGGTCGAAGGCGCCCGTGATCTTTCGCGCCACGCCGCAATGGTTTGCCTATATGGACAAGCCTTTCAAAGGGTCGAACGGCAAGACACTGCGCCAGCTTGCAATGCAGGCGATTGCCGATACGAAATGGTTTCCGAAAGCGGGCCAGAACCGCATAGGTTCGATGGTGGAAGGAAGGCCCGACTGGGTGCTCTCCCGCCAGCGCGCATGGGGCGTTCCGATCGCGATCTTCGTACACAAGGAAACACAGGAAATCCTGAACGATCCCGCCGTCAACGCGCGCATCAAGGAGATCTTCGAAAACGAAGGTGCAGATGCCTGGTTCAATTCGCCGCCGCAGCGTTTTCTCGGCAATCACAATCCCGCCGACTACGAGCAGGTGACGGACATTCTCGATGTGTGGTTCGATTCCGGATCGACCCATGCGTTCACGGTGGAAAATCCGATCGAATCCGCTTGGCCGAAGAAGGATCGCGCCGATCTTTATCTCGAAGGATCGGATCAGCACCGCGGATGGTTTCAGTCTTCGCTCCTGGAGAGCTGCGGCACGCGCGGGCGCGCTCCGTACGACGCGGTGCTGACCCACGGCTTCGTTATGGACGAGCAGGGCCACAAAATGTCCAAGTCGCTCGGCAACACCCTGGCGCCGCAGGTGATCGCGGACAAGAACGGGGCAGATATCCTGCGGCTGTGGGCGGCGTCTTCGGATTTCACAGAGGACCTGCGCATCGGGCAGGACATCATCAAGGCCAATGTCGATGCTTACCGGCGGCTTCGCAACACGATCCGCTTCATGCTGGCCAATCTCGCAGGCTTCGATGAGAAAGAGCGCATCTCAGCCGATGAGATGCCGGAACTCGAACGATATATTCTCGCCAAACTCGGCGAGTTGGATGCGCTTGTCCGAGAAGGTTATGCGGAATTCGATTTCAACCGTGTGTTCTCCACCCTGTTTTCGTTCTGCACCAATGAGCTTTCGGCGTTCTATTTCGACATCCGAAAAGACGTTCTCTATTGCGACCGGGTGGATTCGAAGCGCCGCCGGGCGGCGCGTACGACGACGGATGAAATCTTCCGCCGCGTGGTGACATGGCTTGCACCAATTCTTTGCTTCACGATGGAAGAGGCTTGGCTCTGTCGCTTTCCCGGCGAAGACGAGAGTGTGCATCTGCACACATTTCCCGAGACACCGCGTGAGTGGTTGAACCAGGCGTTGATTGAAAAATGGAACCGTATCCGCACCCTGCGCCGCGTGGTGACCGGCGCGCTCGAAGTGGCGCGCAGAGACAAGGTGATAGGGGCGAGCCTTGAGGCAATGCCCACGCTTTACGTCACCGACCTGGAAGACGCCAAGCTGTTCGACGGTGTGAGTTTGGGTGAGATCGCCATCACATCGAACGCGCATGTTTCGACCAAGGCGCCGCCTGCCGATGCATTCCGGCTGCCGGACGTCGAAGGCGTTGCGGTCGAATTCCATCATGCGCAGGGCAACAAATGTGCCCGCTGTTGGATGATCCTTCCCGAAGTGGGCATGAACGCGCACAACGATTTGTGCAATCGTTGCAATGAAGCGGTGGGAGCATGATCCGCAACTGGCGCACGCTGACGGCTCGCGACTGGGGCTTCGTCACCGCCATGATCGCCCTGATTCTCGATCAGGGTTCGAAGCTTTTGCTGCTCCATGTGTTCGGGTTCAACGACATGCGGGCGGGGGATGCGGTCTCCGTCTTGCCTTTTTTTAATCTGATCATGGTCTGGAACCCCGGGATCAGCTATGGGCTATTCCCGGCCCGCGGTCTCGCCGGCACCCTGCTTTTGGGGCTGTTTTCGGCGGTTGCCGTGGGCGCTTTGGGTTTGTGGATGTGGAATTCCCACCGGAAATCGTTGGCGGTGGGGTTGGGGATGGTCATCGGGGGCGCGGTCGGCAACCTCATCGACCGGCTGATTTATGGCGCCGTGGCGGACTTTTTTCATTTCTTTGCCTTCGGCTACAATTGGTATGTTTTCAATGTCGCAGACGTCGCCATTACTTTCGGTGTGATCGTCCTGCTATACGATGCGCTTATCAAGCCCGAGGCGCGGGCAGAGCACAGTTCATGACGGAACGCGAGTTATGGAACGCATGATAAAAGCTTTACCCGTGGCCGCACTTGCTTGCGCAGCCCTCACCCTCATGGGCTGCAATGGTATTCGCAGCGCCGCGGGCATGACCAAATCGGCGCCGGATGAATTCGCGGTCGTCACCAAAGCCCCTCTTATTATGCCGCCCGACTACAATTTGCGCCCGCCGCGGCCAGGCGCGCCGCCTCTGAACCAGACATTGCCAACGCAGGCGGCCGAAGCGAGCCTGTTCTCGAACGATCCGGCGGCAGTAGCATCCACGATTACGGGCAAGTTCAGCCAGGGTGAAAAGCTTCTGCTCGCCTATGCGGGCGCAGCGCAGGTGAGTCCTACGATCCGTCAACAGATTGCCGCCGACAACGCAAGCCTCGAAGCATCCGACTCCAGCTTCACCGACCGGCTGCTGTTCAATACTCCGACAGATAAGAACGGCCACCCCATTAATGCGGATGCCGAAGCAGAACGGCTTGGCAAGAAGGTGCCGGAGAAAATGACGCCGCAAGGCACGGCCGATCAGGACGATGCGACTTCAGACAATTCAGATAGTGACGACGATAGCGGCTGGTTCAGCTGGCTGGGCCTTTGATTGGTTACGCGATATTCCGTTCAACAATGTTGTTCGGCGATGATGGGGACAGTTTTCATTGAAGGCGTTTCTTTCTAAAGCCGGATCGTGCGCCGTCATTCTTTCGGCTTTGCTTTTGGCCGGTGCCACACCGCCACCGCCATCTCCTCCGAAGGCCTTCCAGTTCTCGCTGCAAAACGGGATGCAAGTGCTGGTGGTCCCCGATCACCGCGCGCCGGTCGTAACGCAAATGCTATGGTTCCGCGTGGGCGGAGATGACGACCCGCCGGGACTTTCGGGGCTTGCGCATTTCTTCGAACACATGATGTTCCGGGGGACGAAGCAATATCCCAATGGACAGTTCGCGCTGATCGTGGCCCGCAACGGCGGAGAGAGCAATGCGTTCACCACGCACGATTACACGGCATTCTACGAACAGATCGCGAAGGATCGCTTGCCGCTGATGATGAAGCTGGAAGCGGACCGGATGATGAATCTCGATCTCTCCGACAACAACGTGCGCACCGAGCGCAACGTGGTCATGGAAGAGCGGCGGATGCGGGTGGACAACGATCCGCAGTCGCTGATGAGCGAACAATTGGCGGCGGCGCTCTATCTCTCGCATCCCTATGGCCGGCCCGTAATCGGCTGGCCGGACGAAATCCGGCGCATCGGACGAGTGGAGGCACGTGACTTCTATCTGCATCACTACGCGCCCAACAACGCCACACTCGTTCTGGTGGGCGACATTACGCCGGACGAGGCGCGGCCACTGGCCGAAGACGCATTTGGGAAGGTGCCCGCGCGAGAACTGCTGCCGCGCGCAGAATATGCGCAACCCGCGCGGATGGGTGAGGCGAGGCTCAACGTGGCGCGGCCGGATGTGAAGGTGCCGATCTTCATCCGCTTCTATCGCGTGCCAAGCTATGCGGATGCGGCAGCCGGCGAGGCGGAATCGCTCGAAGTGTTTGCGCAATTGCTGGGTGGCGGCGCGACTTCGATCCTTTATCGTGAACTCGTGGTGAAAAAGAAGCTCGCGGTCGATGCCGGAGCAAGCTATGACGGTTTTACGCGCGACGATGGTTCCTTCAGCGTTTATGCCGTCCCGCGGCCCGGCGTAACGCTTGAAAATCTTGAGCGCGCGGTCGACGGCGTGATCGCCAGTCTGTTCTCGCGTGAGGCCGCCACAGCCGATCTTGAACGCGCCAAAACGCAGCTTATCGCGAGCGCGACCTATCGCCGTGACAGCCAGTATGCGCTGGCAAGCGCTTATGGGCAGGCGTTGTCCATCGGCCTTACGGCCAATGACGTGGAACAATGGCCGGATCGCATTCGTGGCGTGACAGCGGATTCTGTTCGCAAGGCCGC
>DASZRY010000101.1:0-2583 GCA_035548975.1 Rhizomicrobium sp.
ATGCCGACAAGAGGAGAGGCCATTGCTTCCTGCCCGATTCGAGGAACCCGCAAAGAAGCGGCCCATTATAGGTCCCCCGCAGGGCTGCGAAAGGTGGCATAATCGTCAGCGTTAACCCTTTGGGAACCATCCTCAACGGAAGGTTAAGGGGTTGAGTCCGGAGTAACGGGTGAAGATCGAGCGTACCACCCCCAGTAGAGGTTCCCGCGCCGTCGGCGCGGCCGCTTATGCGCGCCGCAGCGAAGCCGTTGCCAAGCTGGAACCGACCGAGATCGTAGCCACCGCCAGTGTTCATGGAATTCCCGAGGCCGAATTCACCCCCAGCGTGCGCGACGCGATCATGGCGCTGATGGGGGAGGTAGAGTCGCTGCGTCGCGAATTGGAGCAAACCAAGTCCCGACTGGAAGAGGTCGAAAAGACGGCCGACCAGGATCATCTGTTGCCGCTTTTGAACCGTCGCGCTTTTGTGCGCGAACTCACACGTTACATTGCCTATTCGGATCGCTACGGAACGCCTGCAAGTCTGATCTATTTCGATCTCGACGGCTTCAAGGCGATCAACGACACACATGGTCACGCCGGTGGCGACGCTGTGCTTGCCCATTTCGCCGAGACGTTGCGTACCAACGTACGCGACACCGACCTTGTGGGACGTTTGGGCGGCGACGAATTCGGAGTGATTCTCAGCCATGCCACGCAAGAGCAAGCTTACAAAAAAGCGGATTCGCTTGCCGATAAATTGAAAGCCTCACCGACCGAATGGCGAAGCCAATCCATTCCAATGACCTTCTCTTATGGCGCGTTCGAATTGAAATCCGGAGAAAGCGCGGAAACCGCAATGGCGCGCGCCGACGAAGCGATGTACGCCCACAAGCGCACCCGGTGATTCTCAGGCGATGATGTCGGGCAGCAGCGCGTCTTCGATTCGCTGCATCTGATCCTTGAGCATCAGCTTGCGCTTCTTGAGACGGGTGAGTTGTATCTGGTCGCCGGTCCCGGTCTGGATGAGGGCGGCAATAGCGGCGTCAAGCGCGCGATGCTCCTGAACAAGCTCGTTGAGCCTGATGCGCAGCGCCTGTTCCTCCGCCTCCGTCATGTGCCGGAAATCTCTCGCTATTTGGCCGGCATTCGGCAACGAAAACCACAGGTCCGGGCCTTCATACTGCCAGCTTTTCCCCACTTAATCTTCGTTAATTCTCTGGAAGGCAAGCGGCCCGAAAACGGATGACAGACAGGCCCGTTGGTGTTCTAATCCCCCGTGCCTTAACAGAGTGAGGTGCGGCTTATGGCACTAGCAGGGCATATCCAGGAACTCTCCGAAAAGCACAGAAAACTCGAGCAGCGTATCGAATCAGAGATGGCTCACCCCGATTGGGATGAAACAGCCATCGCAGCGCTGAAAAAAGAAAAGCTCCGGCTTAAAGACGAAATAGAACGGCTGCGAACCAGCCTTCACTGATCAAACAGGCAAGCAAGGTCTGATTACGCGGCAGTAGGCCGCGAACGGTGCGCTGTGGCCAACAACAGCGCCGCCAGGAGCGTGAAGATCGCTGCCGCAAAGAACGCCGCGCCCGGAAAATAGAGGGGCGCGGCCTCGCTTGTGAAATAGCCGAATAGATTGGAAAGAATCGGCGGCGCAGCGACCGAAGTCAGGCCGCCCAAACTTGCGAGCGCGCCTTGCAATTCGCCCTGTTCCGATGGACCCACTTCCTTCGACATGATCGCGTTGAGCGAGGGCGTCACGAGGCCCATCAACACCCAGACCGCCATCCAGCCATAAAGCATCCAGCCTTCTGTCGCGAAGGCGTAGCCGAAGAAGCCGATCGCGCCGCAAGTAAGTCCCAGATAGGCGGACCGCAATTCACCCAGGCGCGGAATGACGACGCGTGTCAGGACGCTGAACACGAACGTCAGCATCGCGCCCACCGCCATCAGCGAATAGCCGACCTCAGCGGAGGTCCAATGGAATTTGAGCATGGTGTAGTAGGTCCACACCACCGGGTTGGCGTCGTGTCCCAAACGCATCAACACCACCACGCCGAACATGCCGATCAGCATCGGAAAGCGTTTGAGAGCGATGAGCGCGCCGAGCGGATTGGCGCGCCACAGTTCGAATGCACGGCGCCGCTCGGGCGGCAAGGATTCTCTGAGTACGATCAGGCCATAGAGCGCGTTGGTGAAGGCGAATCCGGCCGAAACGTAAAACGGAACCCGCGCTCCATATTGTCCCAGCAACCCGCCGATGGCAGGCCCGATGACGAACCCGATCCCGAAGGCCGCACTCACCACCCCAAAGTTGGCCGCGCGTTTCTCCGGCGGACTGACATCGGCAATATAGGCGTTGGCGGTCGTATAAGCGGCGCCGGCGATGCCGGAAAGAAGCCGCCCCACGAACAGCCATGCAATGGTCGGCGCAAGCCCTGTGATAAGATAATCGATGCCGAGCATCGCGAGCGATACGATCAAGACGGGTCTGCGCCCGAAACGGTCGCTCAGATTGCCGATCAGCGGCGCAAACAGGAATTGCATCAGCGCATAGACGAAGAACAGCCAGCCGCCCCAGCGCGCAGCCTCGCTCATGCC
>DASZRY010000102.1:0-49752 GCA_035548975.1 Rhizomicrobium sp.
ATGGAAAGCGCATCCACCGGGTCGCCGTTGACGAGGATCGACATCTTCACGAGGTCGCCTTCCTCATAGCCTTCGATGTGATAGTCGAAGCTCGCATAACCGCGGCTCACCGATTTCAGGCGGTCGTAGAAATCGAACACCACTTCGTTGAGCGGCAGCTTGTAGATCACCATCGCGCGCGTGCCGGCATAGGTGAGCTCGATCTGGTTGCCGCGCCGGTCCTCGCAAAGCTTCAGCACCGAGCCCAGATATTCGTCGGGCACAAAGATGGTGGCCTTGATCCACGGTTCTTCGATGAATTTGATGCGCGTGACATCGGGCATGTCGGCGGGATTGTGCAGCTCCTTCACGGTGCGGTCATTCATGTGCAGGCGGTAGATGACGCTGGGTGCCGTTGTGATGAGATCGAGATTGAATTCGCGCTCGAGCCGTTCGCGAATGATCTCAAGATGCAAGAGTCCCAGAAATCCGCAGCGGAAGCCGAAGCCCAGGGCGGCGGAAGATTCGGTTTCGTAGGTGAAGCTCGCATCGTTCAGATGGAGTTTCGCAAGCGCCTCGCGCAAATCCTCAAATAGCGCGGCGTCGACGGGAAAGAGGCCGCAGAACACCACCTGCTGCGCCGGCTTGAATCCGGGAAGCGGCGTTTCGGTGCCCTTGCGCTCGTCGGTGATGGTGTCGCCCACCTGCGTGTCGGCGACTTCCTTGATCGCGGCGGTGAAGAAGCCGACTTCGCCGGGGCCGAGCTTATCGACCATCACCTGTTTGGGCGTGAACACGCCGGCTCTTTCGATCTGATAGACCGCGCCGGAGGCCATCATCCGAATTTTCTGGCCGCGCTTGAGCTCGCCATCGACGATGCGCACCAGAACGACGACGCCCAGATAAGTGTCGTACCAGCTGTCCACAAGCAGCGCCTTCAGCGGCGCGTTCGCCTCGCCCTTGGGAGGCGGCAGGCGATGAACGATGGCTTCGAGCACACCCTCGATGTTGAGTCCGGTTTTGGCGGAAATCGCAATCGCTTCGGAAGCGTCGATGCCGATCACGTCTTCGATCTGCTGGCGCACGCGGTCCGGTTCGGCGGCAGGCAAATCCACCTTGTTGAGAACAGGGACGATTTCGAGATTGGCGTCGATGGCCTGATAGACATTGGCAAGCGTCTGGGCTTCGACGCCCTGACTTGCGTCCACCACCAGAAGCGCGCCCTCGCAGGCGGCAAGGCAGCGGGAAACTTCATAGGCGAAGTCCACATGGCCCGGCGTGTCCATCAGGTTGAGAATGTAGGTTTCGCCGTTCTGCGCCTTGTACTCCAGGCGCACCGTCTGCGCCTTGATGGTGATGCCGCGTTCGCGCTCGATCTCCATGGAATCGAGCACCTGGTCCTTCATCTCCCGGCTCGAAAGCCCGCCCGTCACCTGGATCAGCCGGTCGGCAAGAGTCGATTTGCCATGGTCGATATGGGCGACGATGGAAAAATTGCGGATATGCGCGAGGTCGGTCATGGGACTCTTCGATGGCCTATCGCTTCGCTGCCTGAGGCCGGGCGGGGTTCTTAGCGGGGGGAGTCAGCCCCGTCCAGCCGCGGGGCCCTGCAATTGCCGCAATGCGCCAAAGAGCGGCAAGAACGCCGCGATTTCCGCAGCAGCCGAGGCGATCGCAAGCGCCGGGATGGAATAATCGTATAGCGCGCCCTGCACAGCGCTGCCCGCAAACCAGGCGATGCCGAAAATGGCGGTGAAGATGCCATAGGCGCGCGGCCGTTCCCGTTCGGTCACGATTTTCGCCACGGCCGCCGACATCACCGTTTCGTGGACGCCAAGCGACAGGCCCCAGAGAACCGCACCGGCCAGCGCCATCCAGAAGCCGCCAAGGAAGCCGAGCGGCACCACCGCAATTCCCAGCAGGATGCCGGGCACCAGAACCGAAAGTCCGCGCGCATCGAACCAGCGGCCGAACACAAGCGAACCTGCTCCCGCCGCTCCCATCGCTGCGGCATAGAACAAGGGCACAAAACTTTGGCCCACGATGTGCGCTTTTTCGAAATGGAAGGCGATGAGCGGAAAATCCGCAAATCCAAATCCCACCAGCGCGGTCGCTGCCGCATAGAACCAAAAGGAGCGCGGAAGCGCGCCGCTTGCTGTTTCATCTGACGCTGGCGCGATATGGCCGGCGAAGCCGAAACGGATTCTTACGGCAAACAGACTCAACAATGTAAGCGCAGCCGGAACGCCCAGCCAGGCGAAGGCCGCGCGGTAATCATGGTGCAGCCAGAGAACGAGCGCCGCGATCAGCGGCCCCGCGATGGCGCCGGTTTGATCGAGCGCCTCATGCAATCCGAACGCCCAGCCGTGACCGATCTCGTCGCCCGCGCGCGCCAGCATCACATCGCGCGGCGGATTGCGCATCGCCTTGCCCGCGCGCTCGACCACGATCAGGAGTGCGGCCATCCACCACGAACCGGCCAGCGCCAGAAGCGGTACGGCGGACATCTGGATGACATAACCGAACAGCGTGATCGGCCAATAGGCGCGCGTCTTCTGCGCAAGAGCGCCCGAAAACAGCCGCAACAGATAGCCCGCAAGCTCGCCAAAGCCGGCGATGATCCCAACGGCCGTGCCGCTAGCGCCCAGCGCCGCAAGAAACGGTCCGGATATTCCACGCATGCCTTCATAGGCGGCGTCGGCGAAAAGGCTCACCACACCGAAGGCGACGACAAAGGCGAGGCCGGACTTCCTGTCGAATGTCTGATCGGCCATCGCTTTTCTCACATGCGAAGCGTTGCACCCGTCGCTTTGGTCACCGCCGCCACGATTTTTTGCGCGATAGCGTCGATCTCGGCGTCGGTCAGCGTTTTGTCCCTGGGCTGCATCCGCAATGTTATGGCGAGCGATTTCTTGCCTTCGGGCACGCCTTTGCCTTCATAGACGTCGAAGACGTTTGCAGATTCGATCAGGCTGCGGTCCACGCTTTTGGCCGCTTTCAACACGTCTTCGGCGGCGACATTCGCATCCACCAGAAATGCAAAATCGCGATCGACAGGCTGATAGGGCGAGGGCGCGAATGGCGCACGCGCCTTGCTTTTGGATTTCGCTTCGGGGATCGCGTCGAGATTGACTTCGAATGCAACGACCGGACCTTTGAGATCGAAGGCCGCGAGAATCTTGGGATGCACTTCGCCGAAAGCCGCGAGCGTCCTGGGGCCGAGCGCCAGCGTTCCGGAACGGCCGGGGTGATACCAGGCGGGCGCGCCGGGTTTGACGGGCGCGGTCATCGCCGAGCCCATGGCGGCTTCGAGAACGGCCAGCATGTCGGACTTGGCGTCGAAGGCATCGGCTGCGTGAGAGGATTTCATCCAGTCGCGTATGCCCGCACCCGTGCGAACGCCCGCTGCCATCGCGGTTTGCGCGCCTGCTGCACCGCTTTCGAACTGCGCGCCGATTTCGAACAGCATCTGGTCGGCGAAACCGCGTGCCTGGTTGCGTGCGGCGGCAGCCAGCAACGACGGCAGCACGCTGGGGCGTAGCGCGTCCATGTCGGAGGCAATGGGGTTGTCGATCTGCCGCGCGCCGTCGCCGCCGCCAAACAGTTTGGCATGGGCGCGCGGAATGAACGAATAGGAGATGGTTTCGTTGAATCCGCGTGCGGCCAGCGCGCGGCGTACGTTGCGCCGGCGCCGTTGCGCGGAGGTGAGCGTGGGATGGGCGATGGCGGAAGGCCGCGTCATCGGCGCCGACGGCACCTTGTTGAGGCCATAGATGCGCACCACTTCTTCGACCAGATCGGCAGGGCCAAAGATATCGCTGCGCCACGAAGGCGCGGTGACCTTCATGGTTATGCCTTCCTCGATCTTGAAACCGAGATTGGAGAGGATTTCGGCAATCTCTCTTTGCGGCACGTCAAGGCCGCCGAGGCGTTTCACCATGGCGGGATCGAAATCGACGGTTTTGCGCAAATCGGGCGGGGCGCCGGCCACCACGATGTCGGAAGCTTCGCCGCCGCACCAATCGAGGATCAGCCGGGTGGCAAGTTCGAGTCCGGGCAATACGAAATCCGGATCGACGCCGCGTTCGAAGCGATAGCGCGCATCCGACACGATGCCGAGCTTGCGGCCGGTGGCGGCTGTGCGCACGGGATCGAACCAGGCCGATTCCACGAAGACATTGGCGGTGGTTTCGGTGCAGCCGGTGTCTTCGCCGCCCATCACGCCTGCGATGCCGCGCGCCGCACGGTCGTCTGCGATCACGGTCATTGTGGAATCGAGCGTGTAGGTTTTTCCGTCCAACGCCAGAAGCTGCTCGCCGTCCTTCGCCAGACGGGCCTGCATATTGCCCTGAAGCTTGCCGGCATCGAAAACGTGCAGCGGGCGGCCGCGGTCGTGCGCGATCAGATTGGTGACATCGACCAGCGCAGAAATCGGGCGCAAACCCACGGCCTTCAGTTTTTCCTGCACCCATTTGGGCGAAGGGCCGTTTCTTACGCCGCGAATATAGCGGCCCGCGAAAACGGGGCAGGCGTCCTTCGCATAGTCCGGAAAATTCAGCGCGATGGATTTGGGACTTTTGAACGTGCCTTTGACGATTTCGACACGGCCGCCCTTCAACGTACCGAGACCTGCGGCCGCCAGATCGCGCGCCACGCCGAAAGCGCTTGCCGCATCGCCGCGATTGGGCGTGATGGCGATGTCGATCACCGGATCGGTAAGGCCAAGGGCTTCTGCGGCCGGCCCGCCAACCTTCGCCGATTCCGGAAGCTCGATGATGCCGGTGTGTTCGCCGGAGAGGAGAAGCTCGCGCTCCGAACACAGCATGCCGCGCGATTCCACGCCGCGGATCGTGCCGATCTTCAGCACCTCGTTGCTCGCGGGGATCACCGTGCCCGGCCGCGCGAAAACGCCCTTCATGCCGGTGTGCGCGTTGGGCGCGCCGCAGACCACTTGGATTGGTGCGCCTTCGCCGATGTCTACCATGCAAAGCTTAAGCTTGTCGGCGTTGGGGTGCTTTTCGGCGGAGACGACATGGCCCACGACGAAATCTTTCAGACGTGCGCCCGCGTCTTCCACCGATTCCACTTCCAGACCGATGCTCGTGAGTTTCTCAGCCACCGCTGCCGCATCGGCGTCGGTGTCCAGATGATCCTTGATCCAGGAAAGTGTGAACTTCATCGCGACAGCCCTCCGTCGAGGGTGGGGATGTCGAGCGCAGCAAAGCCATAATGGCGCAGCCAGCGCAGATCGGAATCGAACATCGGGCGCAGGTCGGGAATGCCGTATTTCAGCATCGCAAGCCGGTCGAGCCCCCCGCCGAAGGCATAGCCCTGATAGATGCCGGGATCGAGGCCGCACATTTCGAGCACGCGCGGGTGAACCATGCCGGAGCCTGCGAATTCCAGCCAGTCGTTGCCGGTGCCGAATTTGATCTGGCCGCCGGAACGGTCGCAACGGATGTCCCATTCCACGCTCGGTTCGGTGAAGGGAAAAAAGCTGGGCCGCGCGCGCATTTCGACATTGTCTATCTCGAAGAACGCTTTGGCGAACTCCTCCATCGTCCATTTGAGATGGCCGAGATGGGTTTCCTTATCGATCACCAGACCTTCGAACTGGTGGAACATCGGAGTGTGCGTGGCGTCCGAGTCCACGCGATAGGTGCGGCCCGGCGCAATGATACGTATCGGCGGCTTTTGCTTGAGCATGGTACGCACCTGAACCGGCGAAGTGTGCGTGCGCAAAACATTGCGGATGCCGTCCGCTTGCGGAGCGACATAGAAAGTGTCGTGCATTTCGCGCGCCGGATGTCCGGGCGGCATGTTGAGCTTGGTGAAATTGTAGTCGTCGCTTTCGACGTCGGGGCCTTCGGCGATGGCGAAACCGAGATCGGCGAAGATCGCGGTCACTTCGTCCAGCACTTGGCTCACGGGATGGATGCTGCCGCGCGGTTCGGGGCGCACGGGAAGGGTAACGTCTACCCGTTCGGCCACAAGGCGCACGTTCAACGCTTCGTCGGCGAGTGCGGACTTGCGCGCGGCGATGGCTTCGCTTACCCGGTCACGCAACCCGTTGATCAATGGACCGCGAACCTTGCGCTCCTCGGGCGCCAGGCCGCCCAGTGTTTTCAAAAGCTCGCTGACGCTTCCCTTCTTGCCGAGCGCGCTCACGCGCACCTGCTCGAGGGCGGCTTCGTCGCGCGCCGCTTCGATGGCGCCAAGAATATCGCGCTCAAGGTTTTGAATGTCGCTCATGAAATCAACCCCAGTCGGAACGGCTTGAAATCAGGCCTTGGGCTCCTTGCCAAGACCCGCTGCTCCGATGGAGAGGATGTACCGTTAGGCGGAAGCCCGATCCACCAGAGCCTTGAAGGCGGCGGGCTCATGGACGGCGAGGTCCGACAAAACCTTGCGGTCGATGTCGATACCCGCCTTCGCGAGCCCGCTGATAAATCGGCTGTAGGTGAGGCCGTGCTCGCGGCAGGCGGCGTTGATCCGCTGGATCCAGAGGGCACGGAAATTCCGCTTTTTCAGCTTGCGGCCGATGTAATTGTGCTGCAGCGAACGGTCGACCGCGGCGTTGGCCGTGGTGATATTGTTCTTGCGGCGGCCATAGAAGCCTTTGGCTTGCTTGAAGACTTTCTTGCGGCGGGCGCGGGACGGTACGGCGCGGGGTGCTTTGGACATCTATCCCTCCCTCAACCGTAAGGCATCCAGCGCTTTACGCGCTGGGTTTCGGATTCCGACAAGGTACCCTTCAGTTCCTTGCGGGTGCGCTTGGATTTGCTGATCAGCCGGTGGCGTTTATAGGCTTGCCCGTGCTTGATCTTGCCGGTGGCGGTGAATTTCAGCCGCTTCTTGGCGGCCGATTTGGTCTTCATCTTGGGCATTTTGCGGATCTCCTTGTTGGCGCCGCCTTTGCCGGTGAGGCTCATGAGCGGCTGTTCGCATTGAGGGTCGCCACGGCATGCCCAGCCGGGCGGCCCAAGGAGGCGGCGTCATATACGGGGCTTAAGCCCTTTTCAAGCGCTGCCCGCCCAGGATGACCGGCCGAGGAGATGTCCATCATGACCTTGAAAACCGAGAAAAACATGACCCGGCTGGCCATGGCCGCGTTCTGGATCGTGCTGGCGGCCGTGGCATGGGGCGAGCTGAGCCCGGGCGGTATCGGGTTCAATGTCTGGGACAAGCTGCAGCATTTTGCTGCTTACGCTCTCTTGGCGGGCCTCATCACCGTGGCCCTCGAGGCCCGGAAATGGTGGCTTTGGGGGCTTCTGGGCCTGATTGCGTATGGGGGCTGTCTCGAAATTCTCCAGAGCCTGGTCGGCCGGGACATGAGCGTAGGGGACGAGATGGCCAACACGCTGGGCGTTATCGCCGGCGGATCGGTGGGATGGGCCTTCTGGGCGCTTCTGCGCGCTTGGGTTGTTGAAGTACCTGCGGCGGATTAGCCTATCCGCCGAGGCGTTGCGGCGGAGATGGGCATGTTCGAAGAATTCAAGAAATTCGCGATGCGCGGCAACGTCATCGATCTTGCGGTCGGCGTGATCATCGGCGCGTCGTTCACCGGCATCGTCAATTCGCTGGTCAAGGATATCATCAATCCGCCGCTCGGCATTCTTCTGGGCGGACTCGATTTCTCGAACTTCTTCGTTACGCTCAAGGGGCCGCACACCGACTCTCTTGTCGAGGCCGCCAAGGTTGGCGCCGTTACGCTGAACTACGGCAATTTCATCAATGCGGTGATCAATTTCCTGATCGTTGCGATCGTTCTGTTTCTCATGATCCGCCAGATCAATCGGCTCACCGCCCCGAAGGAAGCCCCACCGGGTCCGCCGCCGCCGCCGGCAGAAGATGTCGTGCTGCTGCGCGAAATCCGCGACATCATGAAAAGCAGAGGCTGACAGCAGCACAAAGCGCATTCCAACGGCGGCTTCTTGCGAGGCCGCCGCTTTTCCTTGTTCTCCCTGCGGGTGGCGTCTTGTCCAAAACGGCCGCTAACATGGCCGCACCGCCATTTTTAACGGGAGAGACGCCATGCGCTTTGGAGTGTTCTACGAATTGCAGCTGCCGGGGCCTTGGGGACCCACATCGGAACGCGATCTGTTTCACCAGGCGCTCGATCAGGTCGTGCTGGCCGACAGGCTTGGCATAGATCACGCATGGGCCGTCGAACATCATTTTCTGGAAGAATATTCTCATTGCTCCGCGCCCGAGGTTTTTCTCGCGGCCGCTGCAGCGCGCACGAAAAACATCCGCGTCGGACATGGCATCCGCCAAGTGATCGCGCGCTACAATCATCCCGCCCGATCTGCCGAATGCCTTTCGACGCTGGATGTGATTTCCGACGGCCGTCTCGATTTCGGAATCGGCGAAGGGGCGACGCGGCTCGAACTGCACGGTTTCAATATTCCGGCGAAGGAAAAGCGCGCCTGGGCGCTGGAAGCGGCGGGCGCCATCGCCGACATGATGGTGATGACGCCATATCCGGGATTCGAGGGAAAATCCTTTTCGATGCCGGCGCGAAACGTGATCCCGAAGCCGGTGCAGAAGCCTCATCCGCCGATGTGGATGGCGTGCACCAATCGCGACACGATCAAGGTCGCAGCCGCAAACGGGCTCGGCGCGCTTGCCTTTTCCTTCGTCAATCCCCAGGAAGCCGCAACCTGGTCGAAGATCTATTACGACACGATCAAGAGCGAAGCCTGCGTGCCGCTCGGCCACAGCGTGAATGCCAATATCGCGATGGTTTCGGCCTTCTCGATCCACGACGACCCGTCCGAAGCCGTGCGCCGGGGACAGGAAGGATTCGAATTTTTCGGCTATGCGGTAAATGCGCTTGTCGCGCGCGATGCAACGCCGGGCTATCCAAGGCTTTGGCGCGATTTCAAGGCGCTGCAGGGCGATCGTCAGCAGGCCTTGATCGAAGCCGCCAAACGGCCGGGTGCGGTGGGCGACGATCGCGCGCCCGGAATCGGCACGCCGGAAGATCTCGCCCGTCACATTCGCGAATTTGAATCTGTGGGCGTCGATCAGATCATCTTTCTGCAGCAGGCCGGCAGGAATCGCCACGAGATGATTTGCGAGGCGCTGGAGCTGTTCGCGGCCCGCGTGCTGCCCGAGTTCAAGGCAAAGGTCGCCGCGCGCGAAGCGAAGAAAGCCGAAGAACTCGCGCCCTATATCGAGGCGGCGCTCAAGCGAAAGAAAGTCCGGCCCGCCCTCGCCGAACATGAAGTTCCCGTGGTGGCGGCATCGTCCGTTTCCGGCGCTATCGTCAATCGCGGCTGAAATCGTCGGGCCGGTATCGAGTTCGAAACCGTACCTCACGCCCCTCCGATGTTGATGGGGATCAATGCGACGCATCCTTTCCAGCCCAGAATCCGGGCTTTCCGGGAAAGGAGTCTGCCATGAAAGCCCAAAGACGAAGGTGGGCGCTGGGTGCAACACTTGCGGCCGGCTTTCTGTTTTCAGGCGCGCTTGCGCAAACCGATGCGCAACAGGATTGGGGTTATGGAATGGGTCCATGGATGATGGGGTCCGCGGGCATGATGGGCGGCGCACCGATGGGGCCAGGCATGATGGGCGGCGGCTGGGGCTTGCGCGGAAACCGTAAGGCCATGTGCAATGCGATGTCCGCGCACATGACCGGACGCCTTGCCTTTTTGAAAACCGAACTCGACATTTCCAAGTCTCAAGAACCGCTGTGGAACGATTACGAGAATGCCGTTCGCACCAATGCTCAGCAAATGTCCGCCCGATGCGCCACGCTGGTGGGCGGCGAAAATTGGAAAACGGCCAGCCTGCCCGGCCGCCTTGCGATGCACGAGCAGTTCATGGCGGCGCAGCTCGACGCGCTTCGCGCCGTCAACAAGACGCTGAAGCCGCTCTATGCCTCGTTCAACGACGTGCAGAAAAAGACCGCCGGTCAGCTGATCTGGTGCCCGATGGGAATGATGTGATTGGGCTCTTGCGCAATTGAAACCCTGGCGCACCCGACAGGATTCGAACCTGTGACCTCTGCCTTCGGAGGGCAGCACTCTATCCAGCTGAGCTACGGGTGCGGATCGGCCCTGCTATAGCGCGGAAGGGCGGAAATCCGCAAACGGCTCAGGCGAGCGAGCCCAGCGCGGGCTCGGCCGTTTCAACCGCGTGCTGCCACACCCTGTCTTTCCAACTTTCGGTGTCGGGATAAAAGGCAGCCCGGATTTCGGCCTTGATCGCTTTCCACCGCGATCGATCGGGTTTTTTCTGCAGGTGCAGCCAATTGTCTTTCCGCAGCGCGTTGAACACGTCGCGCATGGGCGCGGTGCCCACTTCGAGTGCAGCGAAGGTGAGCTCCGCTTTGCCCACGAGTTTTGCCATCGCCTTGTCGATCGTGCCGGTGAGCGGTGCGGAAACGGATTCGCCTGCCTCGCTCGATTTGATGCGATCGCCCCATATCGTCTTCTGCCGCTTGTAGGCGGGCGTGCCGGGAAGGTCTTCGGTGATCATTTCGGCTGCGCCGCAATCGCCCAAGCCGGTGTGGTAGTCGATGACCACGAGTTTGGTGATGCCCCGCAGGTGTTCGACAATCACGTCCTTCAGCATCTGGGCCGACCAGCTTTCGCGCTTGCCGCCGAAATAAACGCCATCCTCATGCGTGTATTGGCCCGCGCTGATCGCGGTTTGAAGCGCGAAGGGGCCGTGTGCGCCGGCATATTCGCTGAGCTTGCGGTTGGCCTCCTTCATCGCGTCTTCGGTAATGTCCTTTGGCGCGATCCAGGGGGCCAGTTCGTCATAGGCGGGATTGGCAGGGGGCTTCTTGTGATCGACGAAGTTGCGATTGATATCGGCATTATCTTCGTTAACGCGGCGATCCCAGGCAAAGCCAAACGGGTTCAAAGCGTGCAACACGACCAGCTTCACGCCTTTTGGGATGCGTTTGGTCAGGCCTTCGCGCAGCAGGCCGGTCTGCACGCCCGATCCGAAATAGCCTTCGACGCCATGGGTCCCCGAAACGAGCATCAGCGCACGTTTGGCGGCGCGGTCGCCGGCGCAGGCGACGTCCATGAACAACGGACGGCCGCGCGGGCCTTTGGCGGCCGGGTGGACGCGGGTGGTGATGTCCATGCCGAGCTTGTCGGCGGTTTTTATGAAAGCCGCCCTGCCCTCGCGGTAATTCGCGGGAAAATAGCTCGCGATACTCATGAGTCTGTCTTCAATTTTCTTCTCCCGCCTTATACTCGATTTTCCCAGAACACGGCGAGATATGAGCCCTTTCGGACCGCTTCGAGACTTGCGTGAACGGCCCATCCCGGATCAGGCCGGGATGCGTTTGGCCAAGGCCGGATTTCGCGCCCATCCTCTCGATCGCGCTTCGGAGTACTTCGGCGAACCGCTCGTCGATGCGCGAGCGCACGGGATTGCGGGCGAGAATTTTTACCATAGCACGCGAAACCCGCCCTATTGGGCGCGTATCGAGGGCTCGATTCCGCAGCTTTTCCTGCGCGAAGGCGTCGTCGAAAGGCTAAAGCGCGTGAACGACCGGCTTTCGGGAAGCGGCCTCGAGCTCTTTCTCTTCGATGCCTGGCGGCCTAAGGCCGTGCAGGCCTATTTTCACGACGTGTGGATGCCCGCGCAATTGAAGGCGCGCAGGCCAAAGTTGCAGGGTGCCGCCCTGATTCGGGAAGTCGAAACCTATTGGGCGGCGCCGACCGTCAACGAGGACTCGCCCGCGCCCCACGCGACCGGCGCTGCGGCCGATCTCACCTTGCGGTGGATTGGCGGAGAGCAGCTCTGGATGGGATCGTTGTTCGACGATGTGACGGCACTTGCCCATCGCGATCATTTCGAACGCGATCTCGAAATGTGTTTTTCAGATGAGGAGGCGCGCGCCAACCGCCGTCTGTTGCATTGGGTGATGGCGGAGGAAGGGTTCATCGGACATCCCGACGAATGGTGGCATTTTTCCCATGGCGATCAGCTTTGGGCCAAGCTTGGCGGACGCAGAGCTGCGATCTACGGACTCAGCTCGCCTGCTTGAACGGGGCACGCAAATCCCGCGCGGTATAGAGGTCGTAGAGTTTCCGGCTTGCGCCGGAGAGCGCACTTGCCTGTGCGATCAGGCGGCGCGCTTCTTCGTAGTCTTGCGCGTCGAGGCTTGCAAAGATGCGCTCGTGATAGGTTGAAAGCGCGCGGAAGGTGGGGCTGGCGCGCATGCCCTGATCGCCAAGAAGCGCATGGATCGCGCTCGTTTCATCGGTGCCTCGGGCGGGCCGGTCGATTTTCAACAGCGCGAAACTCCGGGCTGCCTCGGCCGTTTCCTCATCTGCAAGCGCGGTGAATCCGTATTCGGCGCAAGCAAATCGCAATTCCTCCGCCCGCGGCACGCAGGCGCCCGATACGGAATATGCCCCGCCGAAAAGTCCGGCGGCGGCCGGTCCGCTCGCCAGTCCTATGGCAAGTTTGAGCGGCGGCGCGGCAATGGGACCGCGCCGCAACGTCATTGCATTCTGCTCGTGAAGAACGCGCATCATTTGCGTTGCGGCCGCGACCGCTTTTTCCGCATGCATCGGTTCGGCAAGAGGCGCATTCCAGAAAGCTGCAAATCCAGCGGACCCGAAACGCTCCACCGTGCCGCCATGCTCGAGTACGGCGTCGTAGAGTGCGCCGAGGCGTTTTTCGAACAGTCTGATCAGCTGTGCGGGATGATCGCGAAATGTCTGTTCCACATCGGCGGCGTTGGCGATGCGGCAGGAGAGGTAGGTGATGGTTCGCGTCTCTCCGCGCAGGACAAGCAGCGAAGGTTTGCGGATCAGCTCGCGCCGTACCTGCCTGGGAAGCGCGAGAAACAGCCGCGACAGCCTTCCGCTGCGATGGATGTAGACGGCAAGCGCCGCCGCCGTGCCCGCCGTAACCGCAATCAACGCATAGAGGGCGAAAACCGTCACGCAGACCCCGAACCACGAGTCGATTCGCTAGTCTATCACGCGCGGCGCGCGCATTCCTCGAAAGTCCGTTCGCCCGGCTCCGCCGGCGCCCCCCTCACGCAAGGGCTCAAACCGGTTGGAGGTGAAAAGAGCGCAGGCAGGCGGGCCGTTGCGGATGCGGGGGCCGGCAGCCCGAGCGCAGGCCGGTGACGCAACGGGGGCTGGCCCCGCAGGGTTCGGGCGGAGGTCTAAACCCTAGGGGCCGGTCAGGATCAACAGTTTAATGACGGCAACGTCATTTTCCTTGCCGGGGCTTGGAACGGCGGGCATAATGCCCATCTGACGAATGGTCATGGAGGCTCGCATCATGGAAAACATCACCAAGGATCCCGCATACAACGCCGTCGATCCGGACGATTTCCCTGCGATGCTGGAGGTCGAGCGTTACGGCCAGCGTTCCACCGCCTTCGACAAGATCATTTCGGCCACGCACGATCATTTCTGGGATCCGCTGGACAAGAAATACATCGACTTCTCCGAGAAGTTCGACATCGAAAATGAATACATGGTCGATCCGGAGCTGAACGCGGACCTGCGTACCGCGATCGGCGAAAAACTCGACGAGAAGCAGAAGATCAAGCTCGTCAATCTCGACACGCTGTGGAGCTTCTCCTCCATCCTGCACGGCGAACAGGGGGCGCTCGCACTTTCGGCCTCTCTCTGTCACATCCTGCGCGATCCGGGTGCACAGGAATACGCCGCCAACCAGACGCGCGAGGAAGCCCGCCATGTCACCGGCTTCTCGAAATTCATTCAGGCGCGCTGGGGCAAGCCGGTTCAGGTCGGCCCCGCGCTCGGCAACATTCTCAACGAACTCGTTTCGTCCAAGCTGGTCTGGAAGAAGCTCGTCGGCATGCAAATGCTGATCGAAGGTCTGGCCATGGGCGCATTTGCGACCTTCTACGAATTCGGCAAGGACCCGCTGATGGTCAAGCTTTGCCAGCTCGTGATGACCGATGAAGCCTTCCACCACAAATTCGGAAAGATCTGGGCAGACCGCACCATTCCCCATCTGTCCAAGCCCGAACACGAGATGATCGAGGATTGGGCCTGGGAAGTGTTCATGGTGCTTCTGTTCAATCTCGGCTCGCCCAACCAGAAGGAATGGATCTATCGTGAAGTGGGTCTCGACCCCGAATGGTGCCAGTCCGCGTTTATGGAAGCGATGACGGACGCCAATATCCGCGAAGAGATGAAGCAGACTTCCAACATCTTCCGCGTTCTCATCAAGACGTTGCTCAAGGCCGGCATCATCACCGATCGCACGCGCAACAACTATGCGGCCTATATCGACATGGCCGAGTTGCACAACGAGGGCGACAAGATGATCGGCGACGAGATCGCCGAACAGGGCATCAAATATCTCATCCAGCTCAACGGCGGCAAAATGATCATGCCGGCGACGATGGCAGCCGAATAAGACCTTCGTTCACCGGGTTAGAAAAAGGGCGCCCTCAGGGCGCCCTTTTGCGTTTGAGGGCTGCAAGCCCCAGCAACGCAGCACCGATTGCCAGCGCCGCCCATGCAAACACGTCGCCGATGCGATCGTAGAGCGTGTGCCCTGCGCCCTCGCCCACCGGCAAATCGCCCACCAACGTCATCGTGGCGTCGCCCATGCTGGCCCTGCGGTTGACGAGGCGCCCATAAGGATCGGTCAATGTGAGAAGCCCCCTTCTGGCGCTACGAGCGACAGCCACGCCGTTTTCGATTCCGCGCATGATCGCAACGCGGGCATGACCGTAGGCATCTTCCTCGAAATCCCAGGCAGGAACCGCGAGCACGCGGGGGCGAAGGCTTGAATCCGCGCGCAGCATCTTCTCGAAATCCATGTCCTTGCAGATTTCGATTCCGATGCCGCCCCTGACGGCCAAAGGCCCGCTTCCGGGCGTGAAGCGATCCTCAAGTCCCGGTACGAGTTTGCGCTTCGCATAGATTTCAGGCGCGCTGCCGTCGGGGTGGAAAACCAGCGCCACGTTGCGCATTCCGGCGGGCGAAACGTCGGCGAATCCGGCAACGACCGGCGCACCGGCAACCTTGGCCGCGCCGGACATCTTCTTCAATGCCAGCGCGCGCCACTGCGGTTTCAGCACGGTGAAACGTTCCGGCAGAACGACCAGTTCGGGTCTGCGCTCCGCCACCGATCCGATCAGCGAAGCATAGGCGTCCACCGCTTCTATCGCGTCTTTTTCATTGCCGGCGAAAGCGGCATCGCTCATTTCCTCGGAAACGATCAGCGCGACCCGCATGGTTTTCGGGCTGTCTTGGATGTGGCGATAGCCGTAAAACGCATTGCCTGCGAACGCGAGGAGCGCGAGCAGCAATGGCGTTGCCGTGCGCGTGCGCTGCGCCAGCGCAAGCCCGGCGGGCACGAAGCAGAGGATGAACGTCACGCTCCAGATGCCGAACAGCGAGGCGGTCTGCGCCATTACCGGAACGCCTGCGAGCGCATAGGCGATGGAAGCAACCGAACCGTTGGGACCAAAGGCGCCGAGATATTCGAAGCCGGTCCACAAGGCCGCAAACGCGATCGTCGCGGCGATACCGGAAACGCGCCGCTGCACCAGGCGGGCGGCCAGCACGCAACCAGCGAAAGCAAGGCCTGACGCGACGATCCCGATGGCGAAGGGCACCATCGGCAATACGTCGTAATAGGCAGGCAGCAGATTGGTATTGCCGATTGCGAAGGCAGAGAAAGCCGCTATCGCAACCGTGCGGTCCCGGGCCTCGCCAAAAGCCAGCCACAGCACAGGGGCAGGCGCCAGCCAGGCCAGCGGCCAGATCACGCCCAGCCCCGTTGAGGCGAAGTAGGCAAGCCCGCTCAGCGCCGCGCAAAGGGCTGCAATCATTGAAATTCCCGGGTCGCTCCCATCCCGGCACGAAGATGGACGAGAACAGATCTTTTCGCCACCCATGGCTTGTGCGGCGACCGACCCCAGGGTATGAATGAACATTCATTCATTGGATCCGGATGATCGCCGCCGCGCGCAAAGTCGCCGAACTTGATGACAAGCGCGAGCGCCTGCTCGACGCCGCGCTGGAGTTGTTCGAACTTCGCGGTTTCGATGGCGTGGCGGTGCCCGAGATTGCACGGATGGCAAATGTCGCCACCGGCACGATCTATCGCTATTTCGAAACCAAGGAAGCACTCGTCAACGCACTCTACCGGCGCTGGAAGGAAGCCTATAATGCGGCCGTGCTCGCGCCGCTCGAAGGCGAACACAGCCCTCGCGAAATGTTCGGAATCTATTGGCGGCGCATGGCCGGCTTCGCGCGCGCGAACCCTCGCGCCATGCGCTTTCTCGATCTGCATCACCACGCCTCCTATCTCGACGCCGAAAGCTGCCGGGCACACAACGCCTATCGCGATGCGGCCGCGCAATTCGTTTTGGCGGCGCGCAAGGCCGGCGCAATCCGCACGATGAATCCCGCGCTTGTCGTGGCGCTCATGTGGGGAGCATCGGCGGGTCTTGTGAAATTCGCACATGAAGGCGTGCTCAAATTCGATGAGCGCGCAGCCGGCGAAATGGAAGAAATGCTCTGGCGGGCGATTGCCAGCAATGACGGAGAGACAGATGACAGGTACAAGAAGGGGTGAAGGGCAGACCGCGCTCGTCACCGGCGCCTCGACAGGCATAGGGCTCGCGCTCGCCGAATGTTTCGCGAAGGACGGCTACAATGTGATCCTCGCTGCGCGCTCCGAAGGTGCGCTGAAAGAGATCGCAGGCAGGCTTTCGCGCCAGAACAATATCCAGGCAACGCCGATTGCCGTCGATCTGGGCGTGCCGGGCGGCGGCGACAAGCTCGCGGCGGACATCAAGTCTCGCGGATTGAGCGTGGATGTGCTTGTGAACAATGCCGGCTTTGGCATAGCGGGCGCGTTCGATGCGAAGGACGAAGAGGGCCAGATCGGCATGATCGATCTGAACAACAGGTCTCTGGTTGAGCTTACGCACCAATTCTGGCCGGACATGCTTGGGAAGAAGCGCGGCGGCGTGCTGAACGTGGCGTCGACGGCTGCCTTTCAGCCAGGCCCTTACATGGCCATCTATTGCGCGACGAAGGCATTCGTTCTGTCGTTTTCCGAAGCGCTTTGGGTTGAGGGCAAAAAGCACGGCGTGACTGCAACGTGCCTCTGCCCGGGTTTGACCGATAGCAAGTTTCACGAACGTGCAGGCACCGGAGGCCTCCGTTTGCACACATTGGGAACGGCGATGACGCCGCAGAAAGTGGCAGAGAAGGGCTATCGCGCCTTCCAGCAAAACAAGCGCGTTATCGTGACGGGTTTCGACAATCGCTTCCTTGCGAAGCTTGTGCCATTCCTGCCGCGCCGCGCGGTGTTGAGCCTGGCAAGCTTTATCCTGAGGCCCGCGTAACATGGCGCGCCGGGGGAAAGGGCAGGCGGCCCTCGTCACGGGCGCGTCCGCTGGGATCGGCATGGAGCTTGCCGAATGCTTTGCGAAGGACGGCTATGACATCATCGTCGCTGCGCGATCCGAGGCGCCGCTGAACGCATTGGCAGACAGGCTTGCACGCGAATGCAATGTGCGGGCGGTGGCCATTCCGGCGGATATCGGTCAGCCGGGCGGCGGCGCCAAACTCGCAAACGAGATCAAATCGCGCGGACTTTCGGTCGATGTGCTGGTGAACAATGCGGGCTACGGCCTGTCGGGCGCGTTCGAAGAACTGAGCGCCGAAAGCCAGTTGGGCATGATCGATCTCAATATTCGCACGCTGGTCGAACTCACGCACATCTTCTATCCGGAAATGCTGAAGAAGAAGCGTGGCGGCATCCTCAACGTGGCATCGACAGCTGCGTTTCAACCCGGGCCCTATATGACCGTCTATTACGCGACCAAAGCCTTCGTGCTGTCATTTTCCGAAGCGCTGTGGGAAGAGGCGCGCGGGACAGGGGTGAAGGTGAGCGCGCTATGCCCGGGACCGACGGAAAGCAAATTCCACGACCGGGCGGGCACTACCAAGGTCCGCGCCAGCAAGATCGCGGGCATGATGACGTCTGCGGCCGTCGCGCGGATCGGCTATGACGCGTTTCAGGCGGGCCGCCGCGTGGTAATTTCGGGCGGCATGAACGCCTTCATGGCCCGGCTGGTGCCGTTTCTGCCCCGGCGGACCGTATTGGGACTCGTCCGCTCGCTCAATCGGCGCTATTCCGACAGGGCATGAAGCTCGGCAACTTCCTGACGATCGAGAAAGAGGGCGGCGTGGCCACCGTCACGATCGACCGCGGCGACGGGCGCAATGCGCTGTCGCGCGAGTTGATTCTCGATCTGACGGCGGCGGCGAGACACTTCGCCGACGATCTCGAAACCCATGCCGTGATCCTGACGAGCAAGGGCGCATTCACCGCAGGCGCCGATCTCAAGGATCCGGGCATGGATCGCAGGCGCGCGAGCGGACTGCTTGAACGCCGCCACATGGTGCGTATCGGTCCGGATCTATGCGATGCATGGGAGAACGTCGAACAGGTCACGATCTGCGCCATCGAGAAATATTGCATCGGCGGTGGAGCGGCGCTGGCCGCGGCTTGCGATTTCCGCATCATGGCAAAGTCGGCCACGATGCGCTTGCCCGAAATTCCGCTCGGCATGAACATGAGCTGGCACGCCGTGCCGCGCATCGTTTCGCTCATCGGGCCGGCGCGCGCCAAGCGATTTATCATCTATGGCGAAGACATCGGTGCCAAGGAGGCGCTTGCCTGGGGCCTTGCCGATGAAATTGCCGAAGACGGCGCCGCGCTCGCGTCTGCGCGGCAATGGGCCGAACGAATCGCAAAGCTGCCGCCCAACGGCGTGCGCATGACAAAACAATCGGTCAATGCCGCGGCCAATGCCCTGCATCATGCCACGACTTTCATGGACCTAGACCAATACGCGCTCGCAACCACCAGCGAGGATTACCGCGAGGCAATCAAGGCGTTTCTCGAAAAGCGCGAACCCAGATTTACCGGCCGCTGATCCACTTGCGGGCACAGCCCCGATGCGCGACTGTTTCCGCGTGCCGATATTCAGGAGGAAATCATGGCAGGCCGTGTCGAAGGGAAAATCGCGCTCATCACGGGCGGCGCACAAGGATTGGGCGAAGCCGCAGCCCGCATGCTGGCGCGCGAAGGGGCGAGAGTCGTCATCACGGACGTGAATGCGAAAGGTGCTGCAAGGATCGCAGAATCGATCAACGCCCAGCGCAAGGGTTCGGCCATAGCGCTTGCCCATGACGTGACAAAGGAAGATCAGTGGACCTCCGCCATTGCGGAAACGGAGAAGGCATTCGGCGGCTTGCACATCCTTGTCAACAATGCGGGCATCGGACTGACGAAGGATTTTCTCGACATCTCGCTCGACGAATGGCGCAAAGTTCACGCCATAGATCTCGATGGCGTGTTCATGGGCTGCAAAGCCGCCATTCCGCTGATGGCAAAAACCGTGAAGGACGGGCCGCTGGGCGGCTCGATCATCAACATCTCGTCGATCTCCGGCATCATCGCGGGCCATAACATGGCGGCCTACAATTCGGCCAAGGCGGCGGTACGGCATCTGTCGAAATCGGTGGCACTCTATTGCGCCAAGCGCAATCTGAACATCCGCAGCAATTCCGTGCATCCGGTGTTCATCGCAACGCCCATTCTCGACGGTCTCGTCGAACGTTTCGGCAAGGAAGAAGCCTATGCCAAGCTCGGCCGCCAGGTGCCGCTCGGCAAGATCGGCGAGCCCAACGATATCGCCTACGCCGTCGTCTATCTCGCCTCCGACGAATCCAAATTCGTCACGGGCGCGGAATTGAAGGTGGATGGCGGAATTTCCGCCATGTGATCAGCGCGAAATCCGCATCGCGACTTGCGCGAGAAGGACGCGCGCGCCTTTCTTTTTCAGGGCACGGTCGGTGAGGTGCTGCAGGCGCTCCGAAATGACTTCCACGTCCGGCTGTTGCCAGGGGCGCACGGCGGTCGCAGTGAATGACAGGAGATTTCGCACATAGGCGTCGCGCAGCACGGGCTGGGAACGCGTGGCCTCGTCGCGCAATTCCTCGTTGGGGATGTCGAGCCCGAAATGGACCATCAGCATTCCGCAAGGCCGCCCCGCATCCACGATAGTGGCGTAGACGGGCTCGAAGGCGACATAGCTTTCGGATTGCGTGACCTTGTGCTTGGGCGCAGGCGCGTCTTCCTCGGCCAGCGCAGGCGTGGCGAGAAGGGCGGCAAGCAGAAGAACCGTGGGAACCCGCATTTCACGGTTTTTAGCCGTTCGGGGTAAACCGCGGGTTGACGCGGGCGGGACCGGAAGCCCGCGCCTTGACACCTTCGGCCCGGCCTCCCTACAACCCGCGCCTGTTTCATGCGCCCCAATCCCATGTCCGGGCGCAACCCATTCAGGGGCTGTAGCTCAGTTGGGAGAGCGCCTCGTTCGCAATGAGGAGGTCAGCGGTTCGATCCCGCTCAGCTCCACCAGTCTTCGCTGCACGGCGGCGCAGACTGCCACGGACCGGCCCGCCGGGGCGAAGTCCGGCCGGTTCCGGCTTCGCGCAGTTACACCTTGGCGAGCCTGATATTGTTCTTGGATAGCAAGTTTTTGTTTTGATCTTGCCCCGCTGGAACCCGCATCGCTAAAACAACACGTCCCAAGAAAGGCCGACCATGCTCAATCCGATCGCCTGGCTGATTGTTGAAGTGATCAACATCTATGTCTGGGTCGTGATCGCGGCGGTAATCGTAAGCTGGCTGATCGCGTTCGGCGTCATCAATCTGCACAACCAGTTCGTGCGGCAGATCGTGCAGATTCTGGAAGCGTTGACCGAGCCCTTGTTGCGCCGCATCCGGCGGATCGTGCCGCCGATCTCCGGGCTCGATATTTCACCGCTGATTCTGCTTCTTGTCCTGTATTTCATCCAGTACGCGATTTACTGGGCATCGGCCCGGTTCGGAATCTGATGAGCGGTTGGCGTGCCGTTTCCGGAGGCGTGCGCTTTCATGTGCGGTTGACGCCAAAGGGCGGCCGCGACGCGATCGACGGCTGGAGTTATTCCGCAAATGGCGAGCCTTGTTTGAAGGTGCGGGTGCGGACGGTGCCGGAGGACGGAAAAGCCAACGCCGCACTTGTTGACGTCCTGGCGGACGAGCTGGACATCTCCAAATCGTCGGTGCGGATCGCCGCTGGTCAAACGTCGAGATTGAAGACCGTGGAAGTTTCGGGCGATATCCGGCATCTCTGCGAGCGTCTTGAGCAGTTGGGGTCGGCGAAATGAGCGCAAAGGTGATCGACGGCAAGGCGTTTGCGGCGGGCCTGCGCGCGCGCATCGGCGAGGCGGCGGCGAAGCTCAAGGCCGAATACGGGCTCGTGCCCGGGTTGGCGACCGTGCTCGTCGGCAACGATCCGGCGAGCGAAGTCTATGTCCGAAACAAGGGCAAGGCGGCGCTCGCGCTTGGATTTCATTCGGCTCATGTTTCCTTGCCCGAAGACGCCAGCGAAGAAGCGGTGCTGCGCGAAGTGCGCCGGTTCAACGCCGACAAATCCATCCACGGCATTCTCGTGCAAATGCCCCTGCCCAAACAGGTGCGCGAGGCGGCCGTTCTCGACACGCTGGATCCGCGCAAGGATGTCGATGCATTGACGCCTTACAATGCGGGACTGCTGCTGAGTGGGCGCGCGAAGCTCGTTTCCTGCACGCCCAAGGGTGTGATGCTGATGCTGGAGCAATTGCACGGCGATATCGCCGGCATGGATGCGCTGGTGATCGGCCGTTCGTTGCTGTTCGGCAAGCCGGCGGCACAATTGCTGCTCGCCGCCAACACGACCGTCACCATGGCACATTCGAAAACGCGCGATCTGCCTGCGCTCGCGCGGCGCGCCGATATTCTGGTGGCCGCCATCGGAAGGCCTGAGTTCGTCAAGCGCGACTGGATCAAGCCGGGCGCAACCGTGATCGATGTCGGCATCAATCGCGTTCCGGCCGATGACGGCAAATACAAGATCGTCGGAGATGTGGCGTATGACGAAGCGGCCGAAGTCGCCGGCGCGATCACGCCGGTGCCGGGTGGGGTTGGCGCTACCACGATCGTCTGCCTGATGCGCAATACGTTGATAGCGGCCTGCGATCAGGCGGGGTTGCCTGCACCAGCGATCTAGCTTCCGGCCTGTTTGCGCAAGGCATCGGCCAGTTTGTCCGGACCGATTTCTTCTTCGTAATGGGCGAGGAATTTTCCGTTCGGGCCCATAAGGTAGATCGTGTTCGAATGCGTCATCGCATAGCCGCCGCCCTGCAATGGTTCGCGCGCGGCATAGACGCTGTACGCTTTTTCGATCTTTTCGATTGCATCGCCGCTTCCGGTGAGGCCAACGAAACGCGGACCGAAATTCGCCAGATAGGTTTTGAGCGCTTTCGGGGTATCGCGCGCGGGATCCACGGTGACGAAGATGGGCGTGATCCGGTCGCCCGCCGGTCCCAATTTTTTCATCGCATCGGCCATCACCGCAAGCGTGGCCGGGCACACATCCGGGCAATAGGTGTAGCCGAAATAGATGAGCAGATACCGCCCGCGGAAATCCTTGTCGGTCCGGGCTATGCCATCCTGATCGACCAGTGCGAAGCGGCCGCCTATGGCGGCGCTGCCGGACGGCAATCCGGCCATCTTGTCGCCGGCGTAGGACAAAAGCCCGCTGACAACGGCGGCAATCAAAAAAAGATAAGGCACAAGGGCTATCGGTGTGCGGATCACGGTGTCCGGCTTGCAAGAAGATCGTCCCTCCATTGATATGCTTGCCGGGCCCGGACCTAAAGCGGCGAAAGGCCGCTTGGGCGGTAACGGGGAGACGCGTTTTGACGCCGATTGCCGACGAACAATCCGCTGCTGCGCCGCGTTACTGGCAGCAGCAGGCGGGCTCCCGTGCCGCTCGCGGGCGCGTGCGGCTGCGTACGCTGTCCAATCTGCGCTGGCTTGCGATTGCCGGCCAATCGATTGCGCTGTTCCTCGTCTATTTCGGGTTCGGCTATCACCTGCCGCTGGTCAAATGCATCGCAGCGATCGCGACGAGCGCGTTTCTCAATCTCGCATTGACCTTGCGATATCCGTCCTCGCACCGCCTGACGAGCCGCGACGCCACCATCTATCTCGGCTATGACATCCTGCAGCTGGCAGCACTGCTGTACCTCACAGGCGGCATATCCAACCCGTTCGCGCTGATGTTCATCGCGCCGGTGGTGATCGCCGCGGGCACGCTCGATCTCATCAACACGCTCATTCTGGCGGCGTTGGCGTTTCTTTCGATCTGCGCCATAGCGGTGTGGCACGCGCCGCTGCCGTGGTCGCCGGCGGAGCAGCTGGAATTGCCTCCGCTCTATCAGGCCGGCATTTGGTCGTCGCTGGTGATCGGAATCGGATTCACATCCATCTATGCCTGGCGGATCGCCAGCGAAAACGCCCGCATGTCGGCGGGCCTTGCGGCCACGCAATTGGCGCTTGAGCGCGAACACAGACTCTCTGCCATCGGTGCGCTTGCAACCGCCGCCGCACACGAATTGGGGACTCCGCTTGGAACCATCGCAGTTGTCGCGCGCGAACTGGAACGGGCGTTAACCAAGGGTTCGCCCGAATATGACGACGCGAAGCTTCTGCGCGAACAGGCCGAGCGCTGCCGCGCCATTCTCACCAAGCTCTCGCACCCCGAACAGGGGATGCTCGAAGAAGCCCAGCGTCTGCCGGTCGGAGCGCTGCTTGACGATATTGCCGCTCCGTACCGCGGCGAGGATGTGGAGATCGTCATCGAGGTCTCCGAAACCAATCCTCCGCCGGAGCCGCAAGTTTGGCGTGTGCCGGAGTTGATGCATGGGCTCGGCAACATCATCGAAAACGCAGCCGATTTTGCGCGAACCAAGGTTTCCGTTCACCTGCGCTGGGACGAAGACTGGCTCCGGGTGTCGGTCGAGGATGACGGACCGGGCTTTGCACCGGAAATCTTTGAGCGCATCGGGGAGCCCTACACCACCTCGCGCCCCGGCTATCATGCCGTGGCGGAGACCGAGATCGCTCCCGAAGACGACCTTGCCAAGCACGAAGGCATGGGGTTGGGCTTTTTTATTGCCAAGACCCTCATCGAGCGCACGGGGGGCAGCGTGACCGCAGAAAACCTGAGTTCTGGCGGGGCCCGGGTCAGCGCGGTCTGGCCGCGAGGCGCCATAGATGGCGAGGCTCCGGCGCGGCCCGGTTCACCATAGAATTCGGCGGACTTGCAATTACGTCAAAAGCCGCCTTAGAAGGCGCCCTCATGGCCACGCGCGACACACCCATCCCGGAAGAAAAGACGCTGCTGATCGTCGAGGACGACAGACCGTTGCGGGAGCGGCTGGCCCGCGCGATGGAATCCCGCGGCTTTGCCGTGACCATCGCCGAAAGCGTGGCCCAGGGCATGGCCCGCGCCAAGGAGGCTCCGCCTGCCTTTGCCGTAGTGGACCTCAAGCTCGACGACGGTAACGGTCTCGACGTGGTGGAAGTGCTTCATCGCACCCGGCCCGAATCGCGTGTCGTGGTGCTCACCGGCTTCGGCAATATCGCAACGGCAGTGGCGGCAGTGAAATACGGCGCGATCGACTATCTGCCCAAGCCCGCCGATGCCGACGATATTCTCGCCGCGCTCCTGGCCGCGCCCGGAACGAAACCCAAGCCGCCGGAAAATCCGATGTCGGCGGACCGCGTCCGCTGGGAACACATCCAGCGCGTCTATGAGCTTTGCGGTCACAACGTCTCGGAAACCGCGCGCCGTCTCAACATGCACAGGCGCACGCTTCAGCGAATTCTCGCCAAGCGCAGTCCGCGCTGAGACTATCTTTTCTTTGCCTTGTTTCTCGCGGCAATCGCGCGGTTTCGACCTGTTTTTGCGGTTTTCTTTTCGTTGGCGTTCTTGAGCAGCCTCTTTGGCGCAATCTGTTCCCAACGGCGCTGAAGCATTGTCTTCAATTCGCCGGGCGAAATTTTGGACATCCGTACCAGTATGGATGGATAGTCCCTGTAGTGATCGGTGATGAAATAGGTTTCGGGATCGAGTTCCAGCATCATGTCGCGCTGTTCCATGCCTGAGACGATCATCACGATGGACTTGTCTTCGTCGCGCACGCGGGTGAAGAACTTCTTCTCGATGAAGTAGGCAGGTCTGCCGTAGGACAATTTTTCATGCGCACCCGGAAATCCCAGCGCGATCGTCTTGGCCTGCGCATTCGTCACCGGCATAACATCATTCTTCCTCTATCGTTGTGACCGTCTGACCGCGCGGATCGGCGGCCAGTTCGATGACCGCCGCCAACCGTTCGGCGGCGGCTTTTGCGAAACGCAACGTCACGGCCTTGCGCCTGCTCGGATGAACCGAGGCGACCGGCGAGGGGCGCACGATGGCGCCGCCATAACGGTCGGCCACGATCAAGCCCGTCTCGGATGGAACGAATTCGTCCGGAAAATCGGGCGGGATGGCGAAATAAAACAGATCGCAGAACTCCAGATATTCAGGCCATTTTTGATCGGATTTCAGGTCGCCCAGCGCCACTTTGATCTCCACCCCCAGAACCGTTCCGTCCGGACCGAGAGCGGCCACATCCAACCTCCGGCCGTTGGCGAGGGTGAATTCCAGGATGGGGCTGAAACCCTCCTGCATCAAAAGGCGGCTTACGCCGCGCGCAACTTGTTGTGCGGTCTCCATGGCTTATTGGAACATTTCAAGAACGCAAGATCAACTGCGGTCCTGTCACGGACGGCGCAGAATCATGCGGGCGGTTTTGTCTTCGCGCAGGAGACTCACGAACTCGAATCCTTCCTGGCGGCACATGTGCGGCACGTCGATGGGCGCCATCGGATCGTCCGTGATCACTTCAACGGTTTCGCCGGGCCTGGCGCGTTGGAGCGCGCGCCGCGCGATGAGTGCAGGCATCGGGCATTTCAGTCCTCTTAAATCCATCAATGGCACAATCCCCTGCGGCTATTGACAACCTTGACCATAGCTGGACACAGCATCACCTTCGGTGAAAATCGTGGGGGCGGAAACGTAAATGAGTTTCTTCGCGAAAATCGGCCGCGAATACACCTACATTTCCAGCATCGCCCGCACATTCTACCGGATGCGGCATGTGAAGCCGGAATCCGAGCGGATTATCACCACGATTATCGCCGAACAGGCGGCAAAAACGCCAAACGCCATTGCCGTCGTCTGTCCGCACCGGACCTACACCTATCGCGAACTCGACGAGGGCGCCAACCGCCACGCCCATTGGGCGAAGGCCCAGGGCATCCGCAAAGGGGATGTGGTGGCGCTTTTCATGGAAAATCGCGCCGATTACCTGATGGCGTGGATGGGCGTTGTGAAGCTGGGCGGCATCATGAGCCTCATCAACACCAATCTGCGCGGCACGCCGCTTGCCCATTCCATCAACATTTCCGATTGCAAGCATGTGATCGTGGGCCAGGAACTGGCCGTCAACTACATGGAGATAGCAGATCACATCGCCAACAGGCCGCGCGTGTGGAGTTCGGGCGGGCCCGCGGCGGGTGCGGAAGATCTCGATGCGATCGTCGCGACGCTTCCCGGCACGCCGCCCGTCATTGACGACAAGGTCACCTGCAAGGACCGCGCATTCTACATCTTCACGTCGGGCACCACCGGATTGCCGAAAGCCGCGAACATCAGCCATACCCGCATGCTTTTCATGATGTACGGCTTTGCGGGCGCGTTGAACGCGAAAGCTTCAGACCGCATGTACAATTGCCTGCCGATGTATCATTCGGTGGGCGGCATGTGCGCGTTGGGGCCCGCATTCCTCACCGGCGGATCCGTCGTCATCAAACGCAAATTCTCCGTCAGCGAATTCTGGAGCGACATCCACAAATACGAAGCCACCTTGTTTCAGTACATCGGCGAACTCTGCCGCTATCTGCTGAACGCGCCTCCTTCGGCGCATGAGCGCGATCACAAGATCCGCGCCATTACCGGCAACGGGCTAAGGCCGGAAATTTGGCCGGCATTTCAGAAGCGTTTTGCGATTCCAAAGATCGTCGAATTTTACGGGGCCACCGAAGGCAACGTCTCTATGATCAATTATGACGGTCATATCGGCGCGATCGGGCGCATCCCGAACTACATGAAGAATCTCATCGTCTGCCGCATCATAAAGTTCGATGTCGAAACCGAAATGCCGGTGCGCGGGCCCGATGGCCGTTGCATCGAATGCGCGGATGGCGAGGCGGGCGAGGCTATCGGCAAGATCGTCGATGAGCCCGGGCGTACGTTCGAAGGCTACACGCAGGAAAAGGACACGCAGAAGAAGATCCTGACCGATGTGTTCGAAAAGGGCGACAGGTGGTTCCGCACCGGCGATCTCCTGCGCAAGGACGAAAACGGTTATTTCTATTTCGTCGACCGCATCGGCGATACTTTCCGCTGGAAGGGCGAAAACGTCGCCACCAGCGAGGTCGCCGAAGTGCTGCATGTCATCCCCGGCATTCGCGAAGCCAATGTCTATGGCGTGCAGGTTCCGGGCATGGACGGCCGCGCAGGCATGGCCTCGCTGATCGTGGGGACGGAATTCGATCTTTCGTCCCTCGGCGACAAGCTCAAGGAAAACCTGCCGGCCTATGCGCGGCCGATATTCCTGCGTCTGCAGCAGGAGATGGAAATCACCGGCACGTTCAAGCAGCGGAAAGTGGAACTGGTGAAGGACGGCTTCAATCCGGAAACGATTTCCGATCCGCTATATGTGCTCGACCCAATCACGGGAAATTACGAAAGGCTCGACAAGAACGGCTACGAGGCCATCGTTTCGGGACGGGTGAAGCTCTAGCCCTTTGCCTATTCCGCCGCCTTCTGGCCCTTCTTGGCCTCTTCGTCGAAGTGTTTCTGGATCGTCTGCATGGCAGCGGTCATGGCCGCGCCCACGAAGCGCTCCTTGTTGTCCCGGGCCCAGTTGAGCGCGGTCTCGCGCGCGGTGTTTGCCCCATTGATCGCGGGCGTCACATAACGCTGCCACAGCTCGTAGGACTTCTTGGTGTTCTCGATGTCGGCCCAGTTGTGCGCAAGCTGCAGGAAGCAGCCGAATTCGCCCTGCTTCTTTTGCAGGCGGCGAATTTGGGCAATCGCATCGTCCGGCGTGCCGACCACGGCCACGCCCTCTTCGACCAGGGCCTCCAGCGGTCGATTTTCCGTCGCCTCGCGTCCGGCCACGGCGCTGATGCCGGAGAAATAATCGCGCCACTGTTCGAATCCGAATTTGCAGTTCTCGAATGCCTTCTCGCGGGATTCGGCGATATGGACGGGGCCTACCAGACGAAGCCGCTCTGGGTCCATGGTGCGGCCGTGTTCGGCGGCAACCTTGTTCGCCACTTCCCAGTTCACGGCAAGCGCGTCATAGCCGCCGGCCTGGGTAGCAGCGACGCACAACATGCCGAATCCATGCTTGCCCGCGAGCTTGCCGCCCGATGGCGTGACGCTCGACGCCACGCAGATTTCCGGATGCGGCCAGCTATAGGGCTTCACCTGGCAGGTCGCGTCGACGAGCGTGAACCATTCGGATTTGTGGGTAACGCGCTCGCCCTTGAACAGGCGCAGGATCACTTCGATGGATTCCACCATGCGATCGCGCTGTGTCGATGGATCGATGCCCATCGAGAACGCATCGGACGGCAGAAGGCCGGGGCCTACGCCGAACATCACCCGGCCGCGCGTCTGATGATCGAGCTGGATGATGCGGTTCGCCACCATCAGCGGCTGGTGATAGGGCAGCGACACAACCCCGGTGCCGAGCTTGATGCGCTTTGTGCGCTCGGCAACCGCGGCGATGAAGAGTTCGGGTGAGGGAATGATCTCGAAGCCCGCCGAATGATGCTCGCCGATCCAGGCTTCCTCGTAACCCAACCGGTCCAGATGCTCGATCAGCTCCATGTCGCGCTGGATGCAGAGCGTCGGGTCCTCGTTCACCGGATGAAAGGGCGCAAGAAAGATGCCGTTGCGCAGGCGGATGGTCATAGTCGTTCCCTCTTTGGCGATAGCTTTGTGACATATTGTCAGTGCTCGGGCGGGCCGTCAAAGCGGGGGTGGCGTAAAGCCGCCCAAGACCTCCTCGGCAGCGAGGCCGAGGTTCAAAAGCCCGCCTTCGCCGTCTTCGGGGCCGACAAGCTGCACGCCGACGGGCAGCCCGGCGGGTGTTTGGCCCGCCTGCAGGGCAAGCGCGGGGGCATGGAGCGAGGTGGCCAGCGATATCCAGTTCAACATGCTCATATAGCGCTCGGTTTTCCCGTTGACCGTGACGGTTCGCTCATTGAAGGGCGAATGATCGTGTGGAAAGGCAGGAATCGGCGTGACCGGCATCAGGATCGCGTCGTGATTGTCAAAGAATTTGGCCAGTGCATCTTTCTGCGCCTGCCGGATTTCCTGCGCTGCTGAAATATGGGCTGGCGTTGCCGTGGCGCGCAGCCGATAGCGCGCCTGGCCGGCCGGATCCCGGCCTTCGCGTATGGCGGCGACATCTGCATCGTGCGATTGCGCCATCTGTTGGAGCAAAGCTTCCGGAAAGCCTGCCGAAATGATGGGCGTGAGAAGATCGAGATAAGTCTCGTGCATCTTCGCCATGTCGATGGCGGGCTTGGCGCGGGAGACGTTCATGCCCGCCTTGCTCAGTGCATCGGCGGCAGCTTCGACACGCGATTTCACCGCATCGTCCAGCGGCCAACCGGGTTCTTCATCCCACACGGCGATGCGCGCGCCCTTCGCGTCTCTGCGCTTCTGTTCGGGCGTGCCGCTCAACACCGACCAGAGAAGTTTCAGATCGTCCACATTGCGTGCCATCGGGCCGCCCACGCCAAGATCGACTTCGGCATCGAAACCGGGCGGCGGGGGAACATGGCCGCGCATCGGCAGCACGCCCCATGTCGGTTTGAGCGAGCACACGCCGCAGAAATTTGCGGGATGTCTCAACGAGCCGCCGATATCGGACCCGATTTCGAGCGGCGTGATGCCGCTGGCGAGGGCGGCGGCCGCACCGCCGGACGAACCGCCGGGCACGCGCGAAACATCATAGGGATTGTTCGTGGCGCCGTAGATCGCGTTGTAGCTCTGGAAGTCGCTCAACATGAACGGCACGTTGGACTTGCCCCATATCACCGCGCCTGCCTTGCGGGCGCGGGAAACGAGTTCGGCGTCTGCGCAATTTCTTGGACGGCCGGCAAACACCGGATTGCCGGCTGTGGCGGGAAGCCCTTCCACGTCATAGCCATCCTTTATGGTCATGGGCAGGCCTGCGAGCGCGCCCAGCAATCGGCCGCTGGCGCGTGCATCGTCAATTGCCGCTGCATCCTTCATCGCGCGGGGAATATCGGTCGCGATTACTGCGTTCAGCCTCTTGTGCAGCTTTTCGTTGCGTGCGGTGTGCGCATCCAGCAATTCGCGCGCGGAAATTTTCCTTGCCTGAAGATCGTCCAGCATTTGGCGTGCCGTTTTGAAGGTGCCGGCCATGTTTCCCTCCCATTTGCCTTGGGGCGACTATGGCATAACCTTGCGCCACCGATATTCGAAATATTCAGGGAGTTGACATGCGCGCTGCCGTGTTCAAGGAAATGGGAAAACCCCTTGCGATCGAGGCTATTGCCGATCTCGAGCCAGGGCCTTCCCAGCTGATATTGAAAGTGAAGAACTGCGGAATCTGCGGATCCGACCTGCATATGACGGAGCCCAGCTCCATCATGCCGCTGCCATCGGGCTCGGTGATGGGGCATGAGTTCTCAGGAGAAGTGATCGAGGCCGGAAGCGCAGTGAAGCATCTCTGGAAGCCGGGCGATCGTCTTGCGGGCTTTCCTTACATGTGCTGCGGCGAACACAGCCCATGCGCCAATTTCGGCGGCCGCGGCGTTTGCGGCAAGGGCATCGGGATCGGATTGGGCCAAAGCCATGGCGCCTATGCCGAATATGTGAAAATCGGCGGCTGGAGCGGCCATCGTTTGCCGGAAAGCGTTTCATTCCGCGAAGGCGCGTTGGTAGAGCCTCTGGCGGTGGGACTGCACGCGGTCGACATGGCGAAAATGCCGCGCGGCGCGACGGTTCTGGTGGTTGGCGCCGGCCCTGTGGGACTGGCCGTGATGCTTTGGGCGAATTTTCTCGGCGCGCGCCATGTGATCGTAAGCGAACGCGCCCAAATGCGCCGAGCGGCCGCCGCAAAATTCGGCGCAACGGATTCCATCGATCCCAACGAGCCTTTGACGCCGCAGGTGGAGAAGATCGCGGGGCAAGGACCCGACATCATCTTTGAATGCGTGGGCGCGCCGGGGCTCATCAATTCCACCATGATGGATGCGCCGCGGGGCGCGCGCATCGTGATTGCGGGCGTGTGTCAGCAGCCCGATACGATCATGCCGCTGATGGGCATCATGAAAGAGCTGGAGCTGCAATTCGTGTTGGGCTACAGACCCGCCGATTTCGACTACGTGATCGAGATGATCGCTTCGGATCGCATCGACGTTTCGCACATGATCACCGACATCGTGGATCTGGACGGGTTGCCTGAGGCCTTCGAGGCGCTGAGAAAACCCACGCACCAGTGCAAGGTGATGCTGGAGAATTGATATGGGCGCTGCGGAAAACAAGAAACTCATTCTTGCGCATTACGACGCCATCTGGTCCGGCGACGAAGACGCGCTGCGCGAACAGGTTGCGGACGATTTTACCGATCACGCCACACCGCCGGGGACTCCGCCCGGCGTGGAAACGGTGATCGCGTGGGGCCGCGTGCTGCGCAGCGCCTTTCCCGACATGAAGGTCACGATGAACCACTGCGCGGCGGAAGGCGATATCGTCGCCTGTCATGCAACATGGCGCGGCACTCACAAAGGCACGTTTCAGGGCATTGCCGCCACCGGCAGGCCCGTGGAATTTTCCGGCATGGTGTTCTGGCGCGTGAACAACGGGAAAATCGCCGAACGCTGGGCCTATCTCGACAATGCCCAAATGATGAAGCAGTTGCAGGGCTAGGCCGGCATCACATTGAAGCCCGCGCGAGGGAAATGCACTACGACCTCGCCAACCTGCGGGTCGCTGCGACGGATCGCGATTTCATGCGCATTGGAAAACACAATGGCGCCTTCGATGGGGTCGCGGCCGTAGTCGTCGGCTGAAACTTTCACGCGGTCGCCGGGTTTGCGGCCGTTGGGATCGTGCGGATCCGCGGCTTGCTTGGCTTCCGGCGCCGCGGCCTTGGCAATCGCGAGAGCTTCCTTTGCATCCATTGGCGCATGCCGGCCGTGACCGATGGCGTTCATGCGTGCGTACCACGCCTCCACATTCGGGAATTCCGCCACCAGCGGATCGGCGGCCTCAGCCACGAAGCTCTTTGCAAACCAGACATTCAGGTGACAGTGAAGGTCTGCGGCGGCCGGCTGCTCGCCCTGCACGAAGTTGCGGCCATCTGCGAGTTGATCGGCAATAAAGGCGCAATGGGCGCGATATTGATCTTTTGAAAACGGCGCTGCCGCTTTCAGCGCTTCCACGGAAAACGCATTGCCGGACATGGCGGAGCGGTCTTTGCGGAAATCTTCCGGCGTCAGGTGGCCGATTTGACCAAACACCACGCCGACCGCCGGCATGAAGAAGGTGCGGTCGGTCCAGAATCCCAGGCCATAAGGCAATCCCTTGCCGTGGGGGAAGAGGCTCGGCTGGGGAAAGCGCCGCTCCAGTTCACGCAGAATGATCTGGGTATCGCAAAAGATGTCGGCGCCGATCTGCATCACCGGTGTCTTGCGATAGCCGCCGGTGAGCGGGATGAGATCGGGTTTTGGCATCATGTTCGGAATTTCCACCGAGCGCCAGGAAAGCTTCTTGATGCCGAATGCAAGCCGCACTTTCTCTGAGAAGGGCGAGGTCCAGTAGTGGTGAAAAATGATTTCATGCGCCATAGGTCAGCTCAATTCGTTGGAGAAGCGAATATTGCCCGCCGCCATGCCTTCCAGCACGACGTCTATGCCGCCGGAACGGATCATCCATTCCAGGCGGTGATCGCGGTACTCGCGTTTGAACATGCCGCTCTTCACTGCGGCATCGACATTGGCCATTCCCGAGATGGAATCGGCGGCGGCCTTTGCGGCCTTGGCGACCGAAGGACGCTCGTTTGCGCGCGCAATCCATCGGCCGAGCGCAGAATCGGCATCGGGACCAATGCCCAGGCCGCGGGCGCCGTTGAGATAGGGAATGACCGAAAGATCGGCCCAACCGAAGCTGTCGCCGTTGAACCAGTCGCGCTCGCCCAATTGCCGCGTGAGCCAGGCGTAGAGGCCGCGGGCCTGTGCAGAAGCGTGCGCTTCGATGGCGCGCGCCTTTTGGCCTTCGGCGCGCTTGAACCAGCGGATTTCACCCATGCCCCAGTTGATGGGTTCGAAAGAGGTGTCCATCACCTCCTCGATGGTTCTGGCGCGCGCGCGGTCCTGCGGCATCTTCGGCAGAAGCGCCGGGCTCGGCCATTTGTCTTCGATGTATTCGAGAATGATGGTGGAATCGAAAACGCTGAAATCTCCATCGATCAGCGCCGGGACTTCGCCGCGGGGATTGGCCTTGAGGAAGGCCAAATCGGGTTGGCCTGTGCCGATCGCCACCGGCATTTTCGTTTCATACGGCACGCCCTTTTCGTCGAGCGCGATCTTCACTTTCTGGGCGTAAGGCGAAAGCGGGTGTTCATATACGATCAGATTCATTTGCGGTCTTTCCATAGTTGCGCCATCCAGCCGAACAGCGTGGCCGCATCGGCCGGCACGTTCGTATCTCCAAATTCGCGATAGAGCGTGGCCACGTTGACGGCGATGCGTTCGGCATCGCCCCAACCGGCAAAATCGTCCAGCGCGATGGAACGCGCCGCTTCCAGCGCTCCCATCCCCGCATCGCGACGCTTCTTCGCTTCGTCGCGGATATAGACGAGATAGTCGTGCACGCGCTTGACGCCATGTGTGTCCGTCACCGGCCCGTGGCCCGGAACGATGATCTCGGCGTTCAGCGACAGGATCATGTCGCAGGCGGCGATCCAGTTGCCGATAGGGCCCGCCCATACGACAGGGTGACCGTTGATGAAAAGAATGTCGCCCGTGAAGACGGCGCGGTCGTCCGGCACATGGACGATAGCATCGCCGCCGGTATGCGCAGGCCCCACTTCGATAAGATCGACGCGCTTGGAACCGGCGGTGCGCGACATTCGCCCCCTGAAGGTGGTGTCCGGCAATCTGGGCGAGGCATGTTCGAAATCGTAACGGCCGAAACAATGGAGGAGATATTCTCCGGTGAGGCCGAGCTGAGGGGCTGCCTTCATCATCGTGGCAAGGCGCTCAGGACCTTGCTCTCTCATATCGTTGGCGGCCCGTTCGGTGGCGATGATTTCCGCGCCATCGACCAGCGCATTGCCGAACCAGTGATCGCCGTTCTCATGTGTATTGACGATCGTGCGGATTTTCGCATCCGTCGCTTTCGCGAAGCCATCCAGCATCGCCTGTGTGTGTTGCGTGTCGAACAGCGTATCGATCAGAAGCGCTTCGCCGTCATCGGTCACCAGGCCCGAATTGGAAAGACCCCAGCCGCCGTCAGGTTGCAGCCAGGCGAAACTTCCGTTTCCGAATTCGCGGATGCCGGGTTCGTAACCCGCCTTGGGAAACGGCCTCATCAAAGTCCCGCCAGTCCGCCGTCAACCGCCAGCACTTGCCCGGTGATATAGGCGCTCTCGTCCGACAATAGAAATAGTGCGGCATAGGCCGTTTCCCAGCCCGTACCCTGACGATTGAGCGGCACGGGGGTGGCCGCCCGATTGGGACGTCCGCGCGAGGCAAGCCTTCCGATGGATGTGTCCATCAGTCCGGGCGCAACCACATTGGCGCGGATTGCGCGCCGCGCGCCTTCGAAGGCGACGTGGCGGCAAAGACCGGAAAGGGCCGCCTTGGTGGAGTCGTAAGCGGGCAGCCTGCTTCCGGCAGTGAGGCCTGCGATCGATGAAATGAAGACGATGGACGAAGCGTCGGCGAGCTTGGGCAGCGCATGCTTCACCGTCAGCATGTGACTGGTGAGGTTCACGGCCACAACCTTGTTCCAGCTTTCGAGCGTGGTGCCCTCAAGCCACGGTCCGCCCGCGCCGATACCGACGTTCAGGGCAATGCCGTCGAGATCGCCCAAACCCTTCGCGGCCTCTTCGACCATGCGGCGGACATCTTCTTCCCTCGTCACGTCGGCAGCGACGGCGAAGGCATCGTTGTTTTCCTTTTCGATCAGGGAAACCGTGGCAGCGGCGCTTTCCTCATTTCGGTCGGCCACCGCGACGGCGGCTCCTTCGCGTGCAAAAAGAATGCTCATGGCCCGGCCGTTGCCGATTGGCGTATCGGCTTCGCCGATGTCCATCTGGCCGCCGCCCACCACCAGAATTCTGCGCCCTTTCAGGCGGCCGCGCGCAGGCGCCTCTCCCTTGGATTCCGGGGGAAGATGGACGGTGCGTTCGCTCATGATGTTTCTCCCTTGACGCATCCTGCGCGCACCTGCTTGTTCTGGGCAAGGCTATTGGAGGCTATCGTGGTTGAAGCGGTGATTTTCGATTTCGGCGGGGTGTTCACCTCCTCGCCCTTCGATGCATTTTCGCGTTACGAGCGCGAGCGCGGCTTGCCCGCAGATATCATCCGCCGGATCAACGCCACCAACCACCATGAAAACGCCTGGGCGAGGTTTGAGCGCGCCGAACTGGATCTGGATGGATTCGATGCGGCGTTCGCGTCGGAAGCCAAATCCCTGGGTTATGACATTCCGGGGCGCGACATCATTCCGCTGCTTGCAGGCGATTTCCGTCCCGAAATGATCGAAGCGCTTCGGCGGCTGAAAGACAGATTCAAGACCGGTTGCATCACCAACAACGTGCCGTCGATGCAGGCAAGCGGCGCGGGAAATCCCGCAAATCTCTACAAGACCGAGATCATGGTGATGTTCGATCATGTGATCGAGTCGTCGAAGGTCGGCCTGCGCAAGCCCGATCCGCGCATCTATCGGATGATGTGCGAGGAGCTGAGAGTCGATCCCAAAGCATGCGTTTATCTCGACGATCTGGGCATCAACCTGAAACCGGCGCGCGAATTGGGCATGCACACGATCAAGGTGGAAAGCGGGCCCCAGGCGGTGGCCGCGCTGGAGCATGCGACGGGCATGAATCTCGGTTAGGCGAAATCCTTCGCCAGTTCGCTGCGCACATTCGCCGGCACGATGGCGATGTGGCCATAAGCGGGATGATCGATCGCGATGGTCGCGCGGCCCTCGCCGCTCTTGAATCTCGCGATTTGTCCGGGCGTGAAAACAAATCGCACCCAATGGACGGACGAGGTCTTGCCGTCCGGCGTTGTGCGGTCCTCGTATTCCGTCGGCATGGCCTTTATCGCCTCGCCACCCAGTTCCAGCGTGACGCTGTTTTCGATTCCGGCCAGGCGATAGAGCATGGTTTCGCGGCGTTTGGGATCGTCGATCTCCAGCATCAGGGTGGCGATCAGTTCGTTTCCTTGCGGAATAAGCGGATTGTAGGCGTCGAGTTCGCCTGCGATCTGTTCGGGTCCGCCTTTTTCGATGCGCAGCATTTCCTGCACCTGCAGCCACATCGTGTGATAGTTCTCGAAATAGAAGGTGGCGATGGGGCCGACTTCGACCCTGCGATTTTTTTTCATTGCAATCGCCTCGGCGCGGAGTTCCTTCCGGCGGGCGGCATATTCGGCCTCGGGCAGGATGTCGGCAGGCGTGATGGTGCGTGCGGCGGCGCTCATGATAGGTGCTCCGTCAAGCCGAAGGCGCGGGCCATGATCTCGATGGGATGTTCGGCGACGGGCGCAACGGCCTTTCCATCCTTGGCGGCAAGCGCCTTCGAATTTTCCACGATATGCAAACCCGCGAGCGGGCAATCCGATGCAATGTGACCGCGCCCCTGTTGCACCACCTGGCGAAACACGGGACGGCCCACTTTAACCGCGACCTCATGCGTCGGCTTGACCACGCCAAAGGTTCCGCCATGGCCGGAACAACGTTCGATCACATCGACCGGAGTTTCCGGAATCAGGCGCAGCATTTCGGCCGCTTTCGGACCCATATTCTGCGCGCGGGCGTGGCAGGGAATGTGAACCGTGACGCCTTCGGGAAGCGAGGTGAGCGGCGGAATACCTTCGTTCTTGGCAATATCGACCACATATTCGTCGATGTCATAGACGTTTCCGGCGAGTTTCTTCACGTCTTCGTTCTCTGGCAGGATCAGCGCCCATTCGAATTTCATCATCAAGCCGCAGGATGCCGTGGGCACGACGATGTCGTAGCCTTCGTCGATCAGCTTCGCCAGATCTTTGGAGACTTTCTTCGCCTGCTCGGCGACGCGCGCGATATCGGCCTGTTCGAGGAACGGCATGCCGCAACAGCCGGGATAGGCCGCGCGCGTCTCGACGCCGATGTGATTGAGGACCGCCCGCGCCGCCATGCCGGTGGACGGCTTGTTGTAGTTGACATAACAGGTGGCAAAAATCGCGGCCTTGCGTTTTCCGAATGCGGGAGCGCTTGCGTTGGGCGAGGCGGGATCGCCGCGATCCTGCGCCATGAAGGTGCGGGTGTGGAATTTGGGAAGCGCGGCATCGCGGTCGATGCGGGCCACTTTTTCCATCAGCGGCCGGGTCAGACCGTTGGTCTTGGACGACGCCCAATTGACGATGGGCGAGGCCACGGCCGCCAGGCGTCCATTGCGATCCATCTGCGCAAGCTGGCCTTGCGTGAAGTCCGTCTTGCCCTTCTTCGCTTCGACCGCGCGATAGCGAAGCATCAGATGCGGAAAATCGAGATTGAATTCGTGCGGCGGCACATAGGGACACTTCGTCATGAAGCACATGTCGCAGAGCGTGCAGGCCTCGACGACGGAAGAAAAATCCTCGGACTTCACGCTATCGAGTTCTTCGGTCGGGCTCGAATCGACCAGATCGAATAGCCGCGGGAAGGAATCGCAAAGATTGAAACAGCGGCGGCAGCCATGACAGATGTCGAAAACGCGGCGCATTTCGGCATCGAGCTTGGCTTCGTCATAGAAGCCGGCATCGCGCCAGGCGATCGGCTCGCGCGTCGGCGCTTCGAGACTGCCTTCTTTGCTCATGAGCGAATGGTAAAGGGTGAGAGCGAATAGGGAGAAACAGGAGTGGCGAACGGCTATTCGCCATTCGCCACTCGCTAGCGGTTTTACTTGCCGAGCGTGTCGAGCGCCTTCTGGAAGCGTCCGGCGTGGCTCTTCTCCGCTTTGGCGAGCGTTTCGAACCAGTCGGCGATCTCGTCGAAGCCTTCTTCGCGCGCCGTGCGCGCCATGCCCGGATACATGTCGGTGTATTCGTGGGTTTCGCCCGCGATGGCCGACAGAAGGTTCTTGTCCGTCGGACCGATGGGCTTGTCGGTCGCAGGATCGCCCACCGATTCCATGTATTCGAGATGGCCATGGGCATGGCCGGTTTCGCCTTCGGCTGTGGAGCGGAAGACGGCGGCGACATCGTTGTAGCCTTCGACGTCGGCCTTTTGTGCGAAGTAGAGATAGCGGCGGTTCGCCTGGCTTTCGCCGGCGAATGCGGCTTTCAGATTGTCGTGGGTCTTGGTGTTTTTCAGGGACGGCATAGCTGTCCTCCTTCTTGGGTGTTGAATTCCTAGAGCGGAATTGGGCGTCCAATGGGCCGCGCAAGGCAAGGATGCTACGCGGGAGCCCTCAAGTCAACAGTTTAGAATTATTCTAAAGAAGAATTTTCGGTCTCAGTTGCGCTTCAGGCGGACGACCACATCCACGCGGTCGATGGACAGGCCCCTGGGGGCGGCCGGAAGGCCCGCGACCTCGATCGAGGTGCCGGGGATATCGATCAGAACGCCCTCATCTTCCAGATAAAAATGCTGATGGTCGTGGAGATTGGTGTCGAAGTACGAACGGCCCGCCTCGACTGTCACCTGCTTCAAAAGGTGCGCGTCGGTGAACTGATGAAGGGTGTTGTAAACGGTGGCGAGCGAAACACGCACGCCCGCCCTGCGAGCCTCGTCATGGAGCGTTTCGGCCGAGAGATGCCGGTCCTCCTTCCCGAACAGGAGGTTGGCCAGCGCCACCCGCTGCTTGGTGGGACGCAACCCCGCCTCGCGCAGGCGCTCTGCGGCGGTGTTCTTGTCGCCGGACTGTCTGGCCTGGGAGCGGGAAGCGCGCATTGCTCTGGACCGTATGCCTTTCCGTAACCTTCGCGGCTGACACTATCTCGTCAAGCCTGCTAAGGTGCAGCTGACGATGCTTCGTTAGAATGCTTCTAAATAACAGGAATGAGGTCCGATTACCAGCCTCCTGGTAAAGGCCGGTCCGGGACAGGGATATGCAGCCAAGACGTTCGAGTTTCGATCTCCAGGGCCTTTTGGCCTGTGCACGCGGGGAACTGTTCGGCCCGGGTAATCCTCAGCTTCCGCTTCCGCCCATGTTGATGTTCGACCGGATCACCCGCATCACCGACAATGGCGGAGCGAACGGAAAAGGCGAAGTCGAAGCGGAACTCGACATCAAGCCCGACCTTTGGTTTTTCAAATGCCATTTCATGAACGATCCCGTCATGCCGGGATGCCTCGGTCTGGATGCGCTATGGCAGATGGTGGGCTTTTTCCTGGGCTGGATGGGCGGGCTCGGCCGCGGACGGGCCTTGGGCGTGGGTGAGGTGAAGTTCACCGACATGGTTCTGCCTACCGCCAAGAAGGTCACCTATTACGTCGAACTCAAGCGCGTGATGATGCGTAAGCTGGTTCTGGGCATCGCCGACGGCATCGTGAAAGTCGATGGCAAGGTCGCGTTCGAGGTGAAGGACATGAAGGTCGGTCTGTTCAGCGATGCGCCGAAACCGGCTTTGTCGGCAGCGACCGCTTAAGTTTTTTTGACTACGGAGGAAGACCCATGAGACGCGTCGTCGTCACCGGCATGGGCATCGTGTCATCCATCGGCAACAACACGCAGGAAGTGGTGGCCTCGCTGCGCGAAGCGAAATCCGGCATCACCGCGGCCTCTACCTATCGCGACATGGGTTTCAGAAGCCAGGTCGAAGGCAGCCTCAAGATCGATCTCGATGCGGCGGTCGACCGCCGCGCGCGCCGTTTCATGGGCGATGGCGCGGCCTATTGCTGGATCGCGATGAATCAGGCGATTGCCGATTCCGGGCTCGAACAAAAGGACATATCCAACGAACGCACCGGATTGATCGTAGGCTCGGGCGGGCCATCGACGAGAGCGATCGTGGCTGCAGCAGACGCTGCGCGCGATCCGGCCAAGGGCGTCAAGCGAATCGGTCCGTTCGCCGTGCCGAAGGCGATGTCCTCCACCTGTTCGGCAAATCTTTCGACCTGGTTCAAAACGAAGGGCGTGAACTATTCGATTTCGAGCGCCTGTTCGACGAGCGCCAACTGTATCGGCAACGCTTCGGAGATGATCCAGTGGGGCAAACAGGATGTGATGTTTGCGGGCGGCGGCGAAGAACTCGATTGGACCTTGTCCGAATTGTTCGATGCGATGGGCGCGATGTCGTCCAAATACAACGCGACGCCCGAAAAGGCTTCGCGGGCCTATGACAAGAACCGCGATGGCTTTGTCATCTCCGGCGGCGGCGGCATTCTGGTTCTGGAAGAGCTGGAACACGCCAAAGCGCGCGGCGCCAAGATTTATGCCGAGCTGGTAGGCTATGGCGCAACGGCGGACGGCGCGGACATGGTGGCGCCATCCGGCGAAGGTGCGGTGCGCTGCATGCGCATGGCGATCGAGAAGGTGAGAGGCCCCATCGACTACATCAATCCGCACGCCACCTCGACACCGGTGGGCGACATTCCCGAAGTCAATGCGATCCGCGAAGTCTTCGGCGAGAACATGCCGCCGATCAGCGCAACCAAATCGCTGACCGGACACAGCCAGGGTGCCGCGGGCGTGCACGAAGCGATCTACACGCTTTTGATGATGCAGAACGGCTTCATCTGCGAGAGCGCGAATATCGAGGAGATCGATCCCGAAGTGGCGAGCGCAAATATCGTGCGCAAGCGCATCGATAACGCGAATATTCGCACCGCTCTCTCCAACAGTTTCGGCTTTGGCGGCACCAACGCCAGCCTGGTCTTCCAGAAACCCGACGCGTAGAAAATCGGCACAATCGCTGTACCAGAACGGCACAAGAGCGAGGATGGAATGGCAGAAGCCACAGGATTGATGCGCGGCAAGTGCGGCCTTGTGATGGGGGTCGCCAACGATCACTCGATCGCCTGGGGAATCGCGCGCACATTGGCCGCCAACGGCGCGGAGGTGGCCTTCACCTATCAGGGCGATGCGCAGGCCAAGCGGCTGAAACCGCTCGCAGCCTCCATCGGCGCAAAGATCGTGATGCCCGGCGATGTGGAGAACGACGGCGAACTCGATGCGGTGTTCGACACGCTGAAGAAGGAATGGGGAAAGCTCGATTTCCTCGTGCATGCGATAGCGCACTCCGACCGCAACGAGCTGAAGGGCCGTTACGTCGATACCACGCGCGCCAATTTCACCCGCACGCTCAACATTTCCTGCTATTCCTTCACGGCGGTTGCCCAGCGTGCGGCGCGGTTGATGTCGACCGATATGGGCCATGCGGGCGGAACCATGATCACGCTCACCTATCTCGGCGCCACCAGGGTAATGCCGAACTACAACGTGATGGGCGTGGCGAAGGCAGCCCTCGAAGCGAGCGTGCGCTATCTCGCCGCCGATCTGGGCCGCGACGGCATCAGGGTTAATGCGATTTCGGCGGGACCGATGCGTACGCTGGCGGGCGCGGCCGTGGGCGATGCGCGGCTGGTCTTCAAATGGAACAAGGCGCATGCGCCGCTCAAGAAAACCATCGAACTCGATCATGTGGGCGGGGCGGCACTCTATTTGCTTAGCGATCTGTCGGCAGGCGTGACGGGCGAGGTTCATTTCGTCGACGCCGGCTTCAATGTCGTCGGCATGCCGCCGACGTCCGATTTGAAGGGCTGGATCGCGCCCGAGAACGGTTCTGAACCGGGCGAGGCAGACGCAAATGGACAGGGTTCCGCTTCTTAGGCTCGCCGCGGCGCTGATTGTCTGCGCCACGCCGGCCTTTGCCGCCTGGCAGGATCGCGCTTCGCCCTACGATGCCCTCCGGCTTTCGCATCTGGCCGAAGCGCGCGCCAAGGCCATGCGGGAAGCGCAAGGAGCGTCCGAGCAAGATCTCGCCGCCGTTCGCGCCGTCCTCAACCGCAATTCGCGCGCCGTTCCGATGGCGTCGCTCAAAGGTACCTGGCGATGCCGCACCATCAAGCTCGGCGGAATGTCGCCGGTGGTGATCTATGACTGGTTCACCTGCCGCATCGGCGAAGAACATGGCCATCCCTATTTCGAAAAACAGACGGGCACACAGCATTTCGGCGGCTCGCTCTATCCCCATGAATCGGGCGGATTTGTTTTCCTGGGCGGCACGAACTGGTCGAAGGACAAGCAGGCATTCTATTCGAGCGGACGCGCTTCGCTCGGGGCCGAAACGACACCCAGCGATGCGGCCGGTTTGCTTTCTTCCATCGGCCCGAATGTGGCGCGGATCGAATTTCCTTATCCCGCGCAAGAATCGACGTTCGACGTGATCGAACTCAGGCGATAATTATCCGGCAAGCCCGAGGAACACCATCAAGGCGCGATTGAGCCGCAACATGTCCGCGCCGGATAGCCGCCCAATTCTTTTCCCCAGACGGCTTTTCGGGACGGCCGAAAGTTTGTCGATCATCAAGCGCGATGGGACGGCCAAATTGTTCGCCGCGCTCGTCTCGATGAGCGGGCGGAAGAAAGACGCCTCTGTTTCATTGCTTGTGAATGGACAAATAGCGACCGATCCGATCGGTTCGAAGTCGTCGCTCTGCACGATGACGGCGGGACGCGGTTTTCCGGTGTAGTCGGAAGGCGCTGCAACGCTCCAGATTTCACCGCGTTTCACTCCGCACTCTCGCGGTTGAGCCACGAGATCGCATCCACGAAGGCCTGGTCTTCCTTCTCCATGGGGCTGTTTGCAACCAATCGCGCCTGCCTTCGGGCCTCTTTCTTGAACGCCGGTGACTTGGGATCAGGCACCCAAATCTGAATCAGCTTCATGCCCTTTCTGCGCATACGCTCGCGATGGGCACGCACCTTGTCCTTGGACGAGGCTGGCTTTCCCGGCATGGATTTTGTTGGCCGGTTCCGGACGCGGGCGGACATGGAGACGCTCCTGGTTACATGTAACCTAATCGGGCCCCGGCCGAAATTCAACCTGCGTAACTCTTCGCCGCTTTCGCAAACCGTTCGAACAGATAGTGGCTGTCCATCGGGCCGGGCGAGGCTTCCGGGTGGTATTGCACGCTGAAAACGGGCTTGCCTTCGAGTCTCAATCCGCAATTCGTGCCGTCGAACAGCGAAATGTGGGTTTCCTTCACCCCCTTCGGCAAGGATTCGCGATCCACGGTGAAGCCGTGATTCATCGAGACGATTTCCACCTTGCCGGTTTCGAGATCCTTCACCGGATGGTTCGCGCCGTGATGACCTTGCGGCATCTTTTTTGTTTGCCCGCCGAGGGCCAGGCCCAGCATCTGATGGCCGAGGCAGATGCCGAACACCGGCACATTCGATTCGACAAGTCCCTTGATCACCGGAATGGCATATTCGCCTGTCGCCGCCGGATCGCCGGGGCCGTTCGACAGCAAAACTCCATGCGGCCGATGGCGCAGCACGTCGTCGAGCGAGGTGTTGGCGGGAACGACGGTGATGTCCGCGCCCTGGCCCGCAAGCAGGCGCAAAATGTTTCGCTTCACGCCGTAGTCGAGAACCACGCAACGCCAGGTGGGCGATGTTTCCCGGCCATAACCCTCGTTCCAGACCCAGGGCGTTTCAGTCCATTTGTAGCTCTGGCGCGAGGTGACTTCCTTCGCAAGATCGAGACCCACAAGGCCGGGAAAGCCTTTTGCCTTTTCGATGAGCGCATCGATATCGAACTTGCCGCCCGGCGAATGGGCGACGACGCCGTGCGGCATGCCGTTTTCGCGGATCGCACTCGTCAGCCTGCGCGTATCGATGCCGGCGATGGCGGCGATATTGTGCGATTTCAGCCAGCGGTCGAGAGCCGCCACCGCGCGATAGTTGGAAGGATGCTCCGCATCGGCGCGCACGATCACGCCCCGCACGGCAGGCGTAAGCGATTCGATGTCTTCGCTGTTGGTTCCGACAATGCCGATATGGGGAAAGGTGAAGGCCACGATCTGGCCTGCATAGGATGGATCGGTGAGGATTTCCTCATACCCCGTCATCGCGGTATTGAAACAGACCTCGCCCACGCTTGCCGTTTCGGCTCCGAACCCCTGACCCTCGAACACGGTTCCATCGGCGAGAACCAGGAGGGCCGTGGGTTTGCCACGCGAAAACGTCGCCGCCGGCTTTGCGGCGGTGGGGGCGGTTGCGTCTGTCATGGGGGCCTCGAATTTGGCGGAAAATAGGAATGTGGCAGGCGGGGGTCAACCCGTGCTTCTGCGGCAGATTTCCTGTGCTTGCGGAAGGTTTGGAAAGTTTGGGCGGCTCGCCTAAATTCGCGAGCCGCAAGATCGAACGAGGCAAATCATGGGCCTGCGCGAGAGGTTCAACGAAGAAATGAAATCGGCCATGAAGGCGGCCGACAAAAAGCGCGTGGGCACGCTCCGGCTGATATTGGCGGCGCTCAAGGACCGTGACATCGCCAATCGCACCGAAGACAGCCGCGAACTTCTGGGCGACGACGAAATCCTTTCCCTGCTCGCCAAGATGATCAAACAGCGCGAGGAATCGGCCGAGACCTATGAAAAGGGCGGACGACCGGAACTCGCCGCGGGCGAGCGCGATGAAATCGCCATCATTCGCGAATTCATGCCGAAGCAGATGGACGAAGCCGCCGCGAAATCCGCCGCCCAAAAGGTCATCGCCGAACTGGGCGCCGCCTCGATGAAGGACATGGGCAAGGTGATGGCCGCCTTGAAGGAGCGTTATGCGGGCCAGATGGATTTCGCCAAGGCGAGCGGGCTCGTGAAAGCCCTGCTTTCGGGGCAATGAGCTTCCCGATCGAGTTTGCGGGGCCGGCGAGGGTTGTGGGGAGATCGCTCTTGATTCCGGAACATTCCTGTTTCCGGCCAACCGGTTCTATCACCGGCTGAAAAGGGGCATCTCGGCGTTCCGTTTCGCCAAGAAAATCGAGCGGAAATAGACGATTCACAAGAATCGCGGCGAATAGCTTCCCATTTCAGGTCTGCGGCGTCGTAAGATGGACAGATGCGCTACGGACAGGGCCTTCTCGACGAAATCCTCAGGCGGACGGACATCGTCCAGCTTGTGGGACGGCGGGTGAAGCTTATCCGCAAGGGCCGCGTCATGTGGGGGTGCTGTCCGTTCCACAAGGAGAAATCGCCCTCCTTCAAGGTGGAAAACGAGCGCCGCACTTATAAGTGCTTCGGCTGCGGCAAGGGTGGCGATGCCTTCAAATGGTTGATGGAAACCGAAGGCCTCAGTTTCCGTGAGGCAGTGGAGCGGCTGGCGGCGGAAGCCGGCGTCGAACTTCCCAAATGGACGCAGGAGGACGAAGACCGCGAACAGCAGAAGAAGTCGCTCTATGACATCATCGAAGCGGCGTGCGTTTTCTTTGAGGATCAGTTGCGCGCGCCCAATGCCGGCAATGCGCGCGAATATCTGCTTTCGCGGGGATTGAATGGCGAAGCGGCAAGGCAGTTCCGGCTCGGTTATGCGCCGGGCGGCAACGCGCTGAAGGAATATCTCACCGGAAAAAACGTGCCGCTGGACGATATGATCGCGGCAGGATTGGTGCGGCCGGCAGACGAGGAACGGGGGCCGCGCGATTTCTTCTACGACCGCATCATGTTTCCCATCGCCGATCCGCGCGGACGCGTGGTCGCTTTCGGCGGGCGCGCGCTTTCCGCCGATGCCAAGCCCAAATACGTCAACACCGGCGAAACCAGTCTCTTTTCCAAAGGGCACATGCTCTACAATTTCGCGCGTGCCCGGCCGGCTGCGATCAAGGCGCAAAACATCGTCGTCGCCGAAGGCTATATGGATGTGATTGCGCTGGTGCGGGCGGGCTTCGAAGCCGCAGTTGCGCCGCTGGGCACGGCACTCACCGAAGATCAATTGCATCTGCTCTGGCGCGTCGCGGCGGAGCCAATTCTGGCCTTCGATGGCGACGAGGCGGGATTGCGTGCGGCCCATCGCGCGGCGCGCCTGGCGCTGCCGCATCTGAAAGCCGGTTATTCGCTGCGCTTTGCGTTCTTGCCTGCGGGCGAAGACCCCGACAGCTTCATTCGCGCGTCGGGGCCGGCGGCCATGCGCAAGATCCTCGACAATGCGGAGCCGCTTGCGCAGGTGTTGTGGCGCGGCGAGACCGACGGCAAGGATTTCTCCACGCCGGAGCGCCGGGCCGGTCTTGAACGATCGCTTGGCGAAATCGTGGCTGCCATCGGCGACACGAAGATCGCCGATTACTACCGGCGCGATTTCGACAATCGCGTATTCGAGGAATTCAAGCGCCGGAAGCCTGCGCCCCAGCCGGAGCGGAACCGGTTCGAACACCGGAAAGGATCGCGCCCCTTCCCGCCAAAGACGGGCGGGCTGGGCTCGGGGCCGGTGGTTTCGGCAGCCGTGAAAAACAGTCTCATCGCCAAGGCCGGCAAGGGTGGGGCCCGGCGGCTGAAAGAGCTGGAACTGGCGGTTCTGCTTTGGGAAGGGCCCCATTTGGCGGCCTTGCACGGGGAGATCCTGGCCGAACTTCCGTTTGCGGATCGTTCGCTTGACAGGTTCCGGCACGAGCTTTTAAACCTCGCCGCCTCCGGCGGCAGGCTTGAAACCAGGGCGCTGGAGAACCATCTCGTGCGCGTAGGACAGTCCGAGCTTGCCGAGCAACTGGCCCGGCGCGCCTCCGGCGAAATTGCCTCCGCGACCGCGAAGGACGACGCCGATAGGGGACCCGCCGATGCCGATGCCAATGCGGACGACCTCGAGGCCCGCTGGCTTCGCGCCGCAACCCAGCTCCGGGAGATCGCGGAACTGGACCCTGAAAGGGCCCGCGCGGTCGAGCGTTTCCGCAACGAGGCGAGCGAAGAAAGCTGGCGCGAAGTTCAGGTGCTCTTGGAACGCCGTGCCGCTCGGGGCAAGTGATCTGCGTTCTACACACATAGTATAGGAGACATGCCCTGACGTGAGGGCCACCTCACGACCGGGCCTATTGAGAACGGACCGAACCCAAAGTGGTGACGAAGACAGCTTCCAAGAAGAAACCGGCAAAGGCAGCGGCCAAATCCGCCGCCAAGCCTGCGGCCAAAAAGGCCGCAGCGCCGAAGCATAAGCCTGCGCCCAAAAAGCCCGAGCCGAAGAAGCATGAGGCCAAGCCCGTGAAGGCTCAGGCCAAGTCCACGCCCGCGCCTGCCAAGAAGCCCGATCCCAAGGCCGCCAAAGCCGCCCCCGCCCCCCAGCCGGAGAAGAAGCTCATTCAACCCGAAGTTCTTGCCAAGCAATTGGTCAAGGCCACCCCGCCGAAGCCCGGCATGAAACCGGGCACGGCAGAGGGCCAGCCCCCCGCGCCGGATGCCGATTCCCCGCTTCTGGACATGTCGGATGTGGGCGTCCGCAAGATGATCACCCGCGCAAAGCAGCGCGGCTATGTCACCTATGACGAACTGAACAAGGTTCTGCCGTCCGACAAGGTGTCCTCCGAACAGATCGAAGACACGATGTCGATGCTCAACGAGATGGGCATCAATGTCATCGAAAGCGAAGAGCAGGAAGAACAGGCCGAAGGCGGTCTTCCGGCAGTCGCCGAAGGCAAGGCCGTCGCCGTCACGCAGAAGGACGGCGAAGAAACCTACGACCGCACCGACGATCCCGTGCGCATGTATTTGCGCGAAATGGGCTCGGTGGAGCTGCTCAGCCGCGAAGGCGAAATCGCCATCGCCAAGCGCATCGAGGCCGGCCGCGAATTGATGATCGGCGCGCTTTGCGAAAGCCCGCTGACGTTCGAAGCCTTGACCGTCTGGCGCGATGAGCTGAACGAAGGAAAGGTTCTCCTTCGCGACATCATCGATCTGGAAGCGATGTATGGCGCCGGTCCCGACGGCCAGCCGGCAACGCCCGCCGTGCCCGCCGATGGCACGGTGAATGCGAACGGCCACGACGCGCAGATGGCCGCGCTGATCGCGCCCAAGAAGCCCGAACCGCTGCCCAAGCCCGTGCCGCGTCCCGTCCCGCCGCCGAGTGCGGATGGCGAGCCTGTCGACCCGGGCGAAGCCGCCGCCGCCGCGGACGCGGCCAGCGAAGACGACGGTTTTGACGACGAAGGCAATCTGCCTCTGTCGGCGATGGAGGCGGCCCTCAAGCCGCAGGTCCTCGAAACGCTCGACCAGATCGCCAATCTCTACAAGAAGCTCGGCAAGCTGCAGGATGCCAGCGTCGAAGCGGCGCTCGGTGCAGATGAACTCTCCACCAGCCAGGAACGCCGCTTCAAGAAACTGCGCAGCGAGACCGTCGATCTCGTCAAGAGTCTCAAGCTCAACAACAACCGCATCGAAGCCCTGGTCGATCAGATGTACGGCATCAACCGCCGTCTGGTCAGCCTCGAAGGCCGGCTCTTGCGGCTTGCGGAGGCCCATGGCGTAGAGCGCCAGGACTTCCTGAAGGAGCATTTCGGCAACGAACTCGATCCCAACTGGGCCCGCCGCGTGGGCCGTCTGTCGCGCCCCGGCTGGAAGGATTTCGTGCAGGACGAGCGCGACAAGATCCACGCGCTTCGCGAAGAAATCCAGACGCTCGCGCAGGAGATGCGCCAGTCCATCGCCGATTTCCGCCGCGTGGTGCACACGGTGCAGAAGGGCGAACGCGAGTCCGGCCAGGCGAAGAAGGAAATGATCGAGGCAAATCTGCGCCTCGTCATCTCCATCGCCAAGAAATACACCAATCGCGGCCTGCAATTCCTCGACCTGATCCAGGAAGGCAATATCGGCCTGATGAAGGCGGTCGATAAGTTCGAATACCGCAGAGGTTACAAGTTCTCGACCTATGCGACGTGGTGGATCCGTCAGGCGATCACGCGCTCCATCGCCGATCAGGCGCGCACCATCCGCATTCCCGTCCACATGATCGAGACGATCAACAAGCTCGTGCGCACCAGCCGCCAGATGCTGCACGAGATCGGCCGCGAACCCACGCCGGAAGAACTGGCCGAGCGTCTTGCCATGCCGCTCGAAAAAGTGCGCAAGGTTCTGAAGATCGCGAAGGAACCGATCTCCCTCGAAACGCCCATTGGCGACGAGGAAGATTCGCATTTGGGCGATTTCATCGAAGACAAGAATGCGGTGCTGCCCATCGATGCTGCGATCCAGGCCAATTTGCGCGAAACCACGACGCGCGTTCTCGCCACGCTAACCCCGCGCGAAGAACGCGTGCTGCGCATGCGCTTCGGCATCGGCATGAACACCGACCACACTTTGGAAGAAGTGGGCCAGCAGTTCTCCGTCACCCGCGAACGCATCCGCCAGATCGAGGCCAAAGCCTTGCGCAAGCTGAAGCACCCGAGCAGGAGCCGGAAGCTCAGGAGCTTCTTGGATAACTAGATTTCCCACGCCAGGTTGGCGGCCCAGTCTTGGGACCCTTTAATTTCATAGGGTTATAAAGCGATTGACCCGCTTATGCCGTCGGTGAGACGCTACAAAGAACGCGGGGGGTACCGATTCGATGCTAGCGAGAGCAA
>DASZRY010000103.1:0-2916 GCA_035548975.1 Rhizomicrobium sp.
GCTCAAGCCGCCTGTTTCTCCATCTCGGGACTCCATTTGCCGACCGCGGCCTGCCCGTTCATTTTCGCACGGTGAGCGAAGGCTTTCTGCGCAGCGGGTACGTTCTCCGCTTTGCCGCTCCAGGCCTTTTGCGGTGCCGCCTGAAGCGCGCGCCCATAAGAGAATGTGAGCGCCCACGGCACATCGAATTTTGCGTTCATGGCGTTCAGATGTGCGGTTGCCAGCTCGTCCGACTGTCCACCGGAGAGAAAGGCAATGCCGGGCACGGCCGACGGCACGCAACGCTTGAGAACCTGCACCGTGCGCTCGGCCACTTCGTCGACGCTCGCCTGTTTCGCGCACTTCATGCCGGGGACGATCATGTTCGGCTTCAGAATCATGCCTTCCAGCGCGACATTGGCGTAGTAGAGTTGGGCAAAGGTTTCCTTCAGCACCCATTCGGTGACTCTGGCGCAGGTGTCGATATCGTTGTCGCCGTCCATCAGCACTTCCGGCTCGACGATCGGCACGATGCCATTCTCCTGGCACAACGCCGCATAACGCGCGAGCGCATGCGCATTGGCGTTGATGCAATTGTAGGAGGGCCGGCCGCCCGTCGGATCGTATGTGGCGCGCCATTTGGCGAAGCGCGCGCCAAGCCCGTGATACTCGATCAGCCTTTCGCGCAGGCCGTCCAGACCTTCGGTTACGGTCTCGCCATTGCTCAACGCCAGCGGCTTGGCGCCGGTATCCACCTTGATCCCCGGAACGCTGCCCGCTTGTTCGATCAGCTTGACCAGCGGCGTGCCGTCCTTCGCCTTCTGGCGGATGGTTTCGTCGTAAAGGATCACGCCCGAGATGTAATTGCGCATCGCATCCGTCGTGCGGAACAGAAGCTCGCGATAGTCCCGGCGATTTTCTTCCGTCGAAGCCACACCGATCTTGTCGAAGCGCTTCTTGATGGTGCCGGAGCTTTCGTCGGCGGCGAGAATGCCCTTTCCTTCCGCCACCATCGCGCATGCGATCCTGTTCAATTCCGTGAGATTCATCGTCAACTCCGTTTCGAATTTGCCAGCGCAGCCACGCCAGGCAATTCCTGCCCCTCAAGCCATTCCAGAAACGCCCCACCCGCGGTCGAGACATAAGAGAAGTCGTCGGCGACGCCCGCGTGATTGAGCGCGGCCACGGTGTCGCCGCCGCCTGCAACCGAAAGAAGCTTGCCCTGCCTGGTGCGTTCGGCCACAAGTTTCGCCGCCGCAACCGTGCCGCGGTCGAAGGGCCGCGTTTCGAACGCGCCGAACGGCCCGTTCCAGACGAGCGTTGCAGTCGTGTCCAGCCGCCGTTCGAATTCGTCGATCGAATCCGGTCCCACGTCCAGGATCATCTCGTTCTCGGCCACTTCGCGCACCGGCACCGTGCGGTGATGTGCGTTCGTCTTGAACTCGGTCGCCACCACCACGTCCTCCGGCAGGATCAATACCGTGCCGGTTTCGGTCGCCTGCGAAATAATGCGTTCCGCCGTCTTCAGATGATCCGGTTCATAGAGCGAACGTCCGACGAATATGCCTTCGGCCGCGAGGAACGTATTGGCCATCGCCCCGCCGATCACGAGAATGTCCACCTTCTGGATCAGGTTCTCCAGCAGCTGGATCTTGGTCGAAACCTTGGCGCCACCCACAACGGCCATCACCGGCCGCTTGGGATCGTCGAGCGCCTTATGCAGATGGGAAAGCTCGGCCTCCATCGCGCGGCCCGCAGCGGAAGGAAGCAGATGCGCCAGCCCTTCCGTGGTCGCATGCGCGCGGTGCGCGGCCGAGAATGCATCGTTCACGAAGATGTCGCCGAGCTTTGCGATCTGTTTGGCAAATTCAGGATCGTTCGCTTCCTCGCCCTTGTGAAAGCGCGTGTTTTCCAGAAGAAGAACGTCGCCCTCTTTCATCTTGGCGGCCGCCGCCTCGGCATCCGGCCCCACGCAATCGCTTGCGAAATCGACATGATGGGAAAGCGCAAATGCCAGCGCAAACGTCACCGGCCTGAGCGACATTTCCGGCACGACCTTTCCCTTGGGCCGGTCGAAATGAGAAAGCACGATCACCTTCGCGCCTTTTTTGCTCAGTTCCTTGATGGTCGGCGCCTGGCGCTCGATGCGCAGCATGTCCGACACGCGGCCGTCCTTCATCGGCACGTTCAAATCTGCGCGCACGAGCACGCGTTTGCCTTTCACCGAAAGGCCGTCCAGCGTCTGGAAGTTGTCCATGGCGTCAGATCAGCTTGCCCATCGCAACGGCGGTGTCCGCCATGCGATTGGAGAAGCCCCATTCGTTGTCGTACCAGCTCAACACGCTCACGAAATTTCCCTCGACCACCTTGGTCTGGTCGATGGCGAAGCTGGAAGAGGCCGGATTGTGGTTGAAATCGTGGCTCACCAGCGGCGCCTCCACGATGTCGAGAATGCCCTTGAGATCGCCCGCGGCCGCCTTCTTCACCGCCTCGTTCACTTCGGCGACGGTGGTGCTGCGCTTGGCGACGAATTTCAGATCGACCAGCGAGACATTTGGTGTGGGCACACGCACCGAAATTCCGTCGAGCTTGCCCTTCAGTTCGGGCAGCACCAGCCCCACGGCCTTCGCGGCGCCCGTCGATGTCGGGATGATCGAAAGTGCCGCCGCGCGCGCGCGATAGAGATCCTTGTGAAGCTGATCCAGCGACGGCTGGTCGTTGGTATAGGAATGCACCGTCGTCATGAATCCTTTTTCGATGCCGATGGCGTCGTTCAGCACCTTGGCAAGCGGCGCGAGGCAGTTCGTGGTGCAGGATGCGTTGGAAACGACCGTGTCCTCTTTCGTCAGCGTCTTGTGATTGACGCCATAGACGATGGTGCGGTCTGCGCCGTCGCACGGCGCCGAAACGAGCACGCGCTTGGCGCCCGCCGAAAGA
>DASZRY010000104.1:0-9550 GCA_035548975.1 Rhizomicrobium sp.
GCTGGACGGGCGCGCACGCGATCGATCCATGCTTTTACATTTGGAAATTCGGCAATCATGTTTTCGATGCGGGCCGCTGCGATCGTCCAGCCGATGCAAGCCATGTCGGCGATGGAATATTCGTCCGCGAGATAGCTGCGCCCCGCGAGGCGGCGGTCCATCACACCCAGCAAGCGGTGAACCTCGTCGGTATATCGTTTAACGCCATAGGCATTGCCGGGCTGATAGTTGCGGAAATGTCCCGCTTGTCCCGTCATCGGCCCGAGACCGCCCACCTGCCAGAACAGCCATTCGTCGACAGCGACGCGCTTTCTCTCGTCCGCGGGATAGAACCGGCCGGTCTTGCGGCCGAGATATTGCAGGATCGCGCCGGATTCGAAGACCGATATCGGTTGGCCGCCCGGACCATCCGGATCGACAATGGCGGGCATCCGGTTGTTGGGCGCAATGGCCAGGAAAGTTGGCGAAAACTGATCGCCCTTGCCGATGTTGACGGGTTTGATCTCGTAGGGAAGGCCGCACTCTTCGAGCATGATCGAAATCTTCCAGCCGTTCGGTGTGGGCCAGTAGTAAAGCTCGATCGGCTTGGGCGCCGTTGCTTTCGGAGATTTGGCGGGCGCCGCTTTGGTTGGTGCTGTGGCTTTGGCGGCGGATCTGGCTGGCGATTTGCCTGCGGGCTTTTCTTTTTTGCCGGTCTTTTTGTTTTTGGGCCTTGACGGCTTGGCCGCGGCCACCCGGATTAGCGGGCGTGCCGCGGCGTTTGCCTTAGCCATAGGGTGGCTGATTGGCGGGCGCGGCTGCGGCCTTCGCCCGCCGAACAGCTTTACTTTTTGGCTTTCTTCCGGCCGCCCTTCTTCTTGGCTGCCTTGCGCTTCTTGGTCTTGCGCGCTGCGCCCTTCGCGGCCGCTTTGCGAACCGTGCGCTTCTTCCTCTTGGTCATTGGCATGTGAAACGACTCCTTTGGTTGTCCGGGTCGCGCGACTCGCGCCCCCCAAAACACCAGCAATATGAGGAAGTTGCGGGGGAAATTGCAATACGTGGGGGTAAGCAACGCCGGACGATTGAGTCATGAATGTCACAAAACCCTTATTTTATCGATATTTCTTGCGCTCATCCGTTCACGGACAATTTTGCTGCAAAAACAGCCCCCCGACTGTCAACAACTTGCAAATTGTACGAATCACCCCTCATCGGGCAATCCGAGTCGCGTCTTTAAGATGGCATTTACCGCTTGCGGGTTCGCCTTTCCGCCCGTCGCTTTCATCACCTGACCGGTGAACCAACCGGCAAGTTTGGGTTTCGCTTTCACTTCTTCGACCTTGTCGGGATTGGCGGCGATCACTTCGTCGACCGCTTTTTCGATCGCGGATGTATCTGTGACCTGTTTGAGGCCGCGCGACTCCACGACATGAACGGGGTCGCCGCCTTCGTTCCACACGATGTCGAGGACATCCTTCGCTATCTTTCCGGAGATCGTTCCGCCGGAAATCATCTTTAAGATCGCATTGTTAGCGGACGCAGAGACCGGACAATCGGCGATCGAACGGCCGTCCTTGTTGAGACGGCCGAGAATTTCGTTGTTCAGCCAGTTCGCCGCAGCTTTGGCATCCACACCCTTTGCCATCGCCTCGAAATAGTCGGCAAGTTCCTTTTCGGCGACGAGAACGCCCGCGTCGTACAGCGACAGACCGTAGGACGACATGAACCGCGCCTTCTTCTCGTCCGGCAATTCGGGGAGCGAGGCCGCGATCTCATCGATCCAAGCCTGATCGAGCGTCAGCGGAAGCAGATCGGGATCCGGGAAGTACCTGTAATCGTGGGCTTCTTCCTTCGACCGCATCGAACGCGTCTCGCCCTGACGGCTGTCGAACAGACGGGTTTCCTGTTTGACGGTGCCGCCCGTTTCGATGATATCGATCTGGCGGCGCGCTTCATATTCAACGGCTTGCGCGATGAAGCGCATCGAGTTCACGTTCTTGATTTCGCAGCGCGTGCCGAGCGGTCCGCCGGGCTTACGGACAGAAACGTTCACATCGGCGCGCATGGAGCCTTCGTCCATGTTTCCATCGCAGGTGCCCAGATAGCGAACGATCGCCCGCAATTTCTTGAGGAAGGCCGCGGCCTCTTCGGACGAACGCATGTCCGGCTTGGTGACAATCTCCATCAGCGCGACACCGGCGCGGTTGAGATCGACGAATGAATAATCCGCCGACTGGTCGTGCAGGCTTTTGCCGGCATCCTGTTCGAGATGGAGACGCTCGATACCGACCTTGATGCTTTCGCCGCCGGCAAGATCGAGCGTGACTTCGCCCTCGCCAACGATAGGATTCTTGTACTGCGAAATCTGATAGCCCTGCGGCAAGTCGGGGTAGAAATAGTTTTTCCGGTCGAAGACGCTGCGAAGATTGATCTTTGCCTTCAGGCCCAAGCCGGTTCGAATCGCCTGTTCGACACATTTGCGGTTGATGACCGGCAGCATACCCGGCATGCCTGCGTCGACGAACGAGACCTGCGAGTTCGGTTCGGCGCCGAAGGCCGTGGAAGCACCGGAAAAAAGCTTGGCATCTGAAAGAACCTGGGCATGGACCTCCATGCCGATGACCACTTCCCACGGGCCTGTCGCGCCATCGATCAATTTGGACTGACGGGTCGCGGTCATGCTGTCCACCATTTCTGCGGCTTCGCGCCGAATCCGGCGGCTTTTTCCACCGACCGGCCAACGCGAAGCACCGTCGCCTCATCGAACGCCTTGCCGATGATCTGAAGGCCGAGCGGTAGGCCATCCGCCGTAAGACCGGCGGGGACAGCCAGGCCGGGAAGGCCTGCGAGGTTTACCGTGACGGTGAAGACGTCATTCAGATACATCGCCACCGGGTCATTGCTCTTGGCGCCGAGCGAAAACGCCGGTCCCGGCGTGGCGGGCGTCAACAGCACATCGCATTTTTCGAAGGCTTGCGTGAAATCGCGTGCGATCAGCGTCCGCAGCTTTTGGGCGCGGGCATAATAGGCATCGTAATAGCCGGCGGAAAGCACATAGGTGCCGATCAGGATGCGGCGGCGGACCTCCGCGCCGAAACCTTCCGCCCTGCTCTTTTCATAAAGCTCGATGATGTCGCGCGCGCCTTCGGCGCGGTGGCCGAAGCGGACACCATCGTAACGGGCGAGATTGGAAGAGGCTTCGGCAGGCGCCACAATATAATAAGCAGGAAGCGCGTATTTGGTGTGGGGCAGCGAGACCTCCACGATCTCCGCACCCTGCGCCTTCAGCCATTCCGCACCCTTCTCCCAGAGCGCGTCGATTTCCGGCGGCGCGCCGTCGATGCGATATTCCTTCGGGATCCCGACACGCAGGCCCTTCACACCGTTTTCGAGCGTGGCTTCGTAGTCCGGCACGGGAATATCGACACTGGTGGAATCGTTGGGATCGACGCTTGCCATATGCCGCAGCAATATCGCCGCATCGCGCACGGTGCGTGTCATCGGGCCTGCCTGATCGAGGGACGAGGCAAAGGCCACGATACCCCAGCGCGAACAACGGCCATAGGTCGGCTTGAGACCGACCGTGCCCGTCACGGCTGCAGGCTGGCGGATGGATCCGCCGGTGTCCGTTCCCGTTGCGGCCAGACAAAGATTTCCGGCGACTGCTGCCGCAGAGCCGCCGGAGGAACCGCCAGGCACCAGATTCTCATTGGAATTGCGCGCGCGCCACGGATTGACCACCGGCTTGAACCAGCTCGTCTCATTGGACGAGCCCATGGCGAATTCATCCATATTCGTCTTGCCGAGCATAACCGCACCGGCGTTCCACAAATTCTGGGTGACAGTGGATTCGTAAGGAGGAATGAAATTCGAAAGAATGCGGCTGCCAGCCGTTGTCTTCACGCCCTTGGTGCAGAAAAGATCTTTGATGGCAAGCGGCAGGCCTTCGAGCGGACGCGCCTCGCCCTTGGCAACCCGCGCGTCGGATGCTTGCGCCATTTCCATCGCGCGCTCGGGCGTTTCGGTAACAAAGGCATTCAGCGTGCGCGCGCTTTCGACAGCTTTGACGAATGCAGCCGTCAATTCCCTTGACGAAATCTTCCTGGCGGCTACGGCGTCGCGCGCCTCGGCCAATGTGAAATCCGTGGGGGCCGTGGGCAAGCTCATTCGACCACCTTCGGTACGACAAAGAAGTTGTCTTCGCTCAACGGCGCGTTGGCGGTGATCGCGGCGGCGTCGCCACCGGCGGTCACCTTGTCATCCCGCATCTTGAGCGTCTGGGCGACGACACTTGTCATCGGCTCCACGCCATCCACATTCACTTCGCCCAATTGCTCCACCCAGGCAAAAATTCCATTCAAATCGTCGACCATCGGTTCCACGCGCTCTTCCTCGAGCGCGATACGGGCGAGACGGGCTATGCGGCGGACGGTGTCCTTGTCCACGGACATGGGGCACTTCTCTGTGCTATGGATTCAAGGCGCTAGCTAGCAACCGGGGGCCGGGCTGGCAAGCGAGCGAATTGCCGGTTAGATATGCCCGCCATGCCATTGGAAATCCAAGCCATAGATCATGTCCAGATCGCGGTTCCCAGGGCGCTGGAAGCGGAATGTCTCGACTTCTACCGCGAGGTTCTGAGCTTGCGGGAAATCCCAAAGCCGGAGGAATTGCGTGGCCGAGGCGGGGCGTGGTTCCAGCTTGCGAACCTGCAGATGCATGTGGGCGTGGACCCCAAACCCTCGCCGCGCAGCAAGCGGCATGTCTGTTTCCTGGTGCCCGATCTGGCCAGCGCCAAGGCGGCGATTTTGGGCAAAGGGATCGTCATCGAAGAGGAAAGCGTAGCGGAGGGACTTTCGCGCTTCTTCATCCGCGATCCGGCGGACAATCGCATCGAAATCGGGCAACGGTGAAATTGCTGCGCCATCTCACCTCCTCCTTGTGGGGAGGTCGAATAATCTGGAGCGCAGCGAATGATTTTTCAGGCGAGGGGCGGTGCATGCCGCAAGGAGCGGCCCCCCACCCGAAAAACACTCTCGTGTTTTTCGACCTCCACACAAGGGGGAGGCAAAAATGAGCATCGTCGATCTGATTGCGCTCAAGCAAAAACTCTCACCCGGCCAGCGCCTTTTGGGACTTGATCTGGGGGAGAAGACCATCGGGCTTGCGCTATCCGATACGCTGGCGACCATCGCAACGCCGCTGGAAACATTGCCGCGTGGAAAATTCAGCGACGATGCTGCGAAAATTCTGGCGTTGATCAAGACCCACAATGTAGGGGCGCTTGTCATAGGGCTGCCTCTAAACATGGACGGCAGCGAAGGTCCATCCGCGCAATCGGCACGCGCATTTGCGCGGAATTTTTCTGCCCGGTCCGATGTGGCGATTTTCCTGCAGGACGAGCGCCTGTCCACGGCCGCCGTCACACGCACATTGCTCGAAGCCGATTCTTCCCGCGCCAAGCGCGCGCGGGCCGTGGACAAGATGGCGGCAGCCTATATCCTGCAAGGCGCATTGGACCGGCTAAGGGCGCTTCCCACCGCATGATCGCAGACGAAGATCGCCCTGCCCGCTTTCTGTGGTTACCGCCCGGAGCGAGACCTCCTCATACCGTGCCGCGAAGGCAGGAAGTTGTGTTCCTTCTGGTCGGCATGACGCTGCTGTTCAGCGGCTACGATCTCAACGTGTTCGGGATGGCGTTGCCGCAGATCCAGCGCGAACTGCACATTCCAGAAAACATGGCGGGCGTTACGATCAGCTATTTCAGGCTGGCGGCGCTGGCGGCGCTGTTCGTAACGCCGCTGGCGGACCTTGTGGGGCGCAGACGCCTGCTGCTGTTCACGGTGTTTGGCGAAGCCATAATGACCCTCGCCACCGCTTTCGCGCAGGACTACCGGCAATTCGTTACCGCGCAGATACTCGCTCGCATTTTTGGCTACAGCGAAGAGATGTTGTGCTTCGTCGTGGTGGCCGAAGAAATCGATGCGCGCGTGCGCGGCTGGTCCATCGGCACGCTGGGATCCCTGGGCGCCACCGGCGCCGGGGTTGCTGCGCTGATCTTCGCGGCGGTCAATCTTCTTCCCTATGGCTGGCGGGCGCTTTATGTCATCGGCAGCGGCGGACTGTTGATCCTTGCCTATTACCGGCGGTGGCTGCCGGAAACACGGCGCTTCGAAATCCATCTCGCCGAGATGGAAGCCGTGGAATCGAGAGCGATCGCCTTCTTCCAGATGGTGCGCGGACTTTTTCGCGACTATCCGAAACGGCTCGCGGCCATGCTGGTGTTCGTGACGGCGTTCGGCTTTACAATGGGGCCGTCGGCGGTTCTGCTGTCGAAATTCCTGCAGACGACGCACCACTACACTCCGGGCCAGGTGTCGCTTCTGTTCGTGGCGGGCGGGCTTCTGTCGGTGATCGGCAACGTCGCGGCGGGGCGATGGTCCGACAGGCTGGGGCGAAAGCGAACCCTGTTCGTCACCACGCTTATCGGCGGTGCGGGTTTTGCGGTTTTCTACAGCGGGATCGGCGGCTGGATTCTGCCCGTTTTGTGGGTGGTGGCCTTGTTCGGATTTCTTTCGGGCGATGCGCTGGCTTCGGGCTATTCCTCCGAAATATTCCCCACAGCGTATCGCGCAACAGCCACGACGCTGCGCTATGTCTTCAGCATTCTGGGCGGTGCGCTCGCATTGAGGCTGGAAGGCAAGTTCTACGACATATTCGAGGCGCACGGACCTGCCATCATGCTGACGACTGCGGCCTTGCCCATCGCACTCATCGCCATTTTCTTTCTTCCCGAAACGGCGCGGCGCTCGCTGGAGGACATTTCTAACCCGGGATGAGCTTGCCCGGATTTAAAATTCCCTTCGGATCGAGCGTGTGCTTGATCGCACGCAAAATGGCGATGCCGAGTTCGCCCTTCTCTTGCGCAACCCACGGAAGGTGGTCTTCGCCCACGCCATGATGATGGCTGATCGTGCCGCCGTTGGCGACGATGGCGTCCGATGCGTCTTTTTTGATCGCGCGCCATTGGGCGATTTCGGAGTCGAGCCGGCGCGGAAAAATGTAGGTGAAATAGAGGCTCGCGCCATCGGGATAGGAATGGCTGATGTGCCCCATCACGATGCCGCGCGCGCCCGGACGCGGTGCGGTTTCGGTCATGGCGGCGTGAAGCGCGGCGGTGACGGCGCCATGCAATCTCGCGATGTTGGACCATGAGGTCGAGGTTTCGAGCGTGTCCACGCCCACGCCGCGATCCATCATGGGATCGCGCATGTAGGGCCCATGGAAGCGGCCCTCATACCAGCGTTTGCCCATGCTCTCGCCGGCCGAAAGCGCGCCGAGCCGTCTGGCGAGCTTCTTGAACCTTGCGAGCGCATCGGAAACTTCAGCCGCATCGCCCTCAAAGCCCGCAATCAGGGCGGCCGGCGCGCGATCGAGTCCCTTCATCGCCAAAAAGCGATCGATGAGAGCCGCCTTCAGGCCATGCGGCTTTCCAATATCGGACATCGCGCGATAAATGCGCGTTTCATCCGCGTCGGACAGCCGCAACATCGCCGATGGAATGTTTTCGAGGGTGGCGGTGCGGATGGCTTCCGTGCCGGATTTGAAATCCGGAAAGAGAAAGCCGGTATAGATTTTCCTGGACGGCGATTCGTGGATGCGAACGCGGGCCTGCGTAACAATGCCGAACGCGCCTTCCGAGCCCAGCACAATATCCTTCAGACGCGGACCGGCGGCAGAAGCGGGAAAATCGTCCGTCGCAAAAATGCCGCGCGGCGTGGCGAGCGTGACGGAGACGAGCCAATCGGCCGAGCGTCCGTAACGATTGGATTGCTGGCCTGCGCCTGCATGCGCGATCCAGCCGCCGACAGTGGAAAATTCGAACGATTGCGGATAGTGGCCGAGCGTCAACCCTTGCGTCTGAAGCGCCTTTTCGAGCGCAGGGCCGTAAATGCCCGCTTCGACTTCCGCCGTCATGGAGATGCGGTCCACATCGAGAACGCGATCCATTTTCGACAGGTCGAGTGTCACCGCGGCGCCAAAACGGCCGCGGTCCGCCGTGACGCCGCCGACAACGCTGGTGCCGCCGCCATATGGCACAACGGCGATGCCTTGTTCGGACGCATAGGCAAGCACGGCCAGCACGTCGGCCTGATTGCGCGCGTAGAGAACGAGATCGGGAGCCGTGGTGAGATCGCCCGCACGCACCCGCAACATGTCGTGATAGGAACGGCCGAGCGCGTGGAAAGCGCGTTCGTAGTCGTCATCGCATACTTGTTCGGCCCCAAGAATGGCCACGAAACGGCTACGTTCTTCGCCGCGCAACCGCGAGGGTGGGATATCGATATCCCTCAATTCGCGTGCGGGTGTGGCGAGCAATGCAGGCATGCCGAGTTCATGGGCGAGCCATGTCCACAGTTCCGCACGGCCCGAAAGTTCGTCGTGCGCTTCGTTCCAGCCCCAGCCGTTCCAGCGGATTTTCCTGCGATCCATATCTCAGCATCTCAAATTGAGGGCGGCGGGCAGAATTTCGAACGTCGCCGGCAATTTGCCCGCGTTCTCGCCGTCCGTTTCGATCAATACGGCCTGACCGTGCGTTTCTGCGACGGGCGCGGCCACGACCCGCCGGCCTTTTACGACGCGTACCGCCGGGTTTTTCAAATGTTCGCCAGTGTAAATCAGTTGCAGATCCTTTATCGCCTGCAGCTTGGGCGCGCCGCCAATTATGACGACATCGAATTCGCCGTCGTCGGGCTTCGCATTGGGCGCGATCCTCATGCCGCCGCCGAAATATTGCGCATTGGCAATGGCGACCGTGGAGATGCGGTCGATTTCATCGTACGCGCCATCGACGCGCAGGCGCACGGTGCGGTCGGTGTAGCGCAGCATCGCCATGGCGCTGTGAAACGCAAACGCGAACGAACCGCCGAACAGCTTGGCGATGCGGGCGCGGTTCACGGCATCGACAATCACGCCGGACAAGCCGAAAGACGCGACATTGATGAAATAGCGCGTAACCGGCAGACCGTCATTGCTCAGACAGGACACGCGGCCCACATCGACACGCCTGATCTTCGCGGTTCTGAGATGTTCGATGGCTTCCCAAGGACCGGCTTCCAGACCGAACGTCTTGCGGAAATCGCCGCCCGTGCCGCTGGTGATGAAGGCGAAAACGGCATCGGGCGCCAGCGCGCCATCGGGCCCGAAAAATCCATTGACGGCTTCGTTGATCGTGCCGTCGCCGCCCACTGCTACGATTTCGCTGTGACCCTCGCCCAGCGCGCGGCGGACGAGATTGGCGGCCTCGGCGCGGCGCGAGGTGAAGCCGACACTAAGGGAAGGATAGATTTCGCGCAGGCCCCGTTCGATTTCGGGCCAGTCGTGGCCGGTGCGCCCGCTGGCGGAACGCGGATTGACGACGACGAAGGCGCTCATGGGGCGCTCCCGCTGGTGTGTAGTACCACACAATTCTTGACGGCGCGATCAGTCGTGTGTACGAATACACACTCAGCTGGGGGGCTGAAATGGGTACTCGCGGAACAATGTCTCCGCGCGAGGTTCAGCGCAGGCTTCT
>DASZRY010000105.1:0-23791 GCA_035548975.1 Rhizomicrobium sp.
ATGTTTTCTTCTTCAACCAGCCGGTCGATGACATCGGCCGCGGGCTTCGGCAGGCTGATCGTGAATTCATTGAAGAACGACGGCGTAACGAGTTCCACTCCGGGAATTTTGACCAGACGATCTGCGAGCGATGACGCTGTAGCATGGTTGAGGCGTGCGAGGCGGGTGAGGCCCTCCTCGCCCAACAGCGACAGATGGATCGTGAAGGCAAGGCAGCACAGGCCCGAATTGGTGCAGATGTTGCTTGTCGCTTTCTCGCGGCGGATGTGTTGTTCACGCGTGGACAGCGTGAGCACATACCCCCTGCGGCCCTCGGCATCGACGGTTTCTCCAGAGAGACGGCCCGGCATCTGCCGCAGGAATTTTTCGCGTGTCGCGAAAAGTCCGACATAAGGCCCGCCGAAATTGAGGCCGTTGCCGATGGATTGGCCCTCCGCCGCCACGATGTCGGCACCTTGCGCGCCGGGCGATTCGAGAAGGCCGAGTGAAACAATTTCTGTCACCACCGCGATGAGGAGTGCACCCTTTGCGTGTGCCGCATCTGCAATCGGTCGCAGATTGCGGATAAGGCCGAACACATCCGGGCTTTGGACGACGACGCATGCCGTCTGATCGTCGATCATCGACGCGATGTCTTCTGCTTCACCGGGCGTCACGGGTGCGCGAACAACCTGGCCCTGCAAAGCGGCAACGGTCTCGATGGTTTCGGCATAGTGCGGATGCACGCCGCCGGAGAGGATCGCTTTCGGGCGCCGGGTAACGCGCTGAGCCATAAGCACGGCTTCAGCAGCGGCCGTGGAACCGTCATACATCGAGGCGTTGGCGACTTCCATGCCGGTGAGGAGTGCGACCTGCGTCTGGAACTCATAGAGATATTGCAGCGTGCCCTGCGCGATTTCCGGCTGATACGGCGTATAAGAGGTGAGAAACTCCGAACGTTGGATCAGATGATCCACAGCCGCGGGAACATGGTGGCGATAGGCGCCTGCGCCGCAGAAGAACGGCACCGAACCAGCAGCGGTGTTTTGCGCCGACAGACGCGTGAGCGCGCGTTCGACAGCCAATTCGCCTTTCGTGTCCGGCAGATCAAATTTCGAGCGGGAAACGATCGCTTCCTTGGGCACATCGCGAAACAGCGCGTCGATGTTGGGTACGCCGATTTTCGCAAGCATTTGCGCGCGATCTGAATTTGTCAGCGGGAGGTATCGCATCAGAGACCTTTCACGAAGTCCGCATATTGGGCTTCGGTCATAAGCTTCGAGAATTCGGATTTGTCCGCGATCTTCATTTTGAAGAACCAGCCCTCGCCTTCAGGATCGGCATTGACCGTGGCGGGATTGTCTGCGAGCGCGGCATTTCCCTCGGTCACTTCGCCGCCGACGGGTGAATAGACTTCACTGGCCGCCTTCACACTTTCGACCACGGCAGCTTCCGCGCCCGCGCTAAACCTTCGACCGGCTTCGGGCACTTCGACGAAGACCACGTCGCCCAGTTGTTCGGCGGCATATTTCGTGATGCCCACGGTAGCCCGGTCGCCATCGAGGCGCACCCATTCGTGCTGGTCTGTGAAACGGACTTCGCTCATTTGCCGATCCTCATCCTCTTTTGTAGCGATGCGGCACAAACGGCATCGGGACGACGCGTGCCGGATTTGGTTTGCCGCGCACCATGAGATCAAGCTCGGCGCCTTCGGCTGCGAATTTTGTCTCGACATAGCCCATGGCGATGGGCGCGTTCAGCGTGGGGCTGAAACCTCCGCTGGTGATCCGGCCAACGATACGGCCTGTCTTGTCCGCAATTTCGGTGCCTTCGCGGGCGGGCGCCCGTCCATCGGGGCGGATGCCGACCCGTAGACGAACCGCGCCGTTGAACAACTCGTCCATGATCTTTTCGGCGGCGGGAAAATTCTTTTCCATCTTGCGGCGCTTACCGATTGCAAACGTGAGACCTGCCTCGATGGGATTGGTGGTCTCGTCGATGTCGTGACCGTAGAGACAAAGGCCTGCTTCGAGACGCAACGAGTCCCGCGCGCCAAGACCGACAGGCAGGACTTCGGGTTCGGCAAGAAGTGCACGCGCCAGTTTTTCCGCATGTATCGCCTGCACCGAAATCTCATAGCCGTCTTCGCCGGTGTAGCCGGAACGGGAAACAGAAACATCCATTCCGTCGAACGTGGTCTTGGCCGACATCATGAACGAAAGCGCCTTGGCGTCCGGACAATGTCGTGACATCACGGCTTCTGCGGCCGGGCCCTGCAGCGCAAGAAGCGCGCGGTCGTCACCCGCGATGTATTTCACCCCGCCGGGCAAACGCGCGCGGATGAAGTCGTCATCCACATCCTTGCGGGCTGCGTTAACGACGATGGCGAGCGTTCCGTCTTGGGGCAGACGGGTGACCATCAAATCGTCCACAATCCCGCCATTGGCGTTCAGCAGCAGCGTATAGCGGATGCGGCCGATGCTCAGGCTTTGGAAATCGCCCGGGGTGAACTCTTCCAGCGCAGCAGCGGTTACCGTGTGGCTGGGGCCGATGAGGAGGCGCTGGCCCATGTGTGAGACATCGAACAAGCCCGCCGCACTTCGCGTGTGCAGATGCTCCTTGAGGATGCCGGCCGGATATTGCACCGGCATTTCATAGCCCGCGAACGGGACCATCTTGCCGCCAAGCTCCAGATGCAGTGCATGGAGCGGGGTCTTCTTCAGGATTGTCGTTCGGTCGGTCATTCGGTCCGGTCAAAGGTCTGATTGGCACGCGCACCGGCCGAACCGGATTACACGTGCCCCTCTGTCATCGGACCTGAGAGATTTCCCCCGCTGTCGCAGGATTACCCCTTCGGTGAGAGCGGCAGAGCCGCCCTTCTTTCCAGAATTTCGAATCCGTGCGCGGTCCTTTTGCCTGAGAGTTTCCGGGGCGGTTGCTCCTTCGGCGCCCTCCTTTGGGAGGATCTCTCCCGCGCGGGAGATCGATGGCCGTCCAGGTGCGCCTCGCGGCGGACCCGGTCGTTGCAATGCATCATAGGTGGGGACCCTACCGAGTCAACGCAAGGCCCGGTTTTGCTCACATCCTTGCTGGAACTTCGATGCCCAAAATGCCCAAAACCTTTACCAAAGTGTCCAAAGTCACCCGGCAAAGGCCCAACCTGGCCGCCCGCAGCTCCGCATCCGATTCTGAGAGGATATGGTGTTCCGTATAAAAGCGGCTGAAATCCTGGGCGAGGCCGAAGGCATAGTCGCAAAGAATGTTGGGCGCTCGCTTTGCCTCCGCCGCCACCATAGCGTCAGGCAGCGAAAGCAGGCGCAGCGCGAGTGTGCGTTCCTCTGGTGACCGCAGAACGGGTAGAGCCAAAGTGTGCCCCGCCCCTTCCGCACGGCGAAGGATCGATTGGATACGCACTGCTGCGTATTGCAGATAAGGGCCGGTCTTGCCTTCGAACCGCGAAAATCGCGCGAGATCGAAGATGTAATCCGTCTGACGGTGATTGGAGAGATCGGCGAATTTGATTGTCGCGATGCCAACCTTGCGGGCGATGTCTGCACGTTCTTCTTCCGGATAGTCCGTGCCGATACCCTGCTCAACCAGCCGCTTTGTAGCTTCGACTGACGCCATATTGATGAGATCGTAGAGCTTCATTACGCCGCCGGCGCGCGTCTTGAAGGGTTTGCCGTCAGCGCCGTTCATTGTGCCGTAGCCTACGTGCTCGAGGTGGGCCTTGCCATTGTAGCCCGCTTTTTCGGCGGCGCGGAAAACCTGTTCGAAATGGGCGTGCTGGCGATGATCGACTACGTAAAGGATCAAATCAGGATTCTGTTCGCGCACGCGATCGATGATGGTGGCGAGATCGGTGGTACCATAGAGAACTGCGCCATCCGATTTCAGAAGGATTAGCGGCGGAACCTCCTTCCTATCGGTGTTGCGCGCAACAGGGATGACTAGCGCACCCTCGCTCATCACCGCGAGACCTCGCGCCTTCAAATCGTCGATCATCGGAGGGATCAAGGGATCGACGCTCGCCTCGCCTTTCCAGAGATCGAAATGAATGCCGAGGCTTCCCCATTCGCGTTCAAGACCGATACGCGAAACTTCGAAGAAATGATTCCACAGCGCACGATAGCCGGGCCGCCCTGCCTGCAAGTCCGCTGTTGCCCTGCGCGCTTCTTCGAGCCGTGCCGGATCAGCTTTGCAGGCGGCGGAAGCAGCCGGATAAATCTCTTCCAGATCGTCCATCGTTACCGGCGATTGTTCCGGGTACGGCCCTTTGAACGCGGGATCGAAATAGACGGGCGCGATGCCTCGATGCTCGATCTCGCTGATGAGTTGGCCCATTTGCAGGCCCCAATCACCGAGATGCACATCGCTCGTCACCTTCCAGCCGTTGGCGCGGAATAGTCGCTGCAAGCAATCACCGATGACGGACGATCTCAGATGTCCAACGTGCATCGGCTTGGCAATGTTGGCACCGCCGAAATCGATCACCACCGACTTGCCTTCGCCGCTATTCGGCGCGCCGAGCGTCTTGTCCTGAGCGAAGGCTCGAACCCTGTCGGCAACAATGGAATCTTTCAAGTCGAGATTGATGAAGCCGGGTCCCGCAATTTCGACTTTCGCGAATTTCTCGCTGGCCTCGAGTCGTGCTGCGACTTTATCGGCGATGGCCCGAGGGTTGGCCTTCGCGGCTTTTGCGGCGGCGAGAGCGCCGTTGCATTGGAATTGCGCGAGATCAGGCCGGTCGGCAGGTTGCACGCGGCCGAGTGTTGCGTCCAATCCTTCGGCTGCGAAAGCTGCGCCTACGATCGCCGACAAGTCTTCGAGTAAACTACTCATTGCGCGAAGCGGCTGTTTTTCCGGTTGTATTCGAGCTGCTGCTGAGTGAGCTGGAATCCGACAATCAGGTGATAGTCGAATGCCTGTTTACTGTGAGCCATCCGGACCACTATGCCTTCGAGAGGCTGGGTGAAATCGACCTGCGTTTGCCCCGCCTGAAAGACCAAATTGGTCGAATAGATTTTCTTGTACACAAGATTGCCGTCGGAATCGTTGATCGCGACAAAAAACGGCACGCGGTACTCAGCGGCACCCCCGCCCTTCTGCCGGTAGCCGCGGAAGGAAAGTTCAAGATCGGAATCGGCGGTGTGTTCATCCTTGTCCACCGAACAGGAGGTCGTCGATCGCCTAAGATCGATGCGGTAGACGAGATTGGCGGGAATCATTGTCTTACCCGGCGCAAAAAAGGACATCGACGATGCTTCGGCCAGGACACCAGTCGATGGGCATTTGGCCAGCATCCGTTCGGTCTGACAGGCGCCCAATAGCGGCAGGCCAAGGACCAGGACGAGACTGCGCGAGATCAGGTTCTTCATGTGCCTATTCTGATTGCGTTTGGCGCCGGGTTGCCCGCGCTCCGCTTGACTTTTGGAGGGCGTGGAACGACTCCTCAAGACGTGGCGCTCGCGTGGGCGCGGGACTTTAGCGAAGGGGCCCCCCGAGGGGAAGCGCCGGAACATGGCGGTTTATACAGATGTCTCTTTTGACGATCTGGAAGATGTCCTGCGCGATTACGATATCGGCGCACCGCGGAGCTTCAAGGGAATCGCCGAAGGGGTGGAGAACTCCAATTTCGCGCTGGTAACCAGCAAGGGAGCCTACATCCTGACGCTGTACGAAAAGCGCGTTCATGCGGAGGATCTGCCCTTTTTCCTCGGCCTGATGGAGCATTTGGCCGCACGGGGTATCGCGTGCCCTGTGCCGATCCGCCGCCGGGACGGAGCGCAATGGATGATTCTCAACGGCCGTCCGGCGGCGCTGCTCACCTGGCTGGATGGACTTTCGCTCAAACGTCCCGAAGTCGCGCATTGTGCGGAAGCCGGTGCCGCTCTGGCGATGTTGCACGAAGCGGGAAGGGATTTTGCAATCAAGCGGCCCAACGCGCTTGGGCCTGCTGGGTGGAAGCCGCTGATCGTAGCTACGTCTGCGAAGGCGGACACTGTTCAGGCAGGCCTGCGCGCGCTGATCGAAGATGCCATGCGCGGGATCGACTCCGCGTGGCCGTCCGGGCTGCCCGAGGGGGTCATCCATGCGGACCTGTTTCCGGACAATGTTCTCTTCATCGAGGGAAAGGTTTCGGGGCTGATCGATTTCTATTTTGCATGCAATGACGCACTCGCCTATGACCTTGCCGTGATGTTGAACGCTTGGTGCTTTGAAGGCGATGGTGCATACAACATCACCAAGGGAAAAGCGTTGATCGCGGCTTATCGAAAACGGCGCGAATTAAGCGACGCGGAGCGAGACGCATTGCCTACGCTGGCGCGGGGCGCGGCGATGCGGTTTTTGCTGACGCGGCTCTACGACTGGCTCAATCCCGATCCCATGGCGCTGGTCAGACCAAAGGATCCCAGAGATTATTCTAAACGCCTGCGTTTTCACCTGAAGGCGAAATCCGCTGCGGAGTATGGATTTTGACCAAGCCGCGCGTGGATATCTTCACCGATGGCGCATGTTCGGGAAATCCAGGCCCCGGCGGCTGGGGCGCAATCCTTCGCTTCGGCGAACACGAGAAGGAAATATCCGGCGGCGAACGCTTAACAACCAACAACCGCATGGAGCTGATGGCCGCAATCAAAGCGCTCGAAGCTCTGAGGAAACCTTCTGTCGTTACCATCCATACGGACTCGCGCTACCTCATGGACGGCGTAACGAAATGGCTTGACCGTTGGAAAGCCAAGGGCTGGAAAACAGCCGAGAAGAAGCCCGTCAAGAACGTCGATCTATGGCAGGCGCTGGAAGCGGTGAGCGAACCGCACCATGTTTCGTGGCGCTGGGTCAAAGGCCACTCAGATCATGTTGAGAACGAACGCGCGGACGCCCTGGCCCGCGCGGCCATTCCCTGAGTGAATTACAACTGCTTCAAAATGTGTTCGGCGCTCGACACGGAGAACGCGCCCGGGTCTTCGACGTTGAGTTGTTTCACCACGCCGTTGTCGACAACCATGGAATAACGCTGGCTGCGCTGGCCCATGCCGAAGCGGGATCCATCCATCGTCAGGCCAAGCTTGTTGGTGAGTTCGCCGTTACCATCGGCCAACATCATTACCTTGTCGCCGGCCTTCTGCTGCTCGCCCCAGGCTCCCATAACGAAAGCGTCATTCACCGAAAGGCAAGCGATGGCATCAACGCCCTTCTTCTTAATTTCGTCCGCATGCTGAATAAATCCGGGCAGGTGCTTGGCCGAGCAGGTTGGCGTGAAGGCGCCGGGCAGCGCAAAGAGCACGACCTTCTTGCCAGCGAAGAGTTCGTCGGTCGATACGGGCTTCGGGCCGCCGTCTTTCATCTGCATCAACGTTGCCGAAGGAATTTTGTCGCCCACCTTAATGGTCATTTTCCTCTCCATTTTGGAAACCTGTTCACCTTCTAGCGCAATGATCGCCTTGCGGCAAAGGCACGCCGCGCCCTAACGTACAGTATGGGTACTCAGGTTCCGCATCGCGAAGACGGCGGTGAAAGCTTTCTGGAAGGAAAGCTGCTGATAGCTCTTCCCGGCATGCCCGATCCGCGTTTTGAAAGAAGTGTCATCTTCATCTGCGCGCATTCAGAGGAAGGTGCGATGGGGCTCATCATCAACAAGGCTGTTGAAGGACTTTCCTTCCGCGAGATGATGGGGCGTCTGAAAATCAACGTGACCGAGAGTACGCCTGATACGCCCATCCTGTTCGGAGGTCCGGTCCAGACGGGACGCGGCTTTGTGCTGCACTCAGGTGAATTCGAAAGCAAGGACTCGACCATGCCGGTCACGGAGGACATCTCGCTGACCGCAACGCTCGACATTCTGCGCGCTATTGCAGACGGCAAAGGGCCGGAGAAGTCGCTGTTCGCGCTCGGTTACGCGGGCTGGGATGGCGGCCAGATTGAAGACGAAATCCGGGCCAACGGATGGGTCCATTGCGAGGCGGACAATGCGATCATCTTCGATGAATCTTTGGATGACAAATGGAGTCGGGCGCTAAAGAAGCTCGGCATCGACATGTCCGGGCTATCAGCTCACGCCGGCCGCGCTTGACCCCGTCGTGTCATAATGCAGCGCGATATAGTTGAGCGCCTCGGATGCCGGCAACGGCGGAGAAAAATAAAACCCTTGCGCATATTCGCAGCCCATTTCCTTTAGCCACTTCGCGTCGCTTTCGTTTTCCACGCCTTCAACGATCACATTGCGCTTGAGATCATGGGCCAATGACACGATCGAGCCGAGAATTACGGTTCCGTCGTTTTCATCCTGCGTACCGCCATGGCGGGCGAGGAAACTCCGGTCGATTTTCACCGTATCGAAGGGAAGATCCTTCAACTGACTGAGCGTGGAGAGACCGGTCCCAAAATCGTCGATGGCAAGACCGGCACCAAGGACACGAAGCCGTTCAAGCGCGTGACGCGATTGCCGGTCGGCGCCCAATGCGCTCTCGGTGATTTCGAGCTTGAGCGTGCCGGGCACTATGCCGCCGTTGGATATCAAGTCGCCAACGAAGCTCTCGAATGTTGGATCTCGGAATTGGCGGCGGGAAACGTTGACGCTGGCGAAAAGCGGCTTTTCCAGTGGGAAGAAGCGTTGCCAGTTTGCGAGGTCGCGCGTGGCGCGTTCAAGCGCGAATTTGCCGAGATTGACGATGAGGCCGCTGGTTTCGGAATGCGGAATGAAATCGGAAGGCGAAATCAATCCTTTTACCGGATGATGCCAACGCAGCAAGGCTTCGAAGCCCGAGAGCGCGCCGTCTGAGAGGCGGATAATTGGCTGATAGAAGACATCGAGCTGCTTCTGATCCAGCGCTGCGCGCAGTTCCGCCTCAAGCCGCACACCATCTCGCGGCGCGAGCGCCTCGAAATCCCGGACATAAACGCGGGCACAGCCGCCGCCTTGCCGCTTGGCCTGAAGAAGAGCGAGTTCGGCATTCTTGAGGAGATCGAGCGGATCTTCCGCTTCCCGGCCCAGGGCGACGCCGACGCTCGCAGGCGCAAAGACGCTGCGGTCGTCGACCATATGTTCGGCATTGCAGGCTTCGACGAGTTCGGCGCCGAGCGCGGCCGGCCCCGCGCCACTCTGGCGGAATATCACCGCGAACGAATCTCCGCCGACACGGAACGCCCTGGCAGACTGCTTGAACCGCTGGTCGAGCCGTCGAGCGATGCCAGCCAATACAGTGTCCGCGCCTTCGTGGCCGAGGCTTGCATGGACGGATTTGAAGCGGTCGATGTCGAGCAGCGCGAAAATCGCGTCTTTCATCGCGCCATTCAGACCTTCGAGGGCACTCATCATGGCAAGTCGGTTGCCTAGACCCGTCAGTTGATCGGTATTCGGCTGTGGAGCCACAAAGGTCTCGGCTTCCTTGCGCACGGTCACGTCAGCGAGTAGGCCGAGGCAACGCTTGGCGGGCGGCTTGTCTCCCAACATGCTCGCGCGCAACTCGAACCACAGATAGCCGTCCGGCGTCTGTACACGAAATTCCATGCGGAAGGCGATGTTAATTTGAGCGGCGTATTCGGAGAGCGCGCTTTCGAATATCGCACGGTCTTCCGGATGGATGCGCGTGACCCAATCCTCGAAAGCGATCCGACCGGCTTCATTGCCTTCGCCGAGCAATGCAACGGATTCGGCAGAGAGCGTAAGCTGTCCAGCCTCCAGGTCGAGATCGAACACACCTTGCTGTGAGGCTCCGATGGCTTCGGCCGAGGTTGACAATAGTGGTGGTGCTTCGCCTTCCGGTTTGGGAATGGGCTTGATTGCCGGATGGCGTTGAAGATGCGGTAGATGCAGCGGTGGAAGGATGGCGATGCCCTCGCCTGCCGCGATGGCAAGTGCGAGAAGCACCGTACCAGCGGCGGCGAAACCGCCGACTGCGGCAGGCGCGACGATATTATTGCCAAAGCCCCCGAATGCGCCCACGGCGGCAGCGGCGGCGACGAGCGAGAAAATAGCCGCGCTGGGAGCAACTACGCGGGCTGTTTGCACGCCGTGGCGGCCACGATCGATCAGGTATGCAGCAATGGTTCCCGTTCCGAGTACGACCGCCACATTGGCCAGTATCGCCGTTCCTGGAACGCCGATGAATGCCAGAAGCGCGAGGACAACAAGTCCTCGCAACACCCACGTGAAATATTTCTCATATCGCGGCCATACATTGGCGAGCGGCACGATGTGATTGGCGAGCTTGGCGCCAGCGACCAATGCCAGGCAGGCCAAGGCTGCGACAATGCCGTACGGACCGCCGACACCAGTTGCGATACTGGCGTCAAACATTCCTGCCGCGGCAAGCCGCGTAAACAGAACGGCAAAAATAAATATAGCTGTCCAGCGCGGCGCGAAGTGACCGGTCATCACCGCTACGCCCGCCATGATTGCGGCGGCCGCGGCGATCAGTCCCGCCACAGCTGCAAGAAGGATCGCAAGTTGGCGATTGTGACCGGCTATAGCCGGCTCAGTCCATGCGAGCACGGTTGGCTCCGCGGACGCGTTGCGCAACCTGATTGCGATGGGACCTGTGGTTGCCGGCGGGATGGTCACGCGAAAAGATTTGCGGCCGTATGCATTGGTATTCTCGATAATGATGCCGGACTCCGAGCTTGCGACCTGAATGATCTCCGGCCGTGTCGAAGCCGGGAAAAATCTGAGGCCAATGCCTGGCGGCTGGTTCGCCTGCAGGATGCGCGTAACAGGGCGCACGCCTTCATTCACGGCAGCAAACATGTACCAGTGAGAGCCATCGCGTTCCGCACCCGATGACGGTTGATACGGGATCAGCGCGTTGCGTACATCGATCACAGGCTGCTGTCCGGCGAAATCGATCGCGTGCACGTCCTTCTGTTTGGGTACAGGAAGATTTGCGGCTCCTGCGAGGGTAGCCGTCAGTAGAATCACAAACCAAGCAGCAAATAGGGCAAGACGTTTCAGCAACAGATTTCCTGACGTTTTCCAGCTCGAATCAGGCCAATAGAGACTAGCGCGGCATGTCTTCCGCGAGCAAAGCGAACAGAACGTGGTCCTGCCACTCCCCGTTGATCAGAAGGTAGCGGCGCGCGATTCCCTCCTGCCGGAAACCGACCTTGGTGAGCAGGTTTTTCGAGGGTTCGTTCGTGGCAAGGCAGGCGGCCTCTATGCGGTGCAGACCCAGCGTGCCGAAGATGAAGGGGATGAGGGCCTTTACTGCAGCGAACATATAGCCTTGGCGCGCAAAGCGTTCGCCGATCCAATAACCCATTGAGCAACCCTGCGCGACGCCTCGCCGGACGTTAGAGAGCGTGCACCCCCCCATAAGCGAATCGTCGTCCTCCTTGAAGACGAAGAAAGCATAGGCCGTATCTGCTCGGGCTTCGCGCTGATACCGCTTGAGGCGGCGGCGGAAGGCCCCCTTCGTAAGCTCATCACTGGCCCATGAAGGCTCCCACGGAGCTAGAAATTCGCGACTTTCATGGCGAAGCCGGGACCATTCCGGATAATCCGCTACACGCGGATAACGCAAATAGACGCCATTGCCTCTCAGGACCGGTTGAAGGCCGCCAGGAAAGGTCAGGCCCCGCATGAAGGCCATGGCGCGGCCTTCACTCCGCTGCACGAAGTTTGGCCCCCCCAAAGCGGCCCGCGAAGTTTTCGTAAGATTCGAGATAGCCAACCGGGCCAACGGCCGCGATCGAGGGACGCTGTGTCTCCATCAAACGCGCCCCGAAACGGCGGACAGCGGCCGCATCTACAGCTTCGAGCCTTGAAGTAAGTTCTTCGATCGACAGGACACGGCCGTGTGTGAACCACTGGGCAGCGATCTGCTCGCCTCGGGAGGAAGGACGTTCAAGACCCATCAGTAGACCGGATCGAAGCTGCGCCTTGGCGCGGGCAACTTCGGCATCGGTCGCATTTCCTGCCATCAAAGCCATTTCGCCTGCGACTACGGGCGCAATTTCAGCGGCTTCCTTTTCGCCCGTGCCCGTATAGATGCCAATCACGCCGCCGTCCTTGAAAGACTGCGAGAAGGAATAGATCGAATAACAGAGGCCGCGCTTTTCGCGGATCTCCTGAAACAGGCGGGAGGACATACCGCCGCCGAGTGCAGTGGTGTAAACCTGTGCGGTGTAAAAATCCGGATCGGTGGAGGCGACGCCGGGAAACGCAAACGTCAGGTGTGCCTGTTCGAGATCGTCGCCCGAACGGCAATCGCCGCCTTCGTAACGTGCTGCCTCAGCAGCTGGAATCTCGCCGGCGCGGAAGTTGGACAGTCTGTCTTCCACCAGCTTGAGCACCTCGGCATGCGTTACGGCACCGGATGCCACGACCACCATGCCAGCAGACCGGTAGTTACGTTTCATGAAATCGTACAGATTCTCGCGGCTGAATCTGGAAACCGTGTCTTCTTCCCCGAGGATCGGCCAACCCATCGGTTGATCGGGGAATATAACCGATTGCAGATGATCGAAGACAAGGTCGTCCGGTGTGTCGCGGGACTGACCCAGCTCCTGAAGAACAACCTGGCGTTCTCGCTCGAGTTCGGTCTGATCGAAGACTGGATTGACGAGAATATCCGAAAGGATATCGAGGGCCAGCGGCACATCGTTTTTCAGCACGCGAGCGTGAAAGGCGGTCTGCTCCCGGCTCGTATATGCGTTCAGGAACCCGCCGACCGACTCCATTTCATTTGCGATATCGCGGGCGGAGCGGCGTTCAGTGCCCTTGAACGCCATGTGTTCAAGCATGTGCGCCACGCCCATGATGGGGCGCGCCTCCTGCCGGGCTCCGGCGTTCACCCAGATACCCACGAAAGCGCTTTCCAGTTGAGGCATTGGATCAGTAATGACCGTCAACCCATTGGAAAGTTTGCTGATTTCGATATCCATTAGGGGTGCCTGTTGACGATATAATCGCGTATGATTGCGAGATCGCTGGGTAGTATGTCTACCCGCTCCACCCCCTCATAGAGGCCTGCAAGCCTCGGCGGCAATGGGGGCTTATTCCCAGTCGCGCGCTCGACCGCATCGGGGAACTTGGCCGGATCGGCGGTGGAAAGGATGACCACAGGACCATCGGCCTTCGGAGCGGCAGCAACAGCCACGGCCGTGTGCGGATCGATGAGGCGGCCAGTCTCGCGGTGGACGCGGGAAATGGTCGCGAGCGTCTCGGCGTCGTCGCTGCGGTGGGCAGTGTAGCGAGCGCGCAGGGCTTCGAGGACTGCGGATGGAAGTGAGAGGCTGCGGGTTTTGGCGAAGGTCGCCATGGCGTCCCTGATCCAGCCGGCATCGCGGTTGCTGGCTTCGAAGAGCGCGCGTTCGAAATTACTCGCCACCTGGATGTCCATCGATGGGCTCAACGTCGGATGGGCTTCGCCAGATGCGTAAACGCCGGTCTGCAGAACGCGGAAAAGTATGTCGTTTTGGTTGGTCGCAATAACGAGCTTGCCGGTCTTCAGGCCCATGCGTTGAGCAGCTTCGGCAGCGAAAATGTCTCCGAAATTTCCGGTGGGAACGACGAATGTCGGTGCCGCGCCGAGCTTTGCAGTTGCCGTGAAATAGTAGACGGCCTGTGCAGCGATACGGGCGAAATTGATCGAATTGACGGCAGTCAGGCTCATCTGCCTTGCGAAATCTTCGTCTGCAAAGAGCGCTTTCACGATTGCCTGCGCGTCGTCGAAGCTGCCTTCGAGCGCGATGTTGTGGACGTTGGCGTGGGGCGTAGTCGTCATTTGGCGGCGCTGAACCTCACTGACCCTGCCCTTCGGATGCATCACGAAGACCTCAATGTTCGGCAAACCGCCCAGGGCGGCGATCGCTGCCGATCCTGTGTCGCCGGAGGTGGCGGCAATAACGGTTGCCCTGCCCCCACGTTTGGCAAGCGCGCGGGAGAACAAGCGGCCGAGAACCTGAAGCGCAACGTCTTTGAACGCGAGCGTAGGTCCATGGAAAAGTTCGAGCAGATACGTATTGGGGCCTATGGCACTCAGCGGCGCGACTTCCGATGTTTCGAAAGTCGCGTAAGCGGCGTCGATGTCGGCCCGCAGAGCGGCGGACGAGAATTCATCGCCGGTGAAGCGGGACAGGATGTCGAACGCCGTTTCCGGGTAGGATTTGTTCGCGAAACTTGCGATCTCAGGAGCACTCACCTGCGGCCAAGATTCCGGCAGGAACAAGCCGCCATCGGGCGCGAGGCCCGCCAGCATCACGTCTTCGAAGGATTGCGGCGGCGTCTGCCCCCGTGTGCTTACATAGCGCATCGGTTCAATTCGCGAAGTGCTGTGGACGCAATAGCCCCCTCCGCCCGGAATGGGAAGCGGCAGGGTGGAATGCGGTTTACAAGGGTCTTCCGAGGCGGCTTCTCTGGCGGTGGTAGGCGAGGTAGACCGCCAAAAGGCCCACCGCCATCAGATACCAGGTGATTGCATATTGCAGGTGGTTGTTGGGAAGGCTCACGACGGTCTGCCCGCCTTTAGGCCAGCCGCCGGGGTTGGGGGTAGCGTCAGCTTCCACGACAACGGGTGCGATGAGGTTGAGGCCGTCGAGCTTGGCCATTGCCTCCACATCACGAGAGAACCACTCACGCCTTGCAAGATCTGGTTCGGGCGTAAACAGATTGGAAGGATCGGGGGTGCGCCAAATTCCAGTCACGCGCCGGGGGCCGTTTAGTTGACCCGCCTCACGCGTCTTTGGATCACGCTTGTCCTGCGGGACGATTCCGCGGTCCACGATCAAAGCGCGGCCATCGGAAAGAATGAAAGGCGTAAGCACATGGAAGACGGGCGTGCCGTTCGCGTCGGTGCCGAATGCGTAAGCTTCTTTGGCGTTGTCGAAGGAACCTTCGAGCACGACATGGCGATACTGGGCCTCGTCGTTCGGTAATTTAAGGATTTCGTCGAGAGGTAGTGGTTTGGAGGAGATGTTTGCATTCATCTTCTCGATGAGCGCCTCTTTCCAGTGCAGACGTTCGATCTGCCAAGTACCGAGTCCAACAAGTACCGCGAACATCGGGAGGAACCACAAAGTCGGCTTTAGAAGAGGGCGAAACACCTATTTCCCCAGCCTGCCCTCGCCGGCGCGGTTCTTGTATTGCAGGACCATCAAGGTGGATTTGACCACGCGCAGGCCGCCCAAGACGAGGATAGCGATCAAGGGTAGCCACAGGACAGCGTGGACCCAGTAGGGCGGAGAATATTTTACCTCGACAATCAGCGCGCCCGCGCAGACGAGAAAGCCTGCGATCAAAATTACAAAGACGGTTGCGCCGTCGCCGACATCGAACATCGCATAGTCCAAGCCGCACGCGGGGCAGCTCTTTGCGATGGTAAGATAGCCATTGAACAAATTGCCTTGTCCGCAACGCGGACACAGGCCCAGCAGTGCGGCGCGCGCTACGCCGGGCTCGCTCATTCAGGCTGCCGTGACCGGCCCCTGTCCCCACACATAAATGCAGGCAAACAGGAACAGCCATACCACGTCAACGAAATGCCAGTACCAGGCGGCGGCTTCAAAGCCGAAATGACGCGTCGGCGTGAACTGGCCGGCGATATTCCGAAACAGGCAGACCGTCAGGAAGATGGTTCCAATGATGACGTGTGCGCCGTGGAACCCCGTCGCCATAAAGAACGTCGAGCCGTAGATTGCATCGAAATTGCCTGCACCGGTCGCGAGGTTTATATGCGCCGGATCCGTGAATGGCGCGAGCGCAAGGTTATTGAAGCCGAAAGTGAAGGGCGCATGGCTGTATTCGTAAGCCTGGATCGCCGTGAACGAAATGCCTAGCAGAACCGTCAAGAGCAGTCCCTGAGTGGCGCCCTTCTTGTCACCGGACTGGATAGCATGATGTGCCCACGTCACAGTCGTACCGGAGCACAAGAGAATCAGCGTGTTCAGCAGCGGCAGGTGCCAAGGGTCGAGTGTGACGATTCCAGACGGCGGCCAGCTTCCAATCGAAACGTCGTTATAAAAGATTGCCGAATTGAAATAGGCCCAGAACCAGGCGACGAAGAACATCACTTCCGAAGCAATGAACAGCACCATGCCGTAACGCAGATGCAGTTTCACGACCGGCGTGTGGTCTCCCTTGACGACAGACTCTGTGACAACGTCCCGCCACCACCCCGCCATGGTGTAGAGCACGAGAAGCACACCAACTGCGAAGATCCACGGCTGGCCGTTGACAGGAAGCCCCCAAAAGCCGGTGTAATCGCCGTGCATCCAGAAGACCGCGCCGACGAACATCACGAAAGCGCCAATGGAGCCCACGATCGGCCAGGGGCTCGGATCGACCAGATGATAATCGTGTTTGACTTCCGTGTGCGCCATATTCGTTTGCCTTCTGCCTAGGGCTTAACCCGTACCAGCGTCATAATGAAGAAAAGTACCACAAGTCCAAACAGAACCAGCGCGAGCGCCACATTGCGGCCCCTGCGCGCCCTTGCCTCTTCCGATTCCCGCCTAATCTCATCGTCCTGCCCCATTTCCCGCCGTCATATCCATCTGGCGAAGGGAGCTATACCGATCACCTTTTCGACAATCAGCGCGGCGAACAGAAAAAAAACATATCCAAGAGACGCAATGAACAGCCGGCGGGCGGCTGGCTCGCGCGTTTCATCGGCCTCGCGGAAGGTGGCAATGGCTTCCCAAATAAGCCAAGCACCGCATCCGGCAGAGACTGCGAGATAGATCCAACCGCCCAAGCCGACGAAGGCCGGCAGTACACCAAGCGGTGCAAGCAGCAGTGCATAGGCAAGAATTTGGAACCGGGTTTGTCTTTTGCCCCTCACCACTGGCAGCATCGGCACGCCTGCGCGCGCGTAATCATCGGAACGATATAGCGACAGCGCCCAGAAGTGCGGCGGAGTCCACATGAAGACGATGGCAACCAGAAGAAGCGGCGCGAGCGAAAGCGAATTCGTCACAGAGGCCCAGCCTATGGCTGGCGGCAAAGCACCCGACAAACCGCCAATCACGATATTTTGCGGCGTGCGGCGCTTGAGCCAAAGCGTGTAAACCACGACGTAAAAGAAGATCGTAAAGGCCAGCAGGCCAGCCGCCAGGTAGTTCACAAACAGGCCCATCATCGCGACCGAGGCAACCGAAAGCGCCCATCCGAATGCGAGCGCCTCCTGCCGGTCCACATGCCCCATCGGAATAGGGCGCGTTGCGGTGCGCGCCATCACCGCGTCAATATCGGAATCATACGCCATGTTGAGCGCGCCGGACGCGCCCGCAGCGACGGCGATGCACAGAAGCGCCGTGAAGGCCATGAGCGGATTGATTTGCCCCGGCGCCGCCACAATACCTGCCAGCCCCGTGAAAATCACAAGCGACATCACGCGCGGTTTCAAGAGCGCGAAATAATCGCCCGCCGTCGCAACGGACCGTTGAGGAGCAAGGACGCCGACGGAACTCATGGTTTAGTGTGAGTCTCCGACGATGTGCGGCAGTTCTGCGTACTGATGAAATGGCGGAGGCGAGGAAAGGGTCCATTCCAAAGTGGTCGCAGCCGGGCCCCAAGGATTGTCGCCCGCAGCGCGCTTGCGCAGGAAAGCATCCAGCAAAACGACCAGGAATATCAGCACGCCAAAACCCGCGATGAACGCGCCGACTGAAGACACATAATTCCAGCCCGCATAGGCATCCGGATAATCGGCGTAGCGGCGCGGCATCCCGGCGAGACCGAGGAAATGCATCGGGAAAAACGCGAGGTTCACGCCGACGAATGTGACCCAGAAATGCAGCTTCGCGAGGAACTCGTTGTAGAGGTAACCGGACATCTTCGGGAACCAGAAATAAAAGCCGCCAAAGATCGTGAAAACCGCGCCGAGCGACAGCACATAATGAAAGTGCGCGACAACGTAGTAGGTATCCTGCAACGAAACGTCGACGCCTGCGTTGGCGAGCACCACGCCGGTCACGCCGCCAACGGTGAACAGGAACACGAAGCCGATGGCCCAAAGCATCGGCGCCTTGAACTCGATCGAACCGCCCCACATCGTTGCGATCCATGAGAAGATTTTAATACCAGTCGGAACAGCAATGACCATTGTGGCGAAAACAAAATATGCCTTTGTATCGACGGACAGGCCGACCGTGTACATGTGGTGCGCCCATACGAGGAAACCGATGAAGCCAATCGCCACCATCGCATAGGCCATGCCGAGATAGCCGAACACCGGCTTCTTCGAGAAGGTCGAGATGATGTGACTGACCATACCGAAACCCGGAAGGATCAGGATGTACACTTCCGGATGACCGAAGAACCAAAACAGGTGCTGGTAGAGGATCGGGTCACCGCCACCAGCCGGGTTGAAGAAGCTGGTGCCGAAATTGCGGTCGGTCAGCAGCATCGTGATTGCACCGGCGAGAACCGGCAACGAGAGCAGCAGCAGAAACACGGTTACGAGGATCGACCACACGAACAGCGGCATCTTGTGGAGCGTCATTCCCGGAGCGCGCATATTGAAAATAGTCGTGATGAAATTTATCGCGCCAAGGATCGATGACGCACCTGCGATGTGTAGCGAGAAGATCGCCAAATCCATTGCAGGCCCCGGCGAGCCTGTTGTCGAAAGTGGGGCGTAGATCGTCCAGCCGCCGCCGACGCCATGACCGCCCGAGTCGCCTTCCACGAACATGGAAAGGACCAAAAGCGTGAAGGAGAACGGCAGCAACCAGAACGAAATGTTGTTCATGCGCGGGAACGCCATGTCCGGCGCCCCGATCATCAACGGCACCAGCCAATTACCGAAACCACCGATCATTGCGGGCATGATCATGAAGAAGACCATGATCAGGCCATGGCCCGTGACGAATACATTAAAGGTATGTGGGTCGTGGAAAATCTGCAGCCCCGGCTGTGCGAGCTCGGCACGCATCATCATGGAGAGGAAGCCGCCAACCAGCCCCGCAACAATGGCGAAAACAAGGTACATCGTGCCGATGTCCTTGTGGTTCGTCGAATAGACATAGCGGCGCCATCCGGTGGGATGGTCGGCGTGCGCGTGAGCCAGATCAGCCATATTATTCGTCCTTATTTCGCAAGCTGAGCGACGTGGGTTTCGGGTACGATTGCAGCGAATTTCTTCTTCGCGCCAGCGAGCCACGCGTCATATTCGGCCTGGCTCACCACATGCACTTCAATGGGCATAAAGGCGTGACGTGCGCCGCAAAGTTCGGAGCACTCACCGTAATAGACGCCTTCCTTAGTCGCCTGGAACCACGTGTGATTGAGCTTGCCGGGTATGGCGTCCATCTTCACGCCGAATGCTGGAATTGCCCAAGAGTGGATGACGTCTGCGCCGGCTGTTTCAATTTCAACCACCTTGTTCACGGGGACGTATATTGGATTGTCCACGCCAAGGAGACGTGGCTTGCCGGCCTTGGCGGCGTCTGAATCGGACAAGCCGAGGGAGTCGTATGTGAAGTTGGCTGCCGGATACTCGTAAGTCCAGAACCATTGCTTGCCAATCGCCTTGATCTTGAGATCGGGCGTCGGGATGGCCGCTTCGTAATAGAGCAATTTGAAGGAGGGGATCGCGATGATAACCAGGATGATCACCGGCACGATCGTCCAAATTACTTCGATCAGAGTATTGTGCGCTGTCTTGCTGGGGACCGGATTGGCGCGCTTGTTGTAGCGGATCATGATCCAGATGAGCAGCGAGAGCACGACAAGCGAAATCGCGACGATGATGTAAAGCAGGAGGCGGTGGAAATCTTCGATGCGCTCCATCACCGGTGTGACAGCGGGCTGGAACCCAGTCTCCCAGGGCTGCGGATTGGCGACCGCCGCCGCCGTGGAAAAAAGCAGCGCCGAGGCCGCAACCGCAAATTTTCTGAGGAACATCCGACGACCTCGCAAAACAGTCGGCAAGCACATGAGAAGTGCCTGCAAACCCCCGATTCCAAGAGTGATTTACGCGCCGGGGGCAGCGGAAGTCATTGCGACCTTGTGGCACACGGAATTTCCCCCGCTGGTTTAAGGACTTGGCCGCTGCCTGCGAGAGATCGAAAAGCTACTATATTAGCTCCCAGAGCAACCGGAGATTGGACATGGCTTCCGACCTTTTTTTCGACCGAACGGGCATGGATCGGGGGCGCGTTCAAGGGCTGGTAGATAACTCCCTCAATGGAGCCGACGACGGCGAACTGTATCTCGAATATCGCCAGAGCGAATCGTTCGCATTTGACGACGGGCGGCTCAAAGCGGCGAGCTTTGACACAATGCAAGGGTTTGGCCTACGCGCCGTGGCAGGTGAGGCCACTGGATATGCCCATGCCTCCGAGCTTTCCGAAGATGCAATTCGACGCGCTGGCGAGACCGTAAAATCTGTTGCCGGCGGTCACTCGGGGTCGCTCGCCCTGCCACCGCAGCGGACCAACGTGAAACTCTACACGGACGTAGATCCGCTGGGCACCGCGAGTTTCGAAAAGAAGGTTTCTCTGTTGCAGGAAATGAACGAATACGCGCGTAGCAAGGACCCGCGCGTGAAACAGGTTTCATGTTCGCTGGCAGGCGAGTGGCAGCATATCGAAATATTGCGGCCAGGCGGTGAAACATATCGCGACATTCGTCCGCTTGTGAGGCTGAATGTTTCTGTCGTCGTTGAAGAGAACGGCAGGCAAGAGGCGGGCAACTTCGGCGGCGGCGGACGGGGGGGATACGAAACGTATCTCGCACCGGAGTACTGGCGCTCGGCTGTTGACGAGGCACTGCGGCAGGCGGTGGTGAATCTCTCATCGGTGCCCGCCCCCGCCGGCGAGATGAATGTGGTGCTGGGACCGGGCTGGCCAGGTGTATTGCTGCACGAAGCGGTCGGGCACGGGCTTGAAGGAGACTTCAATCGCAAGAAGACAAGCGCATTTGCCGGATTGATGGGGCAGCGGGTGGCGGCGCCGGGCGTGACCGTGGTCGATGACGGCACGTTGGGCGGGCGGCGTGGGTCGTTGACCATCGACGATGAAGGGACGCCGACCTCACGCACGGTGTTGATCGAGGACGGTATCCTAAAGGGCTTCATGCAGGACCGCCAGAATGCGCGGTTGATGGGCGTGGCGGCGACGGGCAATGGGCGCAGGCAGTCCTATGCGCATTCGGTGATGCCGCGCATGACGAATACCTACATGCTTGGCGGCAGCCATGCCCCCGAGGAGATCATCTCCAGCGTCGACAAGGGCATCTATGCGGTGAACTTCGGCGGAGGTCAGGTCGATATCACCAGCGGCAAGTTCGTATTCTCTTGCACCGAGGCCTATCTGATCCAGAACGGCAAGATCGGTCCCGCAATCAAGGGCGCAACGCTGATCGGCAATGGGCCGGAAGCGATGCAGCGCGTGAAGATGATCGGCAACGACATGAAGCTCGATACCGGCATTGGCGTTTGCGGAAAAAACGGCCAGAGCGTGCCGGTGGGCGTAGGTCAGCCGACGTTGCGCATCGACGGTTTGACGGTCGGCGGTACGGCGCAGGCGGCATGAGGAACGGCGCGCGGCTCAAAGAAAATTGTATTCCTTGAACAATGGCGTGATGTCGCCTTTCCATTCGCCATGATAGCGGCCCAGCATCTCTTCTGCGCGCGTATAGCCGCGCGAAACAAGTTCGCGAAGATGATTGAGGAATCCGTCCTCGTTCATGCCCGCACTGTCTTCCGCGGCTCGGCGTTTCAAACCGGCCGATGAGATTTCCAGCATCCGATGCGCCAGCTCCCAAACCGTGGTGTTGCGGAACGGCGTTTTAAAACCGAGCTTCGGAACGGCGGCGCGCATGGCCTCGCGTTCCTCGGCCGTCCAATCCTTCACGAGGTCCCAGGCGGCGTCGAGCGCAGTTTGATCGTAATAGATGCCAACCCACAGCGCGGGCAATCCGCAGATGCGCCGCCAGCTTCCGCCGTCGGCGCCGCGCATTTCGAGAAATTTCTTGAGGCGAACTTCAGGGAAGATCGTCGTCAAATGATCGGCCCAATCGGCCATTGTGGGCTCGATGCCCTTTAGAACGTCGATGCGGCCTTCGAGAAAATCGCGAAAGCATTTTCCGGCGACGTCGATGTAGCGGCCGTCGCGATAGACAAAATACATCGGCACGCCCAGCGCGTAATCGACATAGCGTTCGAAACCCATGCCGTCCTCGAAGACCCAGGGCAGCATGCCGGCCCGCGCATTGTCCACATCGGTCCAAATATGGCTGCGGTAGGAGAGGAAGCCGTTGGGACGGCCTTCGCGGAATGGAGAGTTGGCGAACAGTGCGGTTGCCACCGGCTGCAATGCGAGGCCGACGCGGAATTTCCGAACCATGTCGGCCTCGGACGAAAAATCGAGATTCACCTGCACGGTACAGGTGCGGAACATCATCTCCAGACCGTAGCCGCCGACCTTGGGCATGTATCGGCGCATAATGTTGTAGCGGCCTTTCGGCATTTGCGGGACTTCGTCGAGGCCCCAGGTGGGCGCATAACCCAGGCCGATAACGCAAGCGCCGATCTCGCCCGCCACTTCGCGCACCTGCTCCAGATGCGTGTTCACTTCGGCGCAGGTCTCATGAACCGTTTTCAGCGGCGCGCCGGAGAGTTCAAACTGCCCGCCGGGCTCGAGGCTGAGCGAGGCACCGTTCTGCGTCAGCCCGATGATGTTCTCGCCTTCAAGAACCGGTTGCCAGCCAAACCGCTGCATGCCTTCGAGCAATGCGCGGATACCCGGACGGCCTTCATAGGGAACGGGTTTCAGCGTGCGCGGGTCGTAGACGAATTTCTCGTGCTCGGTTCCTATGCGCCAATCGGCACGCGGCTTCGAACCGGCTGCGAGATAATTGACGAGATCGTCGCGCGACCCGATGGGGCCACCCGCGGATTGCGGTATGGACATTTCCTCGCCTCCTCACCCCAGGGACCCCAATGCCCCTTGCCGCAGATGTGAATATTGAACCGCTCATTTAGCCCTTTGGAAATCTAGGTACTGACCTACTGGGCGACAAGTCACATCACGGGCGAACACCAATCTTTTCCAAAAGCTCAATTATTTCAGCGCGGTAGTCGTTTTTCGGTTTTCGATCCTCCCCCCTCCCCCGTCGGGTTGCCCTGCGTTTCGTCAGGTGTCGGCCATCATACTCCTGAGCCGAGGGTGTTCGATAGCAACGGCCAATGGAACAAGACCAGATTTACGATTGGCGCCAATCGCCCGCCAGAGACTGCCAGACGGCCAGAGCCGCAAGCGCGGCGGTGTCGGCGCGCAGGATGCGTTTGCCTAGCGTAACGGGAACGACAGAAGACACGGCGCGGATCATATCGCGTTCCTTCGGATCGAAGCCGCCTTCGGGGCCGGTGAGAATGGCCCATGCGCCGCCGCGGACGTCTTTCAGCGCGCCGGCGATGGAGGGCGCCTCACCGGCTTCATCGCAGAAAAGAAGTCTTCGTTCGGGGGGCCATTTGGCGAGGAGTTTTTCGAGCGCGAGCGGTTCGCGCGCTTCGGGAACGTCTGTGCGATCGGACTGCTCGGCGGCTTCGATGGCATTGGCGCGCAAGCGCTCGAGATTGACGCGGGTGACGATGGTGCGCCGCGTGAACACCGGCTGCAAAACGCGCACGCCGAGTTCGGTGGCCTTCTGCGCGAGGTAGTCGCTAGGCGTTTTCTTGATCGGTGCGAAAACAAGCCAGAGATCGGGCGTATGGGTTTGGGGCGCCGTCCGGGCTTCGCATACGAGCGTGCAATTGCGCTTGGTGACATCGGTGATTTCGGCACGCCATTCCCCATCGCGGCCGTTGAACAGGCTGACGCGCTCGCCCGGCTTGGCGCGCATGACATGGAGGAGGTAGTGCGCCTGTTC
>DASZRY010000106.1:0-31950 GCA_035548975.1 Rhizomicrobium sp.
GCGGCAGCTTCCGCAAGCGTGGTGTGGCGGAAGACAATCATGCCGCTGCGCCAGCCGAGCGAATCGGCAATCTCGCGCCTGGGCTGGCGCATGACGGCGGCGGAATGGGCGGTTGCAATCACCACGTCGCCCGGCTTCATCGACAACGGCTTCACGCGGCCATCGGCAGAATCGAAGCGGACTTCGCCTTCGAGCAGCGCCACTTCAAGGCGCGCATTGTCCTTGCGCACGCGGAATTTGGTGCCAATGTCGGTGATGCGGTGGCCAGCGGCTTCGATCACGAACAGGCGTTTGGGATCGTGCTTGATCTGGAAATAGGCTTCGCCTTTTAACAACGTCACCGTTTTGAGCGCAGGCGCAGACGCGAAGCGGATGGCGGTATCGGTGTTGAGTTCGATTTCCGATCCGTCGGTCAGCGCGATGGTCTTGCGTTCGCCGAGTGCTGTGGAATAAACCGCGCCCCCGGTGCGATCTGTGCTATTCAGCCAGAAATTCGCAGCCGTCGCCGTGACCGCGGTAAGCGCGATGACGGCTGCGATTTTCATCGCGCGGGCCGGGCCTTTCGGCAGATGCGGGGCAACGATCTTGTCGCGGCGGAGCGCAGCCAGCCGATCCGCCCTGCCCCACGCCGCCTTCAGCCGCCAATAAGCAACCTTGTTGGCGATATCCTGTTCGAGCCAGGCGTTGAGCGCGGCTTCCTCGGCTTCGCCCCATTCTTCGAGCGTGCGGCGGCGAAGCCACTGGGCGGCTTCGGCGTTTTTTTCGGCTGCTACGGAACGGCCCGGGGCGCTCACGGCGTCCTCCGGATGTCGTTGGGTTCGCCATAGAGATGGTCTGCGAGAGCGCACATGCCCTTGTCGATGTGTTCGGAAACGGTGGCTTCGGAAACGCCCATGCGGCTTGCGATTTCGCGCTGGGAGAGACCTTCGATCTTGCAAAGGACGACCGCCTCACGGCAGCGCGGCGGCAAGCGGTCGATCGCCGATTGCAGACGGCGCAGATCGTCGCGCGCGATCGCGCTTCTGTCCGGCCCCGGCATGTCGGCTGCGAGTCCCAGCGCATCGAGATCGGCCACTTTTTCGATGGCCACGATCTGCTGGCGGCGGATGCGGTCGATGATGAGGTTGCGCGCGGTGCCGAGAACGAAGGGCTTGGCGGGGTCCGGAATTTCACGCTGGGCGGCTTCGCAGACGCGGATGTAGACTTCCTGCCGGAGATCGTCGATCTCGCTTGGGTCGCGCCAATGATTGCGCAGGTACTGCATCAACATCGCCTCCAGCGGCAGCACCTCGTCGACAAACCAGGCTTCCAGTTCGGGCGCGTTCATGGGCGCGTCCCGATGGGGCGTTCGAGCGTCGTCACGCCTGGTGTCCGGTGTATCCGCCATCCCCCGTGAGCTTCCCGCCGGGTTCGATTCACGAAAACTACACCCGGTCATACGAACGGGGGCGCGCGAACTTAGGGTCGCGCGGACGAAAATCTGCGCGGGCGAAATTTCGTTGCGGGAAGCGGGGTTAGATCGGGCTCGACAGGAACGCCGGCACCAGCAAGGCCATCAGCAGCATGCCGGGGAAGGAATAGGCGTATTGCCGGTGGTTCAAAAGCGTGACCACGGCGATGAACATCACGATTGCCGCCAGCACCGCACCCCAAATCCTTGTGACGGGGACGGCGAGGAAGGCCGCAATCAGCAGGTTCACCACGCCGGTGACGCGATAGAATTTCGGCGGGAAATGCCAGCGCTCATAGGCGCGCTGCACAAAGCCCACGCCCAGGACATGTATAAGCCCGCTTGCCGCGAAAACCGCGGAAAGCAAAAGGGAATCGAGCGTGGCGGGGGATGCGAAAATCATGGCGGCCTCTTGATTTTCGATAGATAGGAAGCAGCCGCAAAAAGTGAAGGGGCGCTGCAACACGAATGGCAGGCATTCCGGGGCGGAATGGCTACATCAGTGTTGGGCGGCCGGTTCTTCGCCCATCAGGCGGTTGTAAAACCTGTTCCAGCGCGTGCGGCACCAAAGGCGGAAGCGATCCAGATAAAGATATATCACTGGCGTGGTGTAGAGCGTCAGAATCTGGCTGACGACGAGCCCGCCGACGATGGATATTCCAAGCGGCTGGCGCAGTTCCGCGCCATTGCCCACACCGACGGCAAGGGGAAGCGCGCCGCAGATGGCGGCCATGGTGGTCATCATGATGGGGCGGAAGCGGTGCAGGCAGGCGTCGTAGATCGCCTCGCGGGACCCGAGACCCTGTTCGCGTTCCGCCTGCAGGGCGAAATCGATCATCATGATGGCGTTCTTCTTCACGATGCCGATGAGCAGAATCACGCCAATCAGCGCGATCAGGCTGAATTCGAAGCGGCAGATGAGCAGCGCCAGAATCGCGCCCGCGCCCGCCGACGGCAAGGTGGACAGGATCGTGATGGGATGTACGTAGCTCTCGTAGAGGATGCCCAGCACGATATAGACGCAGACAATGGCGGACAGAATCAGCAGCGGTTCGTTGCCGAGCGATTGCTGAAAGAGCTTGGCAGTTCCGGCGAAATCGCCATGGATCGAAAGCGGGGCATGGACCTCCGCCATTGTGCGATTGATGGCATTGACAGCATCGCCGATGGTCTTTCCGGCCGCGAGATTGAACGAGAAGGTGGTGGCGACAAACGGGCCCTGGTGATTGACCGACAGCGGCGCCGAGCCCGGCCCGTAGGACACGAAGTTCATGAGGGGCACCATGACTTCCTGCCGTGTGCTGAGGGCCGTTCCGGTGGAGGCCGCACCGCGGACGCCGGTGGCAATCGCATTGAGCTGCTGGTTGCGCAGCGCATCCGATGCGATATCGGCCTGGGTAGGAGAAGGCGCGTTGGCGATGACGGTGGTCCCCGCAACCGTACCCGTTGCTTGCGTGCCGGAAAGCGCGCCGCCGGTGGTGCTGACGTAGATATCCTTCAAGGTCTCGGGGCTTTGCCAGAATTCCGGCGCGACCTCCATCACGACATGATACTGATTGAGATCTTCGTAGATGGTCGATACCTGGCGCTGGCCGAACGCATCGTAAAGAGTATTGTCGATCTGAGTGATGTTGATGCCCAGGCGCGCGGCGGCTGCGCGATCGATCTTCAGGTTCATCTCCAGGCCGCTGTCTTCCTGATCGGAACTGACGTCTTCGAGTTCCGGGACATTCTGCAGGGCGTCGGTGATCCTGGGCGCCCATCGGCGCAATTCTTCAAGCGTGTCCGCCTGGATCGTGTACTGGAATTGCGCAAATCCCTGCCGGCCGCCCGCGCGCACTTCCTGCCGCCCGAAGAGATAGAGGCGCGCGCCCGCCACCGCATCGAGTTTGGGACGGAGCTGGTCCATCAGCCGATCGGCGGAGAGCTTTCGCTCGGACAGCGGTTTCAATTGCGCATAGACAAAGCCCGTGTTGGTGGAGCCGCCGCCGCGCCCTCCTCCCCCGCCGGTGAAGCCCACCACATGCTCGACATTCGGATCGTCGTGGATGATGCCGATGAATTTGCGGAATTTCTGCTCCATCGCCTGGAAGGAGATTGTCTGGTCGGCGCGGATGTTGCCAATTAAGGTTCCAGTGTCCTGCTGCGGGAAGAAGCCCTTCGGTATCTCGGCCCAGAGATAGAAGTTAATGCCGATCGCGATGACGAGGATCAGCATGACCGTGCCGGGAAAGGCGAGCGCCCAGCGCAGCGAGCGTTCATAGAGACCCTGCACGCGGTCGAATATGCGGCGCGAGGCGCGGGCGATGCGGTTTTCGCGCTCTCGGTCCGGCGTGGTGGCCAGGTAGGCGCACATCATGGGCGTGGTTGTGAGAGAGATTACGAGCGAAATGAGAATGGAAACGGAGAGCGTGACCGCGAATTCGCGGAACAGGCGGCCCACCAATCCGCCCATCAGAAGAATGGGCAAGAAGACCGAAATAAGGGACAAACTCATCGCGACGACTGTAAAGCTCACCTCCTTTGCGCCGAGATACGCCGCTTCGAGCCGCGATTTTCCTGCTTCGATGTGGCGGGTGACATTTTCGAGAACGACTATGGCGTCATCCACCACGAAGCCGGTGGCGATGGTGAGCGCCATGAGGGAGAAATTGTCGAGGCTGTAGCCCAGCAGATACATCGCGCCGAATGTGCCGACCAGGGACAAGGGAACGGCCACGGCAGGAACGAGCGCCGCACGCACCGTGCGCAGAAAGAGAAAAACGACCACAAGCACGAAGATCGTGGCGAGTATAAGGGTTTCTTCCACATTGCGTACGGACTGGCGAATGGTGATCGTGCTGTCGTTCACGACTTCCAGATGGACGGTGGGCGGAAGCGCCGCCTGCATCTGCGGCAGCAATGCCCGCACGCGATCGGCAGTTTCGATCACATTGGCGCCCGGCTGTTTGCTCAATATCACGAGCACGGCGGGTTTGCCGTCCGCGAGTCCGAGATTGCGCACGTTTTCCACGCTGTCGTCGACCTGCGCTATGTCGGAGAGGCGCACGGCGGCGTTGTTGCGATAGGCGATTACGAGGTTTCTGTATTCGCTGGCGCGTCCGGCAGTGTCGTTGACGTAGAGCTGATAGTGGCGCTTGTCCTGCTCTATGGCGCCTTTGGGGCTGTTGGCGTTGGCGGCCGAAAGTGCAGCACGCACATCTTCCAATCCGATGCCGTATTTAAAGAGCGCACGCGGATTCAGCTCCACGCGCACAGCAGGAAGCGAACCGCCGCTCAACTGCACATCGCCTATTCCATCTACCTGCGACAGCTTTTGCTGGACGATGTTCGAAGCGGAATCGTAGATCTGGCCGGGCGTGAGCGCGGTCGATGTCAGCGCAAGGATCATGATCGGCATGTCGGCCGGGTTCATCTTGCGGTAGGTCGGATTGGAGCGCAGCGCCGCCGGAAGATCGGCGCGGGCCGCGGAAATCGCGGCCTGCACGTCCCGCGCGGCGCCGTCGATATCCCGGTCGATGCCGAATTGCAGGACGATGCGAGTGGTACCGACCGAGCTGCTCGATGTCATTTCCGTCACGTCGGCGATGGAGCCCAGATGACGTTCGAGCGGCGTCGCCACGCTGGTGGACATCGTCTCAGGGCTTGCGCCTGGCATGGTTGCGGTGACTGCGATCGTCGGAAAATCCACATTCGGCAAAGGCGAAACCGGCAGCAGGAAAAACGCCACCATGCCGGCGAGCGCGAGACCCAGCGTCAAAAGACTGGTGGCGACCGGGCGCGAAATGAAGACGGAGGTGAAGTTCATTTCGCCCTCACCTTCCGAAGCGCTGCCGGCGCCATTCGCCGAATTCGCGCGACCAGCGATCGAAGTAGATGTAGATGACGGGCGTGGTGAATAGCGTGAGCGCCTGGCTGACCAAAAGCCCGCCCACGATGGAAATGCCAAGCGGATGGCGCAACTCCGAGCCCATGCCGCTTCCGAGCATCAGCGGCAACGCGCCGAATAGGGCGGCGAAGGTCGTCATCATGATGGGGCGAAAACGAAGAAGTGCTGCTTGATGGATGGCTTCGCGCGTGGTCTTGCCCTCGTTGCGCTCGGCTTCGAGCGCGAAATCGATCATCATAATGGCATTTTTCTTCACGATTCCGATCAGAAGGATGATGCCGATGATCGACACGATATCGAGTTCGTGGCCCGAGACGATCAGTGCCAGAAGCGCGCCCACGCCTGCGGATGGCAAAGTCGAAAGAATCGTCACAGGGTGGACGAAACTCTCATAGAGCACGCCAAGCACGATGTAGACCGTGACGATGGCAGCAAGGATGAGCAGAAGTTCGTTGCCCAGCGCCGACTGGAAGGCAAGCGCAGACCCCTGAAACGCTGTCGTGAGGCTGGCGGGAAGATCTATGTCCCTTTCGGCATTCTGGATGGCGTCAACGGCGGCACCGAGCGAATGACCTTGCGCCACGTCGAAGGAAATCATCGCGGCCGGGAACTGTCCCAGATGGTCGATTTCGATCGGGATGGGCCGTTCTTCGACGTGGGCGATAGCGCTCAACTGCACCTGTCCGCCGCCTGCCGAAGGAAGATAGACGCTCGAAAGCGAGGCAATGTCTTTCTGCAGTTCGGGATCTGCTTCGAGAATGACGCGGAACTGGTTCGACTGCGTGAAAATGGTCGAAACGATGCGCTGGCCGAAAGCATCGTAGAGCGCGTTGTCCACTGTTGCCGCGGTGATGCCGAAGCGGGCCGCGGTATCGCGGTCCATTGCGATATAGGCGGAAAGGCCCCGATCGGTGAAGTTCGTCGAGACGTTTTCGAGCTGTGGCAGCGAGGACAGCTTTTCGATCAGTTTCGGCACCCACTGATTGAGTTCGGCCGTACTCGAACCTTCTACGACAAATTGATAGGCGCTGCGGCTTACGGTTGAATCGATGGTAAGATCTTGCACCGGCTGGAGATAAAGCGAGATGCCCGCGATATTGCGGGTTTCCCTGTCGAGCCGCCGGATGATGGTCTGAACATCGTCGCGGACGCCCTTGTCCTTCAGATTGATGAGAAAACGGCCGGCGTTGAGCGTGTTGTTGGTGCCATCGACGCCGATGAAAGAGGAGAGACTGGCCACATCTGGATCGTTCAGGATCGTCTGCGCAAGCTTGCCCTGTTGTTCCGCCATGGCCGAAAAAGAAATGGTGGGTGCGCCGCGTGTCATGCCCTGAATAAAGCCCGTGTCCTGCAGCGGGAAGAACCCTTTGGGAATGACAATGTAGAGCAGCACCGTGACAAGCAGGGTGATGAGGGCGATCAGCATGGTGAGCGGCTGACGATCCAGCACCCAGACGAGCAGTCGGTCATATTCGCCGATGGCCCAATCGAAATATTCCTGCGCACGCAGCGCAATGACGCTTTGACGTCGTTCCCCGGAGCGGTGGCGCAGGAGCTTGGCACACAGCATGGGCACCAGCGTCAGAGAGACCACGGCCGAAATCAGAATCGTCACCGCGAGCGTGATGGCGAATTCGCGGAACAGGCGGCCCACGACTTCCTGCATGAAGAGCAGCGGGATCAGCACCGCGATCAGCGAGATGGTAAGCGAGACGATCGTGAAACCGATCTCGCCGGCTCCCTTCATCGCGGCCTTCAGCGGAGTTTCGCCCTTTTCGAGGTAGCGCGTGATGTTTTCGATCATTACGATGGCATCGTCGACAACGAAGCCGGTGGAGATGGTGAGCGCCATCAGCGACAGATTGTTGAGCGAGAATCCGAGGCCGTACATCGCAGCAAACGTGCCCACAATCGATAGCGGCACCGAAAGGCTGGGAATGAAGGTGGCCGGGATGTTCCGAAGGAAAAGGAAGATCACCAGAACAACCAGCACGACTGCAAGAACGAGTTCGAATTGCACGTCGGCTACCGAAGCACGGATCGTGTTGGTGCGGTCGGTAAGGACGGAGACCTGGATATTACCCGGAAGCTCGGCCTCGATCCGGGGAAGGATTTCGCGGATCGAGCTGACGACCGAGATCACATTGGCGCCGGGCTGACGCTGCACGTTGAGAAGGATGGCGGGCGAGGTATTGGCCCAACTGCCCAGTTTCACATTCTCCGCACTTTCGGCCACCGTGGCGACGTCGCCGAGCCGGACCGGCGCGCCATTCTTGTATGCGACCACGATATTCTTGTAGTCGGCGGCGCTTTGCAGCTGATCGTTGGCGTTGATCGTGTAGGCCTGCGTCTTGCCGTCGAAGCTGCCCTTGGGCGCGTTGGAATTGGCATTGGCGATCGTGGTGCGCAGGTCGTCGAGATTGAGCCCGTAGGCCGCGAGCGCATGAAGATTTGCCTGCACGCGCACGGCCGGCCGCTGACCGCCGTTGATACTGACGAGGCCGACGCCGGAAAGCTGCGAGATCTTCTGCGCGATGCGCGTTTCGGCGAGGTTCTGGACCTGCGTGATCGGCATCGACTTGGACATCACCGCGATGGTCAGAATCGGCGCGTCGGCCGGATTGACCTTTGCGTAAACCGGCGGCGTGGGAAGCGATTGCGGTAGCAGGCTGCTCGACGCATTGATCGCAGCCTGCACTTCCTGTTCGGCGATATCGAGGCTGAGCGACAAATCGAATTGCAGCGTGATGATGGAAGCGCCCGCGGAACTGGCAGACGTCATCTGCTTGAGGCCCGGCATCTGGCCAAGCTGGCGCTCTAGCGGAGAGGTAACGGAAGTGGTCATCACGTCCGGGCTCGCGCCGGGCAGGAACGTCTGAACCTGGATGGTCGGATAATCGACTTCCGGCAAGGCCGAAAGCGGGAGATAGGTGTAGCCCACGATGCCGATCAGCATGATCGCAATCATCACGAGAGACGTCGCGACAGGGCGCTGAATGAAAGGCGCAGATATGTTCATGTCGCGCGATGGCTTTCGACGGCGGTTATTGCTCGCGACGGCGGAATTCCCCGCGATGATCATGGAACCACTGACGGCGCTCGGCGGGGGTCATTGCCTTGAGCTGTTTCTGCACCTCCGACGGCAATCGCTTGAGCAAGCGCTCAAAACGATCCTGGCGGGCGGGAGGCGGCGCGGCCTGGCCCGCCGGCGCAGCGCTGGGCGGAGCGATATTCGCCTTCGGCGCCGCAGGGATCGCGATGGGCGATCCGTCATTCAACCGGTCCGCGCCATCGACCACGACCGTATCTCCCGGCCTGAGCCCGTTCGTAATGACCGTGTGCGTACCGTCGGTCGCACCGATCGCCACGCTGCGCATGGAAACGGTCTTGTCCGGATTGACGACGAATACGAAGGTGCCCTGCGCGCCGCGCTGGATCGCAGCGGTGGGCGCAAGCGTCTGGTTCTTCAGCGTGTCGATCAGAAGACGGATGTTCACGAATTGGTTGGGGAAGAGTTCGCCGTTCGCATTGTCGAACATCGCACGCAGTTTCACCGTGCCCGTGGCGGTATCGATCGTGCTGTCGACGGCCGAAAGTTTGCCGGATGCGAGCTTTGCGGTTTGCATACGGTCATACGCATCGACTTGGAGCACGGCGCCTGCATTCATGCGCGCCATAATCCTGTCGATGCTGTCTTCCGGGATCGAAAAGATCACCGACATTGGCCGGACCTGCGTGACGACAACGATACCGTTGGCTTGTCCGGCCTGAACGAGATTGCCGACATCGACCTGGCGAATTCCGGCGCGGCCATCGATGGGCGATCTGACTTTCGTGTAACTCAGATTCAGCGCGGCGGCATCGACATTGCCCCGATCGGAGGCAACGAGACCCTCATCCTGCTTGACAAGCGCGCGCTGCGTGGCGAGCTGCTGCTGCGAGATCGATTTCTGACTCCACAAATTTTCGTAACGCGCGAGATCCGTCTGGGCGTTGGAAAGCGCCGCGCGGTCGCGCGCGAGCTGCCCTTGCGCCTGATCGAGCGCAGCCTGGAACGGACGCGGATCGATCTCGGCCAGAACATCGCCCTTTTTCACCATCTGGCCTTCCGTGAAATTGAACCTCACGACCGGCCCGCTCACTTGCGGACGGACAGTGACGGTTGCGAGCGGTGTGACGGTGCCCAATGCATTGAGCGTGATGGGCATGGGACCCATGCCTACCTTCGCGATGCCGACCGGCTGGGGTTCGCCGAAACGGCCGCCGGGCGGCAGGGGCTGATTGCGGGCGAGGAACCAGATCAGGCCGACGAGCCCAAGAGCCGCAACGAAAATCACGATAAAGCGCACGGGGAAATTCGCGATCCAGCCGCGCGCGCGAGCGGCCACGCCTTCCTGTGGAGGGGAAAGTTGGTCCACAACATCGGGAGTTTTGTCGGGGCTCATTCCAAAACCTGTCTACCGCACGCGCGCCCACCCCCCAGTTACCGGGGAACCGGCAGAGAGGTTTTACCAGAGCCTTATCCTCAAGATTTGTCGGAATTGTCGCAAAAAATCCGTCGGGCAGACGAAGTTCCCCGCTTTCCGGGCCTAATTCAACGCCCGAAGCCTGGCCACGTCGGCGGCGGTCAGTCTTGAGCCCTCTGCCCCGAACCGGGCCGTCACATAATTGGCGACAGCTGCGATCTCCGCATCGGAATAGGCGGCGGCGAAAGACGGCATGAAGACCGGCCCATTTGCCGAACCGCCGGTCCCGGCCAGCACCATCTGGGCGACATTCGTTGCCGCAGGATCGTTGATCGACCGATTACCGGTGAGGGAGGCGTAGCGCGTGAGCGTGCCCGAGCCGTTCCAATCGTGGCAGCTTGCGCAGGCGCCTTCGAAGATGTGTTTGCCGAGCGGATCGCTATCGGCGACCACGCCTTCCTTTGGTGCGGCGGGTGCGGCCGTGGATTTCGGCGCGGGCAATCCCGGCGACGAGGCAGCAGGTACGGTGCGCAGATAGGCGACGATCGCCTTGATGTCGCTCGGCATCAGATAGCGCAGACTGTAATAGACCGCTTCGCCCATTGGTCCGCCTGCAACGCCGCGGCCCGCCGCATGCCCATTGGAAAGAAAGTCCGCGATCTCCTGATCGCTCCAAGCGCCGATACCCGCCGTCTTGTCCTGCGTGATGTTGTAGGCGCGCCAACCGGAGGTGACGGTACCCGCAAATTTGCGGCGATTGTCCAGCCCCTGCAGGAGATTGCGCGGCGTATGACATTCGCCGCAATGGCCGAGACCTTCGACGAGATAGGCCCCTCGATTCCATTCCGCCGATTGCGCCGTGTTGGGCTCGAAGCGCTTTCCCGGATTGAAGAAATAGGCCCAGATGCGCATCAGCCAACGCTGATTGAACGGAAACGACAGCGTGTTCTCCGGCGGCGTGAAATGCACGGGTTTCAAGCTGAAGAGATAGGCCTTGATCGAGAGCGCATCGGCATCGGTGAGATAGGTGTACGACGCATAAGGAAGCGCGGGATAAAGCGGAACGCCGCCCTTGCCAATTCCTCTGTGAAGCGCATTCAGGAAATCCGCATCCGTCCAGTTGCCGATGCCGGTTTCCTTGTCCGGTGTGATGTTTGGCGAATAGATGGTGCCGAACGGAAGCTTGAAGGCGAGCCCGCCGGCAAACGGCTTGCCGCCCTTGGCGGTGTGGCAGCTTTCGCAATCCGCAGCGCGCGTGAGATAGGCCGCGCGGGCCATGCGCCCGGCATAGGAGAGTTCCGGCGGCATGCCAGTGGGATCGGTTCCCGTGTAGGCCGAAAGCGACACGTGCCGGCCATTTGCGAAATCCATCGGGCCCGGGCCGAACACCATCCACCCGACATAGGCGAGCACCACCACGACGATCGCCACGACGATGCCAAGAAGAAGGCGAAGCGCGCTCATGCTTTTTTTCTCCCCGCGAGAACGTCTCGATCGATGGGAAGGCGGCGCAGCGCAATGCCGGTCGCAGCATAGATCGCGTTGCGCAGCGCGGGCGGACCTGCGGTAGTGCCGGTTTCGCCTATGCCGCCGGGCGGTTCGGCGCTCTTTATCAGATGCACGTCTATATTCGGCACCTGGTTGATGCGCAGCATGCGGTAGTCGTTGAAATTGCTCTGCTGCACGCGCCCGTTTTCGAGCGTGACCTCTCCATAGAGCGCGGCGGTGAGGCCAAAAATTATTCCGCCCTGCAATTGGGCCACGATGGTATCGGGATTGACGGCAATGCCGGTATCGACCGCCGTATTGATGCGGCGCAGATAAACTTCGCCGTTCTCATCGACTTCGGCTTCCACGACGGTGGCGATGAAACTGGCGAACGACGGCTGGCAGCACACGCCGCGGCCGACGCGCCTGGGCAATGGCGAACCCCAGCCTGATTTCTGCGCGACCAGATTGAGCGCGTTCAGAAGCCGCGGCGTCTTGCCGAGCATGGAGCGGCGGAATTCGACCGGATCTTTTCCGGCGGCATGCGCCAGCTCGTCCATGAAGCATTCGACGGCGAAGACATTGTTGTTGGGACCCACCCCGCGCCAGAAGCCGGTGGGCACGCCCGGCGGCTCGCGGCGGACGACTTCCACACGCATGTTCGGAATGGCGTATGGCTGGTCGATCGCACTGTCGTCCTCGTCGAAATCGATGTTGTGATTGGCGGCAAATGCCGGCGGCAGCCAGCGCGCGACGACGGCAGACCCCGCCACACGATGCAGCCAACCGTCGATCTTGCCGTCTTTCAGCGTCGCCCACATCTGCGTGTAATAGGCAGGGCGATACATATCGTGCTGGATGTCTTCCTCGCGCGTGTAGACAACTTTGACCGGACCATCGACCTTTTGCGCAATACGAACCGCTTTTTCCGTAGCGTCGGTTTCGAGCCTGCGGCCGAAGCCGCCGCCCAGAAGCTGGTTGTGAACGATTACCTTTTCGAGCGGCAGGCCGGTTACTTTCGCACCCGCTTCCTGTGTGCGTGCACAAACTTGCGAGCCGGTCCAGATTTCGCAGGAGTCCGGCGTGACATGCACGGTGCAATTCATGGGCTCCATCGGCGCATGCGCAAGGAGCGGCAATTCGTATTTCGCTTCGTGCTTGTCTCCGCTTGATAGGGCCCTGTCCGGGTCGCCTACTTTCTTTGCAACCAGGCCGGGCCGTTCGGCGGCTTTGCGCAGATCGTCCCATACGATCGCGGTCGTTAAGTTTGCATTCGCGCCCGCATTCCACGAAATGTCGAGCCTTTCGAGGCCCTGTTTGGCGGCCCAAAAGTGATCGCCGACCACGGCCACCAAATCGTCGAGGATGACAATCTGCCTGACGCCCGGCACCGCCATCGCGTCGCCTTGACCTTCGACACTTGCAACCTTGCCGCCGAAGACGGGACAGGCGGCGAGCGTGGCGAACTTGACGCCTTGGGGCATCATGTCGATGCCGAATTTGGCGGCACCGTTCACCTTATCCGGCGTATCGAGACGCTTGAGCGGTTTGCCGATCAGCTTGAACTTGTCCGGCGTCTTCAACGGCGGATCGGCGGGACGCGGCTGCTTCGCCGCCGCGTTTGCGAGCGCGCCATAGGAGAGCTTGCGGCCCGAAGCGGTATGAATGACCTGGCCGCGGTCGGCCGTACAGGCTGACGGATCGACCTTCCATTGCTTCGCAGCGGCGGCGATGAGCATCGCGCGCGCGGCGGCCGCGGTTTTGCGCAGAGGCAACCAGAACGCACGAATCGAATTGGAATTGCCGGTCGCCTGCACGCCGAATATGGGATTGGCATAGAGCTTCGTGCTCGGCGGCGAAGCTTCTACCGATACGGACTCCCATGCCGCGTCCAGTTCTTCGGCCAAGACCATGGCGTGAGCGGTATAGATGCCCTGCCCCATCTCGGCTTGCGGCATGATCAGCGTGATCTTGCCGGCTGTATCGAGGCGGATGAAGGCATCCGGCGCGAATGCGGCGCCGCCGGCTGCCTGCGCAGACGGCGGCAGAGGAAGAACAAGCAACAATCCGCCTGCGGCGCCAGCTTTCAGAATCTCGCGTCGAGAGGGAGCAGTCACGATTTCCGTTTCGAGCATCGCCATCTCCCTTCTCACGCCTTGGCAGCTCTTTTGATCGCTTCGCGAATTCGTACATAGGTTCCACAGCGGCAGATGTTGCCAGCCATTGCAGCATCGATATCCGCATCGTCGGGATTGGAATTGTTCGCAAGAAGCGCCGTCGCGGACATGATCTGTCCCGATTGGCAATATCCGCATTGCACGACTTCCAGTTCGAGCCATGCCTTTTGAACTTTTTGTCCGATTGGCGTTGTGCCGATGCCTTCGATTGTCGTAATCGCGCGATTGCCGACGGAACCCACCGGCAGCAGACACGAACGTATCGGCTTGCCGTCGAGTTGCACGGTGCAGGCGCCGCATTGTGCGATGCCGCAGCCGAATTTCGTTCCGGTCATTCCAAGAAGATCGCGCAGAACCCAGAGCAGCGGCGTATCGGGCGACGCATCAACGCTTTTGGCTTCGCCATTGATCTTGAGTTCGATCATGCGAGTCCCCCCTGAAGGCAGGTGCGAAAGCGGAGTGAGATTAAATCCGAGATTTAGTCCTTCGCCAACTGCTATGCGGAAAAATTTGCAAGCCTGCAACGCAAATGCACGGCGATTTGACTGGACCGGATTGGTGCGGGAACTTATGACAATCCGCAAGTTCCAAAAGGCCGCTAGAGCCTTGTGAGTCCGGTATTATATCCTTCATTCCGCGTTCCCCACTTCTTACGATGGTGACCCATGAAACTCGCTCCCACCGTTTTCGCACTTGCGGCGACATTCTTGTTGCTGCCGTCTGCCTTCGCCAAGAATGCGGCGGGCGACGACAAGAACGCCGCCAACGACATCAAGCAGGCGCCCAAGATCTCCTACTTTCAGCCGGAGGAAGTTGCGAGCCGCGGTTCCGTGACAGCCGGCGGCAATAGCATCGATTACGACGCAATTGCGGGAACTTTGGTCGTGCACCCCAAGGGTTGGGACGACGCCCCGCAGACGAATGCAGAGCAGGAAGAAGACGCCCAGTCCGAAAACAACAGCGACGACAAGGACAACAAGAACCCGACCGCCGAAGCCTCCATGTTCTATGTCGCCTACTTCAAGCGCGACGCGAAACCGGGATCGCGGCCGATCACCTTCTTCTATAATGGCGGACCGGGGTCATCGACCGTGTGGCTGCATATGGGCGCGTTCGGTCCGCGCCGCGTGGTGACATCCGATGATACACACACGCCTCCCGCGCCCTATCAGATCATCAACAACGCACAAAGTTTGCTCGACGTGACGGATATGGTGTTCATCGACGCGCCGGGAACCGGATTCAGCCGCATTGCGGGCCCGGACAAGGAGAAGATGTTTTATGGCGTCGATCCCGACGCGCATGCGTTTGCGGAATTCATCAACCAGTTTCTCTCGAAATATGGCCGCTGGAATTCGCCGAAATATCTGTTTGGCGAAAGCTACGGCACAACGCGTTCGGCCGTTCTAGTGAACATGCTGCAACAAGACTATGACACCGATTTCAACGGCGTGATCCTGCTTTCGCAGATATTGAACTTCGATTTGAGTCCCGACGGACCGCTGGACAACCCGGGCGTGAACGTTCCCTATCAGCTTGCGCTGCCGAGCTATGCGGCGACGGCCTGGTACCATCACAAGCTGCCAGGCAATCCGCCCGATCTCGATGCGCTTCTGGCAGAAGTCGAGAAATTCGCCATGAACGAATATGCCCATGCGCTGGGCGAAGGCGCCGATTTAAGCGATGCCGAGCGCGACGCCGTGGCGGAGAAGCTTCATCAATATACCGGACTGTCGGTCGCCTACATCAAGAAGGCCAATCTCAGAATCGACGGCGGCATGTTCGAGCAGAATCTGCAAGGCGATGCCGACACATCGACAGGTCGGCTCGATTCGCGGTTTTCCGGTCCCAGCATGGACCCGCTGGCGAAGGAAGCGGCGTACGATCCGCAAGGCGCCGCGATCAGTTCGGCCTATGTCTCCGCATTCAACCACTACGTGCGCGAGGATTTGCATTACGGCAAAGACAAGACCTTCAAACCGGAGCTTCCTCTCTGGAAGGATTGGGACAACAAACACACGCTGCCCGGCGAGGATGAACCTTCCCAAGGCGCGGCCAATGTGATGCCCGATCTGGCGGCGGCCATGAAATACAATCCCAACCTGAAAGTGCAGCTGAACGCAGGCTATTTCGACCTGGGCACTCCCTTCTTCGAGGGCCAGTACGAGATGCGCCATCTGGATATCCCCGCAAAATTGCAGGACAATATCGAGTTCCGGCTTTATAAGTCGGGCCATATGGTCTACGCCCACCAGGACTCGCTCAGAGAGCTGCACGACAATGTTGCGGCATTCATTCGCGAGACGGACAACCTGCCCTCCAAGTAAGGTCGGCCGGTTTGGGATAGGCCTACCTGCCGGAGCAGAATTGTGTCGAACGTCGCGGTGATCGGCGCCCAATGGGGCGACGAGGGCAAGGGGAAGATTGTCGACTGGCTGAGCGCGCGCGCCGACGTGGTGGTGCGTTTTCAGGGCGGACACAATGCCGGTCATACGCTCGTCATCGACGGCGTCACTTACAAGTTGAGCCTCTTGCCTTCGGGCGTGGTGAGGCCGGGCAAGCTCGCCGTAATCGGTAACGGCGTGGTGGTCGACCCGTGGGCGTTCGCCGATGAAGTGGCCAAGCTGCGTGGGCTGGGCGTGGATGTCACGCCGGAAAATCTCATCATAGCGGAAAATGCGGTACTAATTTTGCCGCTCCATCGCGAACTGGATGTGCAGCGCGAAACTTCCAACAGCGTGCAAGCGTTGGGAACGACCAAACGCGGTATCGGGCCCGCCTATGAAGATAAGGTGGGGCGGCGCGCGCTTCGAATTGTCGATCTGAAGGACATTGCCGCGCTGCCCGCGAAGATCGAACGACTGCTTGCGCATCACAATGCATTGCGGCGTGGCGTGGGTGCAGAAGAGATTGAAGCACAGGCGGTTCTCGCTTCGCTGAAAGAGATTGCGCCGAAGATCTTGCCCTTTGCGGGATCTGCCTGGCGCAGGCTCAACGAAGCGCGGCGCGAGGGAAAGCGTATACTGTTCGAGGGCGCGCAAGCCGTTCTGCTCGACATCGATCACGGCACTTATCCTTATGTCACCTCGTCCAACACGGTTGCGGGACAGGCGGCGGCTGGTTCGGGCGTGGCGCCGCGTGATATCGGAACGGTCCTGGGCATCGTGAAGTCCTACACCACGCGCGTGGGCGAGGGGCCGTTTCCGACCGAGTTGACCGATGAGATTGGCGAGATGCTGGGCAGCCGGGGCGCGGAATTCGGCACTGTGACAGGACGAAAGCGCCGCTGCGGATGGTTCGATTCCGTGCTGGTGCGCCAGACGGTGATTACCGGCGGGATCGATGGAATTGCGCTCACCAAGCTTGACGTGCTGGATGGGTTTGAGGAGATCAAGCTCTGTACCGGCTATCGGTTGGACGGCCGCGAGATCGACTTTCTGCCGGCAGATGCGGGCGAACAGGCCCGCTGCCAGCCCATTTATGAAGTGATGGAAGGTTGGTCGGAATCGACCCGTGGCGCCCGAAGCTGGGCCGAACTGCCTGCCCAGGCCGTGAAATATGTCCGCCGCGTGGAGGAGCTGACCGGGGCGACCGTGGCCCTGCTTTCCACAAGCCCGGAACGGGAAGACACGATCCTGGTCAAGGACCCATTTGTTGACCGGTAGAGGGCACTTCGGGTAGAATTCTACCATTCTTAGGTAGAATGGTAGAGAAATGGGTCTGAACATCAAGACCGAAGAAGCGCACCGTCTCGCGAAGGAACTGTCGGAATTGACAGGCGAGAGCATGGCCAAGGCCGTCACCGATACCATTCGGCAGCGTGTGGAGGAGTTGAGGCGCGAACGGACACAAAAGGCGCGCGCTGAAGAGATTATGCGGATCGCGCGGGAATGCTCCAAACTCTTGAATGAAACACCGGGCGAGATGATGAAAATCGAAGATTTGTATGATGAAAAAACCGGATTGCCGAAGTGATAGTCGATTCATCCGCGGTAATCGCCATTCTCGCAGAAGAGCCAGAGGCTCAGGAATTTTCCGATAAACTCGCAGCAGCGAAGACGCTCCGCATGAGCGTGGCAAATTTTTTTGAAGCGGCAATAGTGCTGGATTCCAAACGCAATTCCGCAATAAGCCGTAAACTGGATGAACTGGTACGCAGCGCCGAGATTCACCTGGCCGCTGTCGACGAGGTTCAAGCCCGTATCGCGCGCGAAGCCTATCGAGATTTCGGCAAGGGCAGCGGGCACAAGGCGAATCTCAATTTCGGCGATTGTTTCGCCTATGCGCTCGCCAAGACCATGAACGAGCCCCTGCTCTACAAGGGCACGGATTTCTCGCAGACCGACGTTCGCCCTGCTCTTTAAGCCGCACTTGCGTGAGGCCGCCTTCCCCGGCAGGCTTGGGGCAACAGCTATCCATAACGCGAAGGGACGAACGCCATGTTGAAAACCCGTTTTACCGAGATGTTCGGGGTGGAAGCCCCCATCACTTGCGGCGGCATGACCCGTGTGGGCAAGGCCGAATTGATCGCTGCGGTGGCAAATGCCGGCGCGCTCGGCTTCATCACCGCCCATTCCGCGGGAAAACCCGAAGACCTGGCCAAAGAATTGAAGAAGTGCCGGGACATGACCGACAAGCCGTTCGGCGTGAATTTGACCATTCTGCCTTCCATCACGCCCATTCCATACGACGAATACCGCGAGGCGATCATCGAAGGCGGTATCAAGATCGTGGAGACGGCGGGCAACAATCCGCAACCGCACCTGCCCCGCTTCAAGGAAGCAGGTGTGAAGGTGATCCACAAATGCACCAGCGTTCGTCACGCCGTGAAGGCCGAGAAGATCGGCGTGGATTGCGTGTCGATCGACGGGCTGGAATGCGCCGGCCATCCAGGCGAGGACGACGTGGGTGGCATGATCCTGTTCCCGGCGACGGCGGACAAGCTTACGATTCCGATCATCGCCTCCGGCGGCATTGCGGATGCGCGCGGCCTTGTGGCGGCATTGGCCCTGGGCTGCGATGGCGTGAACATGGGCACGCGCTTCATGGCGACAAAGGAAGCGCCGATCCACGAGAACGTGAAAAAGCAGATCGTTGCAAATGACGAGCGGGCAACCAATCTGATCTTCCGCACTATGCACAACACTGCGCGCGTGGCGAAGAACGCGATCAGCGACGAGGTCGTGGCGATCGAGCGCCGCGGAAACGCTACCTTCAACGACGTGAAGGATCTCGTTGCAGGTACGCGAGGTGCGATCGTTCTCGACAAGGGCGACGTGGACGCGGGCATCTGGTCGGCCGGCCAAACGCAAGGACTGATTCACGACATTCCGAGCTGCAAGGAACTTGTGGCGCGGATGGTGAGTGAGGCCGAAGCGATCATCCGCAACCGGCTGGACAAAGTTATCGCTTAGCCGGCGCTAACGCGGCCTTCCCCAGCGCAGTCCCGGCTGCGGCGCCACGGGGCCGGGATCGGCGGTCAGCTTCGAGAGCGGATGCATGTGGTTGAGCGGCCCATGGCCATGCCCGAAACCGGGCGCCGTGCGGATCGCCTCCTGCACATAGGAGCGGGCGCGGCGAATCGCATCGATCAGCGGCACGCCCTGGGCCAGTCCAACCGCAATGGCAGTTGCAAGCGTACAGCCCGTGCCGTGCGTGGAGGTGGTGTTGAGACGCGGCGCGGTGAGGCGTTGCGCGCCCGTCCGGCTGACGAGCACGTCAACAACGGTTTCTCCTTCGAGATGGCCGCCTTTCACGAGAACGGATTGCGCGCCGGTGGCGAGCAGCGCCTGACCGGCTTGCGCGCAATCGGCAACCGTTGCAATCGGCAGGCCGGTGAGGCGCGTGGCCTCCGGGGCGTTTGGCGTGACAAGCGTGGCGAGTGGAAACAAACTCGCCATCAGCGTGTTGGCGGCTTCGTCTTCCAGAAGCGATGCGCCGCCCTTGGCTTCCATCACGGGATCGACGACCAGCGGGATTCCCTGGGCATGAGCGATGAGCGTCTGTGCGACGGCCTGGATGACGTCTGCGGAACCGAGCATGCCGATCTTGATCGCATCGGCGCCGATATCTTCGAGAGCGCTCACGATCTGCGCGCGCACGATGTTCGCGGGAATGGAATGGATGGCGTGGACGCCCTGCGTGTTCTGCACCGTAACCGACGTCACAGCCGTCATCGCGTAGGCGCCTAGCGCCGTAGCCGTCTTTATATCGGCCTGGATGCCCGCGCCGCCGCTGGAATCCGAGCCCGCAATAACGAGAAGCCGCGCCGGCTTCGTCAACGCGTTGCTTCCTCGATGGCGGTTGCCACGTCACGAACCACTTGCTGCACGAGCGCAATGTCGTCGCTTTCGGCCATTATACGGATGACCGGCTCGGTGCCCGACTTGCGCACCAGCAGACGGCCCGCGCCGTTGAGGCGGGCTTCCGCCTGTCTGATGCAATCGGTGACACGTTTATCGGCAAGCGGCTGGCCGCTCTTGAAGCGGACGTTATGGAGCACTTGCGGCAGCGGCTCATAGAGATGGGCGGCTTGGCTTGCGCGGGTATTTTCGCCTGCGATCACGGCGAGCACCTGCAACGCGGCGATGAGACCGTCGCCCGTCGTCGAAAAATCGCTGAGGATGATGTGCCCTGACTGCTCACCGCCGACGTTGTATCCGCCTCCGTGCATCATGCCGAGAACGTAACGGTCGCCGACAGGGGCGCGCGCGAGCTTCAGATTCAGACCCGACAAGTAGCGTTCAAGGCCCGCATTCGACATCACCGTGCCAACAACACCGCCGCCTTTGAGATCTCCTGACTTCGTCCACGAGCGCGCGATGAGCGCCAGGATCTGATCGCCATCGATGACCTGGCCGTTTTCATCGGCCATTACCACGCGATCCGCATCGCCATCGAGCGAGATGCCGAAATCAGCGCGCATCTCGCGCACCTTGCGGGCCATTGCTTCGGGCGCGGTCGAACCGCATTCGTAATTGATGTTGAGACCGTCCGGGCCGACGCCGATCGGAACGATGTCGGCGCCCAGTTCCCACAACACTGCGGGCGCCACCTTGTAGGCGGCGCCATTGGCGCAGTCGATCACGATGCGAAGTCCATCGAGACGCATGTTCTTGGGAAAGGTGCGCTTGGCGAATTCAATGTAGCGGGCCTGCGCATCTTCGATACGCTTGGCCCGGCCGATCTCACGCGGATGCGCGAGTCCTTCTTCCAGGCCGTTGGCCATCAAGGCTTCGATCTCGTGTTCGCGTTCGTCGGAAAGTTTTTGGCCGTCGGGACCGAAGAATTTGATACCGTTGTCTTCGAAAGGATTGTGCGAAGCCGAAATCATCACGCCCAGATCGGCGCGCAGGGAACGCGTGAGCATCGCAACGGCGGGCGTCGGCAGCGGACCGAATTGGAAGACATCCATGCCCACGGAGGTGAATCCGGCGACGAGCGCGGATTCGATCATGTAGCCGGAAAGGCGCGTGTCCTTGCCGATCACCACGCGATGGCGATGATCGCCCTTGGTGAAGATGCGGCCGGCCGCCATGCCCGCCTTCATGGCGAGTTCGGGCGACAGCGCGGAAGAATTGGCGCGGCCCCGGATGCCGTCGGTACCGAAGAATTTGCGCGTCATACTGAAACACTCCCGCGGGGACAGGGGGCCTCCCCGGATACTATATCAAGTCCTGTACCAGAAGCTTACAGACTGAGAAAAATGGACCGGCAATATTCTTAGCGCCTCAGGCCCCGGAATGCCTAGCGTTCAAAGCGTTCCAAATCCTTAACGCATCGCGTGTGGCGGCCGGATCGTGGGTACGGATATGGTCTGCTCCCTGAATGACAGCGAACAGCTCGGCGGCCAGCGTTGCCGGGCCGATATGCCTCACGTCGCGGCCCGTCATCCTCCTCAGGAACGATTTACGGGACACCGAGACCAGGACAGGCAGGCCGAACGCCCGTTTCAGTTGCGACAGTTCATTGAGCATGGTGAGAGAGGCGCCGGGATCGGAACCCAGAAAGAATCCCATTCCGGGATCGAGAATAAGGCGGGCTCGGTCGATGCCCGCGGCCGTCAACGTTGCGACACGGCGTTCGAAGAAGGCGATACATCGCGGCACGATTTCTTCGGGCGAAACCTTCACGCGCGTCGCCCTGCCCCGTTCCTGCACCGAATGCATGACGATGAGTTTGGCATCCGATGCGGCAAGCGCGGGATAGATTTCGGGATCGGGGAAACCCTGGATGTCGTTGAGATAGGCGACGTTATGTTCAAGTGCCCAGCGTTGAACGATTGGTGAGAACGTGTCGATGGAAATGGCAACACCGTCCTTCAAGAGTTGCGGCACGACGGATTGAAGACGCGCGATTTCGATCTCTGGCGCAACGCCGGTAGCTTCCGGATTGGAAGAGGCTGCACCGATGTCGAGTGCATCGGCACCGCCGGCAATCAGCGCGCGTGCATGTTGAAGGGCGACCGCCGGTTCAAGAAAGCGGCCGCCATCGGAGAACGAATCCTCCGTGATGTTGAGAATGCCGAATAAACTCATGCTTCGCGGCTTTGCTGCGCAGTTCACCTCAGCATGACGATGAGGGCCACGTCATCCTGATGCGCAAGCAACGTCAACCCCGAAGGATCATCGTCCCGGCTGCGGTTCCGGAGCGATGGGGCCGATCGGGCGCGGGCGGCCGGCTTGCGGGACGCTGGGGCCTGTGCCACGGCTTGCGGCTTCGGGCTCCTCATACGGCTTGCGCACGGGCTGAATGCCCTTGATGAGCGCGATGATCTCGTCACCCGTCAGCGTTTCGTATTCGAGCAGGCCCTTGGCAACCGTGTGCAGATCGTCGATGTGCTCGGACAAAATCGTCTTTGCACGGCTGTATGTCTCGTCGATGATACGGCGGATTTCGGCGTCGATTTTCTGGGCCGTCGCCTCCGAGACGTTTTGCGTGCGCGAGACGCTGTGGCCGAGGAAAACTTCTTCCTGGTTTTCTGCATACGCGATCGGGCCGAGATCGTCGCTCATGCCGTAACGCGTGACCATCGCGCGGGCCATGCGGGTGGCCTGTTCAATGTCGCTCATGGCGCCTGTCGTGACCTTTTCGTGGCCGAAAATCAGTTCTTCGGCGATGCGGCCGCCGAAAGCGACACAGAGATCGGCCAGCATCTTCTGACGCGTCAACGAAAGCTGGTCACGTTCGGGCAGGCGCATAACCATGCCGAGCGCGCGGCCGCGCGGAATGATCGTGGCTTTGTGGATCGGGTCGGAACCTTCTACGTGCAGGGCAACGAGCGCGTGACCGCCTTCGTGATAAGCGGTCAGTTTCTTCTCTTCCTCACTCATGGCCATGGAACGGCGTTCCGCGCCCATCATGACCTTGTCCTTGGCGTCTTCGAGCTCGCTCATCGTCACGACGCGCTTGCCGCGGCGGGCCGCAAGCAAAGCCGCTTCATTGACGAGATTGGCGAGATCGGCACCGGAAAATCCGGGCGTGCCGCGCGCGATGGTGCGCGGATCGACATCCGGAGCGAGAGGGACCTTGCGCATGTGAACGCGCAGGATCTTTTCACGGCCCGCGAGATCCGGGTTCGGCACGACGACGTGACGATCGAAACGGCCCGGACGCAACAGCGCTGGGTCGAGCACGTCGGGGCGGTTGGTGGCGGCGATCAGGATCACGCCCTCGTTCGCCTCGAAGCCGTCCATCTCCACGAGCAGCTGGTTCAACGTCTGCTCACGTTCGTCGTTGCCGCCGCCAAGGCCTGCGCCGCGATGACGGCCGACCGCATCGATTTCGTCGATGAACACAATGCAGGGCGCATTCTTCTTGGCCTGTTCGAACATGTCGCGCACGCGGCTTGCACCGACGCCAACGAACATTTCCACGAAATCGGAGCCCGAAATCGTGAAGAACGGCACATTCGCCTCACCTGCGATCGAGCGCGCCAGAAGCGTCTTGCCAGTGCCCGGAGGACCGACCAGCAGCACACCTTTGGGGATGCGGCCGCCGAGGCGCTGGAATTTCTGTGGATCGCGCAGGAATTCCACGATCTCCTTCAGTTCTTCCTTCGCTTCGTCGACGCCGGCGACATCTTCAAAGGTCACGCGGCCCGTGCGTTCGGTGAGCAGCTTGGCGCGCGATTTGCCGAAGCCCATGGCCTTGCCGCCGCCGGCCTGCATCTGGCGCATGAAGAAGATCCAACCGCCGATCAGAATAATCATCGGCAGAGACTGGATGAGAATTCCAACGAACGAGATGCCGTTGTCTTCAGGCTTGAAGGAATAATTGACGTGACGCGCATTCATCTTCTCGATGAGCGCTGTGTCGCTGGGGCCGTAAGTCACAAACGCCTGGCCGTTCGACAGATGGCCGTTGAACGTGCCGTTCTGGATCGTGACGTCCTTCACGGCGCCCTGATCGACCTGGCGGTAAAATTCGGCAAAGGTCATCGGCGCATTCGCCGGATGTGTGGTCGAGCCCTGGAACAGGTTGAACAACGCCACCAGAAGCAGTGCGATCAATATCCAAAGGGCGAGATTGCGAAGATTGTTCACTTTCATCCTTTCGGGGGATTCCACCCCAGCCGGATCACCGGCTCACCCTAGATTAGAGTGTCTCTAGTAAATAGGAATTCTAAAGCGCCGTTGCCAGCACCAATAATGTTAAGAAATTTAATGAGACCCGGCAAACGCGGCTGAACAATGGCGTTAAGCGATTTGGTTGACAGAACAAGGTAGTTAAGGACCGGGAAAGGCCTTGCCGCTCACGAGGGTTTGAGGCGTTTGGCCTCCTTTTCCAGCGACAAGGTGCGGGAACCGAATGCCGCAAGGCGCTTGGGCGCGAATCCCAGGCGGCATCCATGGAGCGTTCTGGCGGAAAACTGGCCTCCAGCGAGCGAATCGAACAGGGATTCCAGCTGCTCGAAACGCGGGCGATAGGCCTGCCCGCCCACCTTTTTGAGAAGTTCGGCCAAGGCCCTCAGGCCTACTTCGCGGGGAGCGGCGGCCAAAGCTGCGCCATCGATCAAAAGGCGCGCCCCTTCCTTGCGGGTGGCAGCGGCGATGAGGAGCGCGGTCTCCTGTTCCAACGCTTCGCGCGCGCGTCCGAGATGGCGGGCAGCTGCCGAAATGCGGCCGGCGGTGAGACCAGCCTTCTCCAGCTCCGGCCAAATCGCGCGCAGCCGCACGCGTGCAAAACGCGTGTCGGCGTTCATCGGATCTTCGTGCCAGGCGATGCGACGCGCCTTCAGGAAGCGGCGGAGGTCTTCTCTCTTCGTGCCAAGCAGGGGGCGAACGAGTGAGAGACGGGGATACCCCTCGATCGGGTAACGCGCGATGGGGCTCATGGCGGAGAGGCCGTCCAATCCGCTGCCGCGCGCCAGACGCAGCAAGAAGGTTTCGGCCTGATCGTCTTCGCTATGGGCGAGATAGAGATGGTGGATGTCATTTTTGCGGCACCACTCGCCCATCAAGCGATAGCGCGCTTCGCGGGCAGCAGCTTCGATATCGGATTGGGGTTTTGTGCCTTTCCAGACGAGCACATCGCAAGTGAGGCCGAGTTTTCCGGCTCGCGCTTTCACCTCATTCGCGCGATTGCGCGATCCGGCGGTGAGGCCGTGATCGACGGTGAGAATTTTCGGCGCCGGGAGTTTTCGCGCCGCTGCCCAATCGGCGATGAGGTGCATCAACGCAAGAGAGTCGCCGCCCCCGGAAACGGCAACCGCGCCGGGCCAGAGATTGCCCAGCGCGGACATGGAGGTGGCAAACTGCGCGGCGAGCGCGGCCTCAACGGCAGGAGGCTGCTTTGCGGTCTGCTTTCGCCTGGGCGAGGATCGTGTCCGAGGCTTGCGGATATTTGGCTTTGATCGCGCCAAGTGTGGTGCAACCTTCCTGTTTCTGCCCCATCGCGATCAGCGACTGGCCGAGCTTGAGCATCGAGTCCGGCGCGCGGCTGCTTTGCGGATATTTCTTGATCTGCTCGGCAAAAGCGTGCGCGGCACCGGGATAATCTTTCTGCACATAAGCTATGTCGCCCACCCAATATATGGCCTGGGGCGTGAGCATGTCGTCAGGGTGATTGTCGGCAAATGCACGGAAGGCGTTGCGCGCGTCGTCGTAACGGGCGCGTGCCAGGAGTTGCATCGCCGAATTGTATTCGCTGTTGCTGTCGATGGCGGCGAGTTGGCGCGGAGGCTCGGTCGCGGGCCTCGAAGAGCGGCCGGGACCGCTCAGATCGCCAGGGCTCAGCGTACCGAGCGAGCCAGGCGGCGGGGCCAATTGCTGGGCAGTGTCCCCGGAAGGCGAAGGCCGCGGTGCGTTCACCGGTTGGGCGTTACTTTGCTGTCCTATCGCGCCGCAATTCAGGCCGCCCATATCATCCGTTGCGCCAAGCTGTTGGGCTGACATGGTGCAGATGCGGTAGTCGAAATCCTTCTGTGCGCGATCGAGCGAGGCACGAAGCTGATCGACCTGATGGTCGAGGCGTTCGTTCTGACCGGTAAGGCGGGTGATAGTGTTCTCCAGATCCTGAACGCGCTGCATAAGCGATTGGATGTTGGAATCCTGCGCGGCTTCGCGCTGGCGCGCGGCTTCTTCCGCCGCCTTTTCTTCGTCGGAGGGCCCGAACAGGCCGGCCACGCGCGTGCTCCGGTTGCTGTCGTCACCCAGGTCCTTGCTCAGGCGGCGGGAGTCCGCATCGATGTCTTCGTCCTTGTCGAAGACGCCCGCCATGGCCTGACCGGCATGTGGCGATATCAGGGGCGCCATCAGCGAGACCGGCACGCCCAGCGCCAGGCTGACAAACAAGCCACCGGCCGCGAAACTAAGGTATTTCACTCGTTCACGCATTTACGCACCTTCTCAGAAAGGCGAAGCAATTCGGGGCAAATACTTAGCCGAAATTGAGGCCTGCCCAAAACGAAAGCGGCCAAAAGAGAAAGGGCGCCCTCCAGCGGAGAGCGCCCCTTCCAGTTTGAAGCAACGCCTTACGAGGATGCGGCGCCGCTGGTGATGGTGGTCACGCCACGGCGATTCTGCGCCCAGCAGGACTCATCGGACTGCGTGCAGATCGGGCGTTCCTTTCCATAGGACACCGTATCGAGCCGCGAAGAGGCGACGCCGAGGCTTGCCAGATATTCCTTCACGGCATTGGCTCTGCGGGCGCCAAGCGCGAGGTTGTATTCGCGCGTGCCGCGTTCGTCGCAATGACCTTCGATGGTCACGCGCACAGCGGGATACTTCTGCAGCCAGGTGGCCTGACGTTGCAGCGTGGTCTTGTCTTCGTCTGTCAGGGCATACTTGTCGTAGTCGAAGTGGACCGTGTCGCCGACATTGACGCGGAGGTCCTCGGCGCTGCCGGGCACAATGGTCGAGACCGGAGCGGGAGCCGGCGCTGCGGCAGGCGGCGGGGGAGCCTCAGCCGGGGGCGGCGCTTCCTTTTTCGAGGCGCAGTCCGCCACGAGCAGGGCGGAGATAACCGCCGCGAATTTAAGACCCGTCGACAATTTTTTCATGGAATTGGAACTCCGTACGGTGCCGCCCCGGGTGCGTCAGGGAGGCCCGAAAGGAACAACAGGGTGCGCGCACCATTCGCAGTAACGCTTCAGGGCCGAAAAAGACCCAGAAACGGAGGGAAATCAAGGCAAATTCTAGGAATTCCGGGTCAATGTATCAAGGGAGACCAAGCGGGGTCCGAGGCGCCACCTGGGGTAGAAACCTTACGTTCATTGCGGCCTGTTACGTCTACGGACCATATCGAGGAACCGCGGCCACCCCGTTCCGTCCGGGTGAACATCAGAACGCGGCCGTTGGGAGCCCAGGTGGGTCCTTCGTCTTCCCAACCGTCGGTGATGACCCGCTCCCCCGAACCATCTGGCGCCATTACGCAAATCCGGAACGCCCCGCCGGACTGTTTGGTGAAGGCGATGAGATCGCCGCGCGGAGACCACACTGGCGTGCCGTTCTTGCCCGCGCCAAAACTGATGCGGTGCTGGTTCGAACCGTCGGCATTCATGATGTAGACCTGCTGCGAACCGCCGCGATCGGATTCAAATGTAATCTGCCGTCCATCGGGCGAGAACGACGGCGCGGTGTCAATCCCGGGATCTGAAGTCAAACGCGACACCGAACGTGTACGCAGATCCATGATGTAAATGTCGGAATTGCCGCCCTGTTCGAGAGTCATCACGACCTTGTTGCCGTCGGGTGAGAAACGTGGCGAGAACGTCATGTTCGGGAAATTACCGAGCATCTGCTGACGTCCCGTCTCGAGATCGAACAGGTAAACGCGCGGCTTGCCGGCAATGTACGACATGTAAGCAATCATCTGCGCCGTCGGATTGAAGCGCGGAGTCAGAACGAGATATTCGCCCTTGGTCAGGAATATTGGATTGGCGCCGTCTTCATCCATCACGGCCAGACGCTTCTTGCGGTTGATCGCCGAACCGGATTCCGAAATGAACACGATACGCGTATCGAAATAGCCCTTCTCGCCGGTGATGCGCTCATAAATCTGGTCAGAAATCATGTGTGCAATGCGCCGCCAGTTTTCCGGCGTGGTGAAATACTGCAATCCAAGCATCTGGCTGCCGCCGAACACGTCCCACAGCCGAAAATCGACGCGAAGACGACCGTCCGGCTGCATTGCGACCTGGCCTGTTACGAGACCTTGCGCATTGATCACACGCCAATTGGCGAAATTCGGCGGGACGTTGATGTCACGGATCGCCTCGATAAAGGATCTTGGATCGAGAGGACGGAACAGGCCGGAACGTTCGAGATCGGCCCGCACGACATTTGCGATATTTGCGCCGGCCTGGGCGTCGGATGGTTGTTGCCCGATGAAATCGGGAATCGCGATGGGCAGCGGCTGGATATTGCCGCTCGTGACGTCGACTTGCAGCGCGGCCATGGCGGGCGAGGACGCCAGCGCAAAGAACATCGCCGCGAATGCCAATATCAAACGCTTCATCTCGTTTCTCTCCGGTTCAATGGCCCATCATCTGGCGCGGATCGAAATGCAGGGGATCGAGCTCGCGCCATTGATTGTATCTGTCGGCAGGCAATTTATAGGGTTGGCAGGTGAATATTGCACGCCGCGCCGATTCGATTGCAGCGCGCATATACGAATTTTGAGCCTGTGTGCGCGGCGTCACCATGGCGACGGAACCATCAGGGTTGAGCTGCACATAGAAATCGGCAACGAGATCTTCCGGGTGCGGCGCTCCGGCAGGCGGACTCCAGCATTGGGCGATCTGGTTTCGAAGCGAATCTACAAGATCCATCGTCATCGCGGTCTGAGCGCCAATGCCCTTGATTGTGCGGTCGGCGACTTTTGCGTTCGTCTTTTCCTGCTTGGGCGCGACCTTATTCAACAACGCTTCGATGTTGTTGATGTCGAACTTCTGCTTCTTTGGCTTTTCTTCCTGCGGCTTCACCTTCTGCACGGGCTTCGGCTCGGGTTTCACAACGGGCTTGGGCGGCGCAGGTTCAGGTGCCGGTTCTTCCGGTTGCGGAATCGGCGGAGGCGGAGCCGCAACGATGGGCTCGGGCGCGGCTTGCTTGATCTCCTGCGGCTCGATCTTGGGCGGCGGTTTCTGGGTCGCTCTAATGTTGGTCTTGGGACCGACGGTCACCAGTTCGACAGGAACGATGGGCGGACTTTCGTCGGCGATCTTCAGCGTGTGCTGCCAGGTAAAGAAGGCGGAAGCGATGATCGCGGCATGCAGCAGCGCCGAACCCGCAAGTCCTGCGGGCGACACGTCGTGGCGAATGCTCGCCCCGCTAATTCTTCTTCTTGTCGCCGGTTTTGCGGACATCGGTGACGAGCCCGATATGGGTGAAGCCTGCTGCGTTCAATAGCCCCATCACTTCCATCACGCGGCCATAATCGACGGATTTGTCGCCGCGCACGAAAATGCGCTGGTCGTATCCGTTCTTCGAGATCGCTTCGAGGCGGGCCACGAGCGCATCTTCTTCGATCGGTGTGTTCTGCAGATAAATGTTGCCGTCCTTGCGGACAGAAACCGACAAGGGTTCGCGATCCTGCCCGAGCGGCTGTGCCTTGGTCTTCGGCAAATCGACGGGCACGCCAACGGTGAGAAGCGGTGCGGTGACCATGAACACAATCAGCAACACCAGCATCACGTCCACGAAAGGCGTGACGTTGATTTCCGCCATCGGGCGGCGGCGATGATCGCGGCTTTGAAGCGTGGCTGCCATCAGCGCAGGACCTTATCGTCAAGCTGACGCGAGAGGATTGCGGAAAACTCATCCGCAAATCCGTTGAGGCGGTTGTTGTAACGCGCCATCTCATTGACGAAACGGTTGTAGAAAATGACTGCCGGAATAGCGGCAAGGAGGCCCATGGCGGTCGCAAACAGCGCTTCGGCGATTCCGGGCGCAACAACAGCGAGCGTGGTGTCATGACGGGCGGCAATCGCCGAGAAGGAATTCATGATGCCCCAAACCGTGCCGAACAGGCCGACAAAGGGCGCGGTGGAGCCGACAGTCGCGAGAAACCCCAATTGACGTTCCAGTCCGTCCATCTCCCGCAGAATGGTGACGTTCATCGCCTTCTCAATGCGATCCTTGATACTTGCGAGCGCAGCCTCCCGCGGAGAGCCGCCTTCGAAAGCCCTACGCCATTCCCTCAATGCCGACACGAAGACGGTCGCCATGGGATGATCGGCCTTGGCGGATATCTGCTGATAGAGTTCGTCGAGGGATAGGCCCGACCAGAAAACTTTTTCGAATCCATCGGCCTTGCGGCGGATGGAGCCGATCAACATCCACTTGCTGATGATGATGGTCCATGACCAGAGAGAGGCGGCGACAAGCAGAACGAATACCGCCTGTACCAGCGGGTCGGCGCGCATGAAAAGCGAAACAATGGAAATATCGCCGACCGAGCCCTGTACGGAGCCGCCCGCAGAGTTGACATCCACGCTTGTCGTGGGCGCCGCCAGGGGTGCATCCAGAGGCTGGGCTTCTGCGCCGCCGCCTGTGGGCGCGGCAGAGGGCACGGACTGTGCCAGTGCAGCGGGCGCGGCAAGTGCCACGGTGAAAGACAGGGCCAACGCGGCAAAGACGCGCTTGAAACTCATGAACAAACCTCTTCCGCTCGTCGCGGGAACCGGAACGGGGGACTGCCGGTTCCTGCTAAAAACCTAGGTAAAGTGGCCGAAATTGGGCGCGAATCGTTCAACGCCCTTCGTAAAGGAAAGGGGCCAGCTTGTCGCGCACCTCTTGCGGGATGCGCCTGGGTTTTCCGGAGAGCGTGATGATGCAGGCTTCGACAGTTCCATGCGTCAGAAGCACCTCGCCCGCATAGATCTTCTGATCGGCTGTCATTCTGGCGCCGGTGAGGCCCGTGCAGATGGTCCGGACCTCGATACGGTCTTCTAGCCGCGCAGGCCGGAAGTACTCCAGCTGAACTTTGCGTAAGGTCCAGGCGGTGGGTTCGGCCTCTTCGAGGGCGGCCAGCTTTATGCCGGCAGCGCGGAAAAATTCGGTTCGGCCGCGTTCCATGAACCGCAGGTAATTTGCATGATAGACGACGCCGGAAAGATCGGTGTCTTCGTAATAGATGCGGATGGGCAGTATGTGCACCTTGCCCTCGAAACGGCCGAGCGCATCATTCGTCATCGGGCTCGCTCCCGAATAGGCCGAACTGGGCTGGATCTCGCGCGGGCTGAGGCAGGCCCAGATGGGCGAAGGCTGCTCCGGTAAGCACACGGCCGCGCGGCGTGCGTTGCACGAAGCCTTGCTGCATCAGGAATGGTTCGACGACTTCTTCGATGGCATCGCGCGCCTCGCCCAGGGCCGCGGCAATGGTTTCGACGCCGACAGGACCGCCGCCAAAGGAGTCCGCAATCAGCCTGAGATAGCGCCGGTCGAAGGAATCGAGGCCGCGCTTGTCGACTTCCAGCCGCGTGAGCGCGGCATCGGCGATTTTTGCGTCAACGCGCGCATGACCGCCGACGCTCGCAAAATCTCGCACGCGCTTGAGCAGGCGCCCGGCGATGCGCGGCGTGCCGCGCGCGCGCCCCGCAATCTCCCGCGCGCCATCAGCCGTGAGATCGAAGCCAAGAACGCGTGCGCCGCGTTCGACGATGGCGATCAGTTCATCCGCCGTATAGAAATTAAGGCGGATGGGAATGCCGAAACGATCGCGCAGCGGCGTGGTGATGAGACCCGATCGCGTGGTGGCGCCGACGAGCGTAAAGGGCGCGAGCGTGATCTTGACCGAACGCGCCGATGGGCCTTCCCCGATTACAAGATCGAGTTCGTAATCTTCCATTGCAGGGTAGAGGATTTCTTCCACAACCGGATTGAGGCGGTGGATTTCATCGATAAAGAGAACATCGCGCGGTTCGAGATTGGTGAGGATCGCCGCGAGGTCGCCAGCTTTCGCAAGCACCGGACCCGAGGTGGACCGGAAATTCACGCCCAGCTCGCGCGCCACGATCTGCGCGAGCGTCGTCTTACCCAA
>DASZRY010000107.1:0-6048 GCA_035548975.1 Rhizomicrobium sp.
CTGATTCTCCTCTCTGCCGTTGTCCACGCCATCGTCAATATTCTGACGAAGCGGGCGGAGAACAAATATGCGATGCGGCTTCTGATCGGAGTGTTTTCCGCGATTTTCGTATCGCCGTTCCTGTTTTTCGTGCCGCTGCCGGAGGGACGCGCAATTTGGTTTCTGGTGGGCACGGCGTTCGTGCATGCGATCTATGAGCTGTTTCTTGTGCTCTCTTATGAGAACGCGGCGTTTTCCGCCGTCTATCCTGTGGCACGCGGGACGGGGCCGTTGTTCACGGCGCTGGGGGCAATTTTTCTTCTGGGCGAACACCCGCCGCCGGTGGAATTGCTCGGCATTGTGTTGGTGTGTGGCGGGGTGATCGCCATCGGATTTTCGCATCGCGCGACGGACGGCGCGATAAAGGGACTGGGGTTTGCGCTCGCGACGGGGCTTACCATCGGCTGCTACACGCTGATCGACGCTTCGGGCGTGCGCGCGGTGAAGGAGCCGTTCACTTATGTGTTGTGGTTCTTCGTGGCGCATGGGCTTTGCGTGCTGGTGACGGCGCCGGGCATTCGCGGACGGGCGGTGGTGATCGAGGCGCGGCGGCAATGGCGGCTGGGCGTCGCACTTGGGCTGTTGTCCATCACTACATACGGATCGGCGATGCTGGCCTACCGTTTCGGGGCAACGGCTCAGCTTGCCGCCCTTCGCGAAACCAGCGTACTGTTCGGGACCGGGCTTGCCATGCATTTTCTCGGCGAGCGCATGACGACGCGCCGCTGGCTAGCCGCAGGCGCCATCGCAGGCGGGGCCATTCTGCTTAACGCGGGTTAGCCAGACTTTTGGCTTTCGCGATTGCCGGAGAGCAGCCTATCCTCAGAGATCAGCACATTGGGGATCGAGCTTGCAGACTTTTTATTCGCCCGCGCATCTGAACCATGCCCCGCAAGAGGAATTCGAAGCCGGGCGGCTGACGCCCGCGGTCGAAATTCCCGAACGCGCCGAGCGCGTGCGCGCGCGTATCGAAGAGCGCAAGCTGGGGCCGATTTTGCCGCCTGCCGAGTTCGGCAATGCGCCGCTTGTGCGCGTGCACGATGCGGAGTTCGTGGGGTTCCTCGCCGAAGCGCATGACGAATGGATCAAACGCTATGGCGAACGTGCGAGCGCGGCCGCCATTCCTTCCGCCTGGCCGGCGCGGGGGCTTCGCACGCAGTTGCACGGACATATCGAGGCGCGGTTGGGCTCCTACACTTTCGATACTGCGACGCCGATTTTGAAAGGCACATGGGAAGCGGCGAAGAATGCGGCCAATGTCGCGTTGTCGGCCGCGCGCGCGATTTATCAGGGCGAGAAGAGCGCGTTCGCATTGGCGCGGCCGCCGGGACATCACGCAAGCGCCGATCTTTATGGCGGCTATTGCTACCTCAACAACGTGGCCATTGCGGCGCAATGGTTTGCAGATCAGGGATTGCGGCCCGCCATAATCGACGTCGACTATCATCACGGCAACGGGACGCAGGCGATCTTCTACACCAGGCCGGACGTTCTGTTCGTTTCCATTCATGCCGATCCGTCTTTCGCCTATCCCCATTTTCTGGGTTTTGCAGATGAACGCGGACAGGGCCCGGGCGAAGGCGCAAACGTAAACATGCCGTTGCCGCGCAAAACGGATTGGGCGGGCTATTCCGACGCGTTGCGTTCGGCAATCGCGCGCGCGCGCGATTTCGGACCGGACGTGGTGCTGGTTTCGCTGGGACTCGACACGTTCGAAGGCGATCCGATCTGCCGGTTCAAATTGCGGACCGAAGATTACAAACGCATGGGCGGCATGCTGAAAACGCTTGGACTTCCGGCTTTGTTCGTGTTCGAAGGCGGATACAATCTGGACGCGCTGGCGGAAAATACCGTCAACGTTCTGGAATCCTATCTGGCGGCGTGATGAGCAACACGGTCCACAATCTGGTCAGCAGACAGTTCAGCCCGCGCGCCGCGGCTTATGTGCAGAGTGCCGTGCATGCGCAAGGCGAGGATTTGAAGGAGCTTGCGGAATTTGCGCAAACGGGCGGCTTCAAGCGCGCGCTCGATCTGGGATGCGGCGGCGGGCACGCAAGTTTCGCGATTGCGCCGCACGTTGGGGAAGTCACCGCTTACGATCTTTCGGCGGAAATGCTCTCGGCGGTGGCCGAGGAAGCCGCGCGGCGCGGGCTTGCCAATCTCAAAACGCAACAGGGAACGGTGGAAAAGCTGCCGTTTGCCGATGCGGGTTTCGATTTCGCGGTGACGCGGCTCAGCGCGCATCACTGGCACGATATTCGTGCCGGCTTGCGGGAAGCGCGGCGCGTGCTGAAGCGCGGTGCATCGGCGATGTTCATGGATGTGTTCGCGCCGCCCGATTTCCTGCTCGACACGTTTCTGCAGACGTTTGAGATGCTGCGCGATCCCAGCCATGTGCGCGACTATTCCATCGCAGAATGGACGGATATGCTGCGCGAAGCAGGCTTCGATCCCGCACCCGCAACGAAGCGGCGCATCCACATCGATTTCGCCTCGTGGATCGCGCGGATGCAAACGCCGAAGGTCTATGCGGAGGCCATTCGCGCGTTGCAAAGGGACATGAGCGAGGAAGTCCTCAAGCATTACGCCATCGAGGCGGATGGCAGTTTCATGCTGGACGTAATGAGCATGACGGCGGTGGCGGTATGACTCCTGCCTCCCCATTTCGGTGAGGTCGGGCGTGTGCATCGGCACGTGACCGGGTGGGGATTCCAGCGAGACGCGTTCACCCCCCACCCGCCGCCGCGCTTACGCGCGACATCGACCTCCCCGCGTTGGGGGAGGTAAGGGGTTATTCGACTTCGGAATTGGTTTCTTGTTGCAGGTTCGGCTTCCGCAACTTCGCGGTGCGGGAAGCCATGCGCTCGAATGCCTTGTCGGCGGCGGCTTTCATGCTGGCTGCGGTGCCGCCGCTTTCATAATTCTTCTTGATGGCGGTCTCCACGCGGGCGATTACGGCATCGATGCTGTATTTCTCCGGCGGATGGTGCGCGTCTTCGCGGAGCGCGCTGTAGAGACCGATGCGTTCCTCGAAATGGCGCGCCCAGGCAAGTGTCTTGTAGAGCCAGGCTTCGTCACGCCGGTTCTTGAACAGGATATCAAGCGCAGCGGCCAACAGCGCCACGGGCATCAGGAGGAAATTGTGCACGTTGCCGATGAAGAGCTTGAGCTGCAGTATCGCAACGTCGCGCACAATCAGCCGGCGCGGATGCGGGCGCCGCGCGCGGATGGCGGCACGTTCTTCCTCTGTCAGCTTCTTTCGCATCGCCCCAGTTTTCTCCTCCGGCGGCGATTTTACAAGGCGGAAGGATCGCGGTCAGGCGCACCAGTTGCGGCGGTAGCCCTGCCAGCTTTCGGCAAGACCTTCGTTCACCAGCACCATGCCGAGCGAGATTCCGTTGCGTTCGACGAGGCGCAGCTTGCGGCCATAAACGTCTTCGTCCCGGCTGCCCGCGGTGACGATTTCGAACGGGCCGGCGTTCAGAAGCTGGATCATGCGGCGGGTAGCCCTGCGGCCGAGATCGGCTTCATAGGCGCAGTGCGGATCGTGCGTTTCCGGCGCGTTGATGTCGGCGATGCGGATTTTCTCGCCATGAAACCAGATCGTGTCGCCGTCGATCACGCAGTTGACGCGCGGCCAGCCCTTGCAGAGCGGCATTGGCACGTCGGCGGTGGCGATGCGCGTTTCGTCGGGCGCATCGGCGAGCGCAGCCGTCTGCATCTCGCCGGAGAGCTGGCGGGTGCTGCTATAGACGAATTGAATCGACAGAAACGTGCCCGCGACAAGCACGAGCATCGCAAGCGGCTGCCACGGCAAATAGCTCCAGCGCGCGAAGATCGGCTTGCGCCGCGCTTTCGTTCGATGCCGATATGGATAGATTTCGGCCAACGCATCCCACCGTTTTGAATTGGGATAGCGCGGGGGCCGTTACAGAACCGTTGAAGAATAGATATGGTTAAGCGGAATTAGGTATGTCCGGTTCCGGGAATTGCATTCAATAAGGCACGGCCAGTGCATTGCAGATGAATTTTAGAAGCGGGCTTGCCGCCTTGAAGGTGTTCGATACTTCGCCGATCAGCTTTGGGTGTTGCGTGAGTTTCGTGCCGGCTTCCTTCATGGCGAAGAAGCTTTTGCGCTTGATGTCCTCGATGTGAGGATGGGCGGGATCGAAGCCGCGCGGCGGGCGCGATAACCCCTCGCCTCTTATCTCCCCGAACGTTTTCCGGAACGTCTTGTCGTTTTTGACTTTCGACCACTGGGCCGGCTTTGCGGCGATGGCGCCGCGGATCTGCGCCAGCGCATCGGAAGCGGGCATCCACAAGCCGCCGCCGAACCTCACCTCGCCCGGCGCGAAATGCATATAGAAGCCCGGCGCATGCGCATCACCCGCCGTGACATGGCGGAACTGGCAGGCGGCATGTTCCTTGTAGGGCCGCTTGTCCTTGGCAAAACGCACATCGCGATGGATGCGGAACATCGAGCCGCCATTCGGGCGCGGATCGGCGACAAAATGTTTGGATATCTTTTTCAGCTCCGGCGCCATGGCCTCTATGAAGGCGCTCATCGGCGCCTGCACGCTATCGCGATAGCGCTGCTTGTTGTCTTCGAACCAGGAGCGTTCGTTGTGCGCTTTCAGTTCGCGAAAGAAATCGTAGAAGTCCTTCGGAAATCCTTCGAATTTCGGCATGCGGCGGCCCTACCTCGGCACTTTGATCTTACCTCCCCACAAGGGGGGAGGTGAGCTTATTTCTTGAATCCGAACAGCGCGTCGATGGAGAAATCGCCGCTTTTCACCGAACCGCGCGAGGTGATCTTAAAGATGCCGTTGGCGCGCAAGACCGGCTGACCGTCGGCGGTGGCCACGCCCTGCGCGAACAACAGGTTCTTCGTGGTCTTGATCGGCTCGGCGCGGCCTTCCACCCACGAGCCCAAAGGTACGGGCGCCAGGTAATCGCAGGTGAGATTGACCGTCGGCAAAAAGCCCATGTCGACCTGGCTCTGGAAACGCGAGGCGATAGGAAGAAGCATGTCGGCGAAGGTCGCCATCATGCCGCCGTGGCAGACCATGCCGGGATTGCAGTGGCGTTTCTCGACGCGGAAGCCGAGCAAAAGGTGCTGGCCCGTCCATTTGCCGTAGAGCGGGCCGTTGGCTTCCAGAAAGCCGATTGCGAGCTTGAAAGGCGCGAAGCCTTCGGGGATTTGGGTGTCTGTCATGGTCCTGCTTCGATAGCGGTTCGCCATCCGTCCTAGAGGCTCGCCGGGGCGGCGACAATCTTGCCGCAAAAGACTTGACGCCCCAGGGGGCGCTCACTAAGTAGCGGCCAACGGTTGGCACTCTCTCAGGGGGAGTGCTGCCATATCTGGCCCCCTGAGGGCCGGATCCCCACAAGTACTTGCAAGGTCTAAACTTTTGAGGAGCGATTCCCCATGAAATTCCGCCCGCTTGGCGACCGTGTGGTCGTCCGCCGCGTCCAGGAGGACCAGAAGACCCCCGGCGGCATCATCATCCCCGACACCGCCCAGGAGAAGCCGCAGGAAGGCGAAGTCATTTCCGTCGGCCCCGGCGCTCTCGATGAATCGGGCAAGCGTATCCCCCCCGAAGTGAAGGCCGGCGACTTCGTGCTGTTCGGCAAATGGTCGGGCACCGAAGTGAAGATCGACGGCCAGGAACTCCTGATCATGAAGGAGTCCGACATCATGGGCATTCTCGAAGGCCGCAAGGCGCCCGCGAAGAAGGCCGCCTGAGGCGCGAATTGGGAATAGCGAATAGCGAATAGGGATATTCCATTCGCTACTCGCCATTCGCGTGGCCGAAATCAATGCTGAGACAGAGTTAGGAGAAACAACACATGGCAGCCAAAGACGTCAAATTCGGTGCCGATGCGCGCGAGCGGATGCTGCGCGGCGTCGACATTCTTGCCGAAGCCGTGAAGGTGACGCTGGGTCCCAAGGGCCGCAACGTCGTCATCGAAAAGAGCTTCGGCGCCCCGCGCACGACCAAGGACGGC
>DASZRY010000108.1:0-29718 GCA_035548975.1 Rhizomicrobium sp.
CGTGTAGGTGACGAGGACCGTATCGGCGGCATCGTCTTCCAGCGGAATCTCCTCACCCGGCAGATCGAGAAATTCGATGGCCAGCGGCGAAGCGGCCACGCGCTTTGCCGCGCGCGCCCGCATCTCGCCCGAAGGCTCCAGTGCCCAGAGATGGCTCACTTTCGATGCGTCGTAGAAAGGCAGGTTGTGCCCCGCACCGAAGCCGATCTCCAGCACGCGCCCTTCCGCTCGCGGCACAACCTTTTTGCGCTGATAGCGGATGGGCTTGGCGCCCATCATCGCCGCCAGAAGCGGCGGCAGTATATGCTTGTCGTAAAAGCCCATGGTTGCCTCCCAAGGCAACCATAGCACGTTCAGAGCCGTTGCATGTGCCGGCGAATCCATTCCGCATATTCGTTTTCCGAGCAGGCGCCTGATGCAACGGACAATACGGTCAATGTCGCCTGCACCTGATCGGCAACGAGTCGATAGCCATTCAGACGTAGAAATAGACCTGTCGCGATGAAGGCAATGCGCTTGTTGCCGTCCACAAATGCGTGATTTTTCGCGAGACCAAATCCATAGCAGGCTGCAAGACGTGCAATGTCCGTGACGCCTTCATAGGCGAAAAGATTTTGCGGTCGCGCCAATGCGGATTCGAATAGCCCTTCATCTCTCAGCCCGTCAGCACCGCCATGTTCTGCGATACTCTCGCCGTGAAGAATCTCCAGAACGTGGCGGTTGAGCCAGGCAGGCTCGCTCATTTCGCGAGCGCGCGCAGCGTATCGCGATATTCGCGCATGAATTCCCGGCCTTCTTCGATCTGCTTTTCTACGCCCGGGTCATAAGCAGTCAGGCTCACGCCATTCGCTGTTTGGGTCAGAAACAGCATGTCTCCTCTTTCGACGCGCAGCATGGCTAGCGCCTCCTTGGGGAGGACAACGCCGACCGAGTTGCCGATCTGGATGACTTTGGTTTTTCCGAGCATGGACAAGCCTGTATGAACAATCGTTATAACGGTGAGTTATAACAAAAGTACTAACTTATCAAGCTCATCAATTCCCAGGCTCATAAATGGTTGAAGGATCGCCATTATTTGGCAAATGGATAACCACGGGCTTGTCCATATAGCCGGGCTGGTTGTCGGGATCGAAGCCTTTGGCCACGCCCTTTGCCAGACACAGCAGGGTGCCGAGGCCCACTCCCACTCCATAGGGACTCGCACAAGGCAGAAGCAGGGGCAGGTTCTTGCGGTCGCGGCCGCGCGCCCAATGCAGGCGATCCTTCGAACGGCCCGTATGATCGAGATAGTCCACCGCATCCTTGTCGCGATCGCGCGAGGCTGCGGCGATGGAGGGGCACTTCGCGCGTTCTTCCGGCGGCAGCAATGCAATCTGATCGGGCTCGCAACCGAACAGCGATCGGTTGAGCCCATCCGCATTTTTCTCGCCCCAAGACGGCGGAAGCGCGATGTGGCTGTAGTCCGGAATGATCGTCGTTTCAGGCGTAATCTGTTTGGCGGATTTTGCCTTCTCGTTTTTCGGCCGCAGCTCGGCCCTTGTTTGCGGTTTGGGCGGGAAGATGAACCAGATCTCGATTTCGCGCGCGACCGGATGGTTGGGAATGGCGACGTAAGTCGCTTTCACCAATGCCGCGATAACGATCGCATGCAAAAGCGCCACGCCCGCGCCACTTACGAGTTCTCTGACGGATCGGCGCTTGTCCCGGCGCTCCGTCCTGAACGGCGGCGTCATCATGGGGTGCTCTATCCGTCCGGTCTGAATTCCAGAAGATCGCCGGGCTGGCACTCCAGCGCCGCACAGATTTTGTCGAGCGTTGCGAAACGCACGCCTTTCACATGACCGGACTTCAAAAGCGAAAGATTGGCTTCGGTGATGCCGATGATCTCCGCCAGTTCTTTCGAGCGCATCTTGCGCCGTGCCAGCATCACGTCGAGATGGACGATGATTGCCATCACACGAAGCTTTCGTTCTCGTCCGCCATCCGCCGGGCCACCGCCATCACGCGCGCGATGACAAGCACCGCACCCGCAAGGAACAGCGACCCGAAATCGCCGCTCGAAAGTCCAAGGGCGATTTCCCGGTGACCTTCGCCTCTCCACCAGGTGAGCAATAGCGAGACCGGCGCCTGCACGACAAAGCCGGTGATGACCTCGGCGAAAAGCGCGGCCGCAACATGATTGAGGCAATTGAGCGCTTCGTTGGAAAACACGTCTCCCGCCGCGTAACGTTGAAACAGCCGGCGCAGAGACCACAGCGCCCACATGACGAAGCCGGTCGGTCCGGCCTCGAACAGCAGGGCTGCAACCCGAAAGGCATAAGGCACATCGGCTCTCAGCAGTTCCCTTAAATGGTGCTGCCCAAGGATCCAGTCGGTATGTCCCCCGGGGATGAGAAATGCCGCCACGAGCAGGAGCGGACAGAGCACAAAGCCGATGCCGGAGAGCGCGGCCATGATCCGGCTGAGGCCGGCAAGGTTTTCGGGGACAGCCGCCATGACAAGCTCCGGAAGATAAGCCGGAACCTTTATAGCAGAAAATTATTATCGCAAAACAATAATTCTAATTTATTCGGGCGCGACCGTGACCTTGATTCCGTCCAGTTCGGGGGAACAGACGATCTGGCAGGACAGCCGCGAATTGGGCTCGACCGCCAGCGCCATGTCGAGCATGTCGGTTTCCGCGTCGGATTTGGGCGGCAGTTTCGCGACCCATTCCTCGTCCACATAGACATGGCAGGTGGCACACGCGCAGGCCCCGCCGCATTCGGCCGTGATCGGCAAGCCGGCGTCGCGCAGGATCTCCATCACCGTCCAGCCGTCGCGGCCTTCCAGTTCGCGGGTTTGGCCGTTTCTGTCGGTCGCGATGATCTTCATGTCAGGATACGCCAAGTTTCTTCTGCAGGCTTGAAGAAGAGGTTGTGTACTGGAACCGCAGCTTCTCGTTCGGCTTCACGATGTGGAATGCGGCCTGCGCCATCAGCGCCGCTTCATGGAAGCCGGAAAGAATGAGCTTCAGCTTGCCGGGATAGGTGTTGATGTCGCCGATGGCGAAAATGCCATGCGTGCTGCTTTCGAATTTTTCGGTGTCCACCGGAATGAGATTTTCATGCAGGTTCAGGCCGAATTCCGCAATCGGCCCGAGCTTGATGGTCAGCCCGAAGAACGGCAGGAAGGTGTTGACGTCGATCTTGAACTCCTGCTTGTCGGCGCCGGCCAGCGTCACCTGCTCCAGCTTTGCGTCTTCGCCGTGCAGCGCTTTCACGCTGGCGACGTGGAATTTGATCTTTCCCTGATCGGCAAGTTCGCGCATCCGGTTGACGCTATGTTGTGCTGCGCGGAATCCGTCGCGGTGATGCACCAGCGTGAGCGAGCGCGCGATCGGTGCGAGGTTGAGCGTCCAGTCAAGCGCGGAATCGCCGCCGCCCGCGATCAGAATATCCTTGCCCCGGAAGTCTTCCATTTTTCGCACGGCATAGAACACGCTCTTGCCTTCATAGGCTTCGATGCCCGCAATCGGCGGACGTTTCGGAACGAAACTGCCGCCGCCCGCCGCCACCACGACGACAGGCGCCACGATCTCGGTGCCCGCATCGGTCGAAAGCTTCCAGCGCCCGTCATCGAGTTTGGAAAGGGCGGACGCCATCTGTCCGAAGTGAAAGGTGGGCTTGAACGGCTTGATCTGTTCCATCAGCCGGTCGGTCAGTTCCTGGCCCGTTACGATAGGAAGTCCCGGAATGTCGTAGATCGGCTTTTCGGGATAGAGCTCCGTGCACTGCCCGCCCGGCCGGTCGAGAATGTCCACAAGATGTGCCTTGAGGTCGAGCAATCCCAGCTCGAACACGGCGAAAAGCCCGATGGGGCCCGCTCCGATGATGGCGACGTCGGTTTCGATGGGCATTGTCATGCTCTATTCCACAAGTCTATTGTGTATGAAGGGACAAACTAACGGGTATATATGTAAAAAGGTGGACCCGGACAATCCCCGGCCCCCGCCGATCGGGGGCGCAAGTGTCGCGGCCCGCTCTCTTGCCCCTGCCGAAGCGGGGGCGGCAAGAGGAAATCGTGTTTCAGGGCCAACCGCCATGACCTTGGTCATTCCCGCTCCCGATTGCCGGTCCATGGAGGATGTGCGCCGCCAGATCGACCGCATCGACCGTGCACTGGTGGGCCTTCTGGCCGAGCGCCAGACCTATATCGAACGCGCCGCGGAATTGAAGACGGCGCGAGACAGCGTGCGCGACGAAGCCCGCATCGAAGATGTCGTTTCGAAGGTTCTCGCCGAAGCCAAGCGTCAGGGCTTGAACCCTGCTATTGCAGAGCCGGTCTGGCGCGAACTCATCGAGCGTTCGATCGAACTGGAACTTGTGGCGTTCGATCGAAAAAATCAGCGCAAATAGCTGTCGATGAACATGTGCACGAGGCCTGCGCGGCTTCTCATGGTTGCCAGTGCCGCCTGCGCTTTGGCGCGATCGGTCTCAGGCTGAAGTTTCTCCGCGTCGGCAATCGTGTCGGCGAGGGCGAAGGAGCCGATGCCGCGGGCGGCGCCTTTCAACGTATGCGCCGCCTCGTACCAGCCTTCGTTGTCTGCGGCTTCGAGGCATTGTTGAAGACGCGCAATCATATCCGTCGCCTGTTTCTGGAACAGCCGCAGAATCTCCGCGTTCAGTGCGGGATCGCCGCCCGTGTATTTGTTCAGGTGTTCGAGATCGACGACGCCCGCGCGTTCTGCAGCCAGCATGGCGAAAGCCCTTCAAAGCCTTCGCCCATGATCGCGCTCTTTTCTCAAGGCCCCGTTAACGCTTCACACCGGATTGAAATCAGAATGCCGGTCATCCGCCCGGAAACGGCGAAACGCCGATCACGCTGGCGTGGCCGAAGAGTACGGCCACGAACAGCAACACCGCCGCCGCCATCCGCCAGTCCAGAAGCTCGCCCCATTTGAGCTTTGCGCGTCCTGAGAGCACCGCGGCAAACGGCACGTTTGAAGTGCGCGCGGCAAATCCCTCCCAGTCCGGCCCCATCTTCCGCTTGCGCTTGGCATCGATGGAAAGCGGGCCCAGCAGGGCAAGAATCAAGAACGTTGCGAACAGGATCACCGATGCCGCATCGCCATTCATCGCCAGATGCATCGCCGCCCAGATCGTTACACCCCACAGAAACGGATGCCGCGTGACCGCCACGATGCCCTTCACCGCATCTGGTCTTGCCGCAACGCCTTCCTGCCGGACCGATGTCGGATTGGGCGTGAGAAGTCCCGGTACGCCGATGAGGAAGGCAAGAAAAATCACCGGCATCGCCAGATGCTTTGCGCCCACGCCCAGATCGTAGAGCAGCGGATCGTTTCCGCTTGCTTGCGCCCGATTGTACGAGACGACAAGCCAGAAGATCGCCAACAGCGACGCCAGCGAAAAAAGCCCCATATAGGGCCCTTCGCCGATCGCGCCCACGATCGCGTCGCGCAAGCGCGTGCCGGAGACGAGAAAATGAATGGCAAGAAACGCCGCAGCCGCGGCAAGAAGCATGTCCATACCGTCCTCCCCGCAAGTCGCGCCTAAACGCGCGCCTGCATGATATGCGCAGCCCCGCCCAACGGAAGACCGTCATTGCAATCCAAGAAACAACATTCGTTCCGCTTGTCCGTGTTTTCGCCTGCCGGAAATCCCGGCACCTGCCGGCACGCCGGGTCCGTTCGCGTGGGCCGCTCCCGTGCCGAGGCCGCAAATTCCGGTGCTAGCGGGTCGGTAAATGCGGGCGGGGCATCGGCGATCGGGCAGGCAGCCCGGCGAAGGGCGGTACCGGGCGCGGTCAGGCAGGGCCGGCCGGTGTCCATGCCCTTGGAATTTGGGCCTTTATCGCTCCGGGGAAAAGGACCCAGCCATTAAGAATTCACTGTGGATAGATTCGCAGAATGCCTCCGGAAATGGTTAAATGGGGGCCTGTCGGTCAGCGCTTAGCTTTCTGCTGAGGGGTATGAGTTTGCGTAATTTCGCCGTCGAGCAGGCAAAGCCTGCCACCGCCTCTTCCGAAACACCTGCCAGGGTGCCAGAGCGCCCGAGGAAACCCGCCCGCAGGCAAACGGGGGTGGTGGGTCTGGTCTTCGCGCTCATCATCGCCTGTTTCTGGATCGGTTGCGCCTCTGCCTATCTCCTCGGCTATGCGGGTCCGCGCGGCCTGGGTGCCCTCGATATCCAGGAAATGGCGCTCTACGCGGCCATCATTCTGGCTCCGCCAATCCTGTTCATCGCCACTGCCTGGGCCTTCGCGCGCGGTCAGGCGATGGGGCAGCTCGTCGGGCAGTTGTCGGAACGCGTCGAACTTCTCGTCACCGCCGACGACATGTCGGCCAGAACTGCCGCCAAGCTCGGCCGTACCGTGCGCCACGAACTCGATGCGCTGAATGCGGGTATCGACGGGGCTTTTCAAAGACTGCGCGCGCTGGAAAGCGTTTTGCAGGGCCAGATTGCAGCGCTCGATGAGGCGGGCGCGCGCACCGATGTGCGCGGCGAAGCCATTGCCAAGCGGCTGATGCAGGAACGCGAGCGTCTGGAATCCATTGGCGGCATGCTGGGAGAAGCAGCCGCGCGCGCCGGCGAAACCGTCACGGCGCACGCCACGCAACTCAAGACGATCATCGATTCCGCGCAAGGCGCGCTTGCGGCCTCCGCCGCCGAAACCGGCGACACGCTTTCCGGTCGCGCCAGCGAATTGCGAGGCGTCATCGAAAGCACCAGGAGTGCGCTCGCCGGTTCCGTGGCCGAGGTGCAATCTGCGCTCGCCGCGCGCACCGAAGACCTCAAGGCGGCCATCGCGTCGGCGCAAGAGGCGCTCGCCGCCTCCGCCACGGGCGTGGGCGACGTGCTGTCGGACCGCGCGCAGGAATTGAAATCGACCGTGCTCTCCGCGGAAGAAGCCTTCAGCGCTTCCACCCGCCGTGCGCACGATATCCTCGCCGGCCAGGTCGACCAGCTCAAACAGATGATCGGCTCGGCGGGCGATGTGCTGCTCGACGGCACGATCCGCGCCCACGAACTCCTGGCGGAGCGCACCGAACGCGCCAACGATCTCATCGCCACGCGCGTCACGCAGATGAAATCGGTGATCGAATCCACCGAAGGCACGCTCGATCGCGCAGCCGGGCAGGCAAGCGAACATCTGGCAGGCCGCGTGGCCCAATTGCAGTCGATCATGGAAATGGCGGAAGGAAAGCTCGCCGCTGCGAGCCAGAGTCTCGAAAAGCAGACGAGCGAATTCCGCGCCTCCGTCGAAGCCGCCGCGCAGGCGCCGCACAATGTCGCCGTCGAACTGGATGCCCGCGCCAAGCAGATCGAGCAGGTGGCGGATGCCACCATGGCGCGCGCCGAATTCGTGCTCGGCCGTCATGAGCGCCATCGCGCGCAGATGAACGATCTGCTGCAAAAACTGCGCGAGGAAGGTCAGGCTTTCGAACAGGCGGTGCAGAACGAACGCGCAGCACTCGAAAAGACCATCGCCGCGCTTTCGCCGGAGGCCAAAAAATTCGAAACCTTGGCGTCGGACACCGAACGCCATGTCGAGATGATCATGTCGAACGCGGCGGCCCGTGCGGCCAATATCGCAGGCGTGCTCGCCGCGGAAGCCAGCCGCCTCACCGATATCGGCGCGGCGGCGAGCGACAGTCTGACCAGGATCACCGAAACGTTGCGGCAGGCGGGCGAAAGCGCGCATATGCTGATCGGCGACACGGCGTCCACGGCCAAGGCAAACGCCAATGCGTTGGTGAGCGAGGCCATGAGCGAATGCGAAAAGCTCATCCGCGCCGCAAGCGAACTTGCCGCCAAGTCGAAAGAAGTCAGCGCAGATCTCGACCGGGCGGTGAGCGAAGTGAACACGCATATGGCGACATTGCCCGGCATTGCCCAACAGGAAGCCCGCCGCGTACGCGAGATGCTGCGAACCGAAACCGAAGAGATTCTCGATCTCTCTGCGCGCACCATCGCCACCATTCACGCGCGCACATCCGTCAAACAGCCGCGCGCAGAATCGGATGCGGCGCAGAACGATCCCGACAGCCTGTTGTCGCGCGCCCGCAAGCTCACCCAGCGACCCAGGCGCAAGTCCGAACCGCGCCCGGTGGAGCCCAGCGATCCAAAAGGCTGGAACATGAGCACGCTGCTCGCAGCGGTCGAAAACAGCGAGTCGCCGCAGGAAAGGCAATTGCGCCCGGCGTCTGCCGCGGCCCTGGGCGCGCTCGAGGCAGCCCTGTCCGACCTCGCGATCGATCTTGCCGCGTTCGACACCGGCCCGGCACCCGGCGAAGACGAATGGCGCCGCTATCTCGCGGGCGACCGCACGATTTTCGCGCGGAGGCTGGCAGACGCCATCGATTCCGACGCGATGAACCGCATTGCCAATCTCTATCGCGAAAACGCGAAGTTCCGCGAAGCGGCGGATACCTACATCGCCGATTTCGAAGTGCTGCTGAACAAGGCCAAGGAAGGCGACGGCGGCGGGCTTCTCACCTCCACAATGCTCTCCGCCGACACCGGAAAAATCTATCTGGCGCTGGCTTACGCGCTGGGCCGCTTATCCTGATTTGCGCAGGCGCGCGGCATAAAATCCGTCCATCCCGCCTTTCTCCGCAAGATGGCACGGCAAGGTACGCAAATCCCCCGCTGCCGTGATCGCGTCGAGCCCGAAGATGTCTTCAGGCATTATCGCTTCGCGCCTGAAGGTTGGATGCGCATACAGAAAGCCATCCACCTGTTCCGGCCCCTCTTCCGGTTCCAGCGAACACACTGCGAAAACCAGCACGCCGCCCGGCGCCACCATCTGCGCTGCCGCATCCAGAAGGTCCTGCGCCGCCGCCGCGCAAGCGGTGATGTCGGATGCGTTTTTGATCCAGGGTAGCTCGGGGTGACGTCTTATCGTGCCGGTCGCGCTGCAGGGCGCATCGAGCAGGACGTAGGGCGCGAGCGCCTCCGGCTTGAAATCGCGCAAATCGGATTGAACCAGTTTTGCATCCAGTTTGAGCCGCGAGAAATTTTCTCTCATGCGGGAAAGCCGCGTGCCGTCGCGCTCCACCGCCGTGACGATTGCGCCCATCGCGGCAAGCTCCGCCGTCTTGCCGCCTGGCGCCGCACACAGATCGATTACGCGCTTGCCGCGCACATCGCCCAGCAATCGTGCGGGCAGGCAGGCCGCCGCGTCCTGCACCCACCACTCGCCCTCGTCGAATCCGGGCAATTGGTCCACGCGGCCTGCGTCGCGCAAACGCACGATGTTTCCGAAGACGGGCACTGCATCCGGAATCGAAGCAGCCCCTTTCAAAGCTATATCGAGCGGTGCGGGCGAAAGATGTGCGCTCGCAATCTTGCGCGCGGTGTCTTCGCCATAGGCATCGCACCAGCGCGCCCACAACCAGTCCGGCGTGTTGAGGCGCGCTCCGTCCTGGGACGCGAGAACATCTCTGCCCTCGCGCGAAATCCGCCGCAGCACTGCATTCACCAGCGGCTTGAAATGCCTGGCGTCCTTGTCGCGCAGGCAAAGCCGGTTGGCGGAATCGACCGCCGCATGCGGCGGAACGCCGAGAAACAGAAGCTCGCACGCCCCCGCCAGCAATATCTCCGGCGTCGGGCCTGCGCGCTGCGGCTGCGGCGGTTTGGGCACGAAATGGCGGATCAGCGCATCGAGCTGTCCGAACCGTCTGAGCGTTTCGTTCGCGATGGCGCGCGCAAATCCGGCGTCGCGCGCCTCAAGCCCTGCTCTTCCCAGAACATCGTCGGCCACCGCATCCAGCGGCCGCCGCCTGCGCAAGACTTCCGAAAGAACGGCAAGCGCGGCAACGCGTGCGCCCAATTCGCCTTTTGCATTTTGCTCCGTCACGCCCAGGGACCGCGGTCCGGGGCTCGATCCATCTGCGCGGCAATCGCCTGCAGCCGCGCAATTCGCTCGTCGGTCGAGGGATGGCTTGCAAAGAGATTCGTCAACCCGCCATGCAGCGGATTGACGATGAACATATGCGCCGTCGCCGGATGCGCATCCGCTTCGGGATTTTCAATCGTCTTCGCGCCGCGGTCGATGCGTTGCAGGGCGGACGCCAGCCACAATGGCCGCCCGGAAATCTCCGCGCCCATCCGGTCGGCCTCGAATTCCCGCGTCCGGCTGATCGCCGATTGCACCAATACCGCCGCCAGCGGCGCGAACAGCATCGCCAGCAGGCTGCCGATCGCATTGCGCCGTCCGCCCATGAAGAACGCGAAATTCGCCAGCATCGAAACAGCACCTGCCAACGTCGCCACAATCGTCATGGTCAGCGTGTCGCGGTTCTTCACATGCGAAAGCTCATGCGCCAAAACGCCTGCAAGCTCTTCGCTGTCGAGACGCTGCAACAGAGCGGTGGTCACGCAGACGGCTGCGTGTTCGGGATTGCGCCCCGTGGCGAACGCATTGGGTTGTTCATTTTCGGCGATGAAGACGCGCGGCATGGGCAATCCTGCCTTCGCCGCCAATTGCCGGACCAGATGCACAAGTTCGGGCGCGGAGGTTTCATCCACCTCCCGCGCGCCATACATGCGCAGCACCATCTTGTCGGAGTTCCAATAAGCGAACAGGTTCGATCCGGCGGCAAACAGGAACGCGACAAACATCCCCGCCTCGCCGCCGATCAGAAATCCCACGGCCAGAAAGAGACCGGTCATCAGGGCCATCAATATGCCGGTGCGCAAGACGTTCATCTTGGTCCTTGAAACCACACTTCGAGTGTTGATGTATGCTCTCGGCAAACCCGGTCAAGCCGCATGAAAAAAACCAGCAAATCCCAGATCGCCGCCCGCATCCGCGAGGCGGGCGAGCGTGCCCGGGCCGAGGCCGAAGCCCGCCGCAAAGCCGCCAAACAAGCCGATCCGCAGCCGGAGGAACTGGGCGGCCAGAAAGGACCGGAACCCACCCGCTATGGCGACTGGGAAAAGAAGGGGATCGTCTCGGACTTCTGACCTCCTTGATCGAAGGGGCAAGGAGGTCCATTTAAGTCTCATGTTCATCCAGACCGAATCCACGCCCAACCCGGCAACCCTGAAATTCCTTCCCGGCCGTGAGGTTATGGGCGAAGGCAATGTCGCCGACTTCCCGGACAAGGCTTCCGCCGCACGTTCTCCGCTGGCCGCCGCACTTTTCGAGGTGCCGGATGTCTCGCGGGTCTTTTTCGGTTCCGATTTTATTTCGGTCACCAAGGCCGGCGGCGACTGGAAACATCTCAAGCCCGCCGTGCTCGGCGCGATCATGGATCACTTCACCCGCGGCCTGCCCCTGATCGACAAGCCGGCCGACGAAGCGGCAAGCGACGCCGCCTACAACGCCGGCGACGAAGAGATTGTCACGCAGATCAAGGAACTGCTCGACACCCGCGTCCGTCCGGCGGTTGCGCAGGATGGCGGCGACATCATCTTCAAGGGGTATGACGGAAGTTCCGGCGTCGTCTTCCTGCATTTGCAGGGGGCGTGCGCGGGTTGCCCGTCTTCGACCATGACCTTGCGCAACGGCATTGAGAACATGCTGCGTCACTACGTTCCCGAAGTGAACGCGGTCGAAGCGGTCTGATTTGCGATAGGCCGCGGGCCGGATTATGCCTTCATCCGGTTCTTGCCGGAGCGCCTCCAATGTCTGCCCACGCCATCAACGACGAAGCCCTCGATATCATCTTCCGCAACGCGCGCACGCAGAACAAATGGCTCGACAAGCCCGTCAGCAACACCATGCTGATGGCGATTTACGACCTGATGCGCTGGGGGCCGACAAGCGCCAACAACATGCCCGCGCGCATCCTCTTCCTCACCACGAAGGAAGCCAAGGAGCGTCTGAAGCCGCATCTTTCCGAAGGCAATCGCGCCAAGACGATGAGCGCTCCGGTCACAGCGATCATCGGGTACGATCTCGATTTTCCCGAATACCTGCCGCGCCTCTTCCCGCACAATCAGGACGCCAAGAACTGGTTCAAGGATCCTGTTCTGCGCGAGACGACCGCCTTCCGCAACGGAACGCTTCAGGGCGGCTATTTCATCATCGCCGCGCGCGCGGTGGGTCTGGATTGCGGTCCGATGTCCGGCTTCGACAATGCGGGCGTGGACAAGGAATTCTTCGCGGGCACCAACATCAAGTCGAATTTCATTTGCAGCCTCGGCTATGGCGATCCTTCCGGAATATTCCCGCGTTCGCCGCGCCTATCCTTCGATGAGGCATGCAAGATTCTCTGATGAAACGCGCATGAAGCTGCTCGCGGTCGATACCGCATTGGGCGCGTGCTCCTGCGCCGTCGTCGATGATGCGCGCATCCTGGCGCATCGTTTCGAAATCATGGATCGCGGCCATGCCGAGCGGCTGGCGCCGATGGTGGCTGAAGCGATGCGGGACTCAGGCATTGCTTTTTCCGATCTGCAGAGGCTGGCCGTCACCACCGGCCCCGGAACGTTCACCGGCCAGCGTGTGGGCCTTGCCTTCGCGCGCGGCCTGCGAATCGCGCTCAGACGTCCGCTCACCGGCGTCACGACGCTTCAGGCCATGGCAACCGCCGCCATCGCCGAAACAGGTGCTGCCTATGGCGCAGCCCTGCACGACGCAAAACGAAACGAGGTCTATTTCGAGCTGCTGCAGGAAGACCGCACATTGATTCCCGCAGCCATCGCGCCCCTTGAGGATGCGCTCGCGATGATCTCGAAGGCCGCGCAAAATGCCAAACTCGCTTTCGCCGGAACCGCTGCGGAACCGGCCGCGATGAGATATGGGGGCGAAGCGTTGCTCACGCAGATCCGCCAGCCCGATGCGCTGTGGGTCGCCCGCATCGCGCTTGCGCGTCCGGCTTCGGCGGAAGCGCCGGGTCCGCTCTATCTGCGCCCGCCCGATGCGAAGCTCCCGGCGCAAAAATGAAGCTACGCTCCGCCACCGCATCCGATTTCGCGGCTCTTTCCCGCCTGCACAAGGCCTGCTTCGCGGAAGGCTGGGACGAACGTGCGCTGTTGGATCTTGCGGCATCGGGAGCACGGGCAAAGATCGCCGAACGCAGCGGCCGCATCGCAGGATTCATTCTATTCCGGACGGCAGCGGACGAGTCCGAAATCCTGACCCTCGCGGTCGGTCCCGGCGAACGGCGCTCCGGCCTCGGCCGTTCCCTGGTAAGGAGCGCCGCGCAAGAGGCCGCCCGTGCCGGTGCCGCCCGCCTGTTCCTCGAAGTGGGCGCGAACAATGCCGCGGCCCGCGCCCTCTATGCGGATCTCGGCTTCCGGGAGGCCGGACTTCGCAAGGGCTATTATCGCGCAGCCGGTGCCGCGCCCGAGGATGCCCTGATCCTGTCCCTTCCCCTTTCCGGGTTGGGAAAGGCCTCCTTGTAGATTAAAGTCACCCCGACAGCCGGGAGCCTGATTTGTCGCGGATCGAAAAACTCTGCATCGAGAAGGGGTTACGAATGACCGAACAGCGCCGGGTGATTGCCCGTGTGCTGTCGGATGCCAGCGACCACCCCGATGCCGAAGAGCTTTACCGCCGGGCGTCTGGCGTGGATCCCCACATCTCGATCGCCACCGTCTATCGTACGGTGAAGCTGTTCGAAGATGCGGGCATTCTGGAACGTCACGATTTTCGCGACGGCCGATCGCGCTATGAGGAGATTCCGGAATCCCATCACGATCATCTGATCGACGTTCAATCGGGCCGCGTGGTCGAGTTCCGCAACGAGGACATTGAAAAGCTGCAGCGCGCAATCGCCGAAGAACTGGGATTCGAGCTGGTCGACCATCGTCTTGAACTTTATGGCGTGCCGAAAGGCAGCAAGAGCGCAAAACGCTAAGCCATGTCAGCCTTGCGAGCTTTCGGGATTCTGCTCACCTTTATTCTGGTGACCTTGCCGGGCATTCCCTGGCAAGCCAGCGCCTTGCGGTTCAATCTTCCGCGGCGAAAAACATTTCCGCACCGCTACCACAAATTTCTCTGCAAGCTGTTCGGCATCCGTGTCACGGTGATCGGCAAGCCGGTGCAGGACAGGGGCGTGCTCATGATCGGCAATCACACGTCCTATTTCGATATTCTGGTGCTTTCCAGCACTGCCCAAGTGTCGTTCGTCGCCAAAAGCGAAGTGCAGAACTGGCCTTTTTTTTCCACGCTCGCACGCTTGCAGCAGACGGTGTTCGTCGAACGCTCGCGCCGTTCGCAAACCGGAGCGGCGCGCGATCAAATCCGCGACCGCGTGCTGCAAGGCGACGCGCTGGTTCTGTTTCCCGAAGGCACGTCCAGCGACGGCAATTGCGTTTTGCCGTTCAAGAGCGCGTTGATGGGCGCCGCCGAAGCCGTGGTCGGCACCGATGAGGAAGGCAAACCGGTCCACGTCCCCGTGCAGCCCGTCTCGGTCGCCTATGTGGGCCTGTATGGAATGCCCATGGGCCGCGAAAACCGTCCGCTGTTCGCCTGGTATGGCGACATGGATCTGGTGCCGCATCTGATCGAAGCGGTGAAAACGGGACCTATCGATGTGGTGGTGGAATTTCATGAACCGTTGACGGTCGATATGGCCGGCGGGCGCAAAAAGCTCGCCGCCCTCACCGAAGCGATCGTGCGGGAGGGCCAAACGCGCGCCTTGCGCGGCCGAATGAGCGCCGCCGCCCGTCCCCAGCCGGAAGAGGAAGACGCCGCCTTGACCGAGGCCGCCGCATGAAAAGCCCGCATTTCTTGAGTTTTGCCGCCCCTTCCCTCATATACCGGCTCCCCGAAAACCGGCGCTGACATGAAGAAGCTGTTCGTCAAAACCTATGGCTGCCAGATGAACGTCTATGATTCCGCCCGCATGGCGGATTTGTTGACGCCCCTGGGCTATGCCATGGCCGACGCTCCGGAAGATGCGGACATGGTGATCCTCAACACCTGCCATATCCGCGAGAAGGCGGCGGAGAAGGTCTATTCCGAACTTGGCCGGCTTGCGCGCCTGAAGGAAGAAAAATCCGGCATGCTGATCGCGGTCGCAGGCTGCGTGGCGCAGGCCGAGGGCGAAGAGATCGTCGCCCGTCAACCGGCTGTCGACATGGTTGTGGGGCCCCAATCCTATCACCGCCTGCCGGAAATGATCGCGCGCGTCAGCCGCGAAAAGGGACATGCGCTCGAAACCGATTTTCCGGCGGACGAAAAGTTCGACGCCCTGCCTGAGGAAAATGCGGTCGACGGCGTGAGCGCCTTTCTCACCGTGCAGGAAGGCTGCGACAAGTTCTGCACGTTTTGTGTCGTCCCCTATACGCGCGGCAGCGAATATTCGCGCCCGCTCGCCCAGATCGAATCCGAAGCGCGCCGTCTCGCCGCCAAAGGCGTGCGCGAAATCACGCTGCTCGGCCAAAACGTCAATGCCTATCGCAACGGCGGCACAACGCTTGCCGGTCTCATCGCGCATCTCTCGCGCATCGAGGGTCTGGACCGCCTGCGCTACACCACCAGCCACCCGCGCGACATGAGCGACGATCTGATCGCCGCCCATAGAGATAATCCCAAGCTGATGCCGTTCCTGCATCTGCCGGTGCAATCGGGATCCGACCGCGTCCTCAAGGCGATGAACCGCCAGCACAGGGCGGAAGATTATTTGCGGCTGGCCGATCGTATCCGCGCCGCGCGTCCCGATATCGCGCTTTCGTCCGATTTCATCGTCGGTTTTCCCGGCGAGACGGACAAGGATTTCGAGGCCACCATGGAATTGGTGCGCAATGTCACCTTCGCCCAGGCCTTTTCGTTCAAATATTCCCCGCGGCCGGGCACGCCGGCAGCCGCCGCCAAAATCCAGGTGCCCGGCAAGGTGAAGGACGAACGCCTTCATGCGCTCCAGGCGCTGTTGCGCGAGCAGCAGGATGCGTTCAACGCGTCGTGCGAAGGGCGCAGCCTGCCCGTGCTGTTCGAAAAGCCGGGCCGTCATCCGGGTCAAGCCGTGGGCCGCAGCCCCTATCTGCAGGCCGTCCACGCCGCCAACGCCACGCATCTGTTGGGAAAGATCGCGACGGTCCGCATCGAAAAGGCGATGCCCAACTCGCTGCGCGGCACGCTTGTGGAAACCCGCACCCGCGAAAGGGCGCTTGCGCATTGAGCAACGCCGTCAAACGCTCCGCCAAAGAGCAGGTCACGCTCGAATTTCCCAGCAACGCGCTGCTTGCCGCGCTGGGCGGGGCGCATCAGAAGAATTTCGTGCGCGTCGAGCAGAAACTTGGCGTGCGCATCGCCACGCGCGGAAATCTCGTGGCCGTCGAAGGAAATCCCGAGGCGCGCGAACGCGCGGCCTCGGTCTTGCGCGCCATCTACGCCCGTCTCGAAGCCAAGGAAGACATCGGCCTTGCCGAAGTCGATGCGGAACTGCGTTTTGCCAGCCGCGACTCGAGCGGCATCGATCGCGGGTTCGGCACGCCGGCGATCAAAACGGCTTCCTCGCGCGTCACGCGCGCCAGGTCGCCCGCGCAAGCCGCCTATCTCGATTTGATGCGCACGCATCCCCTGGTGTTCGGCATCGGCCCGGCGGGCACCGGCAAAACCTATCTCGCCGCCGCTTTCGCCGCGCATCTGCTTTATGAGCGCAAGATCGAACGCATCGTCCTGTCGCGTCCTGCGCTCGAAGCCGGCGAACGCCTTGGATTCTTGCCCGGCGATCTGCGCGAGAAGGTCGACCCCTATTTGCGCCCGCTCTACGATGCTTTGTTCGAAGTGATGGGCGATCAGGCGACGCGCCTGATGGAACAGGGAATCATCGAAGTGGCGCCGCTTGCCTTTATGCGCGGCCGCACGCTCTCTCGCGCCTTCGTCATTCTCGACGAAGCGCAGAACACCACCACACCGCAGATGAAGATGGCGCTCACGCGCCTGGGCGAAGATTCGCGCATGGTCGTCACCGGCGATCCCTCGCAAAGCGACCTGCCGGGCGGCCGCGCCGAAGGTCTCAACCAGGCGCTCGATATATTGAGCGGCGTCGAGGGCGTTGCGGTCGCGCGCTTCGGCGAGGCCGATGTCGTGCGCCACGCACTCGTGTCGCGCATCGTCAACGCCTATAGTAAGGCGGAAAATCCTCCCGGCCTGCCGCCGCTGCCCGGCGAACGGCGCAAGAGCACGCCATGAAGCCTCCGCAAGTCACGGTGATTGTGGAAGACGCACGCTGGCGAAATAGCCGCGCGCGGGTGAAACGCGCAGCACTCGCCGCTCATGCCCGCGCCGGCGCCGGCGCTGCAAGACCTTTCACCATCCTTCTCACCACCGACAGGAAACTGCGCATGCTCAACGCGGATTTCCGCGGCAAGGACAAACCGACCAACGTGCTGTCCTTTCCGTCGGGCGATCCGGGATATCTGGGCGACATCGCGATTGCCTACGGCGTCACTGCGAAAGAAGCTGCAGCGCAAGGAAAGGCCTTTGCCAGTCACGCCTGCCATCTTGCCGTGCACGGCGTGTTGCATCTTCTGGGGTTCGATCACGAACGCCCGCGCGATGCCAGGCGGATGGAGCCCCTGGAAATCGAAATTCTTGCGGGCTTGGGGATTGCCAACCCTTATCTTCCGAAGGCCGCCTGATGGCCGACGCATCGACCGGCGATTCGGGCAAGCTTTCGCTGTTCAGGCGGCTGCAGGCGTTTTTGCGCAATCGTCCCGCAGCCCAGATGCGCGAAAGCCTTGAGGAGGTGATCGAGGAATCCGAACGCGAAAACCCCGCGCTCTCCGAGCAGGAACGACTGATGCTCGCCAACCTGCTCGAATTCGGCGAGTTGCGCGTGGACGACGTGATGGTGCCTCGTGCCGATATCGTTGCGGTCGAAGAAAAGACTCCGCTTTGCGATCTCGTGGCGCTCTTTCGCGAAGCGCAGCATTCGCGCTTGCCCGTCTATCGCGAAACGCTCGACGATCCCATCGGCATCGTTCTGCTCAAGGATGTGTTGGGTCTGATCGACGTCGAGATGGACGGAAGCTTCCGCTTCAGAACCGACGTGCCGCTCGCAAAGCTTCGCCGCAACGTGCTGTTCGTCCCGCCGTCCATGCCCGCGCTCGACCTGCTTCTCAAGATGCAGGCCACGCATATCCACCTTGCGCTCGTCATCGACGAATATGGCGGCACCGACGGTCTGGTCACCATCGAGGATCTGGTGGAAGAGATCGTCGGCGAAATCGAGGACGAACACGACGAAACCGCCCAGCATGTCCGCGCGCAGGAAAGCGGTGTTTATGCCGCGGATGCGCGCACCGATCTCGAAGACTTCAAAAATCTCACCGGCATCGATCTGAAACTGCCCGATACCGACGAAGATATCGATACGCTCGGAGGCCTCGTGGTTTCCCTGCTCGACCGCGTTCCCCAGCGCGGCGAAATCGTGCCGCATCCTTCGGGCTATGAGTTCGAAGTGCTCGAGGCCGATCCGCGCCGCATCAAGCGCCTGCGCATTCGCCCGCCCAAGAAGCCGCCGGAGCACGCGTAACGATGGTTGCCATTCCGATAGGCGCCGCATCGCTGCGCGGCCTTGCCAATATGGGCGATTGGTTGCGCGCCTTGAGCGGCCGGAGAAGGCTCGCCGCGGCCTTTGTCATCGGTTGCGCGTCGGCGCTGGCTTTCGAGCCGTTCAATATCTTTGCCTTGCAGCTTCTGGGCTATGCCGGGCTCGTGCTGCTGCTTGAAGGCGTGGAGGATGGCCCGCGGCGAACGATAAGGTTCGCGCTCACCGGTTGGGCGTTCGGCTTCGGGGAATTCCTCACCGGTCTGTTCTGGATCGGCAATGCCTTCCAGGTCGATGCGGCCGATCATGCCTGGCAGATTCCGTTCGTGCTGGTGCTGCTGCCCGGCGGGCTTGCGTTTTTCACCGCCCTGGCCTGCGTGGTTGCAACCGGCTTCTGGCACAACGGTTCCGCGCGCATTCTTGTACTGTCGGCCGCGCTTGCCCTCGCGCAATATTTGCGCGGCCATATCCTGACGGGCTTTCCCTGGAATCTTGCCGCTTACAGCTGGGGCGCCGTACCGGAAATTTTGCAAAGCGTGTCCGTTCTGGGAGCGTATGGGCTAAGCCTGCTGACGATCCTGCTCGGATGTTCGCTCGCCGAGTTTTGCGCGCGCGGCCGGCCGAGAGCGCTATTGCTTCCTTTATTTATGATTTTTCTTTTCGTTTTTCTTTGGATCGCCGGCGCCATCCGGCTGACGACGCCCGTCTCCGACGTTCCCAATGTCCGCCTCAGAATCGTTCAGCCCAACATACCGGAAGCTGAAAAATTCGATTCGCGGTTCATGGCGCGCAATTGGCGGCGCCTTCTCGAACTCAGCCTCGTCAAGCATGGCCCCGAACCCACCCACATCGTCTGGCCGGAATCGGCGCCGCCTTTCCTCCTGGCGCGCGAACCTGCGGCAATGGATGAAATCGTACTGCTCACCGGAAACAAACATGTGCTGATAACAGGTGCTGCGCGCATGGCCCAAGACGGAAAGGGCAATCGTCTTTACTACAATAGTGTCTATTTCTTCGGTCATGGCGGCGCGCTTGAAGGCATCTACGACAAATTTCATTTGGTGCCGTTCGGCGAATATTTGCCGATGGAAACGTTTTTCCATTCGCTCGGTATAGACAAGCTTGTTAATTCGCCCGGCGGATTCTCCGCAGGTCCCGGCCCGCGCACATTCGCGGTGACCGGCGTTCCGCTTGTCGGACCGCTTGTCTGCTACGAAGTCATTTTCCCGGATGAAGTCACCGGCCATCCGCGTCCGAAGTGGTTGGTTAACGTGACCAACGATGCGTGGTTTGGCTCGTTTTCCGGGCCTTTTCAGCACTTTTTGATCGCTCGCGTGCGCGCGATTGAAGAGGGATTGCCCATCGTGCGCGCAGCCGGCACCGGCATTTCCGCGATTGTCGATCCGCTGGGCCGCGTCACTGCCGAACTCGGCTTGGACAGGATCGGCATCGTCGACGGCACTCTGCCGCAGGCGTTGCCGGTTACGTTCTATGCGTTGCACGGCGACGTGATTTTTGCCGGGCTTCTCGTGGTTCTGGCGGCTCTCGCGGGCATCCTCGCGCGCCCTGCCAACGAGAATTAGCCCTAGCGCAGTTGCGAATATATCTTCCGCTATCGTGCACATTGTGTCTAAGTTCCCACCAGAAACTGAACCGCAATCGAGCCAGTGCCAAGAAAACAAGCCGATCCGATCGACGCCCAGGTGGGGAACCGCGTGCGCCTGCGGCGCATGCTGGTGGGGATGAGCCAGGAAAAGCTGGGGGAGCTCCTCGGGCTCACCTTTCAGCAGGTCCAGAAATACGAAAAAGGCGTCAATCGCGTCGGCGCCGGAAGGCTGTTTCGCATCGCTAAAATCCTGAACGTCGACATCCCCTATTTCTTTCAGGACGTGCAGGAAAATCTCGCAGGGGGACAGCCCGGTTTCGCTGAGGAATCCGCCGCCCCGCCGGTGATGGAATTCGTCTCCAGCGGCGAAGGACTGCAGCTGAGCCTTGCGTTCATGCGCATCAAGGATGCGCGGGTCAGGAAGCGCGTGCTCGAACTGGTCAAAAGCATGGCCGACGCCGCGGAAGGTGCGGGCGAATAGCTATTTCTTGCGCGCGGCCTTTTCGTCGTGTCCCGACCGGCCTTCGCGCGCCCTGAGAGCTTCGTAGACCTCCGCAGGCTCGACACCGGCCGCCGCCCATAAAACCAGCAGGTGATAAAGCACGTCGGCGGATTCGGAGACGGTGGCCGTCTTGTCTCCTGACACCGCTGCAAGTGCGGTCTCCACGGCTTCCTCGCCGAACTTTTTGGCGCAGCGCTCGACGCCCTGCATCAGCAGCTTGGCGGTGTAGGATGTCTGCGGATCGCCGCCCTTTCGGGAGACGATCGTCGCGAACAGGCGGTCGAGCGTGTGCTCGCTCATCTCAGTTGCCGCGCTCGTCGAGCAGCCGGCGCGCGATCACCTGCGCCTGGATCTCGGCCGCACCTTCGAAGATGTTCAGAATGCGCGCATCGCAAAGCACGCGGCTGATCGGATATTCGAGCGCGAACCCGTTGCCGCCATGGATCTGCAGCGCGTTGTCAGCACACGCCCAGGCCACGCGCGCCCCCAGAAGCTTCGCCATGCCCGCTTCCAGGTCGCAGCGGCGGCCTTCGTCTTTTTCGCGCGCCGCGTGATAGGCGATCTGCCGCGCGATTGCGATCTCCACCGCCATCAGCGCCAGCTTGTCGCGCACGCGCGGGAAATGGATCAGCTGCTGGCCGAATTGCGTGCGTTCCAGCGCATAGCGCAGGCCCAGATCGAGCGCGCAAAGAGCAACCCCCACCGCGCGCGCCGCCGTCTGGATGCGCGCCGATTCGAAGGTCTGCATCAATTGCTTGAAGCCCTGGCCTTCTTCCTGGCCCAGAAGATTTTTGGCCGGGATCTCGAAGCCGTCGAAGCCGATCTCGTATTCCTTCATGCCGCGATAGCCGAGCACTTCGATCTCGCCTCCGGTCATGCCCTTTACGGGGAAGATGTCCTTGTCGGTGCCGCGCGGCTTTTCGGCCAGGAACATCGAAAGCCCGCGATAGCCCGGCAGGTCGGGATTGGTGCGCACGAGCAGGGTCATCACATCGGCGCGGGCTGCATGCGTGATCCAGGTCTTGTTGCCATAGACCCGGTAAACGTCGCCTTCCTTCACCGCGCGCGTGCGCAGGTTCGCCACGTCCGATCCGCCATTGGGCTCGGTGAACACCGCGGTCGGCAGCTTCTCGCCGCTTGCGATCCTGGGCAGCCAGTAATCCCGCTGCTCCTTGGTGCCGCCGGTAAGAATGAGTTCGGCGGCGATCTCCGAGCGCGTCGCCAGCGACCCCACGCCGATATAGCCGCGAGACAGTTCCTCGGAGACCACGCACATCGCCGTCTTCGAAAGACCCGCGCCGCCATATTGTTCGGGGATGGTCAGGCCGAACACGCCGAGCTCCGACAGTTCGGCTATCACCTCAAGCGGGATCAGCTCGTCCTTGAGATGCCATTGATGCGCGAAGGGCGTGACCTTTTCCTGTGCGAAGCGGAAGAACTGCTCCCGGATCATCGCCATGGTGTCGTCGAGGCCGGGATCGCCCACGAACATCGCGCCTTCGTGTTTTGCCAGATAGCCGGCGATGCCCGCGCGCACTTCGGCGCGGGTGCCCAGCTGCGTCAGCTCATCGACCGCCGGCGACCAGAATTGTCCGATCACATCGTTGTTCAGGCCAAGATTGTAGGGCCGCGCTATCTCGTTCTGACTCATGGCGATGCCGCCTGCGAGCTGGGCGAGATATTCGCCAAAGGCGGCCTGCAGGATCAGCTGCTCGATGTCGCCGAACTTGCCCTCGGCCTCGAGCGCCCGCGCCCAGCGCGCCATCTGGCGCAGCGCCTCCACATAGGTCGCGTACCAGGCGAGCCCATGGGCCGCCCGCTGCTCGCGGTCCACCGCGCTGGCGGACACCTTGCCGTTCTCGGTGACCATTTCTGCGACCGAATCCTTGGCCGCGGCCAAAAGGCCTTCGGCGGCCAGAACGGCCTCGTCGCAGCGGTCGAGCAGGTGGGGAACGATGGGTATGTTGGTCATGGCGGCCTTGAAATCTCTGTCCGGAAACGAAGTCGGGGACATTACAAAACTTGCTTCCGCAGCGCACCATAGCCCAAGAGCGGCAAATTTCCGCCCTTGTAGCGAGTGGTCCGCCTATTCGGCCGGTGGCCGGCTGGCCTGATCCGCAATCCATCGGCCGATCCTGGCATTCAGGATCGAAAGCGGCATGGCCCCATCCCGCAGCAACGCATCGTGGAATGTCCTGATGTCGAACGTCACCCCCAGCGCAGCCTTTGCCCTGTCGCGCAGCCCGAGAAGATCGAGCTGTCCGGCCTTGTAGGCCAGCGCCTGTCCCGGATAGGCGATATAGCGGTCGATCTCGGCTTCCACGTCGGTTCTGGTGAGCGTTGTGTTGTCGAGCATGAATTGAATGGCTTCATCGCGCGTCATGCGGCCATTGTGCATTCCGGTATCGACCACCAGACGGCACGCCCGCCACATGTCGAACGAGAGAAAGCCGAATTCCTGATAGGGATCGGTATAAAGCCCCAACGCCTTGCCCAATTGCTCGGTGTAAAGCCCCCAGCCCTCGATAAAGGCGTTGGGCCCGCCGAAACGGCGGAAAGCGGGAAGGCGCGCGTTCTCTTGCGCCAGCATCATCTGCAGGTGATGTCCGGGCATGGATTCGTGCAGCGACAGAACTTCGGTCGTGTACGCGGGACGCGAGGGCAGGTCGTAACCGTTGATGTTGAAAATTCCAGGCCGCGATCCATCGGCGGATGCCGGCTCGTAATTCGCCGCAGCTTGCGCGGGCGCCTGAAAGTCGTCGAAAAATCGGATCTCGAACGGCGTCTTCGGCAAACGGCCGAAGACGCGCGGCAGGCCGGCGGCGATCTTTTCTTTTGCAGCCTGGTATGCCGCCATCATCTCGTCGCGGCTATTGAATTTGAATCGCGGATCGTTGCGCAGATAGGCGCGGAAGGCGGCAAGATCGCCCTTGAATCCGGTCTTCTTCTTCACGCGCTCCATTTCGGCGCGGATGCGCGCAACCTCTTCAAGCCCGATGCGGTGGAATTCCTCCGGCGGCGTGTCTTCGGTCGTGTGATGCCGCACGAGATAGAGATACATCTCATGTCCGCCCGGCATCGCCGAAAGGCCTACGCTGTCGCGCGCCTTCGCCAGATATTCGTTCTTCAGGAAATCGGCGAGCCGCCGGTAGGCCGGTATCACGGCATTGGCGACCGTATCGCGATATTCCTTTGTGATCCGTTCGCGATCCGAGCCCTTGATCGTGTCCGGCATGTTCTTCACCGGACCCATGAACACGCTGTCGCCGATCGGCTTGTTTGCCTGTTCTTCCGCTTGCGGGATTACGCGCGCGACGATTGCCTTGGGCAATGTCACGCCGGTCCTCTGGCCGTCGCGCATGCGCGCGATGGCCGTATCCATCCAATGCGCAAAGCCTTTCATGCGCTTCATGGCCTGTTCGTATTGTTCAGCCGTGTTGAAGGGAAACCGCCCGCGCCACTCCATCTCGGTGGCGAAATAGACTTGCGCGCCGCCGAACTGGTCGAGCGGCAGCATCTGGAACCGTTCCGCAATTCCCGGCGCAAGCGAGCGCGCCTCGTCGTCGAGCTGCCAGGCGAAGATGTCGTAGGAGAGCGCATCTTCCGCATCGAGTCCGGCGCGCGAAATTTTCGAAAGCCGCGCGCGAAACGCTGCGTTCTGCTTTCGCGCCTCGCGCAGGAATTCCGGCGTCAGCGTGTCTTCGTATCTGTCGAGATAGCGACTGTCCCCGCGCCACAACGCATCGGTCGGATAAAGTTTCAGATGCGCTTCGTCATAATCCTTGAACAGCGCCGCAAGTCCGGCCGAAGGTGCGGCCTGCGCGGCGCCTGCGAGGAACAGCGCAAACACGAAAGCGAGGAATTTCACTTTTATCTTCTCCCTTTCCTCCGGCGGGGGAGTGGGCCGGGGTGAGGGGGCGATTGTCTCCTCACGCGTTGTGCTGTCCAGCTACGCGCTCAAATAACTGCTATGTGGCGGCACATCCCTCTCGCCCCAACCCTCTACCCCAAGGGTGAGAGGGAGGCGTTCACGACTGCGAAACCGTCACCAGCACCGAGAAGCTGTTGGCAGGTGCGCCGTTCTTCACATAGCTCGCCTTGAGCGTCACCGTTCCCGGCGTGCGCGTGGCGAAGGAAAAGATGGTGGTCTCCGGCGCGTTGGGCGCCAATACCGACTCCGTCGTGCGTCCCGAAAGCGAAAGTTCGGGCGTAAGATCGCTATCCAGCCGCCAATAGCCTTCGCCGCGCACGCCCGGCAGACGTACGGTGAGGGGCTGGCCCGACGCAACCGAAATGGTTTTCCCCGCATCCTTGTCGGTGATGGTCACGCCGTCGGCCAGGGCCGGTGTGGCCACGAGCAGCGCCGAAATCAATCCCGAGCGAAGAACCGTATGCACGATGACGCGGCTCATTTCGCGTATCTCCCCTTCCGCCGGAAACGAAAAACGCAACCGGCACTCTTTTGCGCAAGGCCCTATTGCAACACAGCATGCCCCTTTTGCGGGCCATGCGCTACTTGCCGCTTCCCTCCAGCACGTCCTCGAAGGTGCGAAGACCGGGCTTCTGGGCGTTGACCAGCACCGCCATGTTACCCGGCAGGTGCTCGTTCTTCCACATTTTCGTATGGGCGCGCGGGATGTCGGTCCAGGAGAACACTTCCGACATGCACGGATCGATGCGGCGCTCGACCACCAGCCGGTTGGCCTGGCTTGCCTGCATCAGATTTGCGAAGTGCGAACCCTGAATGCGCTTCTGGCGCATCCAGACGTAACGCGCATCGAACGTGATGTTGTAGCCGGTGGTGCCCGCGCAGAACACGACCATGCCGCCGCGCTTCACCACCAGACAGGAGACGGGGAAGGTGGATTCGCCGGGATGCTCGAACACCATGTCCACGTCATTGCCCTTGCCCGTGATGTCCCAGATGGCTTTGCCGAATTTGCGCGCTTCCTTGAGCCAGGCATCGTATTCGGGCGTGCCCACCTTGGGCATCTGGCCCCAGCAATTGAAATTCTTGCGATTGATGACGCCCTTGGCACCCAGAGACAGAACGAATTCGCGTTTGGTTTCGTCGGAGATGACGCCGATCGCGTTGGCGCCCGACACCGCGCAAAGCTGTACGGCGAACGAACCCAATCCCCCGGACGCACCCCAGATCAGCACATTGTGGCCGGGGCGCAGGATGTGCGGGCGGTGTCCGAAAAACATGCGATAGGTCGTGGCGAGCGTCAGCGTATAACAGGCCGATTCCTCCCAAGTCAGATGTTTGGGCCGTTCCATGAGCTGGCGGTCCTGCACGCGTGCGAATTGGGCGAACGATCCATCCGGCGTCTCGTAGCCCCAGATGCGCTGCGACGGCGAGAACATCGGATCGCCGCCATTGCATTCCTCGTCGTCGCCATCGTCCTGATTGCAGTGCACGACAACTTCATCGCCCACTTTCCAGCGCGTCACCTTCGAACCCACGGCCCAGACGATGCCGGCCGCATCGGAACCTGCGATGTGATAGGGATTCTTGTGTCCGTCGATGGGCGAAATCGGCGTACCCAGCGCGGCCCATACGCCGTTGTAATTCACGCCCGCCGCCATCACGAGAATGAGCACGTCGTGACTGTCGAGCGTCCAGGTGGGAACGACTTCGAGCTGCATGGATTGCTCGGGCGGCCCATGGCGTTCCTTGCGGATCGCCCAGGCGTGCATGTTCTTCGGTACGTGCCCCAAGGGCGGGATTTCGCCGATGTCGTAGAGATCCTTGTAGACTTCGAGCGAAGGCTTCGCCTCTGCCGATGACGCCATGTCGATACTCCCGCTTTGTCCCCCGGGCCGTCGTGTTCCGGCCGATTTGGCGCGGGATTAAGGCTCGCCCCGTGCTGCATTGCAACAGGATTCGAGCGTATTGCTAACAACGCCGCAGTCTTTGTAGCAATTTAATTGCGCCGGAAGCCGCCTTTGCTGCGCTGCCACGGCCTTTTCTTTCCGGAAGCCTTGCCTGCGATTTCCTTCAACTTCACCGTCTGCCGCAGCGAAAGCGAGGTGCCGGGCACGCCTTTCTCCGGGTCGCCGAAAGCGCGCCCGTATTTCTCGACGCGTCCTTCCACGGATCCCAGAAATTCGCCTTCCCAGTCGGACAGCGCGATGCCGTTCTTCTCCGCGGCCCTGCGCGCGCGGGCGAGCGCATTGAGGGCTGCGCGTTTTGCCTTCGCGCGCTGCTGCTCGTTGCGTTCTTTCGCGGTGGGAAAGCCTTTCTTCTTCACGAATGCTTCTTGTGCGGATCGCGTTCGCCTGCGCGGATGGCAAGCGCAATGTCGTCCGTCGCCACCGGACAGGTGAAGAACGGCGAGCGCGCGCAATTGGGATTATAGGCGAAGTTGAAATCGATCGTGATCGTCTTCGGCGGAAATGCGCCGAACGGTTCGGCATCGACATAACGGCCTGCGCCATAGGTTTCGATATTGGTCAGCTCATCGGTGAAGAACGCCGACATGCTTTCGATATTGGTTCGATTGTCGGAATAGAGCGGCAGCCTGATCGACTTGCCCTTGAGCGTGAAAAGCGCATCTCCTGCGTGGAAAAACTGCTTGTCCGTGCCGCGCGAGGTACGGAACACGCGCGCGGTACGCCTGGGGTCTGCAACGAATTTCGCGCTCACGCGATAGGCCGGATCGTAGGGGTAAAAATCGACGCCGGTGAAGTCCTTCGCCGCTTTTGCCTGCTGGTTGAACACCATGATCCGCACGCCCATCACGCCCGCGGCCACTTGCGTCGGCGCGCCCACGATCTCCACATCCTTGTCCACGGCAATGCCCTTGGCGATGGCTGCCATATCGAACGTCTTGCCGTCCTTCACAATGTTCGCGGCGCCATGCGCATAGCGCGCCACCAGTACGCCTTTCTTTTCCCCCTTCTGCCAATGCCAACTGCCGGGCTTCTCCTTGCTGCCGGTGAGCGTCGCCGCCTGCCCCTCGCCCAGATAGGCCGCGTCCTGAATCTTCAGGATTGCGCGCGGCGCCTTCGCCCAGGCGTAATTGCCCTCTGCAATTTCCCTTTTCCACATCTCCTCCGGGGTAGCGGCCTGCGCCGCAGAGGCAAGTCCGGCTGCGAAAAGGGCCGCGAAAAGAAGACGCTGCATGGACATCCAAGGCTGGTGTTACGCCGCACTTCTAGCATTGCGGGCCCGGGCCGGTTAACCCTTCGATGTTGCACTGCAACGAAATCGCGGCTTTTATGGATCGTGCAACCGGGGGGTGGAAACAGAAGCATGACGACCGACGCCGCACATCGCGACAAGCCCTGGATATTCCGGACCTATGCGGGTCATTCGAGCGCGCAAGCCTCGAACGCGCTCTATCGCACCAATCTGGCCAAGGGCCAGACAGGCCTTTCGGTCGCTTTCGATCTGCCCACCCAGACGGGCTACGACAGCGATCATCCGCTGGCGAAGGGCGAAGTCGGCAAGGTCGGCGTGCCGGTCAGCCATCTGGGCGATATGCGCGCGCTGTTCGACGGCATTCCGCTTTCCCAGATGAACACCTCGATGACGATCAACGCGCCGGCGGCCTGGCTGCTTGCGCTGTACGTCGCCGTCGCCGACGAGCAGGGCGCGCCGCGCGCAAGCCTTCAGGGCACCACGCAGAACGACATCATCAAGGAATATCTCGCCCGCGGCACCTACATTTTTCCGCCGGGCCCTGCGCTTCGCCTGACGACGGACACCATCGCCTTCACCACGGCCGAAGTGCCGAAATGGAATCCGATCAATTTCTGCTCCTATCATCTGCAGGAAGCAGGCGCGGACGCGGTGGAAGAGGCCGCCTTTGCGCTCGCAACCGCAATTGCCGTTCTCGATGCCGCGAAGAAGCGCGGTGCCATTCCCGAAAGCGAATTCCCCAAGGCCGTCGGCCGCATGAGCTTTTTCGTCAATTCCGGCGTGAAGTTCATCACCGAAATCTGCAAGCTGCGCGCGATGGGAAGATTGTGGGACGAGATCACGCGCGAAAGATATGGCGTCACCGATCCGAAATACCGCCTGTTCCGCTATGGCGTGCAGGTCAATTCGCTGGGCCTCACAGAGCCGCAGCCGGAAAACAACGTCTATCGCATTCTCTTCGCCATGCTGGGCGTCACGCTGTCGAAAAACGCGCGTGCCCGCGCCGTGCAATTGCCGGCATGGAACGAAGCGTTGGGCCTGCCGCGCCCGTGGGATCAGCAATGGTCGTTGCGCCTGCAGCAGATCGGCGCTTACGAAACCGACATGCTGGAATACGAAGATATCTTCGACGGCTCGAAGGTGATCGAGGACAAGGTCCGTTCGCTCACCGAACAGATCAAGCAGGAAATCGCCCGCATCGAGAGCATGGGCGGGGCCTCCGCACAAAAAGCCCTCGAATACATGAAAGAACGCCTTGTGCGCTCCAATGCGGCACGCGTCGAAGCCATCGAAACCGGCGAGGAAATCCGCGTCGGCGTCAACAGATATACCGAAACCGAACCTTCGCCCTTGATGGCAGGCAATTCCAATTTTGTGGTGGTCGACGAATCGGCGGAAGCGCAGCAGATCAAGCGGCTGCAGGCCTGGCGGGCAAGCCGCGACAACGCCAAGGTCGCCGAAACGCTGGCAGCGCTCGAACGCGCGGCGAAAGACGGCTCCAATATCATGCCGCCTTCCATCGATTGTGCGAAGGCGGGGGTTACGACCGGCGAATGGGCGGAAACCTTGCGCAAGGCCTTCGGCGAATATCGCGCGCCGACCGGCGTTGCCGCCAGCGCACCCTCGCGCAACGACGAACGCATCATGGCATTGCGTGACGAAGTGGAAGCGGCCTCGAAAAAATTGGGCCGCAAGCTCACTTTTCTGGTGGCGAAGCCCGGTCTCGACGGTCATTCCAACGGGGCCGAACAAATCGCCATCCGCGCGCGCGATGCGGGCATGAGCGTGATCTACAACGGTATCCGTTTCTCGCCCGATGAAATCGTCACCGCGGCGAAAGAGAAGAAACCCCATGTCATCGGACTTTCCATTCTCTCCGGCAGCCACGTTCCGCTTGCGGCGGAAGTGGTGAGCAAGCTGAGATCGGCTGGTTTGAAGGATGTGAAAGTCGTCGCCGGCGGCATCATCCCGCCCGAAGACGAAGAGGTGCTGAAGAAATCCGGCGTCAG
>DASZRY010000109.1:0-3126 GCA_035548975.1 Rhizomicrobium sp.
CATGCCGATGGAGCCGGTCAGTTGTGCGGCTTCGTCGGAAAGTACGTCGCCGAACAGATTGTCCGTCACCACCACGTCGAACTGCTTCGGATTGCGCACAAGTTGCATCGCGCAATTGTCGGCCAGAATGTGGCTCAATTCGACGTCGGGGAATTCCGCCTTGTGAACGCGCGTCACCACTTCGCGCCACAACACGCCCGTCACCATGACGTTGGACTTCTCGGCGGAGGCCACGCGCTTGCCGCGAAGCCGCGCCAGTTCAAACGCCACCCGCGCGATACGCTCGATCTCGTGCGTGGTGTAAAGCTGCGTATCGACTGCCCGCTTCTCGCCATTGGGAAGATCGGTGATTTCTTTCGGCTCGCCGAAATAAACTCCGCCGGTCAACTCGCGCACGATCAGGATGTCGAGACCGGAAACGATTTCCGGCTTCAGGCTCGATGCATCTTTCAACGCATCGAAACAAAGGGCGGGGCGCAGATTTGCGAACAGTTCGAGATCCTTGCGCAGGCGCAGAAGTCCGCGCTCCGGGCGATGCTCGAACGCCAGCGTGTCCCACTTCGGTCCGCCCACTGCACCGAACAGCACGGCATCCGCAGCTTTGGCCTTCGCCATCATCGCGTCGGTCGCGGGCGTTCCGTGGGTATCGTAGGAAATGCCGCCGACGAGATCTTCCTCCACCGCATATTGGAGTTTCCGGTTCTTCCCGAACCATTCGAGCACGCGGCGTGTCTCGGCCATCACTTCGGGCCCGATGCCGTCACCGGGCAACAACAGGATCTTGTAGGTCATGTCTATTTCCGCATGCGCGCAAGACGTTCGGCCGTTTCGGGGCCTCTGCCTTCGCTTCTGTGAACTTCATGGGCAAGGCCTGCCCTCAGCGGCAGGCCGTCCGTTTCGTCGATCAGCTTTTTGATTGCGCGGCTCGAGCGCCAGGAATTGGCGAGAACGTCCTTCACGAATGCGGCAACGGTTGCGTCGAGTTCCGCGTCGGGCACGCAGATATTCGCAAGCCCCATCTTTTCGGCGTCACGTCCGCTATAGAAGCGCGCGGAAAACGACATCTCCAACGCTTTTGCGCGGCCGATGCGCCGCGGCAGGCGCTGGCTCAATCCCCATACCGGCACCAGGTCCCATTTGCCGTGCGTGTCGCCGAACTTCGCACTTTCGCCCGCGATGATGATGTCGGCGGCAAGGGCCAGTTCCAATCCGCCTGTCAGGCAATGGCCGTGCACCTGTGCCAAAACCGGCATCGGCAGCGAGGCGAGCCGTTCCACCGTATCGCTGCGAAACCGCGAACTGTCGCCGCCCTCGAAGACTTCCGTGAGGCCCCCCAGATCGTTGCCCGCGCAAAATGCGCGGCCCGCGCCCTTGATGAGCACGCAACCGATCTCGGAAACGTGCGAGGCGATGTAATCGCAAGCCGCCGCCAATCCCCTGAAACTGTCCGAAGAGAGCGCATTGAGCTTGTCCGGCCGGTTGAGCGTGATTGTGCACAGCCCGTCCTTCACTTCGCGCATAACGGCATCGTTCATGCGAGCCTCCTAGAGCCAGGGGCTTTGCGTTTTCGCGCGCGCCTCGTAATCGGAAATCTTGCCCTCGTTGCGCAGCGTAAGCCCGATGTCGTCCCAGCCGTTGATCAGGCATTGTTTGCGGAACGGATCGATCTCGAACTTGATCGTGCCGCCGTCCGGTCCCTTGATCTCCTGCTTTTCGAGATCGACGGTGATCACGGCGTTGGCTCCGCGCTCTGCATCGTCCATCAGCTTGTCGATGTCTTCTTGCGGCAGCGCGATCGGCAAAATGCCGTTCTTGAAACAGTTGTTGTAGAAGATGTCGGCGAAGGAGGGCGCCAGCACCACCTTGATGCCGAAATCGAGCAGCGCCCAGGGCGCATGCTCGCGGCTCGACCCGCAGCCGAAATTGGCTCCGGTCACCAGAATCTGGGCGTTGCGATAGGCCGGCTTGTTCAGCACGAAGTCCGGGTTCTCGCTGCCATCAGGCCTGGTGCGCATCTCGAAGAACAGAGCCTTGCCCAGTCCGGTGCGTTTGATGGTTTTCAGGAAGTTCTTGGGGATGATCATGTCGGTATCGACATTGATCATGGGAAGGGGCGCGGCGACGCCCGTCAGCGTTTTGAAGGGTTCCATGGCGGGCCGGACCCTAGCGGCTCGCCCCCTCGTCCTCAAGGGCGCGTTCTGTCTCAAGATTGCCGTCTGCAAGCCCCACGGCTTCGAGGTCCATCGGCGTGGTCTGGTGGATCAGGTTCAGGTTCACGATCCGCCGCCCGTTGGGATGCAGCGTCAGCATGTCGACGAACCGCCGGTCCCAATGGATCTGCTCCGGCTGGTAGGAATGGCGCGCATAGATACGGTCAGATAGCGTCTCGTCCGTACCTCCCAGCAGCACCAATATCTCCATCTGTGAGTTCTGCAGATCATCGAGCGTGAGCCCGTGGAGGGGGCTTGTCTCGTCGATGCGATGCATGATTGTCCAGGAAAGTGCGAACAGGGATGTGCGCTTGCGTACCGGCTCAAGATCCTGGAACCGCCGCATCACCAAACCCTCCCGCGTCACAGCCGTGCGCGCAAGCGTTATCGTGATCTCGGCTTCGAGGATCTGGTTGCCGCGCTGATTGGCGGCGCGGAACATCAGTGTCGGCACGCCGTCGAACGGCGCGATGATCGCGCAGTTGGAGAACACCACGCGCGCCGTCGGCCGCGAGAAGCGGGCAAACATGATCGACATCATCAGTCCGAGATATACAAATCCGATGAACGACTCGAAGATGACAAGCCCGTTGGCATAAGGCGTCTGCGGAGACATCAGGGAATAGTTGATCGAACCTATGGTCTGCGCGCTGAAAATGAAGGCATCCCAGAAATTCCCGGGGCGGGCATGGGCGATGCTGCCCGGCTGCGCGATATAGGCGAGCGCGAACAACGCATTGATCGCGCCAAACACCAGCGCCAGCACGCCGATGAACACCGACCACGGCCAGGTCAGCACCAGATGATAGAAATCGGTGAAGCGGCTTTTGTCCTGCCCGCGGATCACGGCCACGCGCCTGGGCGGGCGTTTACCCGGCGGCGCCAGCACGCGCGCATATCGCTGATCGTTGGGCGG
>DASZRY010000110.1:0-7882 GCA_035548975.1 Rhizomicrobium sp.
GACCTGGTGCCGGAGGAGAGAATTGAACTCTCGACCTACCCCTTACCAAGGGGTTGCGCTACCACTACGCTACTCCGGCGATCCGAGGCGTTTTCCGGCTGGAATTTGGCCGGGGCGGAGCCTATAGCCCATGGAAAGGGGCCAGGGAAAGAGCGCAATGAAGGCCAAATCGGCACGCCGGACCGAAAGGCTGGCAATGGCCCTGAAGGCCAATTTGAAGCGGCGGAAGGCCGGGGCAGCCAACTCGGTCCCGGGAAAGGCGTCCCTATATAAAGAGTGCGATGCCGCGCCTTCGCCGCAGCCCGGCCCGAAAGGGGCCGCGAAGCAGGGCTAGTTTGCGCTCGCCGCTTCTATCGGAGGTCAGCGTCAGCCGATAAAAGGGTCTGGAATCGGCGCGTACGCTGCGTGAGGGGTTATGGACAGGATTCGTATCGAAGGCGGCACCCGTCTGATGGGGGAGATCGCCATTAGCGGGGCCAAGAATGCGGCTCTGCCGCTGATGGCCGCCTGCCTCCTGACCGATCAGAAACTGACCCTGACAAATGTGCCGTGGCTCGCCGACATCGCTTTTATGGCCGATATCCTTCGCGCGCTGGGTGTGGAGGTCAGCCATGCGCGGGGGTCTCGGCTCGGCGAAAGCGGGCGGCTCGAACTGAGCGCGGTGAATATCACGAACACCACCGCCTCCTACGACATCGTACGGAAAATGCGCGCAAGTTTTCTGGTGCTGGGTCCGCTTGTGGCGCGCCTTGGCCATGCGAGAGTTTCGCTGCCCGGCGGTTGCGCCATTGGCGCGCGGCCTGTCGATCTGCATCTGAAGGCGCTCGAGGCGATGGGCGCGAAGATCGATCTCAGCGAGGGCTATGTGATCGCAAACGCGCCCAACGGATTGAAGGGCGCTCGCATCGAATTTCCGTTTGTGTCCGTCGGCGCCACGGAGAACGCCTTGATGGCGGCATCGCTCGCCAATGGATTGACCGTGATCGAAAACGCAGCGCGCGAACCGGAAATCGACGATCTGGGCAGTTGTCTTATCGCAATGGGGGCAAAGATCGCAGGGTTGGGCACATCGCGGATCGAGATTGAGGGAGTGAAATCGCTTCACACGGCGGAATATCCGGTGCTGCCCGACCGAATCGAGACTGGAACCTACGCCATGGCCGTTGCTATTGCAGGCGGTGAGGTGGAACTCGTGAACACGCGTGCAGAATTGATCGGCGCCGTATTGCCGTTACTGGAATCCATTGGTGCCGAATTCGCTGTCACCAACCGCGGGCTTGCAGTGCATCGCAACGGAGTACGCCCGGTTGCAGCGGACGTCACAACGGCGCCATTTCCTGGCTTCCCGACCGACTTGCAGGCGCAGTTCATGGCGCTTATGGCGACGGCCAACGGAACGTCGCATATTAGGGAAACGATTTTCGAGAACCGTTTCATGCACGTTCCGGAACTTGCCCGCATGGGAGCAGACATCAGGATAAATGGCGATGTCGCCGTCGTGCACGGCGTGCCGAAGCTCAAGGGTGCGCAGGTGATGGCTACGGATTTGCGCGCATCTTCAAGTCTTGTATTGGCGGGGCTGGCAGCGGAAGGCGAAACGATCATCAATCGCGTGTATCATCTGGATCGCGGATTCGAACGACTTGAGGAAAAGCTCTCCGGTGTGGGAGCGAATATCGAGCGATTGCACGAATGAAACCGGGCATGACCATAGCGGCCGAGGACGCCGACGATCTCGAAATCATCTCAGCGCAATTGCAGGACGCTGTGGCGCGCTTGAAGGATCTCGTCTATTTGCCAAGGTCGCGCCGCTTCGCCGCCGTGTTCAACCGATTCAAATGGGAAGATGCGGAGAGGTTCGCCGGACGGAATTTGCGGGTGCGTTCAGGACTGCACTTCGACAACGTGCTGTCGGTCAAGTCATACAATCTCAAGCGCGAAAACCCGTACGCCATTGTTTCGCTTTTGGCGATTAAGTTCACGCCGAAAGATCCGGATGATTGCGGTGGCACGGTCGAGCTGCTGTTTTCGGGCGGCGGTGCGATGAGACTTGAGGTCGAATGTCTTGACGCAGAGCTTACCGATTTGTCGGGTCCGTGGGCTGCGCAGCACCGCCCGCATCACCAGATGGATGACCTCTGAAATGGCGCGTCGGCTGGATGCGCGCGCTCCGGAATTCGCGCGGGATTTTGCCGCGCTGATTTCGGCCAAGCGCGAGGTCGAAGACGATGTGGCCCAAGCGGTGGGCGACATCGTAGCCTGCGTTCGATCGCGCGGCGACGCAGCGCTCGTCGAATTGACTGCGCGGTTCGACAAAGTTCAGCTCACGCCGGATCGTTTGCGGGTGACGGCGCAAGAGTTGGCGCAAGCGGAATTGCAATGTCCGGCGGAGGCGCTTGCGGCATTGGATGCAGCGGCGAAGCGGATCGAGGACTATCACCGCCTCCAGGTACCGGAGGATAAGACGTATACGGACGATATCGGCGCCACGCTCGGCTGGCGCTGGACGGCGCTTGACAGCGTGGGGCTTTACGTCCCCGGCGGCACGGCCAGCTATCCGAGTTCCGTGTTGATGAACGCCATTCCGGCGCGCGTCGCAGGTGTCAGGCGCATTGTCATGGTGACCCCCGCGAGCGGGGGAAAATTAAACCCGCTGGTGCTGGCGGCGGCGAAGCGGGCGGGCATTGCCGAAGTCTATCGCATCGGTGGTGCGCAGGCTGTGGCGGCGCTGGCTTACGGCACACAGACGATCTTGCCGGTGGACAAGATCGTAGGACCGGGCAATGCTTTTGTGGCGGCCGCCAAACGAAAGGTGTTTGGCACTGTCGGCATCGATTCCATCGCGGGGCCATCGGAGATTCTCATCATCGCCGATGCGGCCAGCAACCCGGATTGGATCGCGGCCGACCTCTTGAGCCAAGCCGAACATGACGCATCGTCGCAAAGCATCCTCATCACCGACGATGCTGCATTCGCGGACAAGGTAGACGCGGCTGTCGATCGTGCGCTTGCGACGCTACCGCGCAAGGAAATCGCCTCGGCCAGTTGGAAGAGGTTTGGGGCTATCGTGGTGGTGGAGAAGCTGGAAGACGGATGCGATCTCGCCAACCGCATTGCGCCGGAACATCTGGAACTGGCAGTTGAGAAGCCGGATGTGTTGCTCAAATACATTCGCCATGCGGGCGCAATCTTCTTAGGCCGCAACACACCGGAGGCGATGGGGGATTACATCGCCGGTCCCAATCATGTCCTGCCAACCGCGCGCACGGCGAGGTTTTCCTCAGGGCTATCGGTGCTCGATTTTGTAAAACGGACGACGCTACTTTCCCTCAGCCAGGCGGCAATCAATGAGATCGGGCCTTCCGCGATCGTTCTTGCGGAAGCGGAGGGACTCGATGCACATGCCCGCTCGGTCGCAGCCCGTCTCAATCGCACATGACGGAAAAATCGCCTTTTCGCATTGTCGCCATCACGCTTGACGAACGCTCCGTCGTGCGACGCACGCGCGAAGTGGAACAGGAACGCGAAATTGCAATCTACGATCTGTTGGAAGAGAACAGATTCGAACCGGTGGGCTCTCCAGGTGGCCCGTACCAGCTTATCCTCGGATCTGAAGAGAACAGGCTGGTATTCGACGTGCGGCTTGAAGACGGTACGGAGCACGGCCGCATCATGTTGTCCCTGACGCCGTTCCGCCGCGTCATCAAAGACTATTTCGTCGTCTGCGAAAGCTATTTTGCAGCGATCCGCACGGCGCCTCCTTCGCAGATCGAGGCGCTCGATATGGGGCGGCGCGGTCTCCACGATGAAGGCTCCGAACTTCTGAAGGAACGGCTCAAAGGCAAGATCGAGATCGATTTCGATACGGCGCGGCGTCTGTTCACTCTGATTTGCGTGCTGCATTTGAAGGGCTGATGCGATGCGCGGCCCCAATGGCGAGGAGCTGCCCGGCGCCGTCCTCTTTGCATGCACATTGAATTCGGTCAGAAGCCCGATGGCGGCTGCCATGATGCGGCATCTCTTTGGCAAATTCGTCTATGTGGATTCGGCGGGCGCGCGCGTGGGCGAACTCGACCCCATGGCGGTCGAAGTCATGGATGAGATCGGCATCGAAATTGGCAAGCACAAGCCGCGCAGTTTCGACGACCTGGAGGATACGGCCTTCGATCTGGTCATCACCCTGTCCCCTGAGGCCCAACACAAGGCGGTAGAACTGACCCGGACCTCGGCAGTGGAAGTGGAGTACTGGCCGACGATCGATCCGACAGCGGTAGAAGGCTCCCGCGAACAGCGGCTGGACGCCTATCGCGCCGTCCGGGACCATTTGATGCGCCGCATCCAAAGGCGGTTCTCGGTCGACAGGGCAGGGGACGCTTGAACGCCTCAAAGCCTTGATTTTCACCCGTTTCGGTGCATTCTCCCGGCCCTCACGCCATCCCAGAGGAATAATGGCAAAAGAAGAACTGCTGGAATTCGAGGGCACGGTCAGCGAACTGCTCCCCAACGCCACGTTTCGGGTGAAGCTCGCCAACGGCCACGAAATCATTGCCCATACCGCAGGTAAGATGCGCAAGAACCGCATCCGCGTGCTGACGGGCGACAAGGTCATGGTCGAGATGACCCCCTATGACCTCACCAAAGGGCGCATCACCTATCGTTTCAAATAATCCAAAGGCCGTGCGACTGCCGCTGGTGCTCGCCAGTGAAAGTCCCAGGCGGCTTGTGCTTCTGGCTCAGGCGGGAATCGTGCCTGCCGCCGTGCGCGGCGCGGCCATCGACGAAACGCCTCACAAGCGTGAATTGCCGCGGGCCCATGCCATGCGGCTGGCCGCAGCCAAAGCAGAGGCCGTACGCGCGTCGTGGAGCAACGGAGAAGCACTGTTTCTCGCCGCCGACACGGTGGTCGCTTGCGGCCGGCGAATCTTGCCCAAGGCCGAAACGGAAACGGACGTCCGTGCCTGCCTGAGCCTGCTCTCGGGCCGCCGCCACCAGGTGATGACGGCGGTTGCCGTCGCGCTGCCGGACGGTTCGTTGCGCCAGCGCCTTGTTCTGACCCGCGTCCAATTTTGCCGTCTGAGTGCTGCCGACATTGATGCTTATGCACGATCCCGCGAAGGTGAGGGGAAGGCGGGGGGGTATGCTATCCAGGGCCGTGCCGAAGGTTTTGTGCGCGCGCTCAATGGCTCCTACTCGAACGTGGTGGGCTTGCCGCTGGCGGAAACTCTGGCGCTGCTTCGAGGATGCGGTTTCGCAAATCTGTGATATTGTCCCTAGTGTCAATATCCACTGTCAGGGCCATGAAAGAAGTCCTTATCAACGCGGGCGCGGGCGAAACGCGCGTGGCCATCGTCGAAGACGGGCGGCTTGAAGAGCTGTTTCTGGAGCGGACCATAGGCCTGGACGACGGGCATGTCCGCAAGAAGGGCGGAGGCCGGCACGGCCACAGCTTGATCGGCAATATCATCCTGGGAAGGGTTCAGCGCGTGCTGCCGGGTATGCAGGCGGCATTTGTCGATATCGGATTGGAGCGGGCGGGCTTCCTGGGTGCCCGCGAAGCGCGCTGCCTCGCGGACCTTCCGGGATTCGATGACGAACGCGCCCCCAAGATCAGCGATTGCGTGCATGAGGGCGAAGAAATCCTCGTGCAGGTCGTGAAGGATCCCATCGGCGAAAAGGGTGCACGCCTTTCGGCCAACGTCACCATTCCAGGGCGGCTCGCTGTGCTTGTCCCGAATCAACCGGGTATCGCGCTGTCACGCCGCATAGAGGACGAGGACGAGCGGGGACGACTATTGGCGCTCGGCGAACAGATGATCGCCGAAGCCAACGGGAGTCTTGTCCCCGGCGCGGGCTATATTTTCCGCACCGCCGCCATCGGTTGCGATCTGGCTGATTTGAAGGAAGATGCCGAACGTCTCGCCGAAGCATGGCGTCCGGTGCTCACACGAAGGCAAAGTGCGGTTGCGCCCGCCACGCTCTATCACGATCTCGATCCCGTCGAGCGAACGATGCGAGACGAAGTGGGCGCCAGCGTGAGCCGTGTTCTGATCGACGACCGCGAAGCCGAGCGCGCCGCACGCGACTACTGCCGCCGGGCAATGCCGGATGCGGAAGAAAAAATCGAATTCTTCTCCGGTCCGGGCATGTTGTTCGACATGTACGATATCGAGGCGGAGATCGAACTTCTGACCGACAGGCGCGTGCCGCTCAAATCCGGCGGCTGGATCACCATTGAAGGCACCGAAGCGCTAACGGCAATCGATGTTAATTCGGGCAGTTTCACTGCGGCGACCGGACTCGAAGAAACAAGTGTGAAGGTGAATTTGGAAGCGGCGCATGAAATCGGGCGTCAGTTGCGCCTGCGCGGGATCGGCGGGCTGATTGTGGTGGATTTCATCCATCTCAATGAACCGGAAAATATCCAGAAGGTTCTGGATGTCCTTTCGGCGAGCCTTGCCAAGGACCGCACGCCGACCCAAATTCTTCCGATGTCGGAATTCGGGCTTGTCGAAATCACGCGCAAGCGTGTGCGCGATCCGCTGATCAAGCTGATGACGGAGGGCTGCCGGCCGTGTCACGGACTCGGCCGCACGCGCACGCGCGACAGCGTGGCGCTGGAGGTGCTGCGCAGTGTCGAGCGCGAGGCAAATGCCTCTCCCGGGCGCGCAATCCATGTGCGTGCGTCTCCGGAAATCGTGGCGTGGCTCGACGATCATGCGCTGGAAGTGCGTCAGCAATTGGCTCGCCGCGGGGCCACGCGGGTGACGTTTGAGGCGCGCGATGCGTTTGCGCGCGAAGGATTCGATGTCGGCATCGCCCCCTGAAGCGCGGAAGTGCGTGGTGTGCGGCAAGCCACAGAACCTGGTCTATCGCCCGTTCTGTTCGAAGCGGTGCGCGGATATCGATCTGGGCCGCTGGCTCAAGGGCGGATATTCCATTCCGTCGCGGCCTGAAGATGAGGCCGGCAACGACGCGCCGCCACCCGATGCGCTGCCTTCCAACGACGATTAAGCCCTTGATGCCGCACCGGATATTGATAGGCCCCGGTCCCGCTGGACGAACGCTCCCGGCTCCCGTAAGAAAGCCACCCTTCCGGTTGCCCAGGTAGCTCAGTCGGTAGAGCAGCGGACTGAAAATCCGCGTGTCGGTGGTTCGATTCCGCCCCTGGGCACCATGATCCCGTTCGCAGATGTTCGCAGGCGTCCAGAAACACCTTTAATTTCAATGGGTTCTCGCATAATTTCGGTCGCGAGCGTCCGCGACCAATCGCGCAAAGCCGACGAATTTGTTGGCACATTTGTTGGCCAAAATCACGCCAGCAGAAATGTACCAACACGCGCCATGCCACTGACCGATACCGCAATCCGCAAAGCAAACACCTCGCCCGCACGATAAAGCTGTCGGATGGGGGCGGGTTGCAATTGCACGTTCATTCCAACGGCTCGAAATACTGGCGCCTCGCTTATCGTTACGACGGTGAGCAGAAGAGTCTTTCCTTCGGCGTCTATCCCGAAGTCTCCCTTGCGGAAGCGCGCAAGCGCCGCGAAACGGCGAGAGCCCTGCTGCGCGACGGCAAGGACCCGATGGTGAAAAAGCGGGTGGAAAAGCTCGCTCGTGCGATCGCCGCCGGAAACACCTTCGTGGCCATCGCCGATGAGTTGCTCGCGAAGATGACAAGGGAAGGCCGCGCCGAGACGACTCTCAAGAAAACGAAATAGCTATTCGACTTCGCCCGCCCGCTCATTGGCAATCGGCCCATTGCCGAGATCAGCGCCGCTGAAGTGCTCGCCGTGCTGCGCAAGGTCGAAGTGCGCGGCCGTCTTGAGACCGCGCGCCGTCTTCGCAGCAAGATCGGCTCGGTTTTCCGCTACGCCATCGCCAC
>DASZRY010000111.1:0-47067 GCA_035548975.1 Rhizomicrobium sp.
CCCAATTAGACAAGCTGTTCTCGCGCTCATGAACGCGAACAAGACTTTCAGGCACAAATCCGACATTACCGATCAGCGCCAGCCGGATCCACATATCCTGGTCTTCGCCGATCTTCAGCTTTCGATCAAATCCGCCCAAAGACAGGAGTTGATCACGCCGGGCCAAAACGCTCGGCGTGGCGATGAAATTTGCCACCAAAAGCGCCTTCCATGCATTGGGGCCGACAGTCGGCGGATGCCCTCCATAAACATCTCCGGCATCCCTTCCATGAGGCAAAATCAAATTTGAGGCGCAGGAAACGAGCGAAAGACGGTCATCCGACTCCATCAACGCGAGCTGCAGTTCCAATTTTCGAGGAAGCCATTCGTCATCCGAATCCAAGAACGCGATCAGTTCCCCCCGGGCTTCCTCTATTCCAGCATTGCGTGCACCAGCTGCTCCGCCGCGCTCCTTCAATTGCACGACCCGAACGCCGCGGCTGGCATAAGCATTGGCGATTTCCACCGTGTTGTCGGTGCTGCAATCGTCCACCACGATGGTTTCAAACGGAGCGACGGTCTGGGCCAGAACGGAATCCAGTGCGCGGCCAAGAGTGGACGCCGAGTTGTGCGCCGGTATAACTACACTTGTTCGGTAAGCCGGCCTTTGGGCCATTACACGGTCACTCTGGCCAATCCGATTGCGCCCGCACAAGGACAACGCCCAGTCTCGAATTGCAATAGGGGTGGTCGCCTCGCCTCGCATTTCATCGAAGAAGAAATCGAGATAGCCTTCAAGCCAGCCGAGGAAAGTCTGGAGTTCGCTCTCGTTTCGAACATATTGCGTGTTGCCGGGAACAAGAGAAGGCGTGTGGTAACTGATGGCAAACACTCTTTGTCCCCCGCGGCACATGAGCCTGGTCAGGCGCCTGGCCTCTTCAAGAGTCGTGCCTTCCGGCGTCAATCGAATGCGATCCATAAGGCCTGTTCGGGCGAGTATGGCGGGAATCTTCATCGCCCTGCCGATTGGAGATGCCAGCCGGCTGTAAAAGACGTCGCCAAACCGGCCGGCCAAACCGACCGTCGCAATAGTGACAGGAATTTCCAATATCGATTTCTTTTCCCCGATCCAGTACGGGCGAGGCGTGCCGCCCGAATAATCGGGACCGAGCAGACCTGCATGCTGTCCGGGCAAAACGCTGCAGTCGATTTCGTAACCGAGCTCCTCCAAAACCGCTGCAGTATTCGAACCTGCGCCATACCGCCCCGCACGATACAATTTCGGCCGCGTGCGGAATGACTCCTCGATCATATCCGTCAGATGAATGAGCTTGCGCCGTTCCAAATCAGCCGGAAGATTGCCCGCAAAGGAGTTTCGTTCGCAAACTTCTTCTTCATGCGGGGGCGTGACCCAGGGATGAAGTTGAGCGCCGATATGGCACATTCCAGAATCCAAGAGCTCGCGAAGCGGAAGGTATCCTTCCGGCTGTGCAACGACGGGATAGTCCACGGCATACGTTGGAACGACGCGATACTTTTCGAAAATTCTCTGGGCGCGAAATTGCGCGGCGATGGTTTTCACGCTTCGATTGGAACTTGAGAAGGGCGCGTCCCAGTCGAATTCTTCTTCAGCATCGATGATTACAACCAGCTGAGGCCTGACGTTTTCCGGAAACGCCACGATGTCGTCCGAGCTCGCCGGTAACATGGGATGAACGTTGCGGGCTCTCATCGGCAGCATTCCGTCCACGCCTATTGGCCGCTCTTCAACGAGAACGGCTTGCGCTTCGTCCGATTTCGAATGCGCATATCGGAAGATATCTTCATTGCGAAAATACCGCTCGTTCGCTGATCCATGGGAACTGCGTCGTTCTTGATATACCAATAGATAACAAGAGCGACGCCAACCATCGACAAGCCATACCAAACGCCGCTCATGGTCCTCTTCCCTATTGCCGGCTGTCGCTATCCACTCGTGTTGAACTAATCGACGAGCGGTCCTCGCGTCATCACAACAGCAAAATTCTCCTTAAGATGTTAATTGTTCGCCGAATGACCGCCTATCATGACGGTCTAAGAATATTATCACATTTCCGATCAAAGGTCATTGCGTCTCCGTGCGGCACGTCCGCGTGAACAGCATGTCGTATCGCGTGACCATGGACTGCAGGCCAAATTCCGCTTCCACGCGATCCCGATTTCTACGACCGATCGTTCGCCGAAGATCTTGGTCTTGCAGCAATTTCGCAAGGGCGCTCGTCAGCGCCGTTGGCTCCTCAACGGGCACGACAAACGCAGCGTTTTCCGGAGCCAACATCTGCTTCACATCCCCAACCGCAGTCGCACACACAGGCAATCCGGCCGCCATCGCCTCCAAAACAGAATTCGGCATCTGCTCCGTTATCGAACTCAGCGCAAACACATCGAATCTACCCAGCACACGTTCGGGTTCCGATAATGCTCCGGTGAGTATGACCCGCGAAGCCACACCTTGCCGCTCGCATTCTCTTTCGATATTCCCTCGCTCCGGGCCTTCTCCCACCAACACCAGTTGCGCGTTCTGCATTATGGAAAGGCCTGCAAAGGCGCGAACCAACAGCGTCAGATTCTTCTCGGGACGCAACGCTGCAACCGTACCAACGACCAGTTCGTCCGAAATACCCAGGTCGCGGACAAGCGCCTTGTCATACGACCGAGCAAAGCGCTGCGTATCGATTCCATTCGGGATGTAATGAATTCGATTCTGCGACACTCCCCAGACGTCCGTGGCAACCTTCTTCAATACCTGCGACGGGACGACGACCAAAGATCGCGAAAGCGCCAGCCGGCGCATGATGGAGCGCCTTAAACGCTGACGATCCGGTGTTTCGTCAGGACCGAATCCGTCTTCGAAATGAATATGCGGGCATATCGATCCTCCCCGATTGGCGAGCGACCACTCAATCGATCCCCAATTGTAGGTGCATAGAATATCAGGTTTGACTTTGCTCAGTATGCGTCGCGCGTTGCAGATATTTGCAATGCTAATGCCCGAACCTTTTGCGACCGGCATGCGAGCAAGCGTAAACTCAACCCCCGCCTTGATTGCTTCCGCCGCTTGGTAATTTCCGTCCATTGCAAGGATTGTGTGATGGTACTTGCTGCCCAGCGCATTCGCGAGGTTCACGAACCTTGTCTGAGGTCCTCCGACTGCGAACGTCGAGAAGACGTGAAACAGGTGCAGCGGCGTTTCACGCTCCGCCATTTTGGGGAAAACCTTTTCTCACAAATTCCGCCCTATCCCGCACTGGATGCCAATCGAGATCGCGATGCGCATCCTCACAATCAAACCTCGCGGCAAGTCCGCGCGATTTCAAATCCCGCAAACTCGGAAGAGGGTCCCTTCGCCCGGTGGCCCGCTTGACTGCGGCCTTTAACAGTTCGATAGCATACAGCTTGTGTACCGATTGCGGGTGATAGCGAAGCGGGCGGTCCAGCGCCGCAGCAAGTTCGGCAATGTATTCCCGCGCGGTCAGCCGTACTTCGCCTACAAGATTGTACGATTTTCCATCGACCCCGCTGGCGTTCATCGCGCTGATGATCGCATCGGCCACATCCTCAACAAGCACGAGAGGCAATGGATTCCGGCCCGCATTCCAGCCCATGCAATGTGCTTCGTGATTGTAAAATCCAATTCCCGAATGGAATGGCGAAGTACCCTGCCCTATCACTATTCCAGGTCTCAAAATCGTAACCGGTAAATTGCGTTCCCGGTAATATCGGATCATCTCACGTTCAGACAAAATCTTTGCCCGAGAATAGTCTCCACGGCTATCGGGCCGGATGTCGGGGCTCGAAGCGCCAACCACTACGTCTTGAGCATCGCCGAGATAGAGCGATGCAATGGTCGACACGTATATCAATCTTTTGACGTGCTTGCGCGCGCAGCATTCGGCCACAGTCCTGGCTGCACCAACCAAATTCGCTTCCACTTCCTCGCGCGACCCTCCTCCTCCGCCATGGGCAAGATTGATCACTATGGTGGCGTTGCCGATTGCTTGCGCCACATCGTCAGCATTGCGCGCGTCGCCACGTACCAACGCAACGCTAGCGTGATGGAACTGACCCGGTAAATTGTTAAGATTGCGCGCCAACACGCCGACACGAATGCCCTGCTTCACCAAACGTCCAACAAGATGAGAGCCGATGAAACCCGTGCCGCCGATTACCAGCACATCGTACGAGGCAGAGGCATTCGATTGCGAACTTGGCTTCACCGCAGGCTTTGCAAATCGCGCGATGTGTTCACACAGTTCCACCAATCGTCGACCATCCAAACCCGACATATCCCCCGTTGATTTTTCCAAATCCCGGTAGAAGGCCGAAATGCTGCCCGACATGGACAGAAAAAAAGGATCGGATCGCGGAAGCAATTTCAACGTCGAGAACACATAACTGGCGGCATTGCCGAACGATCGCGTGGCAAGGGCGCCTGCCATCGTCAGGCCATTGCGAAGATCGTCGAAGAAATCGCCATACCGGCCGCTTGTCTCAATGGCAACACGCGCTCTCGCATAGTCCGCCTGTATAACTCCATCGTCTCCGATAATTGTGGCGGCCCAATTCGAGTGGGGATCTCCGAGAGAAATATAGAGCTGCGCAGTACCGCGCTCGCAAGCCAACGAAATCTGCCATTTGCGCCATACTTCGCGGCCTTCTCCAAGCGTTAGCGGTGGCGATGGAAGAGCAGATATTTCGCGAACGGCGCCGACAAGATCGCAAATTTGGGAAAGTGGGTGTACCGCCTGTTCAAGAAGCAGGTTGAGCGGGCTGTCGAACATCCAATGTCCAAGCTGGCCGGCCCCCAATTGCCGCAGCGGCATGCCATACCGGACGATCACATGACGAACCGGACCGATTCGATTGGCCGCGATCAACGCTTTCGCAGCGCAGTGCGAGGGATGATGGACGAAATTGTGGTTGATGCGGAGCTTCGCGCCTGAACCGGCTGCTGCAACTTGCAGAACCTCGCATTCCTCCGAAGATTGAGCCATCGGCTTTTCGAGAAACACGTTGATGCCGGCTGCCAGCAATTTCACCGCTATGGGCTTGTGCAACGGTGGCGGGACGAGCACATGCGCAACATCGGCCACCCGTTCGGATATCAGCGCATCCACATCTGCAAAGCCCTTCGCAATCCCCCATCGCTTGGCAAATGACGCCAGCGCTTTTGCGTTTGGATCCACCGCCGCCACCAAATCGACACCGGGAATACGCTTAAGTACTGCGGCATGGGTTTCCGCAATATTGCCCGTTCCAATGCAAGCGACACGCTTTATCTGCATGGCTTTGCCACAACGCGAAAATGCGCCATTGCGCAATGTCCGAGCAAATCCAACTCTACTGTTAACATAGCGATCCAATGCTGCTGCGATAACAACGGGGCCTTAGCCTTTCGGCAAATGTACTTCAGCCACAAAGAGGTTAACTGATTAACGGCCACGTTCAGCTGAACCTTCCGGCGGCCGCGGCCGGACGTCGGCGCTTTTGCCAATTGTGCATGCGCCATTTCGTCGAAAGTCCGGCTCTATAGGCCAGCGAAACCACTCCGCGTCGCTGCCATACGCCGCGATAGTAGAGGTGCTCCGATGTTGCAAAGTCTCGTTTGGCTTGGGAGTCGCCGGCGCCGCGATCGATGAGTTTCACTCCCGATTCATGGGCACTATCGATGATTGCCTTTATAAGCAACCGCCCGGGAGCAAACGCTTTCATTTCCGGATTGTAGACAGGAAACCAAAAGTGCAATGTGTCTGCGCTGGTGAGACCGAAGTGCGAACAGATCCATTTGTCTCCTGCGTGAAGAGTCGACAATGTCGAGCGGCAGTGTGGATCGTCCACGCCGGAAAGTATTTTCAGAAAATTCCGAGTTGTTGCGCGGGCCAATACATCCAGTGCGCCGGTTCGATCGTACTGTTGTCTCTTGGCGGAAATGAGATTTTCCAATTCCGCTGCAGGAGATTCGTGACGAAATACGAATCGTAGCGCGCCATGTGTCTCAACGAGCTTGCGCTCCCTGCGTTCGGTGTCTTGCACAAATTTCTTGTCGTGGCTTCGCATGAAATCCCAATACGCGGCGCCGCCTTCGGGAAATGCGATGCGCAATCCCGGCTCGGTTTGTGTGCCAACCAACCCGAATGACAATTGCGTTTCATCCAAATGGTCGAATAGCAGAGAGTTGATTCCAATAGCTTGCAGCAGCTCTGCACCTGTCAATCTGAGATCTGGAGACCCGACGACTCCGAAATAGTCGGCCAAATCACCACTGACGCGCTGCCCAATACGCATCAATCGATGAAGGCGCGAACGAAACTGAAACGGGAAAAACCCAACGGTTTTTCCGGATAGCTCGAGCTTGGCAACACGCACGCCCATGAAACATTGCTGAGCAGCCAGGGCATATGCATGTGACATAAACGCTGGAGCGATTCCGGGCTTCGATGCGAGATACGACCGCCAAAGATTAATCTCGTGGTCGGTCAATTCACTTGGCCTGACCACCGCGGCCTTCAGCTTGGACATAATGAACCGAACACCTCGCGGGCTGATTTAAACTGTTAGGACATGGGGTTGTTCCACGCAATATCCACCAAAATTGTCAATCTTCTTTGGTCGGAATATCTGCCAGTTTGCCGCCATCGGAATGCAAATTGCCACAAAAGTTAAAATTCTTTGCCCGCAGATCGATCGCGCGCAAAGGGCCAGCTACCTGCCGCAACGGCTTGATTCTTTTACTTTATCTAAGGTTTGCCTTGCTGTATGCAGGGGCGCATTGCACGTTGCAGCGCCCCCTCAAACATCGTTCGCTTGGCCGGGTCCTTTAACAATGAACACCACCCAAGGCAGCCAGCCCAAGAGTCCCGGCCGCCATATGCTGCATGGATCGTTTTGGATGATCCTGCTGCGGTGGACGATCAGATTGATTGGTCTGGTCAGCACCGTCATTCTGGCGCGTCTGCTTACGCCCGCCGACTTCGGCGTCGTCGCCATGGCGATGATCGTGGTGGGCATGCTCGAGATACTAAGTCAAAGCGGACAGCGACTGGCAATCATTCGCCTCGCACATCCGACGAAAGACGACTACGACACAGCATGGACAATATCCGTATTTGTTGGATTGACTATCGGCGCGTGCATTCTTGCAATAGCACCATTCACCGAAGCCTATTTTCACGAGCCGAGCGCGGTTGTCGTCATGCGTTTTCTTGCGCTGCGATCGATTCTCGGCGGCTTCGAGAACATCGGGGTAGTCGACTTTAGACGCGACATCAGATTCGACAGATTTTTCCGATACAATGCTATTCCAAAGGCCGTCTCCTTTGTCGTTACGGTCAGTCTTGCTTGGTATTTGCGAAATTACTGGGCACTGGTTGCCGGAATAATAACCTCACAAATTACTTCAACGATCCTGAGCTATGCGATGCATCCATACCGGCCGAGGTTCTCACTCGCGAAGTTGCCGTATTTACGGGCATTTTCCGGATGGACTCTCCTGAGGTCGATCGGCATCTACCTGAATGCACAGATGGATCAAATCGCCATCGGCGGGATTGCCGGAGTGTCATCGATGGGGCGTTATTCGGTTGCCAGCGATGTCGCGGCAAGCCCGTCGCGCGAAATCAACGATCCGCTGATAACGGTGCTCTATTCCGTTCTATCCAAATTGCAGGGCGAACCCACTCAACTGCGCGCGCTCTATTTGCGGGCAATCGGATGGTCGGCAGTGATTTGCACCTCCACCAGTGTAGGCGTTGCTCTGGTCGCGCCGGAAATGGTTTCGCTTGTACTCGGTCCGAAATGGCACGATGTCGTACCTCTGATGGCATGGCTTGCGCTTTCTGCGGGCACACTTGGCATCGGTAGCGGCACTTACACGCTGTTTGACGCCATCGGAAAGCCGCATGTCGGTGCACGAATGCAATGGGTACGGCTGATTCTTCTGGCAGTCGCGATTTTCCCGGCTGCCATCTTGACCCGCAGCCTTGTGGCAATTGCCCAGGTCAGGCTCGCAGTCACTCTTGTCTTTTTGCCCACGCTGTTCTTCGCAGCAGGCAGAGAAGCTGGAATCTCCGCGAGGGACTACGTGTCCGTACTGTGGCGGCCTCTCGCTTCTGCGGCTCTCATGGTCCTCGTTGTCAGACTTGCCGATCTCGTCATTCCACTTGCAGATACCAGAAAGCTCGCCTTCGACATTTTGGTTGGCATCATATCTTACACCGGATCGTTGCACCTGTTGTGGACGATGAGCGGACGTCCCGCCACCCCGGAACGGGACATCCTTGGGTTTCTCAAGTCTGGCCATAAAAAAATCGCCATGCTTACGGCGGGATCAAACGGCCCGTGAAAAGATCATTGCCGGAGCGCGAAGCCAGCCCGGGAATTGTGCCCGACAGTCAGCGAGAATCGGCATGATTTCTCAATTCACCGGCAGTTCTTAGTGTTGTAAGTTCGACGACTGACCTCAGGAACTTGTCCAGCTCCTCGCCGAGTTCTTTCTTGCGCGCCGCAATTTGGGCGACGAGACGGTCACGTTCGCCGATGAGCCGTCCGGCCGCCTTCAACGCGGCTTTCTCGTCGAAATTCCATGAGGAAAAGTAGAACTCTTCCAGGCCCATCAGCTCGAACAATCCCCTGTTCTTGATGTCGTATCCGAAATTCATTGTAGGCACGAGGGCGCCCAGGGACAGCACGCTGGAATGCATCATCTGGCAGATGTGAATGTCGAGAGTGCGATAGAAATCGATCAGCTTCTCTGCCGGCAGATCGTGCGATTGAACCGATATTCCACGCGATGCAAGCATCAAGGGAATGACGCATTCCGTTTGCGCATGGTGAACATAGTGGAATGTTGCGCTATGTTCCCGTGTAAATGCCTTGAGAAAGGCGCAATAGCTATCGAATTCCTGTTCGATGCGCTTGGCAGCTTCCGGACCATGGATCGCCATGTTCAGCCCGACTTGCAACGATTTGCCGGTGCTACGTTGCACGGATCCAGCAAACAAGTCGGCATAAAAAAGCGCCGGATCTCCGACGAGCGACGGGGCCCTGCCGGATACTTCCCGAACCAGTTCTTGTGTGGCGCGATCTCGCACCGAAATGAGATCGATGGTTTTCAGAACTTCCTTGAGCTGTTCATATCCTGTCGGCGTAAGAGGATCGACGGGCGGCCCGTCCTTGTCGAGCAGGCAATTCCAACCGATGCCATATGCAACGACGGGGCAATCCAGCATCCCGAACACTTTGGCGTCTTCGAGCACATCCTTCGGAAGTTCCCGGTTGTGCATAGGCCGAATATATCCGCTTCCGCCGATGACGAGGAGGTCGCATGACCGGTTCATCTCGGCGGCCATATGCACTTTCAATTGTCCCCATTTCAGTTCATCGAAATGCACGTCTGCTGGAGCGAATGCCTTCCGAAGCTGGGCCTTCAACGTCTCGCGGATCGCAATATCGCCCTTGTTTGTGTTCCGTACGGACTCCCAATGATAAAAATGGACGCGCCGGAGTTTGAGGAGAAACCAAGCCGCGATATCCAATCCGCGCGCGATCTTTCTTTTGATGCGCTGCCATGGAGAAAATCTCTTCGGCCGGTTCTGTTCAGTGGACGAAATTGCCGTGTACAGGCATATCCGGACTATTGTTTTCTGACCCGGCACCATCTCCGCCTTCCTATGTGAAATGCCAAGTGCAAACTGCCGGCTCCCTGTGCCGTTCCCCCGCCTTTCGGCGGCTGAGTCACAATCGGCCGAGTCGCTACTACTTTCAGGGCGATCATCCATCAATGCACAGGGTGGAATTGACGCGATTAACGTAAATTACGGGCAGACATGGCAAAATAGCTGCGATAGGATCAAATGCCAAGGTCTCGGTCAGTGAGTGAAAATGTCCATTGAGTGCGCGCAAAACAAATCGAACGATGACCCAGCGAGTACCGCGGGCAATCCGGCAGACCAATCCGCCGATATTCCATTGTGCATTGATCTCGACGGGACACTTCTGCGCATCAACACGCTCCACGAAGCGGCTGTCGCCGCCGTGTTTTCGGATTGGAGCAATCTTCTGCGCTTACCCTTATGGCTAGGCCGGGGTCGTGCCGTATTGAAGCGAGAGCTGGCCAAACGTTGGCGCTTCGAACCCGCGACTCTTCCCTACAACCAGGCATTGCTCGAGAGATTGCGCGCGGATAAATCCGCCGGCCGGAAGATCGTCCTCGTCACGGCCGCGGATGAAATCGTTGCACGCCCCATCGCCAATCACATCGGCATATTCGACGAGGTGCTCGCATCGGACGGCACGATCAATCTTCGCGGCAAACGCAAAGCCGAACTACTGTGTGCCAGATTTGGCGAACGCGGCTTCGCTTATGCCGGAAACGACTCTACCGATCATGCGGTGTGGAAAAAGGCATCAGATGTCATCGTCGTCAATGCGAACGGGACGACAGCTCGGTCAGTGGCGCAACGTTATCCAGGCGCCACGGCGCTGAATGAGCGCAACAGCCGGATTGCTGCGCTGATTCGTGCCATGCGGCCATATCAATGGGTCAAGAACGCTTTTGTCCTTGTTCCTCTCTTCACGTCCGGTGGCATCGACGATTTGAATGCATGGGTTCGTTCGCTCGTCGCCATGGCCGCGTTTTGCGCTGTCGCCTCATCCATCTACCTGCTCAATGACATCAGCGACATCTCTGCGGACAGGGCTCATGCGCGAAAGCGCGCGCGGCCATTCGCCAGTGGCTCGCTGGACATAGTCACAGGGCTGGCCGCATTTCCTTTCCTGGCCGCAGCGGGCGCCGCTATGGCGATTTGGAGCAGCGCATGGCCGGCAGTTGGGATCTATGCATTTCTCTCGCTGGCCTACACTGCGCGGCTGAAGGAAATGCCTCTCGTCGATGTCTTCATACTCGCGGCGCTTTATACATTGCGGCTTGAGGGCGGCGGAGAGGCCAGCGGGCACGCAGTTTCGCTCTGGCTTCTCGGATTTTCCTCCTTCCTCTTCATTGGACTGGCGCTGATCAAGCGCGTGGCCGAACTTGAGCGTCTGCGGCAGGCGGGAAAAATCGATATGGCGGCCCGTCGGGGATACAGCGTGAAGGATATTCAGGTGCTGCAAATGTTTGGGGTAGGTTCTACATTCGCTTCAGCTGTCATTCTTTCGCTTTACATCCAAAGTCAGACTGCCGAGCGCATGTATCGGCAGCCAGAACTACTGTGGTTTCTGATTCCGCTTCTATTGTTTTGGCAATGCCGTCTTTGGCTTTCGACAGCGCGCGGTTACATGCATGACGACCCAATCGTCTATACTGCCCGTGATTGGGTTTCCTGGATCGTGTTCTTCTCGGTCGGCATAGCGGTGCTGGCGGCGAGAGGCCTCCCGTGATGGCCCGCACAGAACACCTCCTTGCGGCTCTTGTATTTCTTCTGGGTGTTGTTTGCCTTTTCTTGACGGCACCGCATCACGGCGAATTCTGGTGGAGCGATTCACCCCGCCATGCGTTGAATGGCGTGTTCGTGAAAGACCTCATCGCCAACATGCCCGCCGATCCGAAGCAGTGGGCGATGCAGTATTACATCAAATATCCCGCTCTCACGATTTTGTTCTATCCTCCCCTCTTCTACGTCATTTCTGCGCCCTTCTACGCGATTTTCGGCGTTTCCCAGGCAACCGGACTCGCGGTGGTCATGCTCCACTATATCGCGCTAGCACTGGGCCTATTTGTGCTCGCGCGCAGATGGACCAGCGCGAACACAGCTACCCTCGTTGGCCTTTCGGCGATGGCCGCGCCCGGGCTGGCGCTATGGGGCCGCCAGATCATGCTTGAAGTGCCGTCCCTCGCCTTCGCCGTTTGGGCAATGGTTGCGCTTCAACGCTACGGGGAAAACAAACGGTCAATTTTACTTTACGTCACCACATTCCTGCTTCTTTGCGCCAGCTACACAAAGCTTAACGCGGTATTCTTGTTCGCCGTCGTCGCTTTGACAGTCCTGTCGTCCCAAAAGGCGGACACGTTCAAGAATAAGCATGTTTGGATCGCTGCGGCTCTGACGGCCTTCGGCCTTGTGCCGCTCATAGTGCTGACGTTGAAATTCGGAGCCGCCAATGTGCAATCCGTCATGGGGATTGCGGATTCGCGCGTGGCGCGCGATTCCATCGCCGGATGGATATGGTATGCGCAGAACCTTCCCGGCCTGATTTGGTGGCCGCTTCTCGTTCTTGCAGTCGCAACACCCATCCTGTTCGCGGCAGGCATTCTTAAATCCAGCTTATCGCGCACAGATACCGTTCTGCTCGTGAGCTGGTTTGTGGTGGGATATGTTGCCCTGTCGCTGATCGATCTCAAGGAGGCACGCCACGCTCTGCTAATCCTGCCCCCGGTTCTGATCTCTGCCGGCCTTGCGTCGAACGCAGTCCATTTCCGCCGGGCAGGTGAGATACTCTTGACCTTGGTCGTTGTAGCGACTGGGATTTACACATGGCAATGTAGGCCGAATCCTCTGATTACCGGTTATCGACAAGCCGCTGTCTGGATAGGACAACACGCGCCAAGAGATGCAATTGTCGTCTTCTCCGGCAAGCGCGACGGATCCTTCATATTCAACATGCGCACATTGGAAAATCGCCGGGACATCACGACGGTCCGCAGCGACAAGCTGCTGCTCAGCATCGCGGTGCGCCGGGAACTGGGGGTCAAAGAGAACAATTTCAGCGAACGGGAGATCGCCGATTTGTTGGATCGAGACGGTGTCAGTTATGTCGTGGCCCAGGACGATTTCTGGACGGATCTTCCGGTAATGAAAAGGCTTCAAAACGTCCTGAGAAGCAGCCATTTCCAGAAAGTGGCGGAAATAACGGTAACCTCAAACGTTCCTGCGCCCGATCACATTCTTAGCATCTATCGCAATCTGGGTGAGGTGAACCCGCATCCGGGGCCTCTGCAACTCGATCTGCCGATCATTGGGAAAAAGGTAAAGGGTAAGCTCGGCAGTCAATCTACCACTATGAATTGAAATTCCGCCTGGTCTGGCCAAATCCCGACCGGGACGATAAGGAAGCGGATAAGGCATTCGGCTTACAGGGTTATGGCCTTTCCACCACAGGCTTTCATTATCGGCGCACAGAAGGCGGCCACCACGAGTCTGGCCGACCTTCTCGCTCAGCATCCTGGCATAGAGGTTTCCAATCCGAAGGAACCGGATTTCTTCAACGTGAATTGGGAGCGCGGCCTCGACTGGTATCGCTCCCGCTTCGCCCGAACCGATGCAGTACTGCTGGATGCGTCAGTCAGCTACACAATGGCGTCTACCAGAGAGTGGGAGCGTGGAACCGAATTTGAGGTTCCGGAACGTATTCATTCGCTCTGCCCCAACGCCAGGTTCATCTACATCGTGCGCGACCCCGCCGACAGATGCTATTCAGCCTACTGGCACGAAAAGCGCGCAGGCAGAGAGAAAAGCACGCTGCGCAACGCCGTCGAACGCAAAGCCTATTACACGATGGCCAGCTATTACCATTTGCAGATCAACCGATTCCTCCGCTTTTTCCCGCTCGAGCGCTTCCATATCGTTCAGTTCGAGGAAGCGGTACGCGATCCGGTGAGCGTTGCGCAAAACTGCAGCGACTTCCTCGAAGCGGGCCACGCCGACTTTTCCTTCACGCGGGAGCGCCAGAAAAACCAGGGGTTTCAATACAATTTCGCGGGCGAGGCATTGCGCGGTCTAAGCGGAATTTCGCGCTTCGTTCCTGAAGCGCTGAAACCGTTGGCAAAAAGGATGCTCACCAAAAACTTGCCCGACCTTGCGCCGGAAGACCATGCCTGGATGACGAATCATTTCCAGGAGGATGCACTGGCCTTCGAGAAGCTCACCGGCGTGCGCGTGCTTTCCGGCTCTCGATAATTGCATGAAACAAGTCAATCTGCCCCTGCGTGGTCGATCGCCAATCGAATCCTTCGGCATAACGTCTTGTCGCGTTATGGTCGGGATAGGCGGCGAATAATTTTCGCACGCCTTCTACGACGCCTTGAGGGTCGAGCGAGGACATCAAAACGCCGGCTTCCGGACACGTCACGACTTCCGGCGTTCCCCACACCGCCGATGCAACGACAGGCGTTCCACAAGCCATGGCTTCGAGCAGCACGTTTGCCCAACCCTCGCGACTGGACGCGAGTACCAGCGCGTCGGCCGCATTGTAGACTTCGCGTAGGCGGTTCTGGTCCACAGATCCGAGGAAACGAACGCGGTCCTTGACGCCAAATTCCTCGGCAAGCCGCTCAAGCGCGCGGCGGTCCGGCCCATCACCGGCGATCACCAGGTCGGTGTCGGGGAGATCATTCAGTGCGCGGATGATGTGATGATGCCCCTTGCGTTCGATCAGCAATCCTACCGACGCGAGTGTGCGTCGCGTCAGTCCCAGTGACCTACGCGCCGCTGCGCGGTCGATCGGACGGAACAATTCGAGGTCCACGCCGTTGCGAAGAACCTTTACGCGGTTGCCGGCGACGCCCATCTCAACCAGGGTATCCTTGAGTGCCTGACAAACAGTGATGAGTCCATCGGCTTTCGCAGCTGCGTCAAGGATCATCCTTCGCGGTTCGGGAAATTCCGGAATGAGATTAAGGTCGGTGCCCCGTGCGGTTACCGTAATCGGCAGCCCGAATTCTTGTGCAAGCCAAACGGCGGCAACGCCATCCGGGTAAAAGTAATGTGCGTCAATCAGATCGAAACGGTGACCTTGCTTCCATAGCGCCGCCAGACGTCTGCGCATTGCTCTATAGAGCGTCGAAGGCGTCAGCGTCATGCCGAATTTCGGTACCACCAAATAGCGTGGGTGTTCAATGGTAAGGCCATTGCGCACAATACGAGATGGAACGTCGCGCAACGGCCCGTAGGACGAATATCGCACGAAAGGCGGAAGCCATGGAACGGGCGCCAATACATGTGCTGCAACTTCACCACTCGCCAGCAAATGGCGAAGTCTCGTTTCGACGAAGACACCGTGAGACGGTTGCGCAAGATTGGGAAACAGTGTGGTGGCTGTAAGGATCGAAATCTTGCGATTCATCTAAACGGCCCGCGAAACGTGATGTACCGGTTGTGACAGATTGCGGGCAAGGGCCGCGACACGGATCGCATTGCCGCGCCAGGTGAGATCTCGGCGCGAAATCTTCTCGGCGGCACGCCGCCCCAACTTCGCTCGCAACGGTGCGTCGCCAGCAAGCCGTGCTATCGTGGCGGCGAAGGCCGCCATGTCGCCCTTGGGAAACAGTAGTGAATCTGTGCCGTCTTCCAGCACTTCGAGAATGTTCTCGCTCGCAGGCGCGACAATGGCCCGTGCCATTGCCATATATTCGAACAATTTCAGCGGTGAGGCATAGGATGTGACCTCCGGCTGCAATGCGATGTCAAAGGCGCACACATAGCGGGGCAGTTCATTATGCGGCGTGACCCCAGTGATCGTCATTCGATGTTCGACGTCCGCTGCATTTGCGCGCGCCACTAATGCTTCGCGCGCAGGTCCATCGCCCACTATAAGAAGATGTGCCTGGGCCAACGCCGGGTCGCTGGCGATCAGATCGACAACATGCTCGAGCCCGTGCCATTCGCGTACATATCCGACGAACCCCAACACAAGCGGCGATGAGATCCCCAGGGCGCGTTTCGCGGCTTCGGTGTCGGCGGGCGCGAAGCGGGTCGTGTCCACGCCATTCGGCATCACGACAATGTGGGAATCCGGCACACCCGCCGCAGTGATGAACCGTGCCAAAACCTTTGTGACCGGCAGCACAACGGTCGCATTTCGCCACATCGCGCGCTCGCTCCACGCGGCGAGCCGGGGCCAGGCAAGCCCGCCGAATTTCCCGCGTTCCTGTGCAAGAGGTGCATTCACTTCCAAGAGATACGGAATCCCGAAAACGCGCTTAAGCCATATGCCGGACAACATGAAAAGGTTGGCGCGTTGATAGAATACATCGGGCTTATGCCGGCGGGCGGCGCTCGCCAGCTGAATGAATTCGAGCAGGCTATAACCCAGTTCGGCCAACTCGTAGACGAACTTCGGCAGCAGCTTACGCTCGACTGGGCTCGCCATCGGATCGATGCGTTCCGGCTCGACCACGATCACTTCATGGCCTTCAGCGCGCAGGGCATGGATCAATTCGTCAATGTGGATTGACTGGCCATCCCGGGAACGGGTTCGATGATTGTAGAGAAATTTCAACCCGTGCGGCGCGGGCTGGCCCTTCCCATCAGCAGTTTTCACGGTGTCAGCGCACGCCTTGCGGCCAAATCAGTACCCGAAAGGTCTGTAACATGATGGAGAGGTCGCGCAACAGGCTGTAATTTTTCATGTAGTAAAGATCGTATTCCAGCTTGCGGCGGGCATCCTCTTCCGAGGCCCCATAGGGATAGTTGATTTGCGCCCAGCCGGTCAGGCCGGACTTGACGTTGTGGCGCAGGCTATACAGCCGGATCTTCTTGGACAAATCCTCCACGAACAATGGACGTTCGGGACGGGGCCCCACCAGAGACATCTGGCCAATCAGCACATTGAACAGTTGTGGAATCTCGTCGACGCGCGTACGGCGCAGAAAACGGCCAACGCGTGTGATACGCGGGTCGTCCTCTTCCGCCCATTGCGCGCCGAACTTTTCTGCATCGGTGCGCATGGTACGCAATTTGTAAATCCAGAATGTGCGGCCGCCCTGCGTCACACGCGTCTGGCGATAGAATACGGGGCCGAAATCTTCTGAAACGATCGCAATCGCCGAAAGTAACAGCACGGGTAACGATACAAGGAGCGCCACCGAACTCACTACGATGTCCATAGCGCGCTTCAGCGCCGCATCCATTAGACGAATCTGGAAGCCTGTCGAAAACAACAAGTACGACAGCTCCAGCCAGCGCAAATCCACCCTGCCCGTCTCGCGCTCAATGAATGCGTTGAACTCGAACACCGGAATGCCGTTGGTCTTCCATGGCAGCAACGCTTCAAGTGCAAGGCCGCGCTGTTCGTCAACTGCGACGACGAGTTCGTCAACGAGAAGTTGGTTAGCCAGTTGTTCCAGGCTCTCACCAGAAGTCGGCACAATCCGGTCGCGCAACGCCGATGGGGCCTGCGTCGGCTCGCCGCCAATCACGGTTTCGGGCAGGAACGCCATCTCCGTCAGCTCCCGATGCGAGTCGCTGTTAAGAAGATTGTAGAGATAGAGAGCGCGTGATCCCGTGCCCACGATCAACACCCGCCGGCGAAACCAATGCCGGCGCGCCATGGCGAAAAACAATACGCGGCTGTACAGGCCGACACACAGCGAGACGCCCATGCCGAGGAACGCGATCGTCGCCGAACGACTGATACTGCGGTAAATGAGTGCGTCGGGGAATATGTATGCCATCACGAAATGCATGAGCAACAACAGCACGACTGCACTGACGCCCAGCGCCACAGCCAGGCGAGAGGTGGCGGTCTGAAAATTGATCAGCGTGTCGCGGCGGAAGCATCCGGCTCCGTAGAGCAGCACCAGGTGCACGCCGAGTGAGACGAACACAAGCATCCACAGTTGAACCGGGCTGTTGATGTCTAGGCGTCCGCCGATGCTCCCGAACAATCCTGCCTGCGCAATTCCGAGCAATACGAAATCGAGAAGGAAGAGAACGAGACCGGAATTTGGGACGTAGCGATGCGAAGGTTTGGCTGTCAATTCGTATTTATTGGGCGCGCTCGTGCGCGGCACGCCGGCCACGTGAGACGGCGCCCTATCTTCGCGAGGGCCGCGGCGCGGAAACCGCGCAACTTCGGTAACCGCTCCTTCGCGCGTCTCTGCTGGCATAAAGCGAGACACAGATTCCTCGTGCGCCACGAACTACCCCTAAACAAACAAGGTTACGCCGACGGGAACTCAATAACTCTATCGAAACGATGTGAGCGTTGCACTACCCAGATGTCATCTTTTCCGCAATAGCGTGAAGGAATTAAAGTGAATTTTCGCGGGCGCCAGGGACCAATATCGATATGGGATTCATTAACCGAGGCAGGCGAACTTGTTCAGTTTTCCGCAGTAAATCTGCATTCATTTGGTTAATTCGCTGCCTTTCTACCTGGTCATCATTCTTAACGGACCACGGTTGCAATCCGGATGTTGCGTGCCGCATTGATACGCACTCAAGACGTGGCTGCTTCGGCCTTAATTCCAGCCTTCGCGGGCGCCATCCGGGGCTCCTGGAACTCGCGTGCCAGTGCGTTCACCTTGACCAGGGATTGCCATGCCACCCGGCAGGATTGGGGCGGAAACGTCCGCCGGAGAGCATCGAGTTCTGCCAGTATTTGATTTAGCAGTTTCTGCTGCCGGTCGTCCTTCAAATCCGCGCCCGCACCGTCAAGCGCGTCGATGGCCGCCCGGTAGAGGCGAAGACCCTCGGAGGGCAGCGGCTCGTCCGACATAGGAACCGTGCTCAGCGCGAGCCGGATCGACTGACGTAGGCGTTCGACAGCTGCGCGGCTGGCGATAGGAGCAGAAGGCAGAGGATCTCCCGGGGGTTCCCTATCGGGACGCACAGTTCGCGCGGTAGCCGTACCCCCCGGCCCGGCTCCTTTATCAATCTGCCGCCGCAGCAATTTCAGTCCCGCTTCCATTGAGCGGGTTTCTGCCAATACCACCTCCCGGGCCGCCTGCCGGGCAGCGCGCAGAATGGTCCGGGACCAAAAATGAAAGAAAATTATCAGTGCGATTGCGGCAACGAGGACCTGCCACTCCCGTACCCAGTCCACAATCTGGGTAATTGCAATCGGCAGCACGTGGAAGAGCACGAACTCGCTCCACGAAGCCAGCGTGTCCATCCAGTTTTCCACGTCGGGGCCCTTGGAATTCAATCACAGTAAATGGGGCCCAAAATTGCACGCCACACCGCCAACGACAATGTCATCCGCCGCTTGGCTGGCGCTCCCCCTGGCCGAAAAAATTGAACCCGCCAAAACCCAGCCCGCCGCAATCCCACTTCCAGGCCCGATACGAATTCACCTCAAAAATCGCGCAAATCCGGGCCAAAGGATGAAAACGAAAGCAGAGCTGGTAATCCCGTTTCTTTACCCCACCTTAATTGCCCTTCGCCGACTCTCACGTCTGTCATCGCCAACAGGGCTGCAGGACCCAATTTCGATGTGGTGGGCATTCGCGATCATCGCCTGGACGCTCTTGTCGCTGATCGCTTCACCGCTGATTGGGAGAGCGTTGGCCGGCGGACGAGCTCTCGAAATTCGCGAGGCCGGGATCCTGGAAACCGCAAAGACTTCAGCAAGACGACTTGCCTGAGCCGACGATCATCAAATTCCTGGTAGGCGATCCTTCATGAGACTTCACCGCTAGCAATAGCGAGCAACGCAATTCACGCAATCGCTCGCTACAGAACGGCTACGCGGAAATCCCTTCGATAATTTGTTTAGATTGACAGCGCGGTTCGCTCCCGCAGGAACAGCCAGGGCGCCAAACGCTCGCCCATCACTTCCCCATTGGCACGCGACACGCTTTTTGCAGATATCGGAATTCGCCCGACGATGTCGGATTTGAGCCATCCGTGAGGGCATTTGTTCAGCACCGGATCGCTTGTAAAGAGCAGACGATAACCGGCATCGCGCGCGGCGCGCGCGACACGCTCATCGTATCGTCCGTGCGGAAACGAGATTGTGTATTCTGTAGTGACATCGACATTTGCGCTAAGCCATTCCCGCGCTGCATTAATGTCTTTTTCCATTCGATCGATCAATGAAAGCGGCAGATGCGAAGAACCGTGCGCTCCAATGCCTACACCGCTTTGACGCAGACAACGCAAATCGTTCACGTCCAGAGCCAGGTTGCCGCCGTAAAGGACTCGCATTTCAGCTGCAAATGGCTCCAATATCTCGTTGCGCCGTTGATCGCTTAATGTTCCATACCTGAGCAACAAGGCTATGCTGTTTTTGGAATTCCGCGGTACGCTGGGCGCGCTTCCATTGACGGAGGTGGCTGCCCAAAGCTCTTCATAGGAGACGCGGCCCGAACGCAACGCCCACAGTAGCGTCTCCTGCCACCATACTGCCGGCGCCGAAACCGCTTCGGTCGCAGCAAACAAAAGCCACGGCACACCAGCTCGCTCCAATACCGGCTGCGCATAATCCAGGTTGTCGCGCCAGCCATCGTCGAAAGTGACAAGAACCGGATACGGCGGTAGCGGACGAATGCCCTCCCGCGAGGCCAGGACATCTTCCACGCTTACCGGCGTTTGGTGGCGCGTGCAGAACTCGAGAACGCCGCCTAGCAACTCCGGCGTCACGGTGTATTCAGGATCGGCACAGAGACGCTTTGCCAGCCCCTCGGGAAGAACCCGGTGGAACATGAGTACGGTCAGGCAGTCCCTGTTCCGCAGCCTATGCAGCAGCCTGAAAGCGCCCCCATGCAGGGCGGCCGACTTCACCACTTCCTTGAAGTTCATCAGCCTGCCCTCCGGTCGCCTTCAATGGACCGATGACGGCGAATTGCGCCGTCCAATAGCCCGTCCAGTCAAGTCTTGGAAGTCTGATGGGCTACCACGCCCCAGCCCCTGAAGACCCGCATTTCGCCTCTGGGAGTCCGTGGCGAAAACAGTTCTAAGGTCCGTTTAAGCGCTACCCTGATCTTGAGAGCGCAATACTATCAACATGGTTAACTCGCTTGCGTGATTTATCCATTGAAAACAATACTTTAGTTGAACCCACGGACGGCCCTCATTCGAAAACCCAGAGAATGCAGACCAACCGTTTGCAGAATCCCTTGCTCCCGAGGCCTAGAAGCGGCTGCCGAACGCCCCAGATGCCAATCCAATTCCAAATTCTGAAACTCCAAAAAAAGCTCGCCCTTTCGGAATACCGCTTTATTGTCAGCCACTTATCTCTCCACTGGGGCTCTCATTAACCATACCTAACCACTGTCGAGAGCGTTTACACTTTCTTTACGGCTTGGCCTCGACTTGCCAAAAATGCGCAGAATCCCTGGCTTGGCACGGCCCATGCTTCCTTGGAGGACAGCAGCCCGGATGGGGCATGCGTTGGGTTCTGAAAGGGTAATGACCATGGGTATGAAATCACTATTTTTCGCCGCCGCGATGGCAATCAGCACCGTAGCGGCAGCTGTTGTCCCGGCTTCCGCGACGCAGCTCTCAGGTGACCTGCAGCTGTCGGGTCTTTCGCACACGGATACCGGCGTCGCGTCAACGGCGACGACGATTTTCATCGATCCGCTGAGCGGCGCTTACAATTTGCAAGTCCTGGCGGGCACTGGCGATTTCAGCGTCTTTCCATTCGGAACGCTGGGCACAATGGACGACATTACGCTGACGCTCGGCTGGTCCGACACAGGCTTCTACACCATCACGTTGGGCGCCACGACACTGACTTTCGATCTCGAAGATCTCGCGTCGATCCATCGCGACGATCCGACCAAATCGATTGCCATCAAAGCGTTTGGCACTCTGCACATGACGGGATTTGACGACACGCCAGGCGTGTTTACGCTGTCGACTCAGACGGCAGGAACCACGCATTTTTCGTTCTCGGCATCGACTGTCGCTGCAGTTCCGGAACCTGCTTCTATCGCCCTTCTGGGCGCCGGTCTGGCCGGTCTCGGCCTCCGCCGCAAGAAGCGCGCGGCCTAACCAAGGGGTCCTTTCAGATCCAGTGCGAAGGGCCGGTCGCAAGACCGGCCCTTTCGTTTTGGACCCTTCACAACCGTTTCACCTTTGACGGCTACATCCATTCCGGGCTTGCCGGGGAACAATCCGGGCGTTAGGCATGGCCCTGCAGAGTGTGGGGTCGGCTTTGAGTGTTCTTGTCACCGGCGGTGCCGGCTATATCGGCAGCCACATGGTACATGCCCTGATCGATCGGGGTGAACACGCCGTCGTGCTGGACAACCTCTGTACTGGCGTACGTGGGTTGGTTGCTGAGGACGCCACATTCGTCAATGGCGATGTGGCGGACAGTGCGCTGGTACGGGACCTTATTCAGGACCTTCAGATCGATGCGGTGGTACATTTCGCAGGATCGGTGATCGTTCCGGAGTCGGTTGAAAACCCTCTCTTCTACTACGCCAATAACACGGCCGGCTCGCGCAACCTGATCGAAGCCTGTGTGGCTGAGGGCGTTCGGAATTTCGTTTTTTCTTCAACAGCCGCCGTCTATGGCGCGCCAGAGACGATGCCCGTGTCGGAAGACATGCCTGTCGACCCGATCAATCCCTACGGGCGCTCGAAACTGATGACAGAATGGATGCTGCGCGATGCGGCTGCCGCCCATGATTTTCGTTACGCGGCGCTGCGATATTTCAACGTGGCGGGCGCTGACGGCAAGGGCCGCACCGGCCAATCGACCCCCAAAGCAACTCACCTCATCAAGCGTGCTTGCCAGGCCGCCCTCGGCCGCGTGCCTTACCTCAGTATCTTCGGTCACGATTTTCCCACGCCCGACGGAACCGGCGTACGCGACTACATCCACGTGATGGACTTGATCGAGGCGCATTTGCTTGCACTCGATCATCTGCGCAAGAAGGGCCAATCCATTGTCTGCAATGCAGGCTATGGTCACGGATTCTCGGTGCGAGAAGTGGTGCGCGCAGTGGAGCGCGTCAGCGGACAACCCCTGCCCGTACGTGAGGAAGCAAGGCGTCCGGGAGATCCGCCCGCTATCATCGCCAATTCCGAGCGCCTGAAATCCTTGCTCAATTGGCAACCGGCTTATGACGATCTCGATACGATCGTGCGCTCGGCCTACGCATGGGAGAGCAAGCTGAACAGCGCCTGAGTTAGACGGAAGCTGCCTTTTTTGCGGTTACGCCGAATTCGCGTTCGAGAAAGCGTTGGAACATCCAAAGCAGCCATAGTGTGCGGCTGTGATCGCGCAGGCCGCCTCGGTGCTGCGCTACCATCGTATCGATGAAGCCGGTGTCGAAATATCCGGATGCCGCAAGGCCGCCCGGCGTCTGCATGGCGAGACGGAAATGCTCTCCCAATGGGCCGCGGAACCAATCCGCGAGCGGCACGGAGAAGCCCTGTTTGGCGCGGTAGAGAAGTTCGTGAGGCAGCAAGGGCTCCAGCGCGCGTTTCAATACGCGTTTGCCTTCGCCATTTTTCAACTTGAACTCCGGCTTTAGCCCTAGCGACCATTCGACGAACCCCGGATCGAGCATCGGAACTCGCGTTTCGAGGCTATTGGCCATCGCCGTGCGATCAACCTTCACCAGAATATCGCCCACCAACCAGGTCTTGAGGTCTATGTATTGCGCAATGCCTACCACGTCGTCCATCGGCGCATTCTTCATGTGCCGCGCGATGACATCGGCAGCACAATAACCACCAAGATCCTTGCGCAGACGATCTGAGAACAGTTGCGCGCGCAAATCGTCCGCCAGCACTGAAACATTGTGAAAGTAGCCATGCGCGGTATCGTGGCTCAGTTCGCGGAAAGTCTGCCGGGCGCGAAACATTCGCGGCGCCCAATCGATCTGCGGATAGATATTTCCGAGAAAGCCGAACAGCGGTCCACGAACGGATTGCGGCAGAAGTCCGCGCAGATGCTCCTCCCGGCTGTGAAAGGCATAGCGGCGATAGCCTGCAAACAACTCATCGCCCGCATCGCCGGAGAGCGAAACCGTCACGTGCTTACGTGCAAGCCTGGCCACCTCATAGGTGGGCAATGCCGAACTGTCGCCGAACGGCTCATCGAAAATGCCGGGCAGAAGTTCGACCGTATCGGTTTCATAACCCGTCATCGTTTCGACATGCTGTCGTCCGCCGTAACGCTGGGCCACCTGCGCCGCATAAGGACGTTCGTCGTATTTCGGATTGTCAAATCCGATAGTGAAGCATTCCACGGGGTGGTTGCAGGCCTTCGCCATCAGCGCCATCGTCGCGCTGGAATCCGTTCCGCCCGAAAGAAAGGCACCCACCGGCACATCCGCCACAAGTTGCGATTTCACGGCGGCGGCAAGGCGGTCCAGGAGTTGGTGCGCAGCGTCGTCGAGAGACTTACAGTCGTTCCGGCCCGGCTTCGGATCCCAATATTGTGCGAGTATCGGGGCCTTTCCACGCGTAATCGTCAGCGTGTGACCTGCCGGTAGCTTTTCAACACCCTCATAAATCGTGCGCGGATCGCAAATGTAGCCAAGCGCGAAGAACTCCTCGATCGCGCAAGGGTCGATCCGGCGCGGCAGATCGGGATGCTGCGCCAACGCCTTTAGTTCGGAACCGAAAATGAACGTGCGATCAGGCAAGAATGAGTAATAGAGCGGTTTCTCGCCCAGCCGGTCACGGGCGAGAAACAGTGTGCGCTCCTTCGCGTCCCACAGGACGAAGGCGAACTGCCCCGACAGATAGTTCACGCAATCGCGACCCCATTGTTTCCACGCTTCGAGAATGACTTCCGTGTCGGACGACGTAATGAAGCGATGCTGCTTGTCCTGCAGTTCCTTGCGCAGTTCGCGATAGTTAAAGATTTCGCCATTGAAAGTGATACAAACGTTGCCGCTTTCATCGAATTTCGGCTGGTCGCCGGTCGAAAGGTCAATAATCGCCAGACGCCGGTGGCCAAATGCAATCCCCGGCGCAAAATGAAATCCCTCGCCATCCGGTCCACGATGATAAATTGCATCGTTCATCGCCTTGATCAGCCCCTTGCTCGGGGGCCGCTCGCCGGCGGTATCGAACCATCCGCATATGCCGCACATCGGCGTTCCTCAATGAGCTTGTGCGCGATCGAGACGGCCCGGAAGATCGGTCATCGCAGCCAGCGCATCAGCCAATACCTGCCGCGCCTGGTCCTCCGTTCCCTCCTCGACCGGAACAGAGACGGCGACAAGCGCACTTCCATCTTTGCCAGCAAACGAGCCCTTTAGCCGCTCGATCTTCACCTTCAAGCCGCTGGTCGTAAAAGTTCCCCGCGCCCAATAGGTCCACCAGACAAGCCGGCGCTGCATTGAGGACGCAAGCTGTAACTCACCAAATGGCGCATCCACAACGCCGACACGGGCCGTCACCTTACCCGAACTCGCAGCATTCCAGGTGTTTTCGCTCCACATCTTGTTCGTGGATTCAATCAACGTGTGTCCATTGCGAGCTCGTCCATAATAATAGACGAACACATCCACGGGCGGTGCGAGCATGTCGCTGCGGTCCATGCTGAAAGCGTATTTGAAATCTTCCCCGGCGAACGATGGCTGCCATGCATCTGTTGCTTTGCCAATCTGCCAGCCCGCATAGCTCGGCTGAGAGAACGCTGAGCGATCAATGTTCAGCGGCCGGCTTTCGCGCCACGATGCATAGCTTGGTGCCGCGGCCACTGCGAGGGCCGAAAGTATCGCCGCCAGCGCAAGCGAAGCGACCGAAGCAGACGATCCCGCCTGCGCGGGCGTCTTTGGCGCAGGAAATTCATCGCGCCAACGCGCGCCCACAAAGAACAACAATAGCATGATCGCAACCGAGAAGCCCCATCCGTAGACGAGGTGATCGAAGCCCACGGCGATGCGATTGTCGCTGTAGTGTGCGAGAAGAACTATCCCAAGCGCACGAAATCCGTTGCCAATCACTGGAACAACGAAACAGGCGAGCATGAACAGTGCAATTTTCGACCACTTGCGGTAGGTCAGATGTGCATAAAGCGCGCCCAATGCTATCGTGGCTATGAGAAAGCGTAATCCCGCACATGCTTCTTCAACCTGATAACGGCCATTGGCGAGTTCGATGATCGTGCCTTCCGCGTAGTAGGGAATTCTCATCAACGAAAGGAATGTCGTGATGAAATGCGTGGTAAAACGCTGGAGAGGCGGCACCAAATATTCGCCTGTCGGGACCAGAAAAAACAGAAACAGCGCGGGAAACATCAGAACACGGTAAACCGGCCATCCGAACAAGGCGAGCATGATGACCTGGGCCATCGCCATTAGCGCGAATTGTTGTGCCTCGTTGATCGCGACCAAATGGCCAAAATACCAGCCGGCAGCCAGCGGAATCAGAAGAACAAGGGCCGGAAGGAACAGTTGCGGCCGAACAGTTCTGAGTTCGTCACGCTTGTTCCAGACGAGCCACGCAGAAATCGGCACGATAAGATAGCAATGCGAATATGTGGGCGAGACCCAATAGACCGTCAGCGCAGCCTGGATGTTAGGCCAGAAGAACCAAGCTAACACCGCAAGCACAAGCGAAAGTGCACCTATGTGGCGAAGCCACAAAGTCCGCACGTCAGTATGAACGTCGTTGACTGCGGCTTCGGCCATCAGATTGCTCCCGCAAACGGTGCCGGTCGAGATTGGTCCGCCTCAGCCTCGTTGTGCAAAGATGTTACCGCATTAACCTTTCCAGCGGCAGTCTCCAACAGCGCATCAAGGCTTGCGAGATTGCGCGACCAGTCATGGTAACTTTCGACATACCGCCTGCCATTGGCGGCGACGAGAGCCCTCTCCGGGCCCATAGCGGCCGCGATCACAGCATCGGCGAACATGTCGGGATCGTCGGCAAGCCAGAAATCTCTGCCCGGACGCGCAGCCAATGCACGAGACGCGGCAGTCGTGGCCACCACCGGCTTTTCATGCGCCATCGCCTCCAGCACCTTGTTTTGCACGCCTCGTGCGATGCGAAGCGGCGCAACGCTGGCCGCAGCATGCGCGATATAGGGGCGAACGTCAGCGACTCGACCGGTGATGACGGTGTTGCGCAAACCGGCTTCGGTCAATGCTCGTGCAGGCTTTGAACCGACGACGTAAAACCGCGCATTCGGCAGGCGCGCGGAAACAAGCGGCATCACGAATTTCGCAAACCAATAAGCGCCATCGACATTCGGGTGATAGTCCATCGCCCCTGTCATCACCAGAGGGATCTCGTTTTTGGGATATGGATTGGGGAAATTGTGGTCACTGGAGAAGAAAGAGAAGTCGACGCCGTTCGCCACGCTATGAATACTTCCTACCGATTCCGGCGCAAGCCGTTCGAAGGTCTGCACTTCATATGGCGATACCAAAAGTGTGGCGCCAAAATGCGCGGCGGCCGCGCGCTCCAGCTCGAGAAGCGTGTCAGCTTCGCGCTCATAAATCCAGCGTTTGGGACCGACAGCAGCTTGCGCATACTGCCGCCATTTGTCGGAATCCACATCTACCAGATCCAGCACAACCTTGCTTGGATCAAAATCGCTCCGGTTCATCATGTAAGGCGCCATCGCCGAACCGAACACGACCGCACAATCGATACGGCGCTTGGCAAGCAGCTGACCGATCCACGACTTCATCGCGGCGTTGCCGAAGTATGAGGTGGTGATGGGGCCGCCGCGCATCAGCGCCGCAAGCCCCATAGGATAAACGAGCTTAGGGCTAAGTCGCGGCAGGAAGCACTCCCCGCCGGCAAGCGCCTTCAGCGCCTCCTCGTGTTCGAGATCGGCAGGATCGTCCACGAATGCACCAATATGGACCGTATGATGCTGCGAAAGGTGCGCCACCATCGCGTGCGCGCGAATCTTTTCACCCTTGTTGGGTGGAAACGGAATGCGGTGGCTCAGGAAAAGAACTTCCACCGGCGTTCAGCCCCCGGCTCGCGGGATGGGATAGACCCGGTCGATCCTCTGCCATTCGAACGCGTTGAGAAGTTTGACTAAACGCTTTTCCATGCGCCCCAGATTGGTGTAGTGACGAACGCGCGTCTTGAACGAAGCGCCTGGAATACGCGGCTGTTTTGGGTCGATTTCCCATGGGTGGAAATAGAACATGCAGGGCTGGTTGTCGCTGCGTCGCACGCGATTGAGCCCCATGGATGTCCACCAATAGGGAAGTAGCCGGAAATATCCGCCGCCTCCGCAAGGCAGATTGGTGTTAAAAAGCCTGACCGACGTCACCGGAATTTCAAGAAATGCGCTTTCCTCGAGCGGCCGGAAGGCGAACCGCGGTGCTTCGGGTATGCCGTACAAGTCGTGATGAATGGGATAAGTGCTCGAACTGTAGCGATAGCCCGCCATTTCCAGCTCTTCGAAGATCCACAACGAATCGCGCGTGATGGAGAACGAAGGCGCCCGGTAACCTTTCACTTCCACTCCGCTAAGATCCTCGAGGAGCGCTTTCGCAGACATGATGTCCTGGCGGAAATCCTCCCGAGCTTGGGTGGCCGCACGATAGTGCATAGCTCCATGCGAGGCGAGTTCGTGTCCCGCATCGACGATCTTGCGGATAAGAATGGGATGGCGCTTGGCAATCCAACCTAGCGTGAAAAAGGTGGCGGTGACGCCAGCCCGTTCGAACATCGCCAGTATGCGATCAACATTACGTTCGACCCGGCCTTCGTAACTTGACCAATTTTCACGATCGATCAGCCCGGTAAATGCTTCAACCTGAAAATAGTCTTCGACATCCACTGTCAACGCATTCGCCTGGCTTTCGCAGGCCAGCGGTCTGAGCGACCACTGGGCAATCGTCTTGGCGCAGTCGGAAGATGCCATGTGCTGGTTCATGGTCCGCCTTCAACCGCGCGGACGGGGGCCGGGTCCGTTGCTGAAGCCGAGAAGATCGTAAAATGCCGATGCGATCTGGCGCAGGGACTTGTCCTGGCGGGCAAGACGTTTCTCCAACTCACTGACGCGGAATGCTAGATCGCCTGACGATACACCCCGTTCCAGATGCTCGACTTCGGAGATTTGAACTGCCGGCGGAGGGGCGGTTGGTGCGCTCCCATGGCGCGCCGAATTTTCCGCGCGGAGATCGGCGGCAACCTTATTCACGTCCTCATCGGTGAATCGATGCAAATTGTCGAGGAAACCCAGAAGCAGGAGGCGGTTGCACAGCGTATTGATCTGGCGCGGGATGCCGGAGGTGTGATCGTACACCGCATCCATCGCGCTGGGCTCGAATACCGGATCGTTGTTCCAGCCCACATGCTTGAGTCGATGCGGCAGATATTCGCCGCATTCTTCGCGGCTCATCGGCCCAAGGTGATAGGAAGCAATCACGCGCTGACGAAGCTGCTCGAGATCTGGGTGTGCGATCACATCGCGAAACTGCGGCTGGCCGACAAGGAAGCTCTGGAACGGCGCAGCGTTTCCGACCTGGAAATTCGACAGCATGCGCAATTCTTCCAGCGCCTCAATGGAAAGATTCTGCGCTTCGTCCACCACAAGCAACGCACGGCGCCCATCGCGATAAAGCGTTTCGAAGAAACGCTGCAAACGCAACAGCATCGAGGCCTTGTCCGACGGAATGTCCTTGATGCCGAAGGCTGCCGCCACCATGCGCAACAGTTCGGAACCGGCAAGCAGCGTCGTCACCACATGCGCCGCCACTATCTTGTCCGGGTCGATGGTCGAGAGAAGATGCTTGACGATGGTCGTCTTGCCAGCACCCACCTCGCCGGTGATAACGATGAATCCTTCGCCACGGCTGAGCCCATAGCTCAGATGCGCCATGGCCTGTGAATGTACCGTGCTGTCAAAATAAAACTTGTGATCCGGCGTGAGCAGGAACGGTTCGCCGGTCAGGCCGTAGAATTCCGTGTACATCCGTGCCCTCGAACCTGAGCCGCTTAGCCGGCCGCGGCTTCGGTATCCTTCCGATAGTAATAATAATATGAAGCAGCCGAAGTGTGACGCCATTGCGGCGATTTATTGAATAACATCATGATGTTGCGCGCCGAAGAAATCTTGGTCAGAGCTTCCTCGACGTGATGGCGCGATGGCTGTTGGGCGGCCACCACCATGATGACGTGATTCATGTGCGGCACTAGCGCGGCAGGCTCAGCCGCTGCGAGGACAGGCGGCGCATCGATCAGGATAATGCGGTCCGGATAGCGCGTGGCCAGATCCTGACAGATATCCCCCATGCGTTTGGAGGCAAGCAGTTCCGGAGATCCGGCATCGTGCTTGCCTGCGAAGATCACGCGCAAGTTCGGAACATCGACGCAGCGATGCATCACCTCATTCACATCCCGGCATTTCCCATTCAGGAGTTCGGTGAGGCCAAGCCCGTTCGCGCCGTCGAAATAGGCGTCAAGCGAAGACCGCACCACGTCTCCGTCGATCAGGATGACGTGAAGATTGCGCTCGGCCGCAAGGCTGATGGCCAAGTTCATCGCGGTGAAGGTCTTGCCTTCGCCGGGAAGCGCGCTCGTCACCATGAACAGATTGTTGGTCATGGTGCCGCCGTTCTGGGCGCGTGCCATCGGAATGAGCCTGCGCTTGATCGCGCGGAACTCATTGTATGTGGTGGACGAGGTGTTGTCGGGCGTCACGATCTGGGCCTGGCGAATGCGCGTCAGGTTCAAGCGCACCGGCCGGCTGGTGATTGCGGCGGGCTGCGCAGAACCGTTCATCCGCGGTTGAGGCGGTTCCGCCCGTTCCAGACGCGCCTCCGGCGCAACACTCTGGGGAGATGCCACTTCGCGGCGCATTGCAGGTTGTTCGATGGCCGGACGCGGCTCCGCGGCTTGCACAGGCTGTTCAGCAAGACGTTTAGCAGCACGCTGGATCAAGTTCAGGCGTTCGAGGCTCTCACTCATAACGCGACCCCTGTGGCCGGTGTGACCGCGGACTGGAAGATCAACAGTATTGCAACATATCCGACTAACAGAAGCGCTACGGCGCCGGAAACTGCCACAACCGCCTTGCGCATTTGCTCTGCGTCAGCAGCGTGCCGCACATTGGAGATCACCCCAATGACCGGGATATCGAATGCCGCACGAAGCTGGTCGCTGACCACAAACCTCTCGGCATTGAGCCCCAACAGAAAGGCCACAGCCGCACCGCCGCCCAGTCCAATCAGAAGGACAATCGAATTGAAGAGGAGACGATTAGGCGCAATGGGATGATCCGGCTGTTGCGGAGGTTCAACAATGCGAAACACCATGGATGACTGCTGGTCGCCAATCGCCTGAGACAGACGCGCGGATTCGCGGCGCTGCAGGAGTTCTTCATATTGCTTGTGCAGCACCTCATAATCGCGGTCGATGTCGGCGTATTGCCGTTCGACTGCAATTGCTTTTTCCATCATTCGCTTGGTGCTCTCGAGTGCTTCCTGCGCCTGTGACACGCGATGCTGACTTAGCGCGACATTTGTTTCTTCGTCCGAAAGCTTCGCCCTGAGCGCGACATAGACTGGGTTTGAAATTCCCTGGTGATTGCCGTCCATTACGGAGCTGGTGTTCTTTGCCGCTTCGGCTTTCAATCGATCGACAAGCTTCTGGGTCGCCACGACGTCCGGATAGGAATCCGTGAAGCGAGAACGCAAATCATCGAGCCGTGCCTCGGCTTCGGCCAACGCCGTGCCGCGGCCACCGGCATTGCTGTTGAGGATGATGGGCGTGGGGGCGGCCACGTTGATTACGGCCTGCGTCCCGCGAAGTTGCGCCAGGATACTGTTGCGGCGCGTGGTAGCGGCGTCGAGATCGGCTTGTGCACTGGCAAGGTCCTGTTTGGCCTTGTCCAGGCGGCTGTCGGTGCTGCCGCCGCTGAAGTATTCGAGATTGGCGGCCTTGAACGCGGCGCGACGCTTTTCAGTTTCGCGCAGGAGACGTTCGTATTCGGCTACACGTTCGCTGATGAAGGACTGCACGCCTTCAACGTCGCGGCGCTGGTCGCCAACGTTGGAGTCGACGAGAATCGAAACCAGTGACTGCGTGACTGCTTGCGCATAAGCGGGATCGCGATTGGTGTATGCAACGCCGAACAGATTCTTGGCGCCAAGAGAGCGAAGAGACACGTCCTTCTGGATTGCACTGATCTTGTCCTGCATGTCGGCTGGCGTAAGCTGCGCTGCGTGCGGATCGGTCAGGCGGATCACCTGTTCGATGTTCGGGCGCGTGATGAGCGTGCGCAGCATGACCGAGACCTGTTGGTCCGCGTCATTGCTGACGGCAAGGCCCTTCAGCAGCGGCCGAAGCAACGTATCGGTGTCGATATAGACCTTGGCTTCTGACTGATACTGGTCTGGAATGACGCCGACACCGATCCAGCCTGCGAGGCAGATAATCCAGGCGGCGGCTATTCCATACCACCTATACTGCCAAGCGCTGCTCAAATAACTGAACAGCTGTACTTTCCAACTCTGCATTATCAACACCTCGCCAGACTTCAGAGCATTGGCATAAGAACGCTAACCGCCCCTGAACGCTGACGCCCTACTAGACTTGGGATTATCCCGCACGCCGTCTGGCGAAACATTAGGGCGACCCGACCTAAGACCGCAAGCGAAGCAGGTATATGCGGTTAACTGGGCCCGCCAAGAACCGCTTCGCCGTTAAGAATTAGACCAGCCATTAGAGGCCACTTTCGTTAAACCCGCATGGAATGAGATTTCGACCTGTTGTGTCGCCAATCCAGCATTTCATCAATATATGGTTCGGTTCACCTGCCCAAATCACCAAATTCGGCCCAATGCTTCAATTCTGTGACCATCATCCCGCAAGAGAAAGAAAGTTCCAAAATGGGACGCCCCCTTTGCCAAGGATGCCAGTAATTTACGCTCAGCTACGTGCTGAGGAACCGCGCCCCCACGCCATCGAGCACCACTGCGGTAAGGCAGTTCGTTGCAAAGGCGCCAGTATCGATACCGATGCGATTGGACCGGCAGACAGGCCGTTCAGTAGGCGTGTGACCGTGCACAACGATTTTTCCGAAATTTTCCTCGGAATTGAGAAATTCGTCGCGAATCCACATCATGTCTTCGAGAGACTGCTCTTCCAGCGGCACACCCGGCCGCACGCCGGCATGAACGAAGTGATAGTCTCCGATCTGGACAAATGAACCCAGGTTTCGCAGGAACTCCAAATGTGCCGCCGGCAACCGCTCGGCTAGTTCGTCGCGCGCGGCGATGGCTGCGGCCTCGTCGTTATCCGCAGGCGGTTCGATGTCGTAGCTCTGCAGTGTCTCGCCGGCGCCAAATCTACGCCAGCTACGGTAGCTTGAGGGATTTTCGAGGAAATCGAGCATTGCCTGTTCGTGATTGCCGCGCAAATAGTGAGTTTCAAACCCCTCCAGAGGGTGCAGAAGCCGGTCGATCACCCCGCGCGAATCCGAGCCGCGGTCGACATAATCGCCAACGAAAACAAGGCTGCAGGTGCTCTGCGCGCTTTCCGAGTCGCGGACAATCGTTTCCAGCAGCTGGTCGAGCAAGTCAGCTCGGCCATGGACGTCGCCCACCGCATATATCCGATGAAATTCCTCCGGCGCAGGCGCGCGCCCAAACAGCGAAAACAGCCCGCGCCGTTTCGCCGGTTGCCGGCGGTAAGAACCTGTATGCAGCGACATCGTATCGTCCAGATAGCGTTGGCTCTCCCGGGGGGCAAGGCAGACGATCACAGTATGAGCCGGGCTTGACCCCTGCCCCTCGAATAGAGGCTTATACCGGACCGGCACAAAGCGGCGGTTAACTCATGTCAAAGTCCCTATATCCCGTTGTTCTTTCTGGTGGATCGGGCACACGCCTGTGGCCGCTGTCGCGTGCGGCACTGCCCAAGCAACTGCTTAGGCTAAGGGGCGAGCGCACCATGATCCAGGACACCGTATTACGAGCGCAACTGCCTGAGGCCGCCTCCCCCACTCTGATCTGCAACGAAGGCCACCGATTTCTAGTGGCAGAGCAGATGCAGGAGATCGGGGTCATACCGTCAGCCATTGTGCTTGAGCCCGTAGCCCGCAACACCGCGCCTGCTGCAGCTGTTGCCGCACTGAGCACGGCGGAGCGCGATCCGCAGGGCATCGTACTTCTGCTCCCATCGGATCATTTTGTGGATGACAATGCTGCCTTCCACCGCGCGATAAGATCCGCGATCGCTGCCGCACAAGCGGGCCGCCTTGTCACATTCGGCATCTCACCCGCCCGGGCCGAAACCGGATATGGGTACATCAAGAAACGCGCGGCCTCGCCCGCTCCCGGCGCGCTTGAAGTCGAAGCATTCGTGGAAAAGCCAAATGCGGAAAAAGCACAATCCTATTTCGTATCGGGCGACTATTGCTGGAACAGCGGCATGTTTGCATTCCGCGCCGACGTATTCCTCGAAGAACTCGAAAAGCTGGAACCCACAATTCTCGCTGCGGCCAGTGCCGCCCTTGATAAAGCGCAACGAGATCTCGATTTCGTGCGGCTGGATTCGGACGAATTCGCTAAAGCTCCCAACATCTCCATCGACTATGCGGTGATGGAAAAAACCGGCCGCGCCGCCGTAGTCCCTTGCGAAATCGGCTGGAGCGATGTCGGCTCCTGGGCTGCTTTGAAAGACGTGTCCGAGCAGGATGACCGTGGCAATGTACTGATCGGCGACGTGGTGGCGGAAGACGCGAGCGGCTGCTTCGTGCGGGCCGAGAAGCGGTTGACTGCGCTTGTCGGCACCAAGGATCTCGCAGTCGTCGTCACCGACGATGCGGTTCTCGTGGCTGACATGAAGCGTTCCCAGGACGTCAAACTGATTGTCGACAGGCTGAAACGCGACGACCGCACCGAATCCGACACACATGCGGTCGTCTATCGCCCCTGGGGCAGCTATCAGACCATAGATGCGGGCGATCGCTTTCAGGTCAAGCACATCATGGTGAAACCCGGCGGACGCCTTTCGTTGCAAAAGCACGCCAAACGCGCCGAACATTGGGTGGTGGTGCAAGGCACCGCGCAGGTTACTTGTGACGATAGGGTTTTCCAACTGACGGAAAATGAGTCCACCTTCATTCCACTCGGCTCCACGCATCGGCTGGAGAATCTCGGCGAAGAACCGCTACGTCTGATCGAAGTGCAATCCGGAAGTTATCTGGGCGAAGATGATATTGTGCGCCTCGAAGATGTTTACGGCCGCGCTCCGCAGAAATAGCTTTAGGGGGGAGGCTCTTGATTCGGGAACAAGCCTTGCTGCAGCTAACCCAAACTGCTGTACCTAACGCATTCGATCTTCCACGGCCGCCCGTTTCCAAAGCCCTCTCTGCAGTCGTTCCCTGCTACAATGAACAAGAGGGACTGCAGGAACTCGTATTGCGCCTGTCGGCCGCCTGTAGAGCCGCTGCCGGAATGAATTTCGAGATCGTGCTGGTAAATGACGGTTCCTCAGACCGTACTTGGGAGGAAATCGTCCGGCTGTCCGGTGAGATTCCGCAGATCATTGGAATCGATCTCGCCCGTAACCATGGCCACCAGCTTGCGCTGACTGCCGGCCTGTTTCTCAGCCGCGGCGAGCGTATTTTCATCATCGACGCAGATCTGCAAGATCCACCCGAACTGCTTGCGCAGATGATGGCGGCATTGGATGCAGGCGCCGACGTCGCCTTTGGTCAGCGGATACACCGCGATGGAGAAACCTGGTTCAAGAAGGCCAGCGCCAAAGCATTCTATCGTGTCCTGCGGCGGCTGACCGATGCGCCAATACCGGCGGATACCGGCGATTTCCGCTTGATGACACGGCAAGTGCTCGACGTGCTGATGAACATGCCCGAGCAACACCGATTTGTGCGTGGAATGGTGGCGTGGATCGGCTTCCGCCAGGTCGCCGTGCCGTACAGACGCGACCCACGCCACGCGGGAACAAGCAAATATCCGCTACGCAAAATGATTACATTCGCGATGGACGCCATAACAGGCTTCTCCATCGCGCCGCTGCGCCTCAGCCTGTATCTTAGCGCCTTCTCCATATTGCTTGCGGCTCTCGTCGGAGCATTTACACTGTGGTCCTATCTCACCATGGAAACTGCACCTGGCTGGACGTCCATCGCCATCATCGTCTTGACTTTCGGCGCAATTCAGATGCTCTGCCTGGCTATCATGGGGGAATATCTTGGGCGCACCTATATGCAGACCAAGCAACGGCCGCTTTTTGTGATCAGAACCATCCACGGGGGCGATGCCGTTTCGCCTACCGACAGAAGTTGAGCGCAACATGCCCGTTCTAGTTATCGTGCTTCTTGTGGTCGGATCCTGCTGCGCGTCGCTCGGCACCGTGTTGCTGAAACTCGGCGCCACCGGACGGACAGAGCTTCTGGCATTCATCAATCCGCAAATCATAGCGGGCCTACTGCTCTACGGCCTGGGCGCAGTGTTCTGGATCTACGGACTATCGCGGCAAAACCTTACAAGCGTCTATCCTTTCACGGTGCTGAGTTTCGTGATCGTTTACGCTGTTGGTATTCTGGGATTGGGTGAAGTTCCCTCGCGTTCGGCGGGTGTCGGTGTTGTATTGATACTTGCCGGGCTCTACCTCGTGACCCGAAACGCAGCGTAACCCGATGCTGTTCCGTCTAGCAAAAAAGACCCTGAGCTTGCCCGCCGTATTCAACACATATCAAAATATGGTCGGCTCGCCACGCGCGCACCGCAGGATCATCTCAGAGATTGTTCGCCCGCAGACCGGCGAGCGCATCCTCGACATAGGGTGCGGCGTCGGCGCGATCGTGCCGTTCCTGCCTGAAGACATTGACTATGTTGGCATCGATCTGAGCGAGCCCTACATTTCGAAGGCGCAAAAGTCCTATGGAGGCCGCCGCAGATTCATCTGCGCCGACGTATCAAGTGCTGATGCTGAGATGCTCGGCACATTCGACCGTGCAGTCGCCTTCGGTATGTTGCATCACGTTCCGGAGAAAGTGGCGGACCAGGTGGCGGCGCTCGTACGCAGGGTAGTCAAGCCCGGTGGGCATTTCTTTACGATTGACCCTTGCTATGCACCCGGCCAAAGCAGGATTGCGAAATTCCTGATAGACAACGATCGTGGCCAATTCGTACGTGATGAAAAGGGCTATCTCCGGATCGTAGCTGAATTGGGCGAAGTCCGCGCCGAACTGCATCACGATCTCCTACGCGTGCCATATACGCAGTTGGTGATGGATATAAAGCTCAACTAGCAAACATTTTTGGGGGGAACCATCTGTGATCGGCAACTATTCGCTCCAAAAACCAATGGGCGAACGCGCCAGCCTGATATTTCTAGCCGTTCTGCCGGTCGCAGTGTGGTTCACCAATTCGAATGTTCTTGGTAACGCGAATGGCGATGTAGACACCTGGTTCTACTTCGGACACTTCATGGCCATCGGCAAATATGACGTGTCCAACATCATCGGCCGCGATTACTACGAAACACGACTGCCCTTCATACTGCCTGGCTGTCTTCTTTTCCAGCTCCTGCCGCTCACGTGGGCAAAGATGGCCTTTGCCTACCTCATTTACGCCACAACCCTCTCTTCGTTGTTCTACACTCTTCGTGCGTACATGCCACATCGCACGGCTGCACTCGTGCTTATGCTGCTTGCGAGCGACATCTTTTTTGTGCGCGCAATGGGATGGAACTATGTCGACGCGGGCGTTATCGTCTACCAATCTCTTACGCTCGCATCACTGACAGCCGCGCGCAGCAGTTCGCGAAGATTGCTGTGGGTTGGCATCGCGGCATTTTTCTTCACATGCTCGATATTCTGTCACCTTGGTGTGGTGCTTTCGATATTTCCGATCGCGATCTATGCATGGTTATGTCTTGATCCCGCCAATCTTTCTCGGAGAGAGATTCGAAATCTCGTCTATGCTGCCATAACGGGCGTAATCGTGTGCCAAGTCTTTTTTGGCCTGCTCAACGCCTGGATCAACGGCCGCGATTTCTTCTTCATTCTCTTGCTCTTCAATATCGCCATCGGAGAAACCCATTCTTCGCAAGTTGGCCAACAGTCTCCATGGGAACTTCTGCGGGACTATGGGTGGCTAACCTTGCCCTTCGCAATTTGGATTGCTTCGGGTATCGCCCTGGTTCTCGGTCTGCTCAATCGCGTGAAGCTAGATCGAACGCGAACAGCAATGTTTCTGATGACGTTTCTCATTTGCTCAGTGCTCTGGCTGCTCGACGAATTACAATTCAGCTACTACCTGGCGCGCGCCGGAATGTATGTCTCCCTCTACCTGCCTATCTGCTATCTTGGCATTGCGGCACTTCTCATGCGTGCCCCGCAGCCTACTGCGGCGGCTACCCTCGCCATCGGCTCGGTCTTCTTGTTCTCGCTGCTCATACGTCTTCACTATCAAGGCGCTACTCCACCATGGTTGCCGCAGATTGGCGGAGTATGGCTGGCAGGCGCTGCATTGGGATTGTTGCTTTCTTGCGCGTATCTTGTTCCAGGCAGGGTATTGAAGGCCGCAATCCTATGTTTCGCGGCCGTGCCGACGCTCTTCGTCTCCTGGCGTTTTGAGGACACGCGCGATGCCTACGCCTCCTTTATGGTTTTGCGTGAAATGGCGGGCAATGAATTGCCATACATCTGGACGAGACATGACGACCCGCTGTATCGGACCGTGATTCTTCCCGTGATATCGAGCTTCACCGAGCGAGGATGGTGGATCCACGGCGAAGACTTCCCAAATGACCCAATGGATGCCTGGCAGGACGAAAAAGTCTTCGTTGTCAGCAGCACGATGCGATCGCTGGCTGAAGCCCAAAAACTTGCGGCAACTCGTGTCGAACGCATAGAACCGGTGAGATCGCGACTAATTCATCTTTCACAGGGAGATTTGTGGATCGGCGAGTTTCGCGCCTCGAACACTATGGCCGTGCTAGGCAGATTTCCGCCGGCACTTTTGAAGAAGGGAAAGATTCCGGCCGCGGATATGTATTCTCTCAACGGGACCACACAAGGCGAGGCGCGCGTTGCAAGCGAAGGCAGCCGGGGTACGCTAATGTACGGGCCCTATATATCGCTTGCACCAGGCAGATATAAATTCACAATCGTCTATGGCCCAGTCAGCGGTAACCAGGAGTGGGACATCTGCTCGCAACAAAACGACCGGGCCACAACGATCGTCAGCGGCAAATTCCCCTCCACCAATAGGCGGGACGGCCATATCACAAGAATTCTTCAATTCGACAAAAAGGTCGTGGGCCTTGAAATCCGGGCCTTTTACTCCGGTGCGGGCCGTCTGACCGTTCGCTATGTCGGGATAACGCCGCTGCCGAGTTGAAATGGCAACGGCGTCCATTCGATCGCCGGCAGCCGATCTAGTCAAAGAAACCGCTCTATTGATAGACTGTTCATGCCCGCCTGACCTAGCGGACACAACCTGGGTGCATCATGTCGCGAGTCTTTTCACCCCTGATCGAACAACGGCGCGCCCAAATGTTCCCCACCCTGGGAGCGGACGACATCGCCCGGCTCGAACGTTTCGGCGAACGGCAATCCTATCCGGCAGGAACGCAAATCGTTTCCACAGGAGAGATATCGCGAGGTTTGTTTGTCGTCTATTCCGGCACGACTGAAGTATCGCAACGAAGTCCCGGGGGGCAGCAACAGCTAATCGTTGCGCACAACGCCGGACATTTCATGGGAGAGCTCGCACAGCTCTCAAACCGCCCATCGTTGGTCGATGCACAGGCCGCAAGCGATGTGGAAGCGCTCGTCATCCCCTCGCGCCGCCTGCGCGACGTCCTGGTGGAAAACGCCGATCTCGGAGAGCGCATCATGCGGGCGCTAATCCTGAGACGCGTGGGACTGCTCGAAACCGGAATTGGCGGTCCCATCATTGTCGGCCATTCGGGCCAGGGTGACATGCTGCGACTGGAAAATTTTCTCGCTCGCAACGGCCACCCGCACCAGCATCTCGATCCCGATGTAGATTCCTGCGCACGCACACTGGTAGAACGATTTCATATCGGGCCAAACGAACTACCCATCGTGCTGTGCCCCAATGGACAGCTTCTTCGCAATCCCACCGAAGGCGAACTCGCACGCTGCATCGGCCTGGTGAAGCCGATCGATCCGGACCGCCTTTACGATGTGGCTATCGTTGGAGCTGGACCGGCAGGATTGGCGGCGGCTGTCTATGCGGGCTCAGAAGGGCTTTGCACGATCGTACTCGACTGCCGCGCCTTTGGCGGACAGGCTGGCGCGTCCGCGCGCATCGAGAACTACATGGGTTTCCCCACCGGCATCAGCGGCATGGCGCTGATGGCGCGCGCTTTCAACCAGGCCCAAAAATTCGGTGTCGAAATGTCGATACCGGACGAGATTTCGCAATTGCGCCCTGCTGCTCACGGCTTCACACTCGATCTCGCGAATGGTGAAATTCTCAAGGCACGAGCGGTGGTTGTCGCGTCTGGCGCTCGATATCGCAAGCTGAATGTTTCCAACATCGGCGAATTCGAGGGAACATCGATCCATTACTGGGCTTCGCCATTGGAAGCGCGGCTATGCGCGGGCCAGGAAGTTGCGCTCGTCGGTGCAGGAAATTCCGCAGGGCAAGGCGCAGTATTCCTTGCAAGCCAGGTGAAGAAGGTCTGGATGATCGTGCGCGGCAAAAACCTCGATGCGACGATGTCGAGCTATCTCGTCGAGCGCATCCGCGCCCAACCGAATATTGAGGTGCTCACGGAAACGGAGATCTATGAACTCAATGGCAAGGATGGACAGCTCGAAAATCTACGCTGGCGCAGCCGCAAGACCGGCGAGGAAACGCAAAAGCAAATCCGTCATCTTTTTCTTTTCATCGGCGCCGAACCCAACACCGACTGGCTTGCCAGTTGCGACGTGATGCGTGACGAAAAAGGGTTTATCCGCACCGATGTCGGCCGCACGTTGCAGCCGCTTGAAACCAGCATTGAAGGAGTGTTCGCCATCGGCGACGTTCGCGCTGGATCGGTGAAACGAGTGGCGGCATCCGTGGGCGAAGGCGCGCAAGTGGTCGCAGCACTTCATTCCTATCTCGCACAAATCCAATCGCCGGAGGTTGCATAATGGCGGAAAAATGCACGCATGTCTCAGGTATCAAGGACGTGACGCCCAGCGCGCTCGGTTGCGAGGAGTGCTTGAAAATCGGCTCCCCTTGGGTGCACCTGCGTCTGTGCCGGACCTGCGGGCATGTAGGCTGTTGCGACAGCTCTCCGCACAAGCACGCTACAAAACATTTTCACCGGACGAAGCATCCGATCATTGAAGGCTATGATCCTCCGGAGGGCTGGGGGTGGTGTTATGTCGATGAGGTGATGCTCGATCTCAACGATCGCATGACGCCGCACAACGGGCCCATTCCCCGGTACGTCTGAAAATGGGCCCGGGCGTTTTGATTCAAGATCGGATGAATGACAGTATCTCAGCATTGACCACGTCGGGATGGGTCGTGCACATGCCGTGCGGATAGCCTTTGTAGACTTTCAGCGTAGCATTCTTAAGTATCTTCGAAGATAGCAGCGCAGAATCCGCAATGGGTACTATCTGATCGTCGTCGCCATGCATGACGAGCACCGGCACATCTATCTTTTTCAGATCAGGCGTGAAGTCGGTTTCTGAAAATGCCTTGATGCATTCGTAGTGCGCCTTCGCGGAGCCCATCATCGATTGCCGCCACCAATTGTCGACGATTCCCCGGCTGACCGTCGCTCCCGGCCGATTGAAGCTGTAGAACGGCCCGGAAGCCGTATCGTAATAGAGCTGCGCGCGGTTTTCGGCGAGGGCCTTGCGGTATCCATCGAACACTTCAATCGGCGTGCCGCCGGGATTTGAGTCCGATTTGACCATGATCGGCGGCACAGCGCCGATCAGAACGGCCTTGGCGCATCGCGACGTGCCATGCCTGCCGAGATAGCGTGTCACCTCTCCGCCGCCGGTGGAATGGCCTACGTGGATAGCGTTTTTCAAATCAAGCGCGGAAGTCAGCGCCGCAACGTCATCGGCATAGGTATCCATCTCGTTGCCCTCCGAGGTTTGAGTCGAACGGCCATGGCCTCTGCGATCGTGCGCGATGACGCGGTAGCCGTGCTGCACAAAGAAAAGCAACTGCGCATCCCAGTCGTCGGCACTGAGCGGCCAGCCGTGATGAAAGACAATGGGCTGGCCTTTGCCCCAATCCTTGTAAAAAATACGAGTGCCGTCATTCGTGGTGATGTAGTCGAGAGAACTTTTCTTGCCCGCGGGCATCGCCGCGGCCTGTGCCGATTCATTTGCAGCTTGTGCAAACACGGCTGAAGCGGCCGCAACGCTCACGCCTCCCGCGAGAACGCCGCGGCGCGAAGCATTCGTCTCACCATGGTGTGCTGTCATATTGCCCTCCATCTAAGATGCGACAAGAAGTGTTGCACGGCATTGCGACGGTCAGAAACAAATTCGGCGGCCCGGCGCAACACTTTGCGGGTTCCGCTTTCGGCGCGATGCCGATAAGCTGTACAAAATAGAGGCGGACCGCCCAATGCACCCAACACTGCACACCGAAGTTTGCGATCTTCTGGGCTGCACCTACCCCATCTTGCTGGCCGGCATGGGCGGACCTTCACGCTCGGAACTTGTCGCCGCCGTCACAAATGCAGGTGGGTTCGGCTTTCTCGGCATGGTGCGCGAAAGTCCCGAACTGATCGCATGCGAAATCGCGAGGGTGCGTGGGCTGACCGACAGGGATTTCGGGGTGAACCTCATTCCGGCAGCAACGAAAGCGCCATTGCTGGAAGCCGAACTCGCCGCCTGCATTGCGGCAAAAGTGCCTGTGGTTGCCCTGTTCTGGGACTTGTCGACAGACATCGTTCAACGATTGCGCGATGAAGGAATATTCGTGGTCTGCCAGGTGGGCGATCCCAAAGAGGCCGAACAGGCGCAAGCGGCAGGCGCGCAGATCATCGTTGCGCAAGGGCTGGAAGCAGGCGGCCATGTCCGCGGCCGGACACCGCTTCTGAAATTGCTGCCGCAGGTGATTGCAAACGTGGACGTTCCGGTTGTTGCCGCGGGCGGCATTTCGAACGGCAAGCAAGTGGCCGCCACGCTGAAGGCGGGTGCGAAAGGCGCCCTCATCGGTACGGCGTTTCTCGCCACGACGGAATCCTTTTCCCACGACTATCACAAGCAACGGATTGTGGAAGCGGCACCCGGCACGACCGTTCACACCGATGCGTTTCACGTGAACTGGCCTAGAGGTGCATTCGTTCGCGTTCTTCCAAATTCCGTCACGCGCGGCGACCACGGCGATCCATTTTCCGGGCGCAGGCAGGTCATTGGCAAGGAAGGCGAACGCAGCATCTGGCTATTCAGCACGGATTCGCCCTTGCGCAACATGACGGGCGATTTCGAGGCCATGGCGCTTTATGCCGGAGAAGGCTCGGGCGCAATAAACGATATAGTGCCCGCGCGTGAGCGCTTGAACATGATCTTGGCAGAGGCCGCGGCGATATTGGGCGAAGCGGAACCAGAAAATGAGCGGGAACCGGCATCGCCTGTCTGCTATGCGCGGGAAGCAGACGATACCTATATGGGCTATGCCACACGCGACGAATTGCTCGCGTTTCTGAACGAACTTCTTGAAGCAGAGCGTGCCGGCGCACGCGTGACCGCTCGAACATCCGTGGAAGCCGCCGCCCCCCAGGTGAAAGCGTTGATGCGAGACATCTATCGCGATGAGGCGCGCTGGTGTGCGATGCTGCTCAGATGGATCGCGCGTCTCGAAGGCGATACCACGCCCAATGTAGGGGCGTTCTATAGCAAGTGCATGGCCATCGCAAACATAGAGGAGCGGCTTGCTTTTCTCAATCGCGGTCAAGGCTGGGTGGCGCGCAAGTTGCGCGAGATGCTGCCGAAAGTGCGCGACGACGCAATGCATGCCGATTTCTCGGACATGCTGAAAAGCCACGAAGACAATATCTCCCGTACAAACGCCGTTTTCGGATAACAGTTAGGCGCGCGCGAAATGGATGATGATGCCGATGGCCACGCCGCCGATTGTGAGCGATAGCGGTACGAGAATGACCTGAAGAAGAGCTTCGCCCGCCTCGATGGGGCCGCAAAACGTATCCAGCCTGCCCTGAATGAACTCGTTCAAAGAGGGAAAACCCGATTTGGGTCGCGGCGCCATGCGGCTCATGACATAGGGCACACCGAAAAACATCGCAGCATAGACCGTTCCCACCACCACCATGAAGAGCGCACTGGAGCTGACAAAAAAGGTGATCCAGAACACCGCCATGAACGCCGCCCAGCAAACAATCGCCAGCCTGTAGACACCCGGGTGCATATCGGCACGGCAGACGGAAAGTCTGCGAAAGGCGATGTTTTCAGCGTGCCGGCCAGCCATGTTCCGGTGGACAGCAGCCTGCGGTTTATGCGGCGCGCGCTCGGTCTGCATCTTCCTCACCTCCAGGATTTTCGCTGAAATGGTTCGCATATTTGTCCGGAACATCCTTCCACGCATCGGCATCAGGCGGTGGAACGCCCTTCGACGTGATGTTCGGCCATTTGCGTGCATATTCGGCGTTCAGCGCGAGCCATTTCTCCAGACCGGATTCGGTGTCGGATTTAATCGCTTCTGCCGGGCATTCCGGCTCGCACACGCCGCAATCGATGCATTCGTCAGGATGGATGACGAGCATGTTCTCGCCTTCGTAGAAGCAATCGACCGGACACACTTCCACGCAATCCATATATTTGCACTTGATGCAGGCTTCCGTGACGACAAAAGTCATGACACTTGCGGCCTTTTCGCGGAGGGGTATTTTTCGGCGCGATAGAATATCCCCATCTGCAGGCTGCGCGCGATATTTTCAGCGCGTGCGACGAAGGCCTCAGCCATTTCGGGCGCGCACAGCTCTCTTGCAGTCCGCGTGAAAAGGTCGAGCCAGCGGCCGAAATGTTCGGGCCTGATCGTTTTCAGCCGCATGTGGGCGACCATCGGATTGCCCTTGTAGCGGCCACTCATCAGCATCACCGACGACCAGAAATCGCACATCTTGGCGAGGTGCGGCCCCCAATCGCCGCCGATAACGCGGGCAAAGATTGGTCCCAGTTCGGGATCGACCCGCACTTTCGCATAAAAGGCATGCACGAGTTTTTCGATAATCTGTTCGGTCACGCCCGTTTCATCGACAATAGCCTGGACGATGCGGGCGCGGCGTTCGGAATCTGATGGGCCGGTGATCATGATTGTTAAAGAAGTAATTTATATGCATATTATAATCCGAAAAAGTGCATTTGCAATACATTTTTCGCACTGCGACATCGCGCGCCCTCAGGCGGCCTGGCGGGAAAGAAGCCTACGCATGCGGCCGAAAGCGGCAGGATCGGCGATCAGATCTGCAAGGGAATAGCGGTCCAGAACCACAAAAAACGCGGCCAAAGCCTCTTCCAGCGGGCCGCGCAATCCGCAGGCCGAAGACACGATGCAGCCATTCCTTTGCCGGTCGAAACATTCCACCAGCGCAAGGCTGTCTTCCGTTTTGCGCACAACCGCGCCGAGATTGATTCGATCGGCCGGCTTCGCCAGTCGTAATCCCCCGCCGCGGCCGCGCAGACCATCCACAAAACCTTCCTGCACAAGCTTTTGCGCCACCTTCATGAGGTGGTTACGCGAGATGCGATAGCGGCGCGCCACCTCCTCTATGGTGTGGAGCTTGTCGGGCTCTAGCGCCAGCAGCATCAGGAGCCTTAGCGCGAAATCAGTATGCAGCGTCAGACGCATCTGCGGCTTTCCGTCAAGGGTGGATAGGCAAGCGGCATAATGAGTATACTATCTACCTTTTATACGTCTACCGGGTGCCATGCCGGCCATCAGGATCAAACGCATTTACGAACCGCCAGCGGCGCGTGACGGCCTGCGCATATTGGTTGACCGGGTGTGGCCGCGCGGCGTCAGCAAGCAGAAAGCGGCACTCGATGCCTGGCACAAAGACGTCGCACCCAGCACAGAATTGCGCAAATGGTTCGGCCACAAGCCCGAGCGCTGGGCCGAATTCCGTAATCTGTACAGGCGGGAGCTGAAGACCAATCCCGCGCTTGAGGAACTCCAGACGTTCATCAAGGGCAGGCATGCTACGCTTATATTCAGTGCGCATGATGAAGAGCGCAATCAGGCAGTCGTGCTTGCAGAAGTGTTGAGGGGACAACGCGGCGGATGAGGCAGGAAACGGGTCCCGCCGTTCTTCACTACGGCTTCCGGCTCATGTTCCTTGCGGCGGCAGGATGGGCGATCGTCGCGATCGTCGTCTGGCTTGCAATGTATTTCGAGTCCGCAAACCTTCCTTCGCGCTTCGACCCGATGTCGTGGCACATCCACGAAATGCTGTTTGGATTCGTGATGGCGGCGATTGCGGGCTTCCTTCTCACCGCCATTCCCAACTGGACGGGGCGATTGCCGGTGCGCGGTACAGGATTGGCAGCGCTCTTCGGCATCTGGCTCGCGGGCCGTATCGCATGCCTTGTTTCCGCGGTGCTTCCCGCCTGGCTTGCCATTGCCGCCGATGTTGCCTTTCCCGTGACCCTTCTTGGAGTTGCCGCGCGCGAAATCATCGAGGGAAGGAACTGGCGCAATCTTCCGATGACGGCTCCTCTCGCGCTGTTCATTCTTGCCGATTTTTCGATGCATCTTGAATCCCTCGGATTAGATGTTCCGGCAGGGCTCGGCTGGCGGCTTGGCGTGGGCGCGCCCATCGTTCTCATCTCCGTCATCGGCGGGCGCATCATTCCCAGCTTCACGCGCAACTGGCTAGCCAAGCGCAACAGCGAAAGGCTGCCCGTGCCGCCTAACAGGTTCGATTCTGTGGCGGTGATATTTCTGGCGGCGGCGCTTCTCTTGTGGGCCGCCTTGCCTGATCGCGCGGCGTCGGGCGCCATGCTGGTTGCCGCGGGAATTTTGCACGGCGCCCGGCTTGCCCGGTGGGCGGGAATGTCGACATGGGACGAGCCACTTCTGTTCATTCTCCACACTGGCTACGCCTGGGTGGCACTCGGGCTTCTGTTGCTGGGGCTTTCAATCTTCGATGTGGGCGTGCCGATGCCATCGGGCGTACACGCCCTGACGGCGGGCGCCATATCGGTGATGATCCTGGCGGTGATGCCGCGCGTCACCCTGGGGCATACGGGCCGCGAACCCATCGCAAATCGCGCCACAGCAGCGATGTTCATCCTCATCAATCTGGCGGCACTCGCGCGGGTCTGCGCATCGTGGCATGCGGCGCTGGCGATGCAATTGCTACTGACGGCCGGACTTTGCTGGATCGCGGCCTTCGCGATTTTCGCATGGGTCTACGGCCCGATGCTGCTCACCCCGCGGCAAGGATCGTGAGCGGCAGTCAGCGGTCAGCCTATTGCAGGTCCACGCGTTCGCAGCCCGCAAAGCCCAAAATG
>DASZRY010000112.1:0-16698 GCA_035548975.1 Rhizomicrobium sp.
TCCCGCCCGGAGTCTGTCCAAACGGAAGCGAAAAATCGATTTTTCTTGCGACTCAAAAAAATATGCCAAGAAACCAAACGGTTAGAACCGCGTTCTCAGGCCAAACCGGGGATACTCAATGGCTGTGGCGGCCGTGGTCACTTTTCCGGATTCCAAGGGGTGCAAACCTGCGATCCTCATCGTGGAAGACGAAGTGCTGATCCGTTTTGCCATTGCCGATTATCTGCGCGAATGCGGTTTCAAGGTGCTCGAGGCGGGCAATTTCGCCGAAGCCGTCGAAATCATCGAGGCCAATGTCGATATCGGCCTGGTGTTCAGCGATGTGCAGATTCCCGGCGAAATGGACGGTTTCGCATTGGCGCAATGGATCCGCTGCAACCGGCCCAGTCTGCCGGTGACGCTGACCTCCGGCGACGCAAAGAAGTCCGCGAAGGCAAAGGAACTGTGCGAGAACGAATTCTTCTTCGCCAAACCTTACGATGCGGCAATGGTCGTTGCGCACATCCGTCAGCGTCTCGGGCTCAGAGATCGAAACGGATCGTGAGACCGTCGTAGGCGGGTTCCACGCCGGGCGGAAGTTCCTTCCGCAGCGTTTCGTAGTCCAGATCGACGTGCAGATTGGTGAGAATCGCCCGTCTCGGTTTCACCCGCGCGATCCATTCGAGGGTTTTTGAAACATGCGCATGACTTGGATGCGGTGCGTAACGCAGCGCATCTACAATCCAGCACTCCACGCCTTCCAGGGCCTTGAACGCGGCTTCATCCAGCCCGTTCACATCGCTGGAATACGCCACAGGCCCAAAGCGGAAGCCGAGGGAACGGATCTGACCGTGTTCCATCCAGAACGCGAGCGCCGGAATCGCGCCGCCCTCGCCATGGATCTCGAACGGTTTGAACGGCTCGCGAATGTCATGCGCGTTGAGAATTGCGGGATAGTCGCTTCCCTGCGGCTGCACGAAGCAATAGCCGAAACGCGAAAGAATACGCTCGAACGCCGCTTCGTCGGCGTAAACATCCACCCGGCGGCGCATATTCATCGCGATCATTCTGAGGTCGTCGATGCCGTGAAGCTGATCGGCGTGGTCGTGAGAAATGAGCACCGCATCCAGCGTCGAAACGCGCGCCGATATGAGCTGCTCGCGCATGTCTGGCGAAGTGTCCACCAGCAAGGAGGTCGTACCTGTTTGAGATTTCCGCTGTACCAGCAGCGAACACCGCCGCCTGCGGTTCTTGGGATTATTGGGATCGCAGGCGCCCCAGAATCCCGCGCCGTCCGGTCCGCCGATGCGCGGCACGCCGCCGGAAGACCCGCAGCCCAGAATGGTCACGTCCAGCGTCATTGCGGACGCCGGACCTTGGTGAACAGCCGGAAAAAGTTTTCGGTCGTTCGTTCCGCGATTTCTTCGGCGCTCACGCCCTTGAGCCCGGCCAGAACCGCCGCCGTGTTTTTCACGAAGGCCGGTTCGTTGCGCTTTCCGCGATGGGGCATCGGCGCAAGATATGGCGCATCGGTTTCGACCAGCAGCCGGTCCAGCGGAATGTCTTTCAGAACGTCGCGCAATTCATCGGATTTCTTGAACGTCGCAATACCGGAAACGGAAATGCAGAAACCCAATTCCAGCGCCGCGCCGGCGAGTTTCTTCGTACCGGTGAAACAATGGATAAGACCGGGGAAAGTCCCCTTCCCCATTTCCTCGCGCAATATCGAGATCGTGTCGTCTTCGGCATCGCGTGTGTGCACGACGAGCGGCAATCGGGTTTCGCGCGATGCCGCGATGTGGGCGCGGAAATTCTGTTGCTGCTCGGCGCGCGGACTGTGCTCGTAATAATAGTCGAGACCCGTTTCGCCGATGGCAACCACCTTCGGATTTTTTGCGCGCTCGAGCAAGGGGCCGGAATCCGCAAGCAGCTCCTTCTCGGCCTCGTGCGGATGAATACCGACCGAACACCACACATTTGGAAATTTCCCGGCCACGGCTTCCACTTGCGGGAATTTTGCGAGAGTTGTGCCAATGGTAACGCAAACTCTTACACCCGCATCCGCCGCGCGTTGCACCACCGCGTCCAGCTCGGACGCAAACTCCGGAAAATCGAGATGACAATGACTGTCAACCAGCATTCAAATCGCTCCGCGCCTGGCCGCGTCACCCAGCGTCATCGCCGCGCTGACCACCGTTTGCCGCGGATCGAGATAAAGGGCCGAACTGCGCGCGAACTTGAAGCGCACTTTCTCGCTCGCCTCGATCCAGCGATCGAGTCCGGTGATACCGGCCGCACCCTTGGCGCGAATGCGGCCGCTCAGGGCGTTGGCAAGAAAAGTCCCGAATGTCTCCAGCCCATCCGTCGCGCGTGCCAATCTGTCTCCCAGATTGAGAAGAGCGGGCACATCCGGATGCGTTGCGGTTTCGATCAGCCGGTCTGCCTCGCGTGCAAGGGCAACACCCTCCCCTTCGGCGAGCACAAGCGCTGTGCCGATCGACCCGCCGGACAATCGTGCGAGCGAAGCTCTTTCTTCCTCATCAAGATCGGGGAGCTTTTGTCTCAGCGCGTCTTCCACTTCAGATTCCTGCAATGGCCGCAAATCCAGACGCTGACAGCGCGAACGGATGGTGGAAACAAGCCTGCCCGGATTGTTCGACAGTACCATGATCATTGCCCGCGCCGGCGGTTCTTCCAGAGTCTTGAGCAATGCGTTCGCGGCCGCGTCGTTCATGTCGTCAGCCGTGTCGATGATCGCGATGCGCCATCCGCCTGCGCCCGATGTCATGCCGAAGAACGAGGAAAGTTTGCGCACCTCGTCAACGGACAGCACGTTCATCAATTTACCCGTGCGCTCGTTTACGGCGCGCCGCAGGACCAGAAGTCCTGGGTGCGCGCCCGCCGCGACCTGCTGGCTGACCGGATCCTTAGGCGCCACGGCCAAATCCTCCGGTCCTTCGGCAGTCGCGCCATAACGGAGCAGATAACGTGCGATACGATAAGCGAGCGTTGCCTTGCCAATTCCCTGCGGACCCGCAATCAGCCACGCTTGCGGGGGCCTTCCGCCGCGGATCGCGCGCGCCGCGCGTGCCAACCCCTCGCGGTGACCGATCAGATCGAAAACCTCGCGTGGATGCGGCTGGCCCTCGATACGGTCGGCTTCCGGGAGGGTTTCGGGTTCAGAGCGACGTGCCATGAGCAATCATAGGCCGAAACGGATCATCACTTCACGCCAGATGCGCTCGGCCACCTCGTCTTCGGAGCCCAGAGCATCGATCAACACACAGCGTTCGGGATTGGCCTTCGCAATCTCGAGAAATCCCTCTCTCAAGCGTTTGTGGAAGTCAAAGTCGAATTTTTCGAAACGGGTTTCCTCTCCGCGCCGCGCGTGCGCCCGTTTCAACCCTTCTTGCACGGGCAAATCCAGAATGACCGTGAGATCGGGTTCAAGTCCGTCAAGAACCGCATCTTCGAGATCTGTAATTTTTTGTGCGCGCAAGCCTCGTCCGAAACCTTGATAGACATAAGTCGAATCCGTGAAACGGTCCGAAATCACCCATTTCTGGCTGGCAAGTGCGGGCCTGATCGTCCGGGCAACGTGGTCGGCGCGCGCGGCGAACATAAGCAGCGCTTCCGTCATCGCGTCCCAACGTCCGGGCTCGCCTTCCACAAGCAGCTTGCGGATTTCCTCAGCGCCCGGCGACCCACCCGGTTCGCGCGTGAGCACGCTCGCCACGCCGTGTGCCTTCAGTCGCTCGGCAAGACGCTTGGCCTGGGTCGATTTTCCCGCGCCCTCTCCGCCTTCGAGGGTGATGAAGTGCGCGCGGCCGTTGCGGTTCATTTCGTATCTTTGCTGCCGAGTAGAAGACTTAAGCCTTGCAGCCCGCGCCCGATGATACCAGCACGTTCAACAGTTTCTGCAGCATACAAAGCATAACTGCGCGCCGGAAAATCTGGCGCGGAAATTGTGAGCGCCCCAATGCGCTGGCCCTTCGCGATCGGCGCTTCAAGAGGAGAATTGTACTGGACGGAAACCTTCAACCCTTTGTGCGAATCCACCTGCATCGTTTCGGCAAGTGGTGCGCCCAGCACCATCGCAACGGACTCCTTCGTGCCGTGCCAGACTTTGGCAGTCGCCACGACGTCCGTTGCGCCGAAGAGCTTGTAACGGCGGAATTCGCGAAAGGCGATCCCGAAGATCCGTGCTGCCTCTTCGGCACGATAACGTTCGGCCCACCAGTCGTTCTTGCCTGGATACCGCAAACCGTTGAGCACAAGTACCAGCCGATGCCCATCCTGCACCGCAGACGCTGTCACGCCGTAGCCGGCAGCATCCGTATGACCCGTTTTCAATCCGTCCGCGCCGGGGAATTTCTCCAGCACAAGATTCCGGTTCGGCTGGTGGATGTTGTGCCAGGTAAATTCGCGTTCGCCAAAGTAGTGATAATACTGCGGGTAGTCATAAATCAGATGACGCGCGAGCTTCGCCAAATCCATCGCCGACATCAATTGGCCCGGTGGCTCCGGCAATCCATCGGGATTGACGAAATGCGAATGCGTGAGGCCAAGTTCCTTCGCGCGCGCATTCATCATCGTGGCAAAATTTTCCATGGAACCGCCAAGTGCTTCCGCAACCACCATGCAGGCATCGTTGCCCGACTGGATAATAATGCCGCGGATCAGATCTTCGACCGGGATGTTCGCACCCAGCTCAACGAAGGATTTGGAACCCTGTGTGCGCCACGCGCGCTCGGACACGGGAAATGTATCGGTCAGTTTCACGCGACCGTCTTTGAGGCGCTGGAACAGCAGCTCCAGGGTCATGAGCTTGCTCATCGACGCAGGGGGCATGGGGACATCCGCATCCTTTGCCCAAAGCACCTGACCGGATTCTCCGTCTATCAGAACGGCATGCTCCGCGTCGGTCGTGATTAAAGCTTGCGCTGCGCCCAGCTGGGCGAGAGTGAAAAGAACCGCCAGGAGGCCCAGACGTTTGAACGTCATAATGCTACTCATCACTGATCGACCACGATTTGCGCATCGTTACTACCAAGCTTGACCACCCGCGCCAATGCCGCATCGGCGGCGGACAGTTCATCAAAAGGCCCTACCCGCACACGGTAGAGCGTCTGTCCGTTGCGTGTAGTTGCCGAGATCATGAGTCCGCCGGCGGCCGACAATCGTGTCTTCAACCGCTCGGCGTTGGATCGTGTGCTAAACGCGCCCGCTTGCACATAGAGATGAGTCACCGCCGGAACCTGCACCTGGGTCACCTGCCCCGTTACCGGTTCCTCCACCGGTTGAGGCGGTGGCAGCGTCGCCGGAGTTGGCTGGGGCAACTGGCTGACTTGTACTGGCGGAGCGGCAGCCGCACCCGGCACAATGCTCAGGGCGCTCATATCGACCTTTCCGGCGGGCGCCGCGGGCACAGCGGTGGCTATTTCTGGCGGCGTTTCCTCGATTTGGTTGGCGCCTGGCAGCAAAGCCTTGCCCATATAGGTCACGCGCACCCGCGCCGTTCCCTGGTTCTTGAAGCCCAGGAGTTCAGCGGCGCGCGCCGACACGTCGATGATCCGGCCACGCGCAAAAGGGCCGCGGTCGTTGACGCGCACAATCAGGGAGCGGCCGTTTTCGAGATTGGTCACGCGCACATTGACCGGCATGGGCAACGTGCGATGAGCGGCGGTCAGTGCATTGGAGTCGAATGTTTCGCCGTTGGCGGTTCGCTGGCCGTGAAATTCAGCACCGTACCAGGAGGCCACGCCGGTCTCGTCGTAATCCGGCTGCTCGTGCGGGTAGTACCAGATACCGTCCTGCTGATAGGGATTGCCGATCTTGTAGACGCCTGCCGTCGAGGGCACGCTGACCTGATGATTTTCGGGTGGAGGCGCGCTCGGGCGCGTCGCGCAGGCCGCAACAAACACGGCCAGCAACACAGCCGCCGCAGCGGATCGCAACGCACGCAACAATGGCAAATTCCCTCCGAATCGGAGGAACGCTAGCCGAGCCTCCCGTGGGTCTCAACCGCCCGGTTGCGGCCTTGCGATTTCGGCTGTAGAGGCGGGGCTGAGGATGGGTGGCCGAGTGGTTTAAGGCAGCGGTCTTGAAAACCGCCGGGCCTGCAAGGGTCCCGTGAGTTCGAATCTCACCCCATCCGCCAAATCGTCTCAGGCTTGCGCGCGTTGACTGGTGAGTTCATCGCGCAACATGGCGAGGAATTTCGCTTCTTCCGGCCTGGATACACCATCGGACATCACGACTTTTTGAGCCGTATCCAGCAGCGCGGCGACATCGTCGCGGTTGCCGTGGGCGAGGTGTGCGATTGCAGTGTCAAGTTGCGTCAACGCGGGGCGAAACGTGGCCACGTAGTCGCGCAAGGCGTCAACGTGCTTTCCATCCCGCGCGATACCATGGCGGGAGGCGACAGAAAGGCAGTGGTCAACGATGATATCGCGCTCTTCGGGTGCAATTTTGCTGTCGATACGCGCGATCAGCAGCAGTGGAATTATGTGGTGGCCAACGGCATCTCGAAGCTCATGCAACTCGGTGGAATACGGTGCGTCCGGGACGTCCCCGGCCCCGGCGGCAACGCGATTTTCCCGAATGAAATCGCCCAAACGATTTACAAACAAATGCAATGACATACCCGCCACCTGATAACTGCCCGGATCGACGCTATGTAGGATCGATGACAGTATCATGTCGGTGAGCCCTGGTAACGGCGGCCGTTCCGCCGGTTGTGCGCGTGGATACGGTTCGGATGGCGTCTGACGCTTACAACCCCAAAATTGTCGGTCCAAGCCTTGTGGCAAGGCAGAAGACACCTGACAGCAATGTGGGCGCCGGCCTTGCTGGATCGGCGGCGCTGCACGGTCTGGTGGCGTTGTTGTTTCTCTTTCTCATCAGCCACCGCACGCCTGTGCCCCAACAGGTCTTCCGCATAGTGCCTATCGATATGGTGCAGCTCGGCGATGAGACCGCATCTCCCGCAGAACGACAGAAGGCGGTTGTCCCGCAGGCGAAGGCCGCCCCGAAACCGAAATACAATCCAGCGCCGCAAGGTGTAGCGCCTGGGAAAACAAAACCGGTGCCGGATGAACTGGAATCCAAACTGCGTGCGCTATCGAAACTGCGCGTGCCGCCGATCGAAACGCAGCTGGAAAAAGACGAAACCGCTGCATCGAACGTTGCGGCGGAAAGTGATGGCGCGCGCGGGCGCCATGCGATGTACAGCTTGCGCGACTACATTCGTGCGCAGGTGGAACGAAAGTGGAGCCTCAATCTTGAGCGGCTAACCAGCCATGACGTCGCCATTCCCATTCGAATTGAAATCACCGACCGCGGAATTGTGACCAAGGCGGAGATAGTCGAGGTTACGCGCGCGGCGCACGACCGCGTCTATCGCGATATCGCGATCAGCGCGCGCAATGCCGTATTGCTCTCATCGCCGATTTCCCTGCCGGATGGGCAATACAAGTCTGTGATGGAAATCACACTGCTGCTCAATCCGAAAGACACGCTTCGCTAGGGCAAATCGCGCGCAAGGCGGAAACCGGCCAGACTCGAATAATCGTATTCGCCGCCATTGTGCGCGCCGCCGCTGCGCGCAGCGGAGCGCACGAATATCGGCAGGTTGTCCCACGAACCGCCGCGCAACACATGCTTGGAACAATCGCCGCTGGTCCATGCACTGCCGTCGCGAGGTGCACCGACGTAATCGGGATGCCAGCAATCGGCCGTCCATTCCCATGCATTGCCGAGAACGCCGTAAAGGCCGAAAGGGTTGGGTTTGAATGCATCGACATCTGCCAAAACGCGATTGTCCCATTTGCTGCCGCATCCATTGCAGTTTGCATTGTTGGTACCTATGGCATCGCCCCACCATCGCGCGGTTCGCGTACCCGCGCGCGCAGCGTATTCCCATTCTGCTTCACTCGGTAATCTGTAGGGGCCGGAGCGATTGCCGAGCGACGGCCGCTCGCGATGCACTTCTGCGTTGAGCCAGTCGATGTACGCCTGGGCGTCGCGCCAATCGAGACAGACTGCGGGCCATCTGGGCGGCTCTGCCGTACTCGGCGGAAATGCGAGGCCGCGTTTGGGCGTGCTCCATTTCATGTCGAGTATCGTGTTGCACGGCGCAGGCTGGTAACCGGTATCTCGCAGGAATGCGATGAACTCTTCGCTTGTGACCGGATATTTTCCCATGGCGAATGCTTTGACGGTGACAATGTGTTGCGGGCCCTCGTTGTCGAAATGGCCGGCTTCGCTTGCGGGACTGCCCATTGCGAAACTTCCTGCCGGAATGCCCACCATTGTTGGACAGTCTTTGCATTCCTGAAATTCGCGGCCGCCAACATCTGCCGCCTGGGCGCCATCGGCAAAGAATGCAAGGAGTGCCAAGAAAACAATGCGTCGCAACAACGCCATTGAACTACAAACTCGCATAGATTGCGTCGATCAATGCCCGGTTGCGAGGGTTCTGCCAACGGGGGCCCATGTCGTTCGTGACGTAACCGAATGCCACGCCGGTTTGTGGATCGCAGAAGCCCAGCGAACCGCCCGCGCCGAAATGTCCGAATGCACCCGGATTTGGCCCTAACGGCCGTTCGGGTTGCGTCAGCTGAAATCCCAAACCGAAACGAGACGGCCTCTGGTTGATCAGATCCTCGCCGTTCGAATGTTCGGTGGTTGCACAGCGAAGTGTATTTTCTTCAAGAATGCGAATGCCGTCGATCTCGCCGCCGTTGGCCAGCGCTGAATAGATACGTGCCACGCCGCGCGCAGTGCCGTGTCCGTTTGTGGATGGTATTTCCGCCAATCGCCACTCGCGCCGGTTCACCCAACGCGATCCCGAAACGCCGGGCGGATTCCAATAGGCATTCCATCGCATCAGATCGAAATCCGTTGCCGGGGGCGGTTGCGTGGGCCACGCACCTTCGGGCCAGAGAAATTCGGCCACGCGTCCATGTTCGTGTTCCGGCAATCCGATGTGCACGTCGGCGCCAAGCGGCAACGCAACCTCGTCTCGCAATACTTGTCCTATCGACTTTCCGGAAACGCGGCGCACAACCTCGCCCACCAGAAATCCGAACGTGTTGACGTGATATCCGTGTGCCGTTCCGGGCGTCCACCACGGCGATTGCGCCGCAAGCGCCATCGTCATTCTTTGCCAATCGAGCATCGCACCTTCGGGAAGAGGGTCGCGCAAGGAAGGCAGTCCGCTTTGGTGCGAAAGGAAATGACGCAGAGTTATTGCTTCTTTTCCGGCTGCTGCGAATTCCGGCCAGACTGTTGCGATAGGTGCATCCAGTTCAACTCGTCCACGTTCGACCTGCCTAAGGGCGCAAATCGTGCAAAGGGCCTTGCTGACCGAGAAAAAGTTTACAAGCGTCTCGCGCTGCCAGGGTTTCGTGCGGGCGGCGTCCGCCCATCCGCCCCACAAATCCGCAACAACGCGGCCCTCGACGGACAAGGCTATCGCTGCGCCTGGTTCGCCGCGCTCCGCAAAGTTGGCGGCAAAGGCCTCGCGCAGCCGTGAAAACTGCGGGTCGCAATGTCCGTCGATCACTGTGGCACCTTGTTCTTTGCGCCACTGTCGCGCCTTAATGCGGTCTCCGCAATATCGAGTTGACCATGATCAAGCTCACTTTCTGCCTCAAACGCCTGCCCAGCCTCAGCCTGCGCGAATTCCAGACCTACTGGTTCGAAAAGCATGCACCGCTGGTTACAAAACATCGTGAGGTTTTGCGCATCCGGCGATACGTACAATTACATTCTGGCGCACCCGAGCTCAGCGAAGCAATCCGCGTTAGCCGCGGCGCGCCCGAAATGTATGATGGTGTTGCCCAGCTGTGGTGGGATTCGCTGGACGATATCTTCGCCGATCCCACGCCCGAACGGCAGGCCGCGGGTCTCGCCTTGCTGGAAGACGAACGCAAGTTCATTGACTTGGCCCGTTCGCCGCTATTCTTCGGCGAAGAGAAGATCATCTTCGCTTAGTCGCCGTCGGTCGCTGCAGCCATCTCGCGCAACAGAACGCGCCGCCCTTCGACAAGCTGCCATCCGAGGAGACACGGGGCACCAATGAGAAAATCGCGTCCCCGCCGGACCAGCGAAAATGCCAGCGCCATTCCCGGTGAGATGCCGAACATTGCGCAGAGACCGACATAAGCGGCTTCCTGAACTCCAACCGCTCCCGGAATGAAAAACGCGAAGGTCCGCACACCAATGAAAAGGCTGTCGATCACAACAGCTTCGGCGAAGTTGATATTCGCCCCCATCAGGTGGAAGGCAATCCAGGCTTCTCCCGCGCCGAGCGCCCACGCAATGAAATGAAGAGCCAGTCCCGCGCCGGTGCGATTGTTGTTGGTCAGAACTTTTGAAATGGTCTTCCGCGTTTCATCCTCATGGCCGAAATGCAAAGCCGGCCAGCGGTCTGTCATTCGCATCGCCAAGGTTTCCAGCGTGCGGCGGCTGCGGTCGCGGAACAGGATGGCAAGAAGTATCAGTCCGCCGCTGATGGCGACGCCGATCAGGCCAGGCACGAAATATTCGTTTTGCGGCTTCAGTAGCGCAAGAAGTGCCAGACCCGCCAATAGATAGGGAAGTTTCGCTGCGAGTTCGATCACCAGGTCGACGACGGTGGAAATCGCTGCGAAAAATCCCGACACGCCCGAAAGCGCGAGAGCGCGGGCGCCAAACACATAGCCGCCCACCTGCGAAAACGGCAGCACCTCCGCTGCACCATCGCGCACAAGCCTTGCCCAGACGAATTTTTCCGGACTTGAATTGGGTACGTCGCGCCCCAAAGACCACCACGCAAAACCCAGAAACATGGCGACGGGCAAATGTGCAGCGACGACGATCGCCAAACCGCCAATGCCCAACGTGGACCAGGCGGCAGAAATCGGCGCGGTGCCGAAATGCACCAGAAGCCACACGAACACGGCAAACCCGGCCGCGAACGCCAATGCACCAAGGAATTTCATGCCGGTTTCAATGCCCGTGATGCCGGATCCGTGCGGGATTTCCACTCGCTCTCGATCCCGAATGCCGCCATGTATGGACGAAACTGTTCTTGCAACCTGACGGCATCGAGCCCCGAATCCTCGAAGTCGTAACGGTTCACACCATAACCGCCGCGCGGCGTTTTGCGGATGAATTCTTCGATAGGTGCACTGGCCGAGGCGCCGAACGGCAAGTTGAAATGGCCGTACAATTCCGCGACGGTGCCGAGCGGATTTGCGATCAGGGACCTGTAGTGAACATGGAAAATCCGCTCTCTGGTCTCGATGTCGGCGGCAATGAGGCCCGCGCCTTCAACCCATCGCTCGCTGACCTGCTGACCGATCTGGAATCGGTCGAGTTTCCGCGTGAAAGGCGCGCGCAGAAGTTCGGTAAGCTTGGCGACAGAAGGAAGGACGCTTAACGGATCGCGGTGAACGAACACAAAGCGCGCATCCGGATAAACCTGCTTGATCGCCTCAAGCGTGAAGACATGATCCGGACATTTCAGAACCCATTGGCCTTTTCCAAGCTGGTGCTGAAGATGCTGCAAAAACCGCTTGTGAAAGCGGAAGGCGTCCAAATGCCCCCGCCCGATCAGCCAACGCTGGTAGGATGGGACATAGTGCGTTGTGTCGAAGCGCAGGCTTTGAAATACGTGGGCGGTGATTTCGGTACATTCCTGAGGCGTGGTTGCCGCCAGCGGATGAAGATTGCCCACGCCCGGCGATAATCGCTCGAACATCCGCAACTGCCGATTTACGCGCGCAGCCCTTCGGTCGCGGTGTAAATCCTGTGCCTGCGGATAGGGATAGATCGTCTGCCATGAAAGCGGCACGCGATTGGCTGAATCTTGCGCCAACAGAGAATGTAGGAATGTGGTGCCGCTACGCGGCAGTCCTGTAATGAATATGGGTTGGCGGATTTCCTCCTGCAGGATTTCCGGCGATCTCTCCTCTTCCTCCTCAAATTTCAAGAGGTTCGAAAGAAAGCGGGATACATCCCACTTCACAGCAAGGCTCCCGAACAGACTGAGATCGGCTTCTTCGTTGTAGGACTTCAGCAGAATTTGCAGCGGCCCGAAAAACGAAAGGTCCTTGAACTTTCGCCCGGCGCGGCGTTCCGCGTCCGCGACGAGACTTTCTGCCTGCAGACGGCGCGGACGAAACCCGATCGCTTCTGCCGCCGTATCGGCGGCTTTCATCAGGCTAGAAAGCATCGTCGTCATGACCTTCAGATGTCTGCGAAGCAGCGGACCTCATCGGCCGCACCCGGCGTCGTCAGAGCGCCGTACCGGGCCGGGCCTACGTTTCTAGAATACCGCCATAACGCGCCGGAACCAAAGGCAGCAGGCTTCGGCTTCCATGCCTTTTTGCGCTCCGCAAGCTCGGCATCGGACAGTTCAACATCTATTGTGCCTTTGTCGGCATCGATGGTTATGATGTCGCCATTCTTCAAAAGACCGATTGGTCCGGCGTCCATCGCTTCCGGCCCGACATGACCAACGCAAAGTCCGCGTGTGGCGCCTGAAAACCGGCCATCGGTGACAAGCGCGATATTCTCGACGCCTTGGCCATAGAGCGCGGCGGTTGTCGAAAGCATTTCGCGCATTCCCGGTCCGCCTTTGGGACCTTCATACCGAATGACGATGACATCGCCTTCCTTATAATTGCGGGCCTGCACCGCTGCGAATGCATCTTCCTCGCAATCGAATACGCGCGCGGGGCCGCGATGATGCAGATGCTTGAGACCAGCCACCTTCACGATTGCGCCCTCCGGCGCGAGGTTGCCTCGCAAGCCCACCACACCTCCGGTCGTCGCAAGCGGATTGTCATAGGCGCGCATGACTTTCTGGTTCGGATTGAACTTCACGTCTTTCAGGTTCTCGGCAACGGTCTTGCCGGTCACCGTCATGCACGAACCGTCGATGTATCCGCCGTCGAGCAAGGTGCGCATCAGCATCGGCACGCCGCCGGCTTCCCACATGTCTTTTGCGACATAAGAACCGCCGGGCTTCAGCGAAGCCAGATATGGCGTGCGTTTGAAGATGTCGGCAACGTCGAACAGATCGAATTTGATACCTGCTTCACTCGCCATCGCAGGCAGATGTAATGCAGCGTTGGTCGATCCGCCGGTTGCCGCGACGACGGCGGCGGCATTTTCGAACGCCTTGCGCGTGCAGATGTCGCGCGGACGAATTTTCTTGGCGAGAAGATTCATCACCGCTTCGCCCGCCTTGAAGGCAAAATCGTCGCGCGAAAGGATTTCTGCAGGAGGGCCGGAGGAATATGGCAGAGCCAGGCCGATCGCTTCGGCCACGCAAGCCATTGTGTTGGCGGTAAACTGCCCGCCACAGGCGCCAGCACCCGGACAAGCGTGGCATTCGAGATCGTGCAGATCCTCGTCGCTCATCTTTCCGGCGGAATGTTGCCCCACGCCTTCGAAGACATCGACCACCGTGACGTCCCTTCCCTTGAACCTTCCGGGCATGATCGAACCGCCGTAGAGAAAGACGCTTGGCACGTTTAGACGCAGCATCGACATCATCATGCCGGGCAGACTTTTGTCGCAGCCGGCAAGCCCAACGAGCGCGTCGTAGCAATGGCCGCGCATCGTCAGCTCGACGGAATCTGCGATGACCTCACGCGAGACCAGCGACGACTTCATGCCTTCGTGACCCATCGCCATCCCGTCTGTGACCGTGATGGTGCAGAACTCGCGCGGCGTGCCGCCGGACTCCTTGACCCCGCGCTTTGCGGACTGGGCCTGACGCATCAGAGCGATGTTGCAGGGGGCGGCCTCGTTCCAGCAGGAAGCCACGCCAACGAAGGGCTGATGAATCTCCTGGTCGGTCAGCCCCATCGCATAAAGATAGGAGCGATGCGGGGCCCGGTCAGGACCTTCGGTCACATGGCGGGAGGGAAGCCTGGATTTGTCGAATGTTGTCATCGTCTTCATCGTGTGGCGTTGGTGTTAAGCCCCGTATACACGAGCCGAGGATTGAACACAGCGCGAAATCCGCGGACCGGCACGGCATGTAAGATAGCGTGCAAATCCCTGTTTTTGGAATAATGTTGCCGGACGCCGGAGGCCACTCCATCGTCCCGAGCTTCGGGTGCGCAGACCTGCCTTGCCGGTCAAAAGATTGCTGCGATAGCCGAGCGCCTTTTGAGTTTTTCATTCGCGTTGATGGAAGCGAATTCAAAGTCATTTGGCGATCGATTGCCAAAACACGAACTCCGCGAGCGCAAAGCCTGTAATCAAGCATGACAACATTTCCGGCAAATGCTTGTTATTGCTGAATTACAATGTTGGTCCGGGATTTGCACAAAATCTGTCAGAGGCGGCGGCATGCGCTGCCGCCACGCGATTCAATCGGGGCACCAATGTCCAAGACGAAGAATTCTTTTGGCGCCGCTGCTGTATTGGCCAGCGCGCTATTGTGTTCATCGAGTGCGTTCGCGGCTGCAATGGACGCGGGCAATCTGAAGATCACGCCATACATCGTGACAGGGTCGGAATCTGATTTGCTCACGTCGGGCGGCGCAGTAGACAAAACGTCGCCCTATCTGGCCGGCGTTGGAGGCACACCCGCCTATTCCGGAGTCGGAACACTGGAAATCGTCAACAAAAACACGCCTCCCGGATTTGCAAACTTCTGCACGGGTTCATTGATTTCGCCGACTATCGTTTTGACCGCCGCTCATTGCCTCGCCGAGCCGGGAGCGGGACCTGTAACGGATCTGGCATTCTCACTCCCGAATGGCCGCCCGCTGTTCGGTGTATCCGCGGACCCCAATCCGGGTGCTCCTGCTATTTACTTCGGCAACGGCTATTCCGTGAATCCCAGCTGGGACGCCAATACTGAAGCCGGCGACATCGCCGTGGTCCGGCTTTCCCAGCCCGTCGTGGGGGCGGAAATTTACGATATCTATCGCGGCGATCCGATGGGAAAGCAGTTTACGCAGGTCGGCACCGGAACAGCCGGCTGGGGAGACGTCGGTGCGGATAGTGAAACCGGATTTCCAGAAGGTTTGTTCGACCTACGCAAGCGCGTGGGCGACAATATCTTTGAGGAATTCGGCACGCAGTTCTTCGATGCGTTGGCGCAGTACTTCGGTATCGATCTTGTAGGTCTCGGCGGCCCCGATCAAGGAATCCTCCTGTTCGATTTTGACAGCGGCAAAGCGCAGAACGACGTCTTTGGACTTATCGGCACCCTGGGAGATTCAACTTTGGACTCCCTGGCAGTAAGTCAGATCGGCCTTTTTGATGCATTCGGCAACTTGATCGAAACGAATACGGCGCCGGGAGATTCGGGCGGCCCCGCATTCATCGATGGAAAAATCGCCGGCATCACCGGTTTCGGACTGACGGGCGCGATACTGACTTTCGATGGCACGTTCATCTATTGCGGCGATCCGCTGGACATCGATCCATCCTACAACGTGGACACTGGAAGCTGCACGGATTCCAGCTTCGGCGAAATTTCCGGAGACACAAGCGTGTCGTACTATCAGGATTGGGTCGATGCAGCTCTGCAGCCGGGCTTCAGGTTCCGGTTCGTCGGTGCGCCCGAGCCTGTATCGATCGCACTTGTTGCGGGCGGTGTTGCCGGCATCGGCGCTCTGCGAAAGCGCAAGAAAAAATAGGGCGCGAACGACGGAGGGCGCTTTTTCGCGCCTCTTCTTCAATCAGTGGTTCTCATCGCCATGGTCGTAATGGTGGCGGTGATGATGGTGCCGGTAGCGATAGCGCCTATTGCAATCGTTGGATCGGGCAATCGCGTTGCCTGCAATGCCGCCCAAGACCGCTCCACCCACCGCGCCGGCCACGCTATGCGTTACGACACCGCCGACGATCGCGCCGCCTCCGGCCCCCAGAACAGTACCTGCGGTGTGGTCGTGACCGCTGCACGAATCTGCGAAGGCTGCGACCGTTGTTGCACCTAGCACGATGACAGCGGCCACAAACATTGCAGCGTTATGTTTCCACATGGAATTCTCCTAGCCGGGGTTTGCGCTGGATGTGCACGCCTTTCCCGAAAATGCCCCATGTGAACAATAGTTCCATCAAGCCGAGTTCGCGGCCAATGCTTAAACCGCAAGCCGGTTAACCGCCTCGCGCAGGCGATTTGCCAAGGCAGCCGCCTCCGCCCGTTTTTCGCGCTGTTCGTTAAGCACATCTTCCGGCGCGCGGCTGACGAATTGCTGGTTTGACAGTTTTGCGTCGAAGCGCGCGATTTCGTCTTCGGCTTTCTTCAGTTCCTTTTCGAGACGGGCACGTTCTTTCGAAAAGTCAATTACATCGCCGAGCGGCAGCCCTGCGGTTGCTTCTCCGATCACGAATTGTGCTGTGCCTTCGGGCAGTGCATCCGCAATCTTCGCATTCGAAAGACGCGCGAGCGTGGTGATGATCGTCTTGCCGCGCGCGAGAAGTTCCTGCGATTGCGGGCTTGCGTCCTTGAGCAGCAATTCGATCTTGGCCGACGGCGGCACATTCATTTCTGCGCGGATCGAACGGATACCGGAAACGAGATCGATCACCCACTGCACGTCGCGGGTCGCCTCTTCAAATTTGGGCAGACCGGAAAGGTCGGGCCACGGGGATTCGATCAGCAGCGATTTGCGCGGTGTCGAGGCCGTGCGCGCCCACAATTCCTCCGTAATGAACGGCATGAATGGGTGCAGGATCTCCAGAATACGGTCGCGCGCC
>DASZRY010000113.1:0-9423 GCA_035548975.1 Rhizomicrobium sp.
TGACCGCCGTGTTAACTGCCCACAATGAGCCGCCAAACGCGCGGCGCGCTCACGCGCCCCAACCTTCGGCAGGAATTCCAGGCGTGGCCGCGATCATCGCGGTGGCAAGCGGCAAAGGCGGCGTCGGAAAATCGACGGTGGCGGTAAACCTGGCGCTGGGCCTATCGCGGTTGGGATTGAAAGTTGGGCTGCTGGACGCCGATATTTACGGGCCGAGCGTGCCTCGGCTGCTCGACATCCGCGAAAAGCCAGAGAGCGACGGCAAAAAGCTGAAGCCCATCGAAAAGCTCGGCATCAAGGCAATGTCCATCGGGTTTCTGGTGCGCGAAGACGAAGCCATGATCTGGCGTGGTCCGATGGTGCAATCGGCACTGACGCAGATGATGAACGATGTCGCGTGGGCGCCGCTGGATGTGCTGGTGATCGATATGCCGCCGGGAACAGGAGATGCGCAGCTGACAATCGCGCAACGCGTGCCGCTAAAAGGCGCGGTCATCGTCTCAACACCGCAGGACATCGCCTTGATCGACGCGCGCAAAGGTATCGCCATGTTCAACAAGACCCATGTGCCCGTGCTGGGTGTGGTGGAAAACATGAGCACCTTCGTCTGTGAGAATTGCGGACACGAGACGCATATTTTCGGTCACGGCGGCGCAAAAGCCGTTGCGGAGAAACTTGGCGTGCCGTTTCTCGGTGAAATCCCGCTCATGCCGATTGTGCGGCAAACTTCGGATGCGGGAACGCCGATTGTGGACTACAATCCGACCGGTGCCGAGGCGCGCGCGTTCATCGCGGTGGCGGACAAGGTGGCGAAAGCGGTTGCTGCGCCCGCGCGCTCTGCACCCAGGATCGTGATCGAATAGAAGGGGGTCATGGCGAAAGCAAATACGAAGAAGGCGGCGAAGAAACGCATCGCCGAGCCGAAGACGGACAAGGTGAAAAAGCCGAAGAGGAAGCCCCGCAAGTGGGATGCGGTGGATGAAGCTTCGTTCGAATCCTTTCCCGCGAGCGACCCACCGGAATGGATCGCTCGCAGGCCGAGGAAGAAATAGCTACGCGTTGTAGTTCAGGCGCAGTCCGGGCGAGCGCCACGGCACTGCGACAAGCCTTCCGGTGGACGACAAGGTGACGTAAGCCGTCTTCATATCCTTGCCACCCCAGCAGATGTTCGTAACCGCGACATCGGGCAACGGCGTGTGTTCGAACTTGCCGTTGTCGAGCCAGAACGTACTGATGCCTCCCGCCAGAATGGTGGCGACACAGACTGCGCCGTCGGCTTGCACGCCAAGCGAATCGAAATATCCCAATCCCGGATAGGCACCGGCAAAATTCGCCGGCGTGAATCCTGACGGTATCGCGGCCTTGCCCGGCGCTTCGAGCGGCAGGCTCCATAAACGGCCGGGGAATGTTTCGGCGTAGTGCACCGTCTTGCCGTCGGGTGAGAGGCCGACACCGTTGGGCGACAATAATTCGCGCAGCACATGCTTGATCCCGCTGCCGTCGGCTTTCGCATAGTAGAGATTGCCGTGCGTGCGGTATTCGTCGGTCGTCGAACCGTGATCGGTGAACCAGAAACCGCCTTGCGTGTCGAACACAATATCGTTTGGCGCGCCGAGACCATGACCGTCGCATTCGGAATAGACGACTTCGACCTTGCCGGTGGACAGATTCACGCGCTCGATGCGTCCGGGCTCTTTCGTTGGCGGCATGTGGCCGGGAATCAACAGGCCATCGCGCTCGTGCATGACAAAATTGCCGCCATTGTTGCAGACGTAGAGCGCGCCGTCCGGACCGATGGCGAGACCGTTCGGTCCGCCGCCGGTATTGGCGATGATCTGCGTTTTGCCGTCGGGCTTCACGCGGGTGATGCGGCCGGCGGCGATTTCCACTACGATCACCGAACCGTCATCCATCGCGACAGGGCCTTCCGGGAATCTGAGACCGGATGCGAGTTCCTTGATTTCCATGCGTTCCTCCATTGTTGTCTGAAATGAAGGCTAGCGCGGCGCGTTCGGCTAAGGAAGCCCGGTTCTTCTTCGCGAAACGGCTTGCCGAAATGGCTGGCTAGGCACGTTCCAATGTAACAAAGCTGTAGGAAAGACCGTTTTCCGTTTTGCGGCCGTCACGGTTCGTTTCGATCCAGCCGCTGCGATCGAAATCGAACGTCGTATCACCTTCGATCGCGGCATGGATTTCGGTCAGCTGAATGCGCGTCGCGCGCGGCAGGGCTGCACGATAGATATCCGCCCCGCCGATGATCATGATCTCTTCCGCATTGTCCGCCTTTGCGCGGCCCAGCGCTTCATCCACGGTGGCAACGGCGGTGGCGCCTTCGGCGCGGTAATTCCGGTCACGTGTCACGATAATGTTGGTGCGGCCGGGAAGCGGCTTCTTCGGCAGGCTTTCCCAAGTCCTGCGGCCCATAATGCATGGCTTGCCAAGCGTGAGCGCCTTGAAGCGGCGCATGTCTTCCGGAAGACGCCAGGGAATATCGCCTTTCTTGCCGATCACGCCGTTGTCGGCCATGGCAAGAATAAGAGTGACGTGCGTCATGCGCCGAGCTTCGCCAAGGCTTCGCCGCTGAGGTTATAGATGTACCACTCGTTCACACGTTCGGCGCCGAGGCTTTCGTAGAAATCCATCGAAGGTTTGTTCCAGTCCAGCACAGCCCATTCCACCTTGTTCGCGCCCGCCTTCACGGCCTGCCCCGCAAGATAGGCGAGCAGCGCCTTGCCATATCCACGGCCGCGGAATTCGGGGCGGACGAACAAATCCTCGAGGAAGATTCCCCTCGATGCAGCAAAACTGCCATAAGTGAAATACCATGTGGCGATGCCTGCCGGAATGCCGCCTTCCTGCAGCAACGTCACCCTGAGCGGTGCGTTTTCGCCGATAAAATCGCGAGCTACGATTTGGCGGGTGATCTTGAACCTGTGCGTGATCTTTTCGTATTCGGCAAGTTCATAAAGCAGCGAAAGAATAACATCCTCGTCGCCAGTGTGTGCTGGCCTGATCGTGAACCCGCTCATACCGCCACTTCCGCCTTGATGTGCGGATGGGCCTGATAGTTTTCGAGTTTGAAATCTTCGTAAGTGAAATCGAAAATGTTTTTCACGTCCGGGTTGATGCGCATGGTGGGCAGAGGATAGGGCCGCCGTGTGAGTTGTTCCCGCGCCTGATCGAGATGGTTCAGATAGAGATGCGCATCTCCAAGCGTGTGGATGAATTCGCCCGGTTTGAAGCCAGTCACCTGTGCGATCATCATCGTCAACAATGCGTAGCTTGCGATGTTGAACGGCACGCCGAGAAAGATGTCAGCAGAGCGTTGATAGAGTTGGCAGGAGAGCTTGCCGTTCGCGACATAGAACTGGAACAGGCAGTGGCACGGCGGCAGCGCCATTTTCGGCACATCTGCGGGATTCCACGCTGTCACGATGAGCCGGCGCGAGTCGGGATTGTGTTTGATATCGGCCACGAGCTGTTCGATCTGGTCGATCGTACCGCCATGTCCATCGGGCCAAGAGCGCCATTGATGGCCATAGACGGGGCCCAACTCGCCTTTTTCATTTGCCCATTCGTCCCAAATGGTGACGCCGCGCTCCTGCAGCCAGCGGACATTGGTGTCGCCGCGCAAAAACCAGAGCAGTTCATAAACGATCGCCTTGGTGAACAGCTTCTTGGTGGTGAGCAGCGGAAAACCATCGGCCAGATCGAAACGCATCTGATGGCCGAACACCGAGATCGTGCCAGTGCCGGTGCGGTCGCGCTTTTCGGCGCCGTATTTGAGCACGCGTTCCATCAGGTCGTGATATTGGCGCATGAATAGCTCGTGATTCCGCCGTAAATGTAGCGCCTCGGCCGAAGCAGAACGAGTCCCGCCACGAGTTCCGGAACGCGGAAATCTCGCAATCAGGCCAACGGCTTGCGGGGTCTTACATTCTTAATCCCCAGCACTTATATTTGGTGTGTCCGGGTCCGCCCGGACTATGGCGATAAACGGCTGCGTAATAAGCGGACTGGACCCGGGGGCGGTACCCGGCGCCTCCACCACATGCCCTCCTGCGGGAGAGCATTTGTGGGGGCGAAACAGGATCGACAGACGTGTAAAGGCTGTTCCTTTCGCTCGGTATGGTATCCGCCGTTATCGGGCTGTCTGTATAGGTGCCAACGACAACGAAATGGCCCTCGCTGCCTAATTAGGTAAGCGCGGTTCGAGGGACACCGGGCAACAGAAGTCCCTCACTTCTACCAGTCCGATTGCGGTGTCCCTCGAGCCTTTGTTGGCAAACCGCTGACGCGGCTTTGCGCGGACACCGGGCAACAGAAGTCCTTCCGTTATTTTCCTCCGGCATCTTCCACGCTCATCAGACGATCTTCTTCGGCCTCGAGTTGAAGGCGGCGTTTGCGCGGCTCTTCCACTTTCCACACGATCAAAACCAGCGCGATCGCCTCGCAGACGATCGAGGTGACGAAAACCGCGTGATACCCCATGCTCGCGGCAATCAGTCCTCCGACCAGAGGGCCGATTGTCGACATCAGGGCTTCGGCCGTGTTGGAAACCGCAAGCCGCATCGCCATGTCGTCGCGGTGGCCGAATTCGAAGACGATATTCTGCGCGCTCATCTGGTAGCCCGAATTGGCTGCGCCCAGACCGAAGAATGCGAGCACGAAGAATGGAAGGGAATGAACGCCGATTAAAAGCACGGTTGCGGCGATCCACAGGACAAGCGCAATGATGAAGGGTGCACGGAAGCCAGACCTGTCCGCCAGATAGCCCCAGCCGAGATTGCACATCGTATCAGCTATCAGATAGGCGAAAGTGAGCGTGCCGATAGATTCGCCGGTGAGACCCACTGTCCGCGCGGCGTAGACAATGTAGAACGGGGCCGCCACGCGATTGGCGATGGCGAATGTGCGCGCGATCATGAAATAGCGAAAGCCCGGATTGCCGCGAAACATCGGCGCAAGCTCACGTATTCGTTCCAGGACCCTCTTGCGCGGACGTGTGGTGGGCGGTTCCGGTTCGCGGACGAGCAGCGCAAACGCGGTGAGCCCCAGACTTGTAAGAATGAAAGCGGCCAGAAAAGTCGTCGAATATCCATTGCCGAACATATTACGGCCGACGAAATATTTTCCGGCGTAATACGACAATGCAGCCGCAACCAACCCGCCAGTGACATTGCGAAAACCTTGCAGGCGGCCGCGCCAGGAAATCGGAATCATCTTTGCGAGCAGATACTGGAACGCAACCCCCTGCGGCGCAGAAAACAAGCCGAGGAGCAACAGGAAAGCCATTACAGAGATCAGAAGCGATGGCCCCTGCAGAACCCATCCCGCAATCGCAATCGCCAGAATGGGAATCCGCATCAGTGTGCCCAGCATCATCGAGACAGGCAGAACCTTCTTGCGATGCTCAATATGAGCGGCACCGAAAATCGGCGAGACGATTCCACCGGCCTGTTGCAGCGCGAGTCCCAGTCCAACCGCCACATCCGATCCTGAAAGCAGATGCAGATACGCAGGAATGAATGTGGGCGCATTGACAAGGCGGAAACCCGTCATGCCCAGCATGCCATGAACGAAATGACCGGCGTAGTTGCGCTTGAGGTTGCGCCAGACGAACTGCTGATAGGCGGCCTCCCCTCCTTCGCCGCCTTGCTGGTTTCGTTCTGACTTCTTCACAGCCACTGCCTTCAATCGAACGCAATCCGGCGGCAGTCCCGCCGATGCGACGTGGAGAGTTACCCCGAAAAATGGGACTACCGTTCCTTCGCCATCGGCTCAAGAGCCAGCCGGCACTGGAAATCCAGCTGTGGCTTTCATGGCACGAAAAAAATTGCGCAACCGAGTGCTTCTTCCGCTGCGAGCGGTGGCAGCTTAGTCACGCTTCGTCAATTTCATCTTCAGCCCGTATTTCGGCCTGAGTGTGATGCGCGCCAACGGCTCGATCTGCTGACCCGGAAGCAATTCCAGACGATATCGTTTGGCGATGGTGGACAGTATCACCACCGCTTCCTGCATCGCAAATGCCATGCCGATGCAGATGCGCGGCCCGCCGCCGAAGGGAATGTAGGCGAAGCGGTTGATCTTTTCGCGCACGCCTGGGGCAAACCGTTCGGGCATGAAATATTCCGGCGCATCCCACAGCTTTTTGTGACGGTGTATCACCCAGGGCGCGATCATTATGGCCGTGTTGGGTTCGATTTCGACGGGTCCTACCTTGTCGGCGTTCACGGAATCACGGGCGAAGATGGGCGCCGGCGGATAGAGGCGCATCGCTTCCTCGATCACGGCACGGGTGAAGATGAGTGCGGGAACGTCGTCCGACGTTGCACCGTCGGATTTCAGGATGTCGCGCACTTCCCGTGAAAGCGCAGCGTCGTGTTCGGCGAACTGAGACAGGAGATAAAAGGTCCAGGTCAGCGCGTTCGCCGTTGTCTCGTGACCGGCAAGAACGAAGGTAGAGACGTTGTCGTAAACTTCAGCTTCGCTGAACAGAGCACCGTCTTCCGGATCCTTGGCAGTGAGCAGCAGCGTCAGAAGATCGTCAGGCGCATTTGCCGGATCGCGGCGCAGACGTTCGCGGCGGCGGTCTACCAACGCGCCCAGCTCATTGCGGAAGAAATTGATGGCTGGGCGGGCGCGCATGCGCCCCGGCGTTGGCACCCAACCCGGCAATCCCAGCACGTCGGGAATGGTGATGCGGCCGAGATTGTCGAGGTAGGTCGCCATGGAATGGGCGATCTTCCCGTATTCCGTGGTGATCTCGTTGGAGAAAACCGTGCGCGAGATGATATCGAATGTCAGACGCATCATCTCTTCGCCGATATCGACCACGGCGCCGTCGCCGAGTGCTCCCCAGCGCGAAAGCATCGCTTGGGTCGCGGCCGTCATCTCCGGTGCGAATCCTGCGACTTTTCGCATCTGGAAAATGGGGGCGGCGGTGCGGCGCTGGAACCTCCAGCTTGCGCCTTCCGCCGTGAGCAATCCGTTGCCTGCGACAGGTCGAACCCGCTTCACCGCCTGATCGCTTTTCACATAGTTCTCGGCATTGTCGAGCAGGACGTGACGCACCCCTTCAGGCGCGTTGACCATCAGAAGATGACGGATCCATGAACGCTTGTAGACATAGGGTTCGTGATAGGCGTATTGGCCGAACGCCTCGATGGGATTGCGGGCAAGATCGACAAGGAAGCGAATCGTTGTAGGTGTGTGGGTGTGGGGAACCGGAGCGGCAGGGCGGAGCCGCTGCGGCGCGGGCTTGGAGGCGGTCGCTGATGACACGGGCGATCTCCACTATCCTATTGAAAATAGGCAACTGACACACATGTTGGTCACAGACATTGCGTTCAGGCAATTGACAGGAAGGGCTTCGCGCCTAGTCTCTCGCGGAATCGGGCTGAGACGCATGGCAAAAGACTATATCGGATATCAGGCTTTGACGGACGCCGCATTGCGCTCCGTCGTGCGCGATGCGTTGCGGCGCATCGAGAAACAGGGCCTGATTGGGGCGCATCACTTTTATCTCACGTTCAAGACGCGCCATCCGGGCGTCGATATTCCCGACTTCCTGAAGGAACAGTATCCCGATGAAATGACGATCATCCTGCAGCACCAGTTCTGGGGGCTGAAAGTGAAGGAGGATCATTTCGAAGTGGCGCTGTCGTTCCGCAAGCTGCCCGCGACCTTGATCATTCCGTTCGCGGCGTTGACGGCGTTCTTCGATCCTGGCGTGCAGTTCGGATTGCAGTTCAAGACCGGCGAAGAGGCAGAAGCCAAATCTGGCCCAGCTCCGGTGGCGCCGCTGCCGACCTCGCTGCCTGCGCCCAAAGAAAAACCCCCTGCCGCACCCGCAAAGGACGAAACGGACGAGGCTCTGCCGACGCAGGGCGAAGTGGTGAAGCTGGACGCGTTCCGCAAGAAATGAGTCTTTCGTTATGATGAAGACCCGCATCGAGACCGACACATTCGGTCCCATTGAAGTGCCTGCCGACAAATATTGGGGCGCACAGGCGCAGCGATCCCTTGGCAATTTCAAGATCGGCTGGGAGAAGCAGCCACTGCCTATCGTGCGCGCGCTGGGCATCGTCAAACGCGCGGCGGCCGAGACCAACATGGCGTTGGGTCAGCTCGATCCGAAAATCGGCGAAGCCATCGTGAAGGCGGCGCAAGAAGTCATCGAAGGCAAGCTCGATGCGCACTTCCCGCTGGCCGTCTGGCAGACGGGCTCCGGCACGCAATCGAATATGAATGCGAACGAGGTGATCTCCAATCGCGCCATTGAGATATTGGGTGGTGAAATGGGCTCGAAAAAGCCCGTACACCCGAACGACCATGTGAACATGAGTCAGTCGTCGAACGACACGTACCCCACGGCCATGCACATCGCGTGTGCGGAAGAGATTCATCACCGGCTGCTACCGGCCCTTCAGAAGCTTCGCAACGCGCTGAACGACAAGGCGCAAGCCTGGAAGGACATTATCAAGATTGGCCGCACGCACACGCAGGACGCGACGCCGCTCACCCTGGGCCAGGAATTTTCCGGCTACACACAGCAGGTGCAGAACGGCATTGAGCGCATCGAACTGACCATGCCTAAGTTGATGGAACTGGCGCAAGGCGGAACGGCGGTGGGCACAGGGCTGAATGCGCCCGTGGGTTTCGACAAAATGGTGGCCGACCGCATTGCCGCGATCACCCGCCTGCCGTTCAAGACCGCTCCCAACAAGTTCGAGGCGCTGGCCGCGCACGACGCGATGGTGATGAGCCACGGCGCGATCAACACGGTTGCGGCATCATTGTTCAAGATCGCACAGGATATTCGTTTTCTGGGGTCCGGACCCCGTTCGGGTCTGGGCGAATTGGCGCTGCCGGAGAACGAGCCCGGCTCATCGATCATGCCCGGCAAAGTGAACCCGACACAGTGCGAGGCGATGACTCAGGTTTGCGTGCAGATTTTCGGCAATCACACGGCACTGACATTCGCCGGCAGCCAGGGCCATTTCGAATTGAATGTGTTCAATCCGGTGATGGCTTACAACTTCCTGCAGAGCGTGCGGCTGATGGCGGATGCTGCTGTGAGCTTCACCGACAATTGCATCGTGGGCATCAAGCCGCGACTCGACAACATCAAGGCGGGGTTGGAACGTTCGCTGATGCTGGTAACGGCGCTTGCGCCCAAGATCGGTTACGACAATGCGGCAAAGATCGCCAAGACCGCGCATAAGAATGGCACGACTTTGAAGGAAGAAGCGGTCAAGGGCGGCTACGTCACGGCGGAAGAATTCGACAAGATCGTCGTGCCGGCCGACATGATCCATCCGAAGTAATGGGCAAGCGCGCGCCGCGCCCCGTTCCGTTCGCCATCGAACAGCACAATGCCACCGGTAGCATTTCCTACTGGCAAAGCGGCGATCACCAGAG
>DASZRY010000114.1:0-16004 GCA_035548975.1 Rhizomicrobium sp.
AAACGCCTATCAGGGTGCGTCGAACGCCGGCCGCCCGATGGTGCTCGAAGGCGGATTGGATTGGCGCGCGATGAGCTACACGCCGTCGGACATGGATTTCGGCGACACGCGCGCCAATGCCGCCCGCGAAATCGCGCTTGCTTTCGGCGTGCCCCCGATGTTGTTGGGAATCCCCGGCGACAACACCTATGCGAATTATCGCGAAGCGAACCTGGCCTTCTGGCGCCAAACCGTTCTGCCGCTCGTCTCCCGCACCGCGCAGGATCTGACACGCTGGCTTGCGCCGCGCTTCGCAGAGAACTTGCGCATCGGCTATGACGCGGATTCGGTGGAAGCCCTGGCGCTGGAACGCGAATCCGTCTGGGACCGCATCGGCAACGCGAACTTCCTGACGCAGAACGAGAAACGTGTTGCCGCCGGTTACAGCCCGGTGCCGGACGGTAATACACTAACGAACGCATAGAAAAGTTTTGTCACCCCCGGCGAACATCACGCGCGAGCGCGATGTGAGGGAAGGGGGCCCAGATATCGAACACCCGTCATGTTCAACACCTGGGTCCCCTTCCCCTCGCGAAGCGAATGCTTCGCTCGGCCGGGGATGACAGTGGAGTAGAACACAATGACCATCACCGAATTCGCCACCACTGTTGATCGCAAGCTACCTTCCGCGCTGATTGCCGCTGTCGTGTTGCAAACGGCCGGTGCGCTTTTCTGGGCCGGGTCCGCCGCCGAGCGGATTTCGGTTCTGGAAAAGACCGCCGCCGGCAACCAGGCCGCCATCGAGCGCGTCGCCGTGCTCGAAGAACAAGTCTCAACGATCAAGCAATCGCTCGATCGCATCGAATCCAAACTGGATAGGGCGAATAGGGAGTAGCGAATAGCGAGTGGCTTTTTCCATTCGCCATTCGCTGCTCGTCATTCGCGAGAAACAAACATGACCGTCAATGTTCAACACGCGAGGCGCCGCCTCGCGCATGTCAGTGCGCCTGCGTTTCTGACATCGCTCAACCGCGACCAGTTCGAAGGTTACGCCTCGCTCTTCGGCGTGCCCGATGGCGCAGGCGATGTCGTAGCCCCGGGCGCTTTCGCCAATTCGCTGAAACGCGAAGGCATCTCCCGCGTGCGCATGCTCTATCAACATTTCGCGCACGAACCAATCGGCGTCTGGGAGGAAATGCGCGAGGACCGGCGCGGACTTTATGTGAAGGGCCGCATCGTCACCGGCATCGAACGCGGCCGCGAAGTTCTTGCGCTCCTCCATGAAGGCGCACTCAACGGATTGTCCATCGGCTTTCGCACCCGCAGAGCCCGCCGCGATGCGGCCACGGGACTGCGCACGCTTTTGGACATCGAGCTTTGGGAAGTGTCGGTCGTGACCTTCCCGCTGCTTCAGGGAAGTCAAGTCACGGCCATTGGAACGAAGTCTGCGCTCGCTGCGCATATCAGGAAAGCGAGCGCGAAATTCGCAACCGCGAATTGCGAGTAGCGATGGAAGCCCCATTCGCCATTCGCCATTCGCTTTTTTGGGAGAATGTATGAATCTCGAAACCAAATCCCTCGAAACCAAAGAGGCCTCCAACAACCTCGAAATCAAGGAAGCGTTCGACGATTTCCTGCGCGCCTTCGAAGCGTTCAAGCAATCGAACGACGAACGCCTGCGCGAGATCGAGCGCAAGAACGCCGATGTGTTGACCGATGAAAAGGTCGATCGCATCGATCGCGCGCTCGACGAACAAAAGCGCGCCATCGACGAGCTGATGCTTGCCGCGTCCCGCCCGTCGTTGGGCGGCGAGTTGAAGGCTGCGCCCGATCGCGCCGCGCGCGAACGCAAAACCGCGTTCGACCGTTACATGCGCAAGGGCGATGCCTCCGGCTTCGACTCGCTGGAACTGAAATCGCTTTCCGCGGGTTCCAATCCGGATGGCGGCTATGTCGTTCCGCTGGAAATCGAACAGACGATCGATCGCGTGCTGGCGAAATATTCGCCGATCCGCGCAATCGCCACCGTGCGCCAGATCGGCGGAAACGTCTATCGCAAGCCCATCGCGACGGCGGGCGCGGCCACCGGCTGGGTCGCCGAAACCGACGCGCGGCCCGAAACGACTTCGCCCACGCTTTCGGCCATCGATTTTCCCGCGATGGAACTCTACGCCATGCCCGCCGCCACGCAGGTGTTGCTGGATGATGCACAGGTCGATACCGAAGCCTGGCTCGCAAGCGAAGTGCAAACCGTGTTCGCCGAACAGGAAAGCACCGCCTTCGTCACCGGCGACGGCACGGCAAAGCCGAAAGGCTTCCTTGCCTACACCACGGTCGCGGATGCGTCGTGGGCCTGGAACAAGATTGGCTATGTCATCACCGGCGTTTCGGGAGGTTTTGCTGCGTCGAATCCGGCCGACAATCTGCTCGATCTCGCCTATGCGCCGAAACAGGCCTATCGTGCCAACGGCACCTGGGTGATGAACCGCAAAACGGAAAGCGCGATCCGCAAGTTCAAGGATACGACCGGCAATTACATCTGGCAGCCGGGAACGATTGCGGGCGCGCCTGCAACTTTGTTCGGCTATCCGGTGGTGGAATCCGAAGACATGCCCGATATCGGCGCGAACAGCTTTTCGGTCGCCTTCGGCGATTTCGCGCGCGGCTATCTGATCGTCGATCGCGTGGGCATCCGTGTGTTGCGCGATCCCTACACGGCGAAACCGTACATCCTCTTCTACACCACCAAACGTGTCGGCGGCGGAGTGCAGAATTTCGAAGCGATCAAGCTGCTGAAGTTCGGAACGAGCTGACGGCAGGCGAATAGGGAGTAGCGAATAGCGAATGGAATTCCGTTCGCAATCGCTACTCCCTGTTTCCATTCGCCACTCACTATTCGCTATTCGCTATTCGCTGGAATTCACATGCCCCTCCAACTGATCACGCCTCCGGCCATCGAGCCCGTCACGCTCGCCGAAGCCAAGGCACACCTAAAAGTCGATGTCACCGGCGACGACGCGCTGATCGGCGCGCTCATCGCCGCCGCGCGCGCCCGCGCCGAATGGCACACGGGCCGCGCCTTCATCACCCAGAGCTGGGTGTTGTGGCTCGACAATTGGCCCGAAAGAAACTGCGTCGAGATTCCGCTGCCGCCGTCGCAGGCGGTCACCTCGTTCACAATCTACGCCACGGACGACACGGCAACGGTTCTCGACGCAAGTCTTTATCGCGTCGATATCTCTTCCGGACCCGCGCGCATTGCGCTCAAATCATGCGCACTTGTCGCGGGCTTGCGTCCGCTCAATGCGGTCGCCATCGCTTTCAATGCCGGCTATGGCGACAACGCTTCCGATGTGCCGCAGGCAATCCGCACCGCGATCCTGGAGATCGTGGCCGGCCTCTACACCAACCGCGGCGACGTCGCAGCCGATCCGCCACAGACGGCAATGGCGATGCTCGCGCCGTATCGGGTGATGCAGCTATGATCGGCGCGCTCAACCAACGCGCAACCATTCTGGCGAAAACCGCCGTCTCCGATGGCGGCGGTGGATTCGAGGATGGCTGGAGCGCAATCGCCACCGCCTGGGTGCGCATCGAACCCAGAAGCGGCACGCAAGTGTTCGGTCCCGATCGCAACGAACAACAAGTTCGCCACCGCCTGACGCTTCGCCGCAATGAAGACATCGTTGCGGGCCAGCGCGTCAATGTCGGCGCGCGCTGGTTCACCATCGAAAGTGTGCTCGATGAAGGCCCCAACGCGCAAATCATGACTCTGCTTTGCGAGGAAATTCCATGAGCTCCGCAAGTTGGGCGTTGCAGACCGCAATCTTCGCCGCGTTATCGGCGGATGCCGGCATCAAATCCGTTCTTGGCGATCCGCCGCGCGTCTTCGATGAAGTCCCGCGCGATGCCGCCATGCCCTATCTTGTCATCGGCGGCGACAGGCAAAGCGATTGGAGCACCGCAACAGATACCGGCGCCGAACACGCATTGACAATGCACATCTGGTCGCGTGCGCGCGGCCACAGGGAATCGAAAGCGATTGCGGACGCCGTGCGCGAAGCGCTCGACAACGCAAACCTCGCTCTCACCGGCCACACGCTGATCGGGATCAAGCATCAGTCGCTGGAATTCCTGCGTCAGACCGACGGCCAAACCTATCACGCAGTGCTGCGCTTTCGCGCTGTCACCGAACCCAACTAAGGAGACCACCGATGTCCGCCCAAAAGGGCAAAGACCTGCTCATCAAGATCGGCGATGGCGGCAGCCCCGAAACCTTCACAACGGTTGCGGGCCTGCGCGCCACAACGCTCGCCTTCAACGCGCAAACCGTCGACATCACCAACGCCGATTCCGCCAACGCCTGGCGCGAGCTGCTCGACGGCGGCGTGAAATCCGCCACGATTTCCGGCAACGGCGTGTTCAAGGATGCGGCCAGCGATGAATCCCTGCGGGCCGCCTTCTTCAATCAAACCCTGCCGAATTTCCAGATCGTGATCCCGAGCTTCGGCACGGTGCAGGGTCCGTTCAAGATCGCCTCGCTGCAGTACGACGGCCCCTACGACGGCGAGGTGAAGATTTCGCTGTCGATGGCGTCAGCAGGCGCACTCACTTTCACAGGAGCATAACATGCCCAACAAAGCCCGTGGCGAAGCCGCTCTCGCAGTCGGCGGCAATGAATACCGTTTGCTGCTCACGCTGGGCGCGCTCGCCGAAATCGAAGATGGTCTCGGCCTCGAAGACTTAAGCCAGATCTCCACCCGCCTCAAAACCTTGCGCGCCGCCGATCTTGCGATCGTTGCGGCGGCTCTGTTGCGCGGCGGCGGCCACAACATCTGCGCGGCCGATGTGCTGAAACTCGCTTGCGATCTGGGCAGCATCGTGCGCGCCGTGCGCGAAGCGTTTGAAGCCGCAGGTCTCTCCGGCGATGCGCAACGGGAGGGCGGCCAAAACCCTTTTCCTGGGAGCGCTGGCTCGAACTCGGCCTTGGCGTGATGGCGCTCCCGCCTCAAACATTCTGGAGCATGAGTCTGAAGGAATGGCGTGCCAAATCCGCCGGTTGGCAGGCCCGGCATCACCCCAGACGCGCGAATCCGATGACTCGCCGCGAACTCGAACATCTGATGAAAGTCCACCCCGATGGCTGACGAAAACATATCTCTCGGCGCCGATATATCTCCGCTCAACGGCGCGCTCGATAGCGCCGCGAAGGCATTGTCGGATTTCGCCAACGGTCCCGTCGCCGATACTGCCGCGCGTATCGAAACCGCCGTCAACCGCAGTTTCAATTCGGTCGCCAACACCATCAGCCGCGCCGCCGTTTCCGGCAAGCTCTCCATCGACCGGATGGTTACCGCGATCCTTGCCGATTTCGAGCGCGTCGCGATCAGCCAGTTTATCGTCAAGCCGATCGAAGGCATTGTGAGCAGTATCGCAAGCTCGCTCATTCCGGTGGGCGGCGCGCGCGCAGCCGGCGGCCCGGTCGCGGCGGATGTGCCTTACCTGGTCGGCGAGCAGGGCCCCGAACTCTTCGTGCCCTCATCGAACGGCACCATCGCGCCCAACGGCGCGCTGGGCTCGGTGCGACCGCAAATCGTGCTTAACGTGCAAACCAGAGATGCGTCGAGTTTCCTCAAATCCGAACCCCAACTTGCGGCGATGATGTCCCGGGCGTTGGCGAGAGGGCAGAGGAATTTGTGACTCACTCACCTCCCCCTTGTGGGGAGGTCGAACAAATCTTGAGCGTAGCGAAGGATTTTTCGGGTGGGGGACGGTGTGTGTTCCGGTGCCGTCCCCCGCCCGGAGCTTTCGTCCGCTTCGCTCCGAAACCTCCGACCTCCCCACAAGAGGGAGGTGAAAGATAGAGTATGAACTTCCACGAAATCCGCTTCCCCACTTCCATCGCGTTTCATTCGAGCGGCGGCCCCGAGCGCAAGACCGAGATCGTCACGCTGGGCTCCGGCTTCGAAGAGCGCAATGCCGTCTGGGCCAATTCCCGCAGGCGCTACGATGTCGGTTATGGCGTCAAAACGCTCGACGATCTGCACACCGTCATCGCCTTCTTCGAAGCGCGGCTCGGCCGTCTCTACGGCTTCCGCTTCAAGGATTTCGCCGATTTCAAATCCTGCGCCCCGCAGATCGCGCCTTCGCCCAACGATCAACCCATCGGCACAGGCGACGGCACGAACAGGATATTCCAGCTGACGAAGACCTATACCTCCGGTCCCGCAAGCTGGTCCCGCACGATCAGAAAACCTGTCGCGGGGACTGTCCGCGCCGCGATCGGCGGCACGGAGACAACGGCATTCACCGTGGACGCAACAACCGGCCAACTTACATTCGACAGCGCGCCGGCGAACGGCGCGGCGATCGCCGCCGGGTTCGAATTCGACACGCCCGTGCGTTTCGACACCGACACGTTGTCCGTCAACCTTTCCAATTTCGCCGCCGGCGAAATCCCCAGCATCCCGATTGTGGAGATCGCGCTGTGAAAACCGTTTCCGCGGATTTGCAAAACCATCTGAATTCCGGCGCCACCACGCTTTGCTGGTGCTGGAAGATCGTGCGCAACGACGGGCTCGTGCAGGGATTCACCGACCACGACACCGATCTCGCCTTCGGCGGCGTCACCTATGAAGCGGCGGCCGGTTTTACCGCCAGCGAAGTGCAATCCTCGCTCGGCCTCGCGGTGGACAATCTCACCGTCGTGGGCGCTCTTAATTCGGCAACGATCAATGAATCCGATCTCGCGGCGGGTCTCTATGACGATGCGAGCATCGAAATCTGGCGCGTGAACTGGTCTGCGCCGGATCAGCGCGTGTTGATGCGCAAGGGAAGTCTCGGAGAAGTCCGGCGCGGCCGCACCGGCTTCCAGGCGGAAGTGCGCGGTCTTGCGCATATCCTCAACCAACGGGTTGGCCGCGCTTTCGGCTATTCCTGCGATGCCGATCTGGGCGATGCGCGTTGCACGGTCAATCTCGCTGCGATCACCGGCACGGGCACCATTGCCGCTGCAAGCGGCAATCGCCGTTTCATGGTTTCGGGTCTCGAAAGCTTTGCCGATGGCTGGTTCACGGGCGGAAAGCTCACCTTCACCAGCGGTGCGAATTCCGGCCGCGCGATGGAAATCAAACGTCACGGCGTTTCAAGCCTCGGTGTCAGCGTCGAACTGTGGCAGGCCATGAGCGATGATGTTGCCGTTGCAGATGCTTTTTCCGTGACGGCCGGTTGCGACAAGCAGTTTTCAACCTGCAAAGCGAAATTCGCCAACGCCGCCAACTTCCGCGGTTTTCCCTATATGCCGGGCAACGATGCGGTGATCTCGGTGGCCTCCCGCAATCAGCCGCTCGACGGAGGAAGCCGATATGGCAACTGATGCGATTGTCGCCGCCGCGCGCGAATGGCTCGGCACGCCCTATGTCCACCAGGCAAGTGTCAAGGGCGCGGGGTGCGATTGCCTTGGCTTGTTGCGCGGCATCTGGCGCGAGCTCAACGGCGATGAACCGGAAGACCCGCCACCCTATTCGCCCGATTGGGCCGAAACGAAAGGCGAGGAAACGCTTTATCTCGCGCTCTCGCGCCACTTGCGGGAAATCGGCACGGCAAGCCTCGCTCCCGGCGACATCGCGCTGTTCCGCATGAACCCGCGCGGACCTGCCAAGCATTGCGGCATCGTTGCAGAAAAAAACGGCATGCAAACGCTCATCCACGCCCGCCAGAACAAGCGCGTGAGCGAAGAAGCGTTCGGTGCATTTTGGCGGAAGAGGTTGGCGTACGGGTTCCGGCTCGAACTTACCTCTCCCTCGTTGGGAGGGCGAAGCGCGGCACGCGCTTCGGGTGGTGGGCCGATGCTCGTCGCGAGCACCGCCCTCCACCCGGAGCTTTCTCTGCTCCGCTTCGAAACCTCCGGCCTCCCCACAAGAGGGAGGTGAAAGCAAACACAATGGCCTCTCTCGTTCTCGGCACCATCGGCGAAGCCGTCGGTCCATCCATCTTCGGCGCGGGCTTCTCGCTGTTCGGCGTCGGCATCACCGGCGCGCAAATTGGCGGCGCGCTCGGCGCACTTGCGGGCTCGCTCATCGATTCCGCGCTCATGCCCGGTCAGCACATCGTGCGACAGGGACCGCGCCTTTCAGACATCAATATCCAGTCCTCAACCGAAGGAGCGGCCATCCCGCGAGTGTACGGCCGCATCCGCGTGGCCGGTCAGATCATCTGGGCTTCGCAGTTCAAGGAAACCGCAGTCACCACGAACAGCGGCGGCGGCAAAGGTTTCGGTTCCAGCGTCACGGTCAGCGAGACCGACTACAGCTATTCCATCTCCTTCGCGGTCGGCTTGTGCGCCGGCGTGACGACGAAAATCGGCCGCGTCTGGGCCGATGGAAAGCTGATCGACCTTTCCCAATTCACCACGCGCTTTTACAAGGGCGACGAAACTCAAACCTTCGATCCGTTGATCGAGGAAATCGAGGGCGCGGGCAACACGCCGGCCTATCGCGGCTTGAGCTACATCGTCTTCGAAGACATGCCGCTCGCCCAGTTCGGCAACCGCATTCCGCAGCTGCAGTTCGAAATTATCCGCGCCCTATCCGCGGATAAGCCCAACGCGCTCGAAAATCGCCTGACCGCCGTAACCCTCATCCCCGGCGCGGGCGAATTCGTTTATGCCGGTGAAATCGTCGCCTCCGACAACGGCGAAGGTACGACGATTTCCGAAAACGCCCACAATTCCGATGGCGAAGCCGACATCTCGTCTTCGCTCGACGAACTGCAGGCCATCGCGCCGAACGTGAGCGCCGTCTGCCTCGTTGCGGGCTGGTTTGCGAACGATTTGCGCTGCGGCTCTTGCGAAATCAAACCCGGCGTCGAGACCGCCACCAAGACAACCTATCCCGAAACCTGGCAGGTCGATGGCGTCGCGCGCGAAGACGCCCATGTGGTCAGCCAGGTCGATGGCCGCCCGGCCTACGGGGGCACGCCGTCGGATCGGACGATTACCTCCGCAATTCAAAACTTGAAGGCGCGCGGCTTGCGCGTGATGTTCAATCCGTTCCTGTTCATGGATATTCCGGCGAACAATTCGCTCACAAATCCCTACACCGGCGAATCCGGCCAGCCGGCTTATCCCTGGCGCGGCCGCATCACTTGCGATCCCGCGCCCGGAGTCTCCGGTTCGCCCGATCGGACAGGCGCCGCCGCAACGCAAGTGAATGCCTTCTTCAACGCCGAATGGGGCTATCGCCGCATGGTCCTGCACTACGCCCGGCTCTGCAAAGATGCAGGCGGCGTGGATGCGTTTCTCATCGGCTCGGAATTGCGCGGCCTCACCCGCATCCGCGACAGCGCCACCGCCTATCCCGCGGTCGCTGCCCTCAAAACGCTCGCGGCCGACGTGCGCGCGATTTTGGGCAACGCCACGAAAATCGGTTACGCGGCAGATTGGTCCGAATACAACAACCATCAAACCGGAGATGCACCAGGCGCGGTCTTGTTCAACCTCGACCCGCTATGGTCTGATGCCAATATCGATTTTATCGGAATCGACAACTACCTCCCGCTCGCCGATTGGCGCGATGGCGCCGCGCATGCCGATTACGGCGCGGAGAGCGGCCCCACAGATACACACGATCCCGCCTATCTCGCGCGCAACATCAACGGTGGCGAAGACTATGACTGGTATTATGCGAGCGACGCCGATCGCAATGCGCAGCTGCGCACGCCCATCGCCGACGGTTTGGGTAAGCCGTGGGTCTTCCGCCAGAAGGATTTCTGGAACTGGTGGTCGAATGCGCACTACGATCGCCCCGGCGGCAGCGAAAGCGCGACGCCCACCGACTGGAACCCGCAATCCAAGCCCATCTGGTTTTGCGAACTGGGTTGTCCTGCGGTCGACAAGGGCGCGAACCAGCCCAACGTTTTCGTGGACGCAAAATCCACCGAAAGCGCGCTGCCCTATTACTCCAACGGGGAACGCGACGATCTCATCCAGCGCCGTTTCCTCGAAGCGCATCTGAATTTCTGGAACGATCCGGCGAACAATCCCGTATCCGGCGTCTATTCCGGCGCGATGCTCGATACATCCAATCTCTATCTCTGGACGTGGGATGCGCGGCCTTTTCCGTTCTTCCCGTCGCGCAACGATGTGTGGGGCGATGCGCCGAATTATCGTCTCGGTCATTGGCTCAATGGCCGCCTCGGCGCGGTACAGCTTTCCGACCTCGTGGCCGACATCTGCGAGTCCGCAGGCTTCAGCGATTACGATGTTTCCAATCTCGATGGCCTCGTCACCGGTTTTGCGGTCACCGACACGATGAGCCCGCGCGACGCACTGGCGCCCTTGGGCCTCGCCTATGGCTTCGATGCGGTCGAAAGCGAAGGCAAGATCAGGTTTGTCATGCGCGGCCGCCCTGCCGCTGCTGCGATCTCGCAATCCGAACTTGCGATTGGCGAAAGCGAAACGGGTTTCGGTTTTTCCTTCACCCGCGCCCAGGAAACGGATTTGCCGAACGCCTCGCGCATTGCCTATATCGATGCGAGCGCCGACTATCGTCAGGCTGTCGCCGAAGCCCGCCGGCTGGTCACGCTGTCCGATCGCGTCGCCGCGTCGAACCTGCCGCTCGTTCTCGACCAGGGCGAAGCCATCGGCATCGGCGAGCGATTGCTGCAGGACGCCTGGGTGATGCGCGAAACCGGCCGCTTTGCATTGCCGCCGTCGCGCCTTGCGCTCGATGCAGGCGACGATGTGCTTCTCGATGCCGGCGGCCGCACCCGGCGTTTGCGCATCTCCGCCATCGACGATGCGGGCGCGCGCAAGATTGAAGCCGTCGCCACCGATCCTTCGATCTATGAATCCATCTCGGGCCCATCGCGCGCGCCCGGCGCGATTCAATCGATTGCCCACACGGGCCGTGCGCTGGTGGCGTTCATGGATCTGCCGCTTCTCACAGGCAACGAAACGCCATGGGCGCCCACGGCCGCTGCTTTTGCCAGTCCCTGGCCCGGCAAGGTTCTCATCATGAAAAGCGCAAGCGAATCCGGCTACACGCTGGATACCGCGCTATCGCGCGCGGCCACGATCGGCGTCACCACGTCCGACTTCTACTCAGGTCCCGCATGGCGCTGGGACGAGGCGAATACGCTTCGCATCCGCCTCTTCAACGGCACGCTCGCTTCGAAAGACGATCTCACCGTGCTCGGAGGCGGCAACGTTCTTGCGCTCGAAAACGAAGACGGCGAGTGGGAAGTGCTGCAATTCGCAAACGCCGAACTCACTGCGCCAAATCAATGGTCGCTCACCAAGCTCCTGCGCGGCCAGGCCGGAACGGAATCCGCGATGCGCGATCCCGTTTTCGCCGGCGCGCGCGTGGTTCTGCTCGATGGATCGCAGAAACAGCTCGGCCTCACGCTCGATCAATACAACCTGCCGTTCAACTATCTCTGGGGCCCGCAAGGCAAACCGATTTCCGATCCCGCCTGGCAGGGTGCCGCGAAACAATTCGCGGGCGTGGGCTTGCGTCCCTTCGCGCCATGCCGGTTGCGCGCTGCCAGAAGCGGAAGCGGCATAGTTCTTTCCTGGATCCGCCGCGACCGCTCTCCGGGCAGCGACGGCTGGGACCAGACCGAAATCCCGATGAGCGAAACGGGCGAAAGCTACGATGTCGAAATCCTCGACGGTTCTGGAGCCGTCGTGCGAATCGTCGGCGCCCTGTCCACGCCATCGATGACCTACGCGGCCGGTGACATTGCCACCGATTTTCCCGGCGGCTTGCCATCGCCGTTCCGTTTCAATGTCTATCAACTTTCCGCCACCTTTGGCCGCGGAGCGAAAGCTGGCGCCGCCATATATCTCTGACGAAAGACAAGCCATGACCGCTGAAACCCCGCGCGCGGGGCTGCCGTTTCTTGCGGCCGCTCAGGCGCAGAAACACGTCACGCACAACGAAGCGCTCATCGAATTGGATGCGCTCATCGCTGCATGTTTCCTCGACCGCGATCTTTCATCGCCGCCCGCAAGCCCTGCGGATGGCGATGCCTATCTCGTAAAGGCGGCTGCCGCCGATGCGTGGGCCGGGCAGGATGGAAAGATCGCCTATTGTCTCGATGGCAATTGGCGCTTCTACGCCCCCTTCGCGGGCCTCATTGCGCTCGTAGCCGATGAAAACAAATTCATCGCCTTCGACGGCAGCGCGTGGAACGATCTTGCAGGCTACATTCCGCTCGACAATGTGGCGCAGCTCGGTGTCAACACCGCGGCGGACTCCACCAACAAACTCGCCGTCAAATCGAACGCGGTCCTGTTCGCCGCGCTGGAGACGGCCTCCGGCGGCAATGGGGACATCCGCTTTACCGTCAACAAGGAATCCTCGTCCGATACGGCCTCGTTGCTGTTCCAGGATAATTATTCCGGCCGCGCAGAAGCGGGGCTTTCCGGCGACGACGATTTCCACCTCAAGGTCTCGCCGGATGGCAGCGCATGGACTGAAGCGTTGGTGATCGACAAGACGAGCGGTCTGGTCACGCTCGCAGGCGATCCCACAGCTGCGCTCCACGCCGCCACCAAGCAATATGTCGATGCCAATATCGGCGGCGGCGGTGGAGGCGAAGCGAATACCGCAAGCAATGTCGGCACGGCCGGCATCGGCGTCTTCAAGCAAAAGTCCGGCGTCGATCTTCAGTTCAAAAAGCTGAATGCGGCCTCCTCCAAACTCTCCATTACGGACGACATCGCCAACAGCAAGATCGATATCGACGTCGCACCGTCGAACATCGCGATTTCCGCGCTTTCCGGTGCTGGAGCGCTCGCGGGCAAGAACACTGTGGGCGCAACCGATATCGACAGCCAGGCGGTGACTTACGCGAAGATCCAGAACGTGAGCGCGACGGACAGGATTCTCGGCCGCGCGAGCGCCGGCGCAGGCACGGTGGAGGAAATCGCCTGCACCTCCGCCGCGCGCGCATTACTGGACGATACAAGTGCCGCCGCCATGGTCACCACGCTCGGCCTCGACAACACCAAGATCGCGGCCATTGCCTTCGTTATCGACGGCGGCGGTGCGGCGATAACGTCCGGCGTCAAGGGCGATCTGATGATCCCCTTCGATTGCACCATCGTCAGCGCAACCCTGCTTGCCGATCAATCCGGCTCCATCGCGATAGACATCTGGAAAGATACGTATGCGAACTATCCGCCCACAGTTGCCGATTCGATAACGGCATCCGCCAAGCCCACGCTCTCCGGCGCCGCCAGATCGCAGGATACGGCGCTCACCGGCTGGACGACCTCCGTCTCCGCCGGTCAAACGTTGCGCTTCAATGTCGATTCCGCGTCCACAGTGACGCGCGTGACGCTGATCCTGAAGGTGGTGAAGTCGTGACTACGACCATCTTCCTCACCTCCGGTTCTAGCTGGACGGTTCCGTCGGATTTCGACGCATCGAGCGCCACCATCGAGGCTATCGGCGCGGGCGGAAACGGCGGCGATGGCAACACTGCCAGAGGCGGCGGCGGTGGCGGAGGCGGTGCCTACGCAAAGATCGCAAGCCCGTCCAACATCAATCCGGGCGATGTGCTCTCGATCCAGATCGGCGTTGGCGGCGGCGGTCCGGGATCGACTGGCGATAGCTGGCTTAAAGACAACACCTCGGCCACCGTGTTGCTTGCGCGCGGCGGCACAAACGGCGTGCCCGGCGCGAGCGGATCGGGCGGCGGCACGGGCGGCGGGGCCGGTGGCGATACCGCAAACTCCATCGGCTCGACCAAATTCGCAGGCGGCAATGGCGGCGGTGCATCGCGCCCTGCTGGCGCTGGCGGCGGTGCGGCCGGTCCAAATGGCGCAGGGCAGAACGGCGCTACCACCAACTCTGCTTCGAACGTCGGCGGGCCGGGCGGCGGCGGGGCCAATGGCGGAAGCTCGACCGCCGGTTCCTTTCCGAACACGCAGAACGGCGGGAACGGCGGCGCTGGAAATGCCGGAACGGGCGGCGGCGCGGGTTCGACATCGGCAGGCGTCGATGGCGGCGCGGGAACGAATGGCGGCGGCGGTGGCGGCGGATCGTTCATCAGCAGCACATCGTCGAATGGCGGCGCGGGCGGTCAGCAGAATATCTGGACGCAGACATCGGACAGCGCGACGGCGGGACCGGGCGGCGGTGGCGGCGGCGGCGCGGGCAACAGCGCCGGTGTTGCCCATGCCAAGGGCGGGGCAGGCGGCGGCTATGGCGGCGGCGGCGGTGGCGGCGGACGCGCGGCAAGCGATTTTGCCGGCGGCGCGGGCGCGCCCGGCATCATCGTCATCACTTACACGCCTGCGAGCGGCGGCGCCTCACCGCGCTCATTCGGCCTTGTGATCGGCTGAGAACGAAAACATCCGCGCCCGGCGGCACCGGGCAAACGTTCAAGCGCCTCGCGCATTTCGCGCGGGGCTTTTTCTTTTTTGGAGACTGGCATGAACCCTGCAACTTTTTCGAAAATCAACTGGACGCAAGCCGTCGCATTCTTCGCCATGCTGCTGACGTTGTTCGGCATCGACATGCCCGACAATGTGAAGCTCGAAACCGTCGCGCTGATCCAGGCGATACAGACCATCGCAACCTGGCTCCTTCACAATGTGTTCAAGGAGATCAAGTGATGCGCGCGCAATATATCGTGGCCGCGATTGCCCTCTTGCTCGCATCCTGCGCCGGCATTTTCCCTGCGCCGCAAACGCCCGCGCAAGCGGTTTATGAAGCCAAGGCCGCGTTTCTCGTCGCGCTGCGCACGGCCGATGACTATGCCGCCCTGCCGCGCTGTCCGGCGCAGCCGGTTTGCTCGGATGCCGCAACGATCGCAGCGATCGAAACCGCGGCCAAAGCCGCTCAGGCCAGTCTCGATGCCGCGCAAGCCGTGGTCACAGATTCGTCCCTCCGGAATGGAGACGTGCTGCAGAAAGCCATCGCCGCCGCCAACGGCGCGGTGAGCGCGTTCGCCGCCGTCACCGCCCGGCTTCCCGTCCAGCAGAAAGCAGCAGACTCATGACCGTCCTCCGATACGTCACCGTGGCGCTTGCCGCTCTCGACGAAATCCTGAAAGCGGGCGGCAATGCCGCGTCCCTTCTCGCCCGGCTGCGCACAACCATTGCCGCCTTCCAGTCCGAAAACCGCGACCCGACCGAAGCCGAATGGGACGCCCTGAACGCCCAGATCGCAGAGGCGATGGCGGGGTTGGGAGAAGGCTAAATCAGCTGTTGATCTATCAGGTGGGCTGCCGAAAGGTTCAACCACAAGGTATTGATAAATAAATGGAAACTTAGCCAATTCCCGTTAACTGACTTGGAACGAGATTGCAAAACAATGCGTTGACATTACATATCATGGTGATACATGAACCGGCATGGCCGAGATCACGAAACTTGTTCCCATACCGGAACCATGGTCGCCTGCGCAGGCGACCGAGCGCATACGCAGGATCGCACAGGAAGATAGCTTCTGTCTTACTCTAACCGGCCATGCCGAAGACCAAATGAAGGAGAGAGGTATCACTGCTATCGACGTCATGTATGTGTTGAAGAACGGATTTGTTTATGACCCTCCCGTTCAGGCGACCAGAGCTGGGTTTTATCGGTATTCGATGATCAATCCGACACCAAACTCAAATCGCCGTGAGGTACGGGTCGTTCTTATTCCTTCAATACAAGCGGCCCAAGCAAAAGTTGCGACTGTGATGTGGGCTGATGAACCGGTGGTAGGAGGATAAAATGGAAAAGGAATATCGCTACACCGCAAGCGGATTGGACAATGTTGTCCTCGTGGGGCTTAAAGAATGTACGGATGATCATGGGGAAAAATGCGTAACGATCCCCAACATCAATAAGCTTCACGAAGCGATTGCGATGAGCATACTTAAGCGCCATGGTGGAATGACTGGAGCGGAGCTTAAGTTTTTGCGCTCCTTGCTGGGAATGACGCAGGCTGAGCTCGGGAAGATTGTAAATCGGGAAGCCTTGACCGTAGGGCGTTGGGAACGCGGAGAGTTCGAAAATGATCCCAATG
>DASZRY010000115.1:0-37014 GCA_035548975.1 Rhizomicrobium sp.
CCCGGATCGTTGTGGCAGAGCTGCTTGGCCGTGCGCATGCGGTCGTCGTTTTCGGAGAAATGCTCCCAAACGAGCGTCGCCTTCAGATTTTCCAGCGGCTTCCAGCCGATCGACAACCTGCTCGACCACAGATCGCGCCCATCGACCTGGCTGCCGGTAATTTCATTCGTCGTATAGCCGTCGCGTTTCGTCCATTCGCCTGCGAGGCGGATATCGAGCCGGTCATCGACGATCGGAAGATTGATCATGCCTTCGAAGCGGCGGTTCTTGTAGTTTCCGATATCGCCGGACGCCATCGCCTCGAACTGATCGGAAGGCCGTGCGGTGGTCAGATTGACCACGCCAGCGGTCGCGTTGCGCCCATAGAGCGTGCCTTGCGGACCACGCAGCACTTCGGCCTGGGCGAGATCGTAGAACTCCTGTTCGAAAAAGTGATTGCGGATGAAGGGAATGTCGTTCAGCGCGACGGCAACGGCGGGATCGGTGGATACCGAGATCGCCTGTGTGCCGATGCCGCGAATCTGGATGCTGTAGCCGGTGAAATTCGTTTTGGTGAAAGTGAGATTGGGAACCTGCTTCACCAGATCGGGGCCGCCGGCGGTTTGGGTAGAAGTGAGCAGTTCCTGGCTCATCGCGGTGATCGCGATGGGGATGCTTTGCACGTCCGCTCCGCCCAGTTTCGACGAGGTGACGGTGACGGTTTCCACCGCCGCGCGCGGCGGCGCAGCCTGAGCGAGTTGCATGGGCGTGACGTACGCTTCGGTCGCAGACGAGCGATCGGGCACGATCGCAAGCGCGCCCGATGGCGTGTGGTGCACGATAAAGCCAGTTCCGGACAGAAGACGCGTCAGCGCCTGATCCTGCGACAGCGATCCGCTGGCGCCTCTTGAGCGGATACCCTTTATGGCATCGTTGGAAACCAATAGCGTCGTGCCGGTTTGGACGGCATAGGCATTGAGCGCGGCATCCAGGCTGCCCGCGGGAATGTTGAAGGTTTCGGCCTTCGCCGATGTTGCAAACGCCACGAAGACGGCGCTGGCCATCAGGGCTTTTTTGTAGCTCGTCATCTTCAGGTAATCCCCCCTTCTCTATCGGCCCATAAGGCCGGATGCCATCTCTCGCCTCAGCGCGAGATCACGATTTCATCGCCACGGTGCGTGATGCGAACGCCAAACACCTGTTCCGCAGCCTGCGTGAATGCGTCTATTCCATTCGTCGGGAACGAACCGTTGATCGTGAGGCGCGCGGTGGCGGCGTCTGCGATCACCAGCCGTTTGCGATTGTAACGATTGAGTTCCGCGGCCGCGTTCGCGAGCGTGGTGTGATAGAAGATGATCTGGCCACGGCGCCAACCGAGCTGATCGGCGAGCTCGCGCATCGGTTTTCTGGCGACCGAAATCGAATCCGCCGTTGCAACGGCGACTTCGCCGGGATTGAGCACGACCGGTTTCGTGGCGTTGAGGTTGTCGACCTCTGCCCGGCCTTCCATGAGCGCGACGCGCAAGCCGCCCTCTTCCGTTCTCACCGAGAATTTCGTGCCGAGGTCGGTGACACGGTGATTGCCAGAGATGACAACGAAGGGATGCGAGGCATCGTGCTGGATGTTGAAGTACGCCTCGCCCTTTTCCAGCATGACGCGGCGTTCCTTGGCATTGTCATACAGGCGGATGGCGGTGCTCGCATTCAATTCGATCACCGAGCCGTCGCGCAGGGTGAGCACTTCACGGCCGCCGAGCGTGGTGGCGAATGTCTGGTAGGTGGGTTGGGAGAAATAATATGCACCGATCGCGCCCGCGATGACGAAGAGGCCCAAGGCGGCTGCGAATTTAAAGGTGTTGCGCGGGGCGCTTGCCGCGGCCGGGCGAATGGACTGGCGCAGATCGGCAGGGCGCAATGCAACCATGCGCTCGGTGCGGTTCCATGCGGCTTCGAGACGCCAATAGGCGATGCGATGCTCGAGGGCTTCGTTCATCCACGCTTCGAATTGGGACTGAAGTTCGGCAGACCATTCGCCCATGTCGCGGCGTTCGATCCAGGCGGACGCTTGGTGTTCGATGTTCGCGTGGCTGGTCATTGCGGCCTCCGCGCCTGCGCGGGCTCGCCGTACAGCGCGTTGGCAAGCGCGCGCACGCCGGCATTGATGTGTTCGGAGACGGTGTGTTCGGAGATTCCCATGCGCTCGGCGATTTCGCGGCGCGACAGACCCTCAATCCGGCGCAGGATGAGAGCTTCGCGGCAACGCGGCGGAAGTTTTTCCAGCGCGGCGCGGAGCAGCAGAAGCTCTTCGCGGGCCATTAATGTGCGGTCCGGGCCGGGCGTATCGCCGGCGACGTTGATGGCTTCGAGATCGGCGACGGATTCGATGGGGATCACCTGGCCGCGCCGCACCTGATCGATCAGGAGATTGCGCGCAATGGTGAACACCAGCGGCTTGACAGGATGCGGGATTTCCTTCTCGGCCTGCTGGCAGACGCGCAGATAGACCTCTTGCCGGAGGTCGGCGATATCGGCCTCGCTGCGTCCACTTCGACGAAGAAACTGCATCAATGCGGCCTCCAGCGGCAGCACTTCGTGGACGAACCAAGCCTTCACCGGGCACAATTCCCCATCCACCCCCGGCGCATGCGGGGCGATTTCGTGATCGGTTTTGATCTTGTCGGCCATGCCCCCTACAGCTTCCGCCTTTCGAGGGTTAGAGCGAAGTCCTCACTCTATAGAACGCAGCCGGGGCGATGGATTGGGGGTAGAAATTTTCGTGGAATCATAAAATTGCGCCGGGACCTCGCATCGCGAAGACCCGGCGCGATATCGACTATCGGTTGCGTCTTCAGCGCGGCGCCATGCGGATGCCGCCGTCGAGCCTCAGGCACTGCCCGTTGAAATAGGTGTTGCGCACCAGTTCGAGGACGAGGCTGCCGAATTCCTCCGGCTTGCCGAGGCGTTTGGGAAACGGCACCGATGCCGCCAGACTGTCCAGCACGTTTTTCGGCGCGCCCAGCATGAGTGGCGTGGCGAAAATGCCCGGCATGATCGAATTCACGCGAATGCCCAGATCCATGAGGTCGCGCGTCATGGGCAGAACGAGGCCGTTCACGCCCGCCGTCGCCGAGCCATAGATCACCTGCCCGATCTGCGCATCCTGCGCCGCCACCGAAGCGGTGAGCGTGATGACGCCGCGTTCGTCGTCTTCCAGCGGCGGAAGGCTTGCCATGCCCAGCGCGGACAGCGAGGCCATTCTGTAACTGGCGACGAGAATGCCGTTGACGCCATAGGCATAATCTTCCGTCGGCGTGCGCTTGTAGCTGCGCGTTTCCTTGTCGAAGGAAAGCGTCTTGCCGCGCCGCGCGGTCATGGCGCAGTGGACCAGAATGCGCTCCTGACCGTGCGCGCCGCGCGCCTTTTCAAATCCGGCGATGGCGCTTTCTTCACTCGTGATATCCACCTTGCAGAAGATGCCGCCGATTTCCTTTGCAACTTTCTCACCGGCGTCCGCATTGATATCGAAGATGGCGACTTTTGCACCGGCAGCGGCGAGTGCCATGGCGCTCGCCCTGCCAAGGCCGGACGCGCCGCCGGTGACGACGGCGGCGGTCGTCTTGTCGATTTTCATGAAAAGCTCCTGGGATTGTTTCGCGGGCCTATTTGGACAAGCCCGTGGGCTTTCCGTCAACAATCTGATCCAGATATTCCGAAAGGCCGTAGCCGGTCATGCCGTTGCATCTGTATTCCGTCATGCCTTCGGTGATGCGGGTGACGAGTTCCTGCCCGTCCGGGGCGGTGCGCCGGTTGCGCAGCGGGATGAGTGAAAGCACCTTTCCCGTCACCTCGTAACTCGCACCGGATTCCGTTTTCACCCTGGCGCGCAGCGCGGTCTGATACCAGTTCTCGTCCCAATCGGAATCGATCCGGCATTCGGTGATGAGATCGTATTTCCCATCCTTGAACACCATGCCGCCTTCGCGCGGCTTGCCTTCGCTGCCCGCGACGATGGAAAGCATCATGCCGAAGTCGCGGCCGAAATTCATGGGGCACCAGCGATACCAATCTATCGCCTGCCAGTAACGCGGGCCCCAGCTTTTGTCTCGCAAGCCGAAGCCGGAAATTTCAAACGTCTCGCCGCCGACGACGAAGCGGCCCTTCGCCGCCATGTGCTGTTCGTAGTGCGCCTTGGCGAACGATTTCTCCGGATCGATCGCAACCGGCTTTCCGTCGGCGCGCACGGTTTCGCCGCCATACATGGGCGAAACGCCTTCGTAATCGAGTTCGACCTTGCAATCGACATTCGGATTTTCGCGGAAGGCTCTCGACGGATGCGCCATTTCGAATGGACGGGCTAGAACGCAAACCTTTCCGTCATAGGTCAGCTTGAGGCGCTTGAACGGCTCGATGACATCGATCTTCATGCCGCCCGCATTCATCTCCGTATTGCCGGAGATCTTCGGGCGGCCATACATGAAGGCGACACGGCCATCGGGCAGGTAAAGACAGACCGACATTTCCGCATAGCCTTCATTCGGGCGATTGCCGAGGCGGAACCAGCCGCCGGTTTTCCGCACCGGATCGAAGACATTAAAATACATGCTTTCGTTATAGTTCGACGCCGCATCGGGCGTGTGAGGATATTCATCCTGCGGTTCGAGACGGATTTTCAATCCGGGTTGCTGTGCCATGGGCGTCTTTCCGTTTGAGTTGGCGATATCGAAACATGCATCTTCCCGAATTCATCGGGAATTTGAATTGCGCGAGATCAATTCGGGGGGCGTGCCATCGCCGAATTGCCAGGCGATATCCGGCCGCCGGCAAGGGCAGCTTTGCGGCCAAGAATGGGATCGGATAACAGTATCATGCATTCCGCGCGATACGAAATAATCTGCATCGGAGGTGAAACGTGCCCGTTGAAATCAAATTGTCGCTTGTGGCGCTCGGCCTGTTTTTCATGACCGCGTTGCTCACCGGCGTGTGGAAATACCGGCACATGCTGAACAATCCCACCCATCTGGCGCCACACTATGTCGACATCGCGCACAGAGCAGCACTGCACTATAGCTTCGCCATCCTCGTGGTGATCCAGTTCGAAGAGGTGAGCGGGCTCGGCACGGCGCTCAATCTTTTGGGCGCGAGTTTGTTGATCGCGTTTTTCGCCATAGCGACGGCGACCTACATTCGCCTCGGTGCGGCGAACAAGACGGACAATCAGTTCAAGACGCGCAATTTCAATACCACGGCTGGTATTTGGATGCTCATCGCGTCGGAAATCGGCGGGTTTCTGTTGCTGTTTGGCGGCTTTCTTCGCAGCGCGTTTGGATAAGCGTGGCGATCAGAGCCGGGTTCTGGGCCAATGGTATTGTCCATAGCTGTTCACCTGCATCTGGAACGCTTATTCCGAACCCCGCCCTGCTCTTCAGGCTCTAAGGCTGCGTAAAGTTCCAAAATCCTTATGGCCAGAAAAATGACTTTCCCCCGAAATTTGAGCGTCTTAATGCCCAAAAAATCGCTCGACGACCTTCCCGAGACTGACGTTTCGATGAGGAAAACAACCGAGATCGCCTCGCGTGGCGCCAGGACCGTCCGGCTTGCAATCGACCAGCGCTTTCAAGGGGCGATTTCTTGACGCTGCCCTGCTCTACGATGGAATTGCCAGAGCGCCTCGCGCCGTTCCGGCTCCTCATGTCATGGTGGTCGATGCGAAGGATGCAAGCGCAGCGAAAATTTGCTTACGACTCGGGTCTCAAACGTTCCTGAGCAAGCGGATGACTCGTTATCGTTCGCTCGCGACTGCCGCAAAGCTGTTGGGCTGATACTTGCCGATTGCGCAGTGGATTTGCGCAAGCTGGATAAAGCAAGCGGTTCCTTTGAATTTTTGGTCGGAGCGGCGGGATTTGAACCCACGACCCCCAGTCCCCCAGACTGGTGCGCTAACCAGGCTGCGCCACGCTCCGTAACCAGATAATAGGCGGAAAATCCGCCGAGGGGCGCGGACTATAGGCGGGGGGACCCGCCGCCGCAACGCCAGTTTCCGGGCGCGACACTCCCGGCATATCCTTACGCGAAGCGGCTTTGCGCCTCAGTCAGGCGCTGCTTCAGCTCCAGCAATTCCGCCAGCCGGATTTCCAGCCTCGCGCGGGTTTCCGGGCCAAGCTCGGCAGCCGGCGCAGCGGCAATGGCGGCTTCGATCGGCGTGGGCGGCAGCGGGACAGGAGCGTCTTTCATTTTGGGCGCAGCCTTGGACTCACTCGCCTCGATCCGTCCGAGATCGATTTCATCCGTGTCGATGCCGCCGACCTCGATGTCCTCGACCTTGATCTCGTCCGCTCCGGCGCCGTGCACGACCTCGAAGGACACGCCTTTTGCAGATTTCTTTGCAGAGGATCTGCCGCCCGCGCGATCGCCCAAGAGCGAGGCTTCGCCGCGGCCGATCTCGGCGACATAGCGCACGCCCCGGTCGCGCAGAATTTTCTGGACGCCCTTGATGGTCAGCCCGTCGCCATAAAGCAGCGCACGGATGCCGCGCAAAAGATCGATGTCATCAGGCCGATAGTAGCGGCGGCCGCCCGCCCGCTTAACCGGACGGATCTGGCTGAACCGGCCTTCCCAGAATCTCAAAACGTGCTGGGGCACATCGAGATCGTTCGCCACCTCGCTGATCGTGCGGAAGGCTTCGGCAGATTTCCCCCGCGTCTCGATCGCGGTGTGAAGCATCTATCAGTCCTCTTCGTGCGGAGGCGTCTGTCCGTTGATAACGGCTTTCAAGACATGGCTGGGGCGAAACACCAGCACGCGGCGCGGCGCGATGGGGACTTCATCCCCCGTCTTGGGGTTGCGGCCCATGCGCTGCGACTTCTGCCGTACCGCGAAGGTTCCGAATGACGACAGCTTGACGGTCTCGCCGCGGGCGAGCGCAGCACAGATTTCTTCGAGCATGTCCTCGACCATCTGCGCCGAGTCGTTGCGCGACAGGCCCACGGCCTGGAAGACAGCCTCGGTCAGATCGGCACGTGTTAATGTGTTCGTCGTCATCTCGTACGACTCCCTTCCCCGTGAGTCGAACCCTAGGAGCCTGGCTTTTTTCCGTCAATGACAAAGGGATAGCCGACTCACTTAAGACGGCAGTTCATCCGGCAATGGTTACCAGCGGACCAGCGCCGAGCCCCAGGTGAGACCCCCGCCCATGGCTTCCAGCAGCAGAAGGTCGCCTCGCTTGATCCGGCCATCGCGGACGGCGGTCACCAGCGCCAGCGGCACGGAGGCAGCCGAGGTGTTGCCATGATCGGCGATCGTCGAGATGACCCTCTCCGCCGGTATGCCCAACCGGCGGCCGGTACCGTCGAGGATGCGCTGGTTGGCCTGGTGCGGCACGAACCAATCGACATCGGAAATCTTCACACCCGCGGCATCGGCGGAAGCGTGCACCGCGGCGGAGATATTGGTGACGGCGTGCTTGAACACCTCCCGGCCCTGCATACGCAGATAGCCGGTGGTCCCGGTGGTGGACGGGCCGCCGTCGACATAAAGCAGATCGTGCAGCCGCCCATCGGAAAACAGCTTGGTGTTGAGTATGCCCTGGTCGTGGTTGTCGCCCTTGCCCTCGCCCGCCTGAAGCACGATCGCGCCAGCCCCGTCGCCAAACAGCACGCAGGTGCCGCGGTCGGTCCAATCCATGAGCCGGGACATGGTTTCGGCGCCGATCACCAGCACAGTGTTGGCTTGGCCCGCCTTGATGAAATTGTCGGCGGTCGCGAGCGCATAGATGAAGCCGGAACAGACAGCCTGCACGTCGAAGCCTGCGCCGCGCGTCATGCCGATTTTGGCCTGAACCGTTGTGGCGACGGCGGGAAAGGTCTCGTCGGGCGTCGTGGTGGCGACGACGATGAGATCGAGCGCATCGGCGCCTATGCCGGCGTCGGCCAGCGCTTCGCGCGCGGCGGCGAGCGCAAGGTCGGACGTCTTTTCGCCGCCGGCGGCGATATGGCGGCGCCGGATCCCTGTGCGCTCCACAATCCATGCGTCGGACGTATCGACACGTTTGGCAAGGTCGTCGTTGGTCAGGATCTGCTTGGGGAGATACGCCCCGCAGCCGATCGCTCTCGATCTGATGACGGTCACTACTTTCTCATGAGACAGCGGTTGCAGCCGGTTGCGGCGTGATCCCCGCCCGGTCGGCGGCAATGCGCGGAATCACTCCCGACTTCGCCATGCCGATAGCCATGTCGAGGGCGCTGGCGAATCCCAGCGCATCCGTGCCGCCATGGCTTTTGACCACCACACCATTCAGTCCAAGAAAAATGCCGCCGTTCGAAGCGCGCGGATCGAGCTTGCGCTTCAGGCTGTTCAACGCGCCGCTGGCGATGAAGGCGCCGAGCTTGCCGAAAAAGGACCGCGTCAACGCCGCGCGCAGATATTCGACGACCAGCTTTGCCGTGCCCTCGGCCGTTTTCAATGCGATGTTGCCGCTGAAGCCGTCGGTGACGATGACGTCCACATCGCCTTCGGAAATGTCGTCGCCTTCGACAAACCCCGCATATTCCATCTTGAGATTTGCGTTGCGAAGGACATGTGCCGCGCCCTTGACCGCTTCGTTGCCCTTCACGTCTTCGGAACCGACGTTGAGAATGCCGACACTGGGCCTTTCGACATTGAAAATCGCGCGCGCGAATGCGGCGCCCATGATCGCGAAATCGACGAGCTGTTCGTCGCTGGTACCGACATTGGCCCCCACATCCAGCACGATGCTTTGCGCCTTCTTGGTCGGCCAGAGCGCGGCAATCGCCGGACGCTCAATGCCTTCGATCACGCCGAGCTGATACATCGACATCGCCATCAGCGCGCCGGTGTTGCCGGCGGAGATCGCAACCTGTGCTTCCTTCTTGGCCACGCATTCGATGGCGCGCCACATGGACGAGTTGCGTCCGCGGCGAAGAGCGATGGAAGGCTTCTCTTCCATGCGCACCCTTTCGGCGCTGTGGCGGATTTCGGCAATGTGAGCGAGCTTGGGGCGCTTTTCGAGCAACGGCCTCAGTTGCGCTTCGTCGCCGTGGAGAAGGAATTTCACGCCGGGGTGGCGTTGGGCGGACCGGACCAGCGCGTCCACGACAACACCCGGGCCGGCATCGCCCCCCATGGCATCGATCGAGACGGTTAAAGTATGGCTCAACGTCGCGCCCTAATGCGTTTGACGAAGCGAGATTCGCCCCGCCCCAACCGTATCAGGCTTTGGCTTTCGCCACTTCGCGGTCGTCGTAGTGGCCGCAAGATGCACAGACATGATGCGGGCGCTTGGGCTCGCCGCAATTCGAGCACTCGGCATAGCCCACCGGCTTCAGGGCATGATGCGAGCGGCGCATGTTGCGCTTCGACGGCGAGGTCTTTCGCTTGGGGACCGCCATGGCGGAACAACTCCTTATAGCCGAATCGGCCGTACGGGCCGCCCGTGGGGCGCGCCTGCCTAGGCTGGTCCGGCGGGCAAAACGAGGCGGGGACGTAGCCTGAAACCGGGCCCCGATCAAGGGAAAGCCTGCCTTCAGGCGGCCGGCCGTTCGGCTATGCGGATATGGGGGTGGATACTTGGCATGTCCCGCCCCTGCTCGGACGAGGCGGCCACTGCTTTTCCAAGCGAAACTCTGATTTTTCCCACATTTTCCAGAACCGGCCGGATGCCTTTTGAATGCTCGCAAAAGGAGGTCTGCCTTCCTGCCGGTCGAGGGCAATGTGGCATTCGATGACCCGGTGAAGTTCGCGCTCAAGATCTGGCAGGGTTCTGGCCATCGCCGCGATGTCATATTCGAGCCGATACGGAACCGCTACCGGCAATCTGGCTCGAAAACCTTTGCTGATCTCTGGAGGTTCAGGGTTATGAGCATCTCTATCCGTGGCACGGTGAAGATTGATCATGATTTCCGCTGCAACTGCTTGAGCACGGCGAACGGGCTTTCCGGCTTTTCCTCCGGGGGAGGCTCATAGGCCACGCCGGGGGCCCTGGGATATGGGTCGATGGCGAGCGAAAACTCCTCCAATACCGGACCGGCCACGTTGTAACGGGTGCTTTCAATTTCTTCGGGGGATTCGTCCTCGCCTGCTCCGGGCGACAGCTCCACCAGTTCCGGGCGACGGCGCGCGGCGTGGGTCAGGTGTAACTGGCGGGTGAATTTCTGCTCAATGATCTGCGTCACGGGTTCAAGCGTCACCACGCAAGGCTGGACGACTTCAGCCCTGAGATCCGCTTCGTAGGAAAATCGAGAGGGCGTATTGCGCTTCAAGGTAATGGCAGCGCGAAACGAGGGTATCGAAGTGACTTCGGCCCATTCTGCAATCTGCGCCCGCTCCGCTTCGTTCGGCGCAATGACGATCTCCATCCCCGCTTCGGAGAGCGAAGACAGTTCGATGAACTTCTCGAACGGTACGTCGGGCGCGGTCATTACGGGACGGATCCGAAATCCAGTTCACCTTGCGCGGCATCGGAGCGGGCAAGCGATTCCTTCGCACTGAAAACATAATTCGCGAGAACCTTTGCCGATTGCGCATATTTCGCTTCGCCGCGATAGAGATTGCGCAGCAACGCATCGGCCATCGACGTTTCGTCATCGCCAGCTTCGTCATAGGCCTTGAAGCGGCCATAAAAGGCGTTGGCGATCTTCTTCATGCGCCTGCCCATGCCAATATCGCTGACGCCCAGCTCCCGCAGGCCCTCGTCGAAGGCGGAAAACATCATGTCTGTCAGGCGCTGGGAAACCTCCTGCAAGGCCGGCTCGCGCAAGCGGGACAAGGCCAGCCACGCATGCAGGGCCACAAGGTCGAACCTGCCGTCGATCGTGTCGGGAACGCCGAACCTTTCGAAAAATTCAGGCGCACGGGCGCGGCCAATGATCGCCGTGTGGAGGCGGGACGCCAGTTCCCGCACCTTATTGTTTCTTTTGAGCGCCGACAGCATGGGTCCTGGTTCCGGTTCCGCTTGCATTGTCCCTTGGCCTGAGGCTAGCACATCGCCCGGGGAAGACGCCGTGAGGCAAAGGATCATACCGCATGAGAATTCGTGCCCTTCTTCTTGTCGCCGTCCTTGCTGCCGCTGGATGTACGCCGGTCATCTCCCAGCGCGGCTACCTGCCGGATCCGGCGAATGAGTCCGCCATAAAGGCGAACAAGGACACCAAAACCACGGTTCAGGCCCGGCTTGGCTACCCCTCCACGCAAGCAACCTTCGGCGGCAATGCCTGGTACTACATTTCGAGCACCGAAAAGCGCGTGGCGTTCTTCGAACCGCGTGTGATTTCGCGAAACATCCTGGCTGTCTATTTCGATAAGGACGGCAAGGTGAACGACGTCAAACATTACGGTCTGAAAGACGGCCATGTCGTGGATTTCGAAAGCCGCGAGACCGTGACCCGCGGACGCGAGCTGACCTTCCTTCAGCAATTGTTCAATGCAACGCCGGGCGTGCCGATCGGCGGCGACCAGCAGCAGAATCCGGGCGGCGGCGGGCCTGGGCCGTGAGTCAAACAAAAAGGGCGCGGTTCACACCGCGCCCTTTTTTCTTTCAGACGTGACGGCGATCAGATGCCGTGCGCCAAGGTGGCGAGCAACAGCAGCGCCACAATGTTGGTGATCTTGATCATCGGGTTCACGGCCGGACCGGCTGTATCCTTGTAAGGATCGCCGACTGTATCGCCGGTCACCGCCGCCTTGTGGGCGTCGGAGCCTTTGCCGCCGTAATTGCCGTCCTCGATATACTTCTTCGCGTTGTCCCACGCGCCGCCGCCCGATGTCATCGAGATGGCGACGAAGAGGCCAGTCACGATCACGCCGAGCAGCATCGCACCCAGCGCGTTGAAGGCCGCCAACTTGCCCGAAATCCAGTTAACCACCGCGAACAGCACAATCGGCGACAGCACAGGCAGCAGCGACGGGACAACCATTTCCCGGATCGCGGCCTTGGTGAGCATGTCCACCGCGCGGCCGTAGTTGGGCTTTTGCGTGCCCTGCATGATGCCGGGCATTTCGCGGAACTGCTTGCGCACTTCCTCGACCACCGCGCCGGCCGCACGCCCCACGGCAGTCATCGCGATGCCGCCGAAGAGATAGGGCAGAAGACCGCCGATGAAGAGACCGACAACCACCCACGGATCGGAGAGGCTGAAGGTCGGCGGCGTGAGACCCGCAAAGTAGCTGAAGGTCGTGCCGGTGGCGTGGCTCGTGAAGTATTTAAGATCTTCCGTGTACGCCGCAAACAGCACCAGCGCGCCGAGACCGGCGGAGCCGATCGCATAGCCCTTGGTGACCGCCTTGGTTGTGTTGCCGACCGCATCGAGCGCGTCCGTCGTCTTGCGCACGTCGCCTTCGAGGCCGCTCATTTCGGCGATGCCGCCCGCGTTGTCGGTCACCGGACCGAACGCATCGAGCGCCACAATCATGCCCGCCAGCGAAAGCATGGTGGAGACCGCAATAGCAATGCCGAAAAGGCCCGCCATCAGATAGGTCACCACAATGCCGACACAGATCACGAGCGCGGGAAGCGCGGTGGCCTCCATCGAGATTGCGAGCCCCTGAATGACGTTCGTGCCGTGCCCGGTTACCGAGGCTTTCGCCACCTCCCTCACGGGGCGGAAGCCCGTACCCGTGTAGTATTCGGTGATCCAGATAAGAAGGCCTGTCACGACAAGACCGGCCACGCCGCAGAAATAGAGCGTGCGGCCGGTGAACGTGATATCGGAGCCAACCGTGAAGGTGTGGTCGAGGCCGACGATCCAATTGGTCAGCGGCCACAGAACGACAAGCGAAAGTACGCCCGTCGCGACCACACCCTTGTAGAGAGCGCCCATGATGTTCTTCGAAGCGCCCAAACGGACAAAAAACGTGCCGATGATGGAGGTGATGATGCACGCACCCGCAATCGCAAGCGGGTAGAGCATCAACGCCGTCTTTTCATCGCCCGTGAAATAGATCGAGGCGAGAACCATCGTGGCCACAGTCGTCACCGCATAGGTTTCGAACAAGTCGGCGGCCATGCCCGCGCAGTCGCCCACATTGTCGCCGACATTGTCGGCAATGGTCGCGGGATTGCGCGGATCGTCTTCCGGAATGCCGGCTTCGACCTTGCCCACCATGTCGCCGCCGACGTCCGCACCCTTGGTGAAGATGCCGCCCCCGAGACGAGCGAAAATCGAGATCAGCGAAGCGCCGAAGCCAAGCGCTACGAGCGCATTGGTGATCATGCGGCCCTGCGTTTCATCCGCGAGATCGAGATGCAGACCAAGCGTGAGGAATGCGTAATAGCCTGCAACAGCCAGAAGGCCGAGCCCGGCAACGAGCATGCCCGTTACCGCACCGGAGCGGAACGCCGTCGAAAGGCCTTGCGCCAATCCCTGACGCGAGGCTTCCGTCGTGCGCACGTTGGCGCGCACCGACACGTTCATGCCGATATAGCCGGCAAGGCCCGAAAAAGTGGACCCGATCAGATAACCAACTGCGACCTGCCAGCCAAAAATGTAGAAGGCAAGCGCGAAGATCACCACGCCAGCAATGGCTATGGTGGTGTATTGCCGGTTCAGATAGGCGGCTGCGCCTTCCTGAATGGCGGCGGCGATTTCCTGCATGCGCGCATTGCCCGCGCTTTGTGCGAGCACCGACCGAACGGTCAGGCCGCCATAAAGCAACGCGAGCAAGCCGCACGCGAGAACGAGTTCAAGCTGCAAGCTCATCGATTTCCCTCGTGCAGAGTTTTGGACGCCCGGCCGGGCCGAATTGCACGGCCGATCCCCATGGCCGGCCGGAGGTGACCCACCGCTTCAAGGGCGCCGGAACATGCCAAATGCCTAACGCAGAGGCAACAATTCGTTGGTGACGTTTTGTCGTAGCCCCGGCGGCTAAGACCCTGTTTTTGCAGATGGCAGGGCGGCGGCCTGGGTGGCCGCGGCGCCCGCCTGAGGCAGCCGGTCTTGCGGCACGTCGCTGGGCGGCCCGGCATGGAGAGGCGACATCTGGACTGCCGTGATCGACAACGAGACCACTTTGCCCGAGCCCATTACCTTGCGCGCATCGGCGAGGAAACGCTGGGCGACGCCGGGCCGGTCGACCTGGGTAATGTCGGAGGCGAGCGCGACCGGCTTCTTGTTCACGTCGCGCACGAAAGCGTCCTGAATGAAGGGCGTCTTGGCACGAATAGCCACCGCAACGTCCGGCGTTTTCGCAATGATTGTGCAGGTGATGTAGGCATAGCCCGCCAGCCTGCCGTCGGTATCGTTCATGGGGGAGATGATGCTCGGCATCTCCACACTGGTGCCGGGGGCGTTCTTTTCGTGTGTGTCTTTTGCAGCTTGCTTTTCGCCTTCGGCTGCAAGGGCGGGCACGGCGAGCAGCGCTATCAGCGCGGCGGTGGGGAGGCAGCGAATCATCCCCCAAGCCTGCCAAATCCAGGCTAAGGGAAGGTTAGCGGTCAGAAATGCGTGTAGCCCCCGGCCGGAACCGGGATTTCGCGCCCCTGGCCGTCCAGCAACACCACGCCCTGTCCGGCCGTGACCCGGCCGATCTCGGTTATGGCGGTGGAATAGCGCGCCGCCTTCACGGCATCGTCGGCGAACCGCGGGGCAACGGTGAAGGCGATTTCATAGTCATCGCCAGCCGTGGCCGCTCGGGCGCGAGCCTCGTCCGAAGCACCCCAGACGGCTTGCAACGCGGCCGAGAGCGGAAGGCGATGCGCATCGACCTCGATGCGAACGTTTGAGGTCTCGGCAATATGGCCAAGATCGGCAAGCAGACCATCGGAAACATCCAAGGCTGCGTGGGCGATGCCGCGCAATGCCTGGCCAAGCGCCAGACGCGGCCGCGGCTCTCGATAGCGATCGATGAGAAAATCGCGCACTGCATGAGAAACTTCGCGATGCTCCCGCAGAAGCGCGAGACCTGCGCCGCCATCGCCGACGGTGCCGGAGACAAAAACGAGATCGTCCGGCCTGGCGCCCGAACGGCGGATCATCTTGCCCTTCGGCACGAAGCCAAATGCGGTGATGGCGATAGTAAGCGGGCCGGGCGTTGCCGTGGTGTCGCCGCCATAGAGCGAAACGGCAAATTCGCGCTGGTCCTGTTTCAGGCCTTCGGCGAATTGCCGGAGCCAATCCATCGTAACGCCCGACGGCAGCGAAAGCGCCAACAGATACCCGGCGGCCTCGGCACCTTTTGCTGCGAGGTCCGAAAGATTTACGCGCAGCGCCTTTCTGGCAATTTGTAACGCCGGATCTTCGGCCAGGAAGTGCACGCCTTCGACGAGCGCATCGGTAGTGATGACGAGTTCGTGGCCCGCCGGCGGCGAGACGAGAGCCGCATCGTCCGTCAGTTTGAGCGCGCCGGGCGCCTCGGCCAAAGGCGCGAAGAGTTCGGCGATCAGCTCAAACTCTGAAGGGCGGTCAGAATTGGAGTTCGTCATCGGGCGGGGTTTCGCCAAATTCGCTGGCACGTTTGCGGCGGCCGATCTTGTCGAGGGAAGCATTCACGAAGGCGGGCTCGCCGGCCTCGAAGAATGCGTGTGCGATGTCGACGTACTGGTCGATCACCACTTTGGCCGGCACGTCTCGTCGCGCGATGAATTCGTAGACGGCCGTACGCAGGATGGCGCGGACGATAGAATCCACGCGGCTAAGCTTCCAGTCGGCGGAAAGGCTTTGGGCGATCGCGCGGTCTATCTCGTCCTGACGATGGGGAACGCCGCGCACCAGATCGCTGAAGAATTCGGCGTCCGGCTCACCCAATGCGCGAAACTCGTCGCGTCCGAAGCGATGTTCGATGAATTCCTCGATCACCTCATCGGCATCAAGACCGGTCAGCTCCATCTGATAGATGGCCTGCACCGCCGCCAGACGCGCGGCGCGGCGCGGCTGATGCGGATCGCTCATCGGTGGACGCCGAGCTTGTTCCGCGTTTCGATCAGCGCAATGCACGCCCGCGCCGCATCGCCCCCTTTGTCGCTACCATCCGACGCCGCGCGAACCAGTGCCTGCTCCTCGTTTTCGACGGTCAGAATGCCATTGCCGATGCAGAGGCCATGATGCAGACCCAATTCCATCAGGCCGCGCGCAGACTCGTTCGCCACGATTTCGAAGTGATAGGTCTCGCCGCGGATCACGCATCCAAGCGCGACGTAGCCGTCGTAACTCTTGCCTGCGCCTTCCGCCGCTTTGGCGGCAAAGGCGATTGTGGGTGGAATCTCCAGCGCGCCGGGAACCGTGATGACATCGTATTGCGCGCCGAAATTCTCCAGCGCCTTCTTCGCTCCTTCGAGCTGCATATCCGCAATGTGCGAATAAAACCGCGCTTCGACGATGAGGATGTTGGTCATGCGCCGTCCTTTTGTCCGCGGATGGGGTGGGTGCCCACGATGTTCAGGCCATAGCCTTCGAGCGCGACGGCCTTCTTTTCGGGCGTGTCGGTCAACAGGATCATGTTCTCGACACCGAGATCGAGAAGGATTTGCGCGCCAACGCCATATTCCTTCACCCGGCGGCGATCGATATCTTCCGGCATACGGCGGAGCAATGTGTCGGTGACGAAGGTGGGCCGCGTCTGGCGCAAGACCACGACAACGCCCCTGCCCTCTTCCGCAATGATGCGCATGGATTCGCCCAGCACATCCTTTTCATACGGTCTGTAACGAAGCATGTCGGAAAAAATGTTGATCGCATGCATGCGCACCAGCACCGGATCCGGCCCGGCTACTTCGCCCTTCACAAGTGCGATGTGCTCGGCATAGTCGATGGTGTTGACGAACACGTACATCTTCCAGGTGCCGCCGTTGTGGCTTTCGAACGTGGTTTCAACCGCGCGGTTGATGAGGTGATCGTATTTGCGCCGGTAGGCGATGAGATCGGCGATCGTGCCTATCTTGATGCCGTGGAACTGCGCGAATTTCACGAGGTCTGGCATCCGCGCCATCGTGCCGTCGTCGTTCATGATCTCGCAGATCACGCCGGCAGGATAAAGTCCGGCAAGGCGGGCGATGTCGACGGCGGCTTCGGTGTGACCAGCACGGACAAGCGTTCCGCCGTGGCGAGCGACCAGCGGGAAGACGTGGCCGGGCATGACGATGTCTTGCGGGCCTTTGGTTGGGTCGATGGCCACCGAAATCGTGTGCGCCCGGTCATGCGCCGATATGCCGGTCGAAACGCCTTCGCGCGCTTCGATCGAAACCGTGAACGCGGTCTGATGCGGCGAACCGTTGAACTGCGTCATCATCGGAAGTTGCAGCGCGTTGGCGCGTTCCTGCGTCAGGCACAGGCAGATCAGGCCGCGTCCGTATTTCGCCATGAAGTTCACGGCCTGCGGCGTGCACATCTGCGCCGGGATGACGAGATCGCCTTCGTTCTCGCGATCTTCCGCATCGGCAAGGATGAACATCTTGCCGTTGCGCGCGTCCTCGATGACGTCTTCGATTTTCGAGATGTAGTCGTGATAGACGGACGGCGTTTGCGTCATCGGTTCACCAGCCGCGCGACGTAACGCGCCATCAGATCGACTTCAAGATTCACTTTTGCACCCGGTTTCAGCCGCCCGAAGGTCGTCACCTTGGACGTATGTGGAATAATATTGACGCCGAAGCGCGTCCCATCGACTTCGTTCACCGTGAGTGACACGCCATCGAGTGCGATGGAGCCTTTTGGCGCTATGAAGCGCGCAACCGATGCAGGCGCTTCAAATATCACCCGGCTGGACTCGCCTTCGGGCAGAACCGATTTCACTTCCGCCACTCCATCGACGTGGCCGGTGACGATATGACCGCCCAGCTCGTCGCCCACGCGCATGGCGCGTTCCAGATTGACGGGATCGCCCACCTTCCAGTCGCCAAGCGTCGTCTTGGAGAGCGTTTCGCCGGACGCGGTGAAGGCAAACCAGCGATCCTTATCGTTGCCCTTGTCGATCACGGTCATACAGGCGCCCGAGCAGGCGATCGACGCGCCGATCTCGATGGCCGAGACGTCAAAGTGCGTGCCGATCACGATGTGCGTGTCGCCGCGCCTTTCGATGTGCCGGACCTGGCCGACATCTGTAACGATTCCGGTAAACATGGATTGGTTTTAGGCCCTGACCGCGTAGCTTTCCAGCACGTCGGAGCCCAGCACGCGGCGGCCCGAAAGGACATATTTTCCCAGCGGAAAATCGGGCGCGGGGCGTCCGTCCTCCCCCGCCATGACCGGGGCGCGGAAGATTTCCAGCCTGTCGGCAAGGCCTTGCGCCAGAAAGGCGTTCTCAACCGCCGTGCCACCTTCAACCAGCAGACGGGTGATGCCCCTTTGGGCCAGCTCGGCCAGAACTGCGCGGAGATCGGGCCTGCCCTGCGCATCCGGCGCAACACGGACCGCCTCTGCGCCGGCAGCAATCAACTGGGTACCGCCCTCGCGCGCCGTGAACACAATCAGTGGCACCTTGCGCGCCGAACGAACTAGCTTCGAATTGGGTGGCAGTCGCAGCGCACTATCGAGAACGATGCGGACAGGCGAGCGGTCTTCCAGCCCCGGAATGCGGCAGGTCAGTTCGGGATCATCGGCGAGCACGGTTTCGATACCTGCAAGGATCGCATCGTGGCGGGCTCGCAAGAGATGGCCGAAGCGGCGTGCCTCCTCGCCTGTGATCCACTGACCGCCGCCGGGAGAACGGGCGATCTTGTTGTCGGCGCTGACGGCAATCTTGAGCGTCACCAGCGGGCGCTTCTTTGTGACGCGCAAGAAGAAACCGGCATTCAGTGCGGCAGCTTCATCGCGAACGATATCGGTTTTTACGGCAATACCGGCCTCGCGCAAAATCGCGTATCCGCGCCCTGAAACGCGCGGATCGGGATCTTCGACCGCCGCGACCACGCGCTTTATGCCAGCCTCAACGAGCGCATTGGCGCAAGGCGGCGTCTGGCCGAGATGCGCACAGGGTTCGAGCGTGACGTAAGCCGTTGCGCCGCGCGCCGCGCAGCCGGCCTGCTTCAGCGCCACGGCTTCGGCATGCGGCCTGCCTCCGCGCTGGGTCCATCCCCGGCCGACGATTACCCCATCGCGCACGATCACGCATCCAACCGCCGGATTGGGAGCGACGGCGCCCAATGCCCGCTCCGCCAGCGTGAGCGCGTGGCGCATATGGCATTCGTCATTCACGGCAAGAGTTTCACCTTTGCGCGAAAGCCGGCGCCAACCGCACTTTCGCCATCTGCCAGCGCCGGTGCGACGCGATAGGCCGTTACGATATTCGAAGCGGCGGCGCGAAATTGCGCCTGGTACGGACCCGATGGAACAGAAATCTCCGGGCAGATGGCGGAGAAATCGGCCTGCACCACGCAGCCAACCTCAATTTCGGCAGCAGCACCCGCTGCACGCGCATCGGACGGATAAAAGCGAACCATTTCTTCCTGACGCGGATAGAAAGTGAACTTGAGCTGCGATTGCTTGTCCGTGTCGACTTTCAGGCCGTCGCGCCTGTCGTCTGCGCCAATGCGGATCGACAAGCTGGTGTTTTCTCCAGGCGTCCATTTTCCGCTGCGTGTCTTGTCGGCCACGCGATAGTCGTTGGCGCGCTCGATCGCAACATTCACATAAGGCAGCGCCGCCGGATCGTTGTTCGGGTTCGCCGTGCAATTTTCCACTTGCCCGTCTGCATCGTCGATGGCGCAGTTGAGGACGACATTTACCGGCCGGGCGGGCGGCACGACGGAATCGAGGCTGTGGTGCAGGCGGCTGATACTGGGCTGCGAAGTGAATATGAGATCGTCGAATGAGACGGTGCCCTTGCGCGGCCGTCTCGTATATTTCCCGAGCGTGATGCGGATGACGCATTGCGCAGGCTTGTCCATCATCGGCGCGCGCGCTTCGCCGCTCATGTTCACCGTGGTGTCGCCTTCATGCCATGACGCGCTTAGTTCGAACGGCCACTCACTTTCCGGTTTCGTGTTGTCCACGTGCTCGATGAGCAACGCCGATCCGCCCCCGATCTTCACTTCGGTTTGCCTTGCCGCAAAGCCGATTTCCGATGGCGTGAATTCGGGCGGCGCTCTCATGTCTGCGATCGAGGATTGCACGACTTCGGCAACCTTGCCGTAGTCGGCGCGGCATGAGGCAACGCTGGTCAGCGTGGAGGCGTGAGATGCGAGGATGTGATAGCGGTCCCACGGCTCCGGAATGTATTGCGCGCCGAATGCCAGGCCGCCGAGGGTGAAGGCATTGTCGGCTGCGATGCCGCGGAACGGCATGGGCTTCCAAACCGCGCCGGGCGTTGCGGCGCGCACCTCGTCATAGGTCATGCCAGTTTTGACAGGACCGATGGCGAACTCATCGGCAGCGAACGCCGCCGTTGCCAGGAACGTGATCGCCAATGAAAGGGTCGCGCGCTTCATCATTGCCCTCCTAACAAAGCAAGCCCGGCGAAGGAATGCAAAGGTTGAGGGTTTTTCTGTGGCCACCGGCCGGAAGGATCGGTCACGCGGAGACGCGGGAAACGCGGAGAATAGAAGCGCTCCGCGTACTTCCGCGGCTCGGCGTGAATTATCTTATTGCGCTTCGCGCTAGAAATGTTTCTCACATCCCCCAGCGCGGGGAGCCAGGAAACAACTAATCCCGCTCGCCGCCCATTTCGCCGATCAGGGCCTCGAAATCCTTGGTTTCGCGGAAATTCTTGTAGACCGACGCGAAGCGGACATAGGCCACCTTGTCGAGACTCGCCAGCGCCTGCATCACCAGTTCGCCAATGACTGTGGACGGGATTTCGTTTTCGCCCATGCTTTCGAGGCGGCGGACGATGCCGGTGATCATCCGGTCGACGCGTTCGGCTTCCACCGGTCGTTTGCGCAGCGCATGTGCAATCGAGCGCTCAAGCTTGTCGCGATCGAACGGTTCGCGCCTGCCCGTCTTTTTCACCACAATCAATTCGCGCAATTGCACGCGCTCGAAGGTCGTAAAGCGCCCGCCGCACGCCGGACAATGGCGCCGCCTGCGGATCGCCGAGTTGTCTTCGCTCGGCCTGCTGTCTTTGACCTGGGAGTCGTCGTGTCCGCAGAACGGGCAGCGCATGGTGTGATCCTACTGATAGATCGGAAAACGTTTGCACAATTCGGCGACGCGGGCGGCGACCGACGCTTCGACCGCGGAATCGCCTTCCTCGCCCTTTGCGGCAACTGCATCGACGACTTCCACGATCAGCTTGCCGATTTCCTTGAACTCGGCAGGGCCGAAACCGCGCGTCGTGCCGGCAGGCGAACCCAGGCGAATGCCGGAGGTGATCGCCGGCTTTTCGGTGTCGAACGGAATGGCGTTTTTGTTGGTGGTGATCGAAGCACGGTCCAGCGCCTTTTCCGCCGCGCGTCCCGTCGCCTTCTTCGGACGCAAATCGACCAGCATCAAGTGGGTGTCAGTGCCGCCGGAAACGATGTCGAGCCCATCCGAATGCAGCGTTTCGGCCAGCACCTTCGCATTGGTAACGACATTCTTTGCATAGATCTTGAAATCCGGCTTGAGAGCCTCGCCGAAGGCGACGGCCTTCGCCGCGATCACATGCATCAAGGGTCCTCCTTGCAGGCCCGGAAATACGGCGGAGTTGATCTTCTTTCCGAGGTCGGCATCGCGAGAAAGGATCATGCCGCCGCGCGGGCCGCGCAATGTCTTGTGCGTGGTTGTGGTGACGACATGGGCGTAGTCGAGCGGATTGGGATGGACACCGCCCGCCACAAGGCCGGCGAAGTGAGCCATGTCCACCATGAAATAGGCGCCAATGGAGTCCGCGATTTCACGGAAGCGCTTGAAGTCGATTATGCGGGCATAGGCAGAGCCGCCGGCGATGATGATCCGCGGCTTATGGCTATGCGCCAGGGCCTCAACCTCGTCCATATCGATACGGTGGTCTTGCCGGCGCACGCCGTAGGAAACCGGCGTGAACCATTTGCCGGACTGGTTGACGGGCGAGCCATGCGTGAGATGTCCGCCCGCCGCGAGATCGAGACCCATGAACGTATCGCCCGGCCTCATCAGGGCGAAGAAGACGGCCTGATTTGCCTGCGCGCCGGAATGCGGCTGCACATTCGCGAAAGTACAGTCAAAGAGACGGCAGGCACGCTGGATCGCGAGTTCTTCGACCTCGTCGACATATTCACAGCCACCGTAATAACGGCGGCCGGGATATCCTTCCGCATACTTGTTGGTCAAAACCGAACCCTGAGCCTCCAAGACGGCCCGGGAGACGATATTTTCGGAGGCAATGAGCTCGATCTTGTCCCGCTGCCGGCCCAGCTCCAGGCCCACAGCGCGGGCCACTTCCGGATCGGACTCCGCCAAGCCCTTGGAAAAGAAGCCAGATTCGTGTGGCTCGGTGCTGGTCATTGTTGCCACCATTACGGATTGTCCCCTCGCGCTGCCTATCGCGGTGTTACCCCTATCCTTTTACCAGATGTTGCGCCAGATGCGGGAGCCCGTCGGGCTGGGGATTTCGCCCCGCCGGTCTTACTGCATAACAGTTGTATTCGTTAGGCATCTAATCAACCTCTTCTTCCAATAAAGATGTACAAAAGCTGGATGGCAACTAGCGCGAGAGCAAGACAACCAAAATTCAGAACAACTCAAAAGATAACAAGGTAAAAGTACAACTTAAGCCAATGCTGCCGATTTAAAGGGAACTGCGGCGAATATCATTTGTTTCGTCTTGCAAATCGCCTGCGGACGCAATACGGACTGCAACAGAACAGCAAGGGAATAGGGCTCCTCATGGCTTCCCAAGAAAACAACGCGGTGCGTTCCGAAGATCTTCTGAAATTGGCGACGGATATTATTTCCGCTTACGTGAGCAACAATCCGGTTCCTGCAGCCGATCTTCCAAACATGATCCGGAGCGTGCACGCAACTCTTGGCGGTCTCACCGGCGACGGCGCGGGTGACGGCATTCCCGGCGGCCACAAGCCCGCGGTACCGGTGAAAAAATCGATCACGCCGGATTACATTATCTGTCTCGAGGACGGAAAAAAGTTGAAGATGCTCAAGCGCTATCTGCGCTCCAACTACGATCTGACGCCGGAAGAATATCGCGCGAAGTGGGGTCTGCCCGCGGACTATCCAATGGTCGCGCCGAACTATGCGGCCAAGCGTTCCGAATTCGCCAAGAAGATCGGACTGGGCCGCAGCCCTGCGCGCTCAAAAGGACGCCGCCGCTAGGTTTCGCCCCGCTTCTTCCTCAATACGAATTCCAACTTGCGCACTGCGGCCGTTTTCAGCGCCGCGCGTGCGGCGGGATTTGCCGGTCCAACAACGCTGACCTCGGTGCCGGTTGCTGGATCGATGGCCGTTGCCTTCAGAACGCTGCCCTGCGTCGTGAATTCGAAATAGATTTCGCCGCCCTTTTTCGCGGGCATCGCCTTACGCGGCGCGACCCAGGCGGTGTGCTGTCCACACCTTGTCGAGGGAGTCGACGAGATGTTTCATCATCTCGTCCGTGTGCATGGGCGACGGCGTGAAGCGCAGGCGCTCAGCGCCACGCGGCACGGTCGGGAAATTGATCGGCTGCACATAGATCGCATGCTCGCGCAGCAGCGCATCCGACACGGATTTGCACAGCACCGCATCGCCTACAAAGACGGGAACGATGTGGCTGGGGGAATCCATCACAGGCAGCCCTGCTTCCGTGAACATGCGCTTCAACTTGGCCGAGTTCTCGTGAAGTTTTTCACGCTCGACAGTGCTGGTTTTCAAGTGGCGCACACTCGCCAGCACTCCGGCGGCAAGGACCGGCGCCAAGGACGTCGTGAATATGAAACCCGGCGCGAAGGAACGGATGCAATCCACCAAATCGGCCGAGGCAGCGATGTAGCCGCCCATTACGCCGAACGCCTTCGCCAGCGTGCCTTCGATGATATCCACCCGATGCATTGCGCCATCGCGCGCGGCAACACCGGCGCCGCGCGGACCATAGAGGCCGACGCCGTGAACTTCGTCCAGATAGGTGAGCGCGCCATACTTTTCGGCAAGATCGCAGATTTGAGCAATGGGGCCGAAATCGCCATCCATCGAATAGACGGATTCAAAGGCAATCAGCTTTGGGGCCTCGGGATCGGCGGCGGCCAGCAGCTCCTCAAGATGGGTCAGGTCACTGTGCCGGAAAACGCGCTTTTCCATACCGCCATGACGGATGCCTTCGATCATCGAGGCGTGATTGAGCGCATCGGAAAAAACGATCAGGCCCGGGAGCAGTTTCGCCAGCGTGGCAAGCGTTGCGTCGTTCGATACAAAGCCGGATGTAAACGTTAGAGCCGCTTCTTTGCCGTGCAAATCGGCAAGCTCGTTCTCCAACTCGACGTGGTAGTGCGTGGTGCCGGAGATGTTTCGCGTGCCGCCGGAACCCGCGCCCGCATGATCGAGCGCGTCGTGCATGGCCTTGAGCACCGAAGGATGCTGGCCCATACAGAGATAATCGTTGCTGCACCACACCGTTATCGGACGTTTGCCGTTCTCGGAATGGAAATCGGCGCTGGGAAACACGCCTCTGCGGCGCACAATATCGGCGAAAACGCGATAGCGCCCTTCGCGTCTCAACCCACCAAGCGCGTTGCGAAATTTCGCCTCGTACGGAAACGCCATCTGTAACCTGCCGGACCGATAACGGCCCACTCTCTCACTGCCGCCAACAGGATAGCCTGTAGAGCCCCCAAGGCCCAAAGCGAATTGTCACATAGGTACAGACACCTAGGATATTCCTATTCGCGGGTTGCGAATTGTTCTCAGGACGCCAGGATCACGACCGCGTTCACAGCCATGGCGATCAGCACCGTATTGAAGAAGAAAGACACGATGGAATGAAACAATGTGGCGCGCCGCATGGACGTGGTGAGGACCTGCACGTCGGAGACCTGTGCGGTCATCCCGACGACGAAGGAGAAATAAAGGAAATCCACGGCTCCGGGTTCGCCCTGGCCGGGAAATTTGAGCGCACCGCCCTTGCGGTCCGGCGTGCACAAATAGTGCAGGTTGGCGTAGTGGAAGGCGCTCAATACATGCAGCGTGAACCATCCCAGCGGGGCGCTTGCCACCGACAGCATGAAAACCGCAGTGCCCGGACTTTGCTTTTGGTTGAGTAACGTAAATATACCGAAGACACAAAGCGCGATGATGCCGATGGCGATAAGGAATACGATGACCGCACCTTCGTCTTCGACTGCGGCGCGCCTCTTCAACCCCTCCTCATCGAGACGCACCACCAGCCAGGCAGTGGCGATCAGATAAGCCGCAAAAAATGTATCGCCTGCTGCGGCGATGCGAATTGGCAGCGCGAGGTGCCGGCACACGAAAAAGACAACGGCGCCGAGCAGCGCCGCCGCGTAGAAGCGCGAGTGATGATAGATGTAGGCGCGGGCGAAGGACGAAGAGGCCATGCCCCTTCGTCGCACAAAATGGGGCCAGACTTAAAGCCGGAAACGGACCTGATCGATCCAGAATCGTTCCAGGCGGCGAAGCGCGGTGTTGGTGCCTTCGAGGTCGCCTGCCCCGACATTGCCAACCGCCTGAAGCGAGAGCAGATGACGGTTGAACAGTTCGACAAGCATGGCGCGGACTGTCTCACCCTTCTTGGTCAGGCGCACCAATACTGAGCGGCGATCGACCGCCGAGCGTTCATGATGGATATAGCCTGCATCGACAAGCTTTTTCAGATTGTAGGAGACATTGGAGCCAAGGTAATGGCCGCGCGTGCGAAGTTCGCCCGCCGTCAATTCCTGGTCGCCGACATTGAACAGCAACAAGGCTTGAACCGAATTGATCTCCCGCTCGTCACGGCGATCGAGTTCGTCCTTGATGACGTCCAGAAGTTGCCGGTGCAGACGCTCGATCAGGCCGAGCGTTTCCAGATAGAATTTGCTCACATCCGGTGCGTCGCCAAGCGGCGCCCCCGGTTGGGCTTTCGCCAATGCAGTCATCGTCATCCCCTGCGACTTTCGCAGGCCCACCTTTGTTTGGGTCAAAGGTAGGCTCGACTCGTTAAGGGGGCGTAAAAAAATCCCAGGCCGGTTCGCGCAGCATATTGATAATGCCCGAGAAATCCGTTGTGGCGTAGCCATTTACGGCAAACAAGGCATAAAGTTGAGCCGCTTCGCGCCCAAGGTCGCGGCAGCACCTGCCCCTTGCGCGCGCCCCCAGACGAACCTCAGGTCCTTCAGCACCAGGGCGGTGGCAAAGCCTCCACTGTCACTGCGGTTGCACAGCTCGGCGGGGCAACAGGTGGCAAACGACTGACGCAAATGAATCCGATAGTGGCTATAGAGGCAGTTCCTTGTTTTCAAGCGGGGCGAAATAGGCCTGCACGTCGGCCTCGCTGACGGACCTCAGTTCGGCAGGGTGCCACTTCGGTGCGCCATCCTTATCCAGAATGGTGGCGCGCACGCCTTCGTAGAAATCGTGACCTGCGATGATGCGATTGACCATGCGCCATTCCATGCGCATGCAATCGTCGAAATCCAGCCTTGCGCCGTTGCGAACCTGCCGGAAAGCGACTTTGAGACTGGTTGGTGATTTGGTGCGGATTGTCCTGGCCGTATCTTCGGACCAGTCGGTACGCTCGGCATCCAGCGCGGAGAGGATTTCTTCAACCGAATTACCGGCAAAGATGCGGTCGATGACGGCACGGTGTTCGGCGAGAAAGCCGCCGGGAACCGTGTCGCTGCACGATTTTACCGCATCGCCGGGCGCAGAACCTTCCGCGAGCTTGGCAATAAGAGAATCCCATTTCGTCATTTGCACGAAATGGGTGGCGATGCCCGCATAGAGCATATCGGCGGTTCTGAGACGCGCGCCAGTGAGCGCTAGGTACATGCCGATCTCGCCTGGACAGCGCGGCAGGAAATAGCTTCCACCGACATCGGGGAAGAGGCCGATGCCGGTTTCGGGCATGGCGAAGGTGACGTTTTCACTTGCGATGCGATGGCTGCCATGAACGGAAACGCCGACACCGCCGCCCATCACGATACCATTAATCAGCGCAATATACGGCTTTGGGAAGTGCTTGATTGCAGCATTGAGGATGTATTCATCGCGATAGAAATCGTAGGCGTAAGCAGTTTTCGCCTTGCCCGATTCATAAAGGGCGCGGATATCGCCACCGGCGCAGAAGGCACGGTCGCCCGCGCCGCGGATCACGACAGATTCGATGCTCGCATCCTTTGACCATCGGTCGAGCTGCCCCTTCATCTTGAGGCACATCTCGTGGGTGAGTGCGTTCAGGGCTTTCGGACGATTGAGCGTAATGAGGCCAGCGGCGCCCCGCTGTTCAAACAGTATCTCGCTTTCGCCGATCATTGGCGGAACATTTCCCTTGCTACAATCACGCGCATGATCTCGTTGGTGCCTTCAAGTATCTGATGGACGCGCAGGTCGCGAACATGACGTTCCGCGGGGAAATCTTTCAGGTATCCGTAGCCGCCGTGGAGTTGAAGCGCATCGTTGGCGATTTTGGAACCAGTGTCTGTGGCAAAGCGTTTGGCCATTGCACACAACATCGTTGCGCGAGGGTCGCGCCGGTCGAGCGCCGCTGCTGCGCTACGGATCATGAGACGCGCGGCTTCCAGCTCTGTCGCCATGTCAGCAAGCTTGAATTGCGAGGCCTGAAAATCCGCAATCGGCCTTCCGAATTGCTTGCGGTCCCTGGCATAGGCCGTCGCCTCTTCGAGGGCGGCACGCGCAGTGCCGACAGAGCATGCGCCGATATTGATGCGGCCGCCATCCAATCCCATCATCGCGATACGGAAGCCTTCGCCTTCCGCGCCGATGCGATTGGCGACCGGCACACGGCAATCTTCGAAGATGACCTGGGCAGTGGGCTGGCTGTTCCAACCCATCTTCTTTTCCTTCTTGCCGAAGGAGAGACCCGGCGCACCTTTCTCGACGACGAGGCAAGAGATGCCCTTGGGACCGTCTTCGCCCGTGCGGACCATGCAGGTGTAGATGTCGGAAACGCCCGCGCCGGAAATGAACGCCTTCGATCCATTCAAGACGTAATAATCGCCGTCGCGAACGGCGCGCGTCTTGAGACTTGCCGCGTCGGACCCGGATCCGGGTTCGGTGAGGCAATAGCTGGCGATGTGATCCATTGCCGTCAGTTTCGGCAAGAAGCGCCTGCGTTGTTCGTCGTTGCCAAAACGATCGATCATCCACGAGGCCATGTTGTGGATCGAGATATAGGCGGCCGTGGACGTGCAGCCCGCAGACAATTCCTCAAAAATGATCGCCGCATCGAGCCGCGACAATTCGGACCCCCCGACGTCGCTCTTCACATATATTCCGGCAAAGCCGAGAGCGGCTGCCTCGCGCATCGCCTCGACGGGGAAAATCTCCTTTTCATCCCACTCGGCGGCGCGGGGGGCCAATTTCTCGCGGGCGAAACGCCGGGCTGCATCCTCGATCGCGCGCTGGTCTTCCGTCAGTTCGAAATCCATTGTTCCCACCCGAAATTTTCCAAGCTTCTCAAGCCTGCGGCGGCCGCGCAATCCGGCCATTCGCACCTCCGGATTGACAAGAAAGTCGCCGCGTTTCAAGGAGCAAGTATGGATCCCAGAGCAAGTTTCCCCGCCATCCGTATGCGCAGGGTCAGGCGCCACGACTGGTCACGCCGGCTAGTCGCAGAGCACACGCTTTCCGCAAGCGACTTCATCTGGCCGATATTCGTAATCGACGGCCAGAACCGGCGTGAGGCTGTATCATCCATGCCCGGCGTGGAACGCCTGTCCACTGACCTTGCTGTCAACGCGGCAGAAGAAGCGGCGAAACTGGGAATACCCGTGATCGCCCTCTTCCCTTACACCGACCCGGCGCTCAAAACGCCGGACGGACGCGAAGCGCTGAACGCAAACAATATTGTCTGCCGCGCCGTGCGCGCGATCAAAAAGAGTGTGCCTCAGATCGGCGTGTTGTGCGATGTGGCGCTCGATCCCTACACGAGCCACGGCCATGACGGCGTGATGGACGGAAGCAATCAAAACGTCGCCAACGATGCGACGATCGAAATCCTCGTCAAGCAGGCGATGATTCAAGCCGAAGCCGGATGCGACATCATCGCGCCATCCGACATGATGGATGGCCGCGTCGGGGCCATACGGATGGCGCTGGAGAAGTCCGGATTCAACGACACGCTTATCATGGCGTATGCCGCGAAATATGCGAGTGCATTTTACGGACCGTTCCGCGACGCGGTGGGCTCGGCCAAGGCTCTGATCGGCGACAAGCGCACCTATCAGATGGACTCGGCGAACAGCGACGAGGCGCTGCGCGAAGTGGCGCTCGATATCGCGGAGGGCGCGGACATGGTGATGGTAAAGCCGGGCATGCCGTATCTCGATGTGCTGCGGCGCGTGAAGGATAGGTTTCAGGTGCCTACCTTCGCCTACCAGGTCTCCGGCGAGTATTCGATGTTGATGGGGGCAATCGAACGCGGCTGGTTCGATCGCGATCGCGTGATCCTGGAAAGCCTTATCGCCTTCAAACGTGCGGGCGCGAGCGGCATCCTCACCTATTTTGCGAAAGACGCCGCGAAACTGCTTCAGCCCCGCTGAACAATCTCCCGGCTGCTTCAGTCCCGCTGAACCGAGAACAGGCTTCGTAACAGTATTTCTGCACGCGACGGGAGCACATCGAGGCCGGATTTGCGCTGGCCAAGGTCAATCACGTTTTCCAGGATGAGCATGGCCAGGCCATGCACGGCCGCCCAGACGGACAGACCCAAAGCGGAATCGTGCAACGCATTGCCGATCTCGTCGCCGACTGCATCGGCCGCCACAGTCAGATCCGCGAAACTGTCGCGATTGGGAAGCTGCGGTCCGAACATCAGCCGCGCCAGCGCCGGGCGCCTTGCGACGAAGCGCATATAGGCCGCGCCGATATTGGCGATACGGTCGGACTCGCTGGCCTTTTGCGACGCCGCCGCAACAATTTCCTCGCGCAGCTCGACAAATCCTTCTTTCGCAAGTTCGACAAGCAGCGCCTCGTGATTTGGAAAATGGCGGTATGGCGCGGCGTGGCTTACACCTGCCCGTCTCGCGACGGCGCGCAAACTCAAGTCGGATGCGCCCTCTTCCAGAATGCTGCGGGCAGATTCGAGAAGCGCGCTCCTCAAATTGCCATGGTGATAACGACGTGCTTCCGCATCCATCACTGCTTCTCCCTCAATGCCTCAAGCCGCGCAAATAAACTTGACGTATCCCAACGATGCCCACCCATCTCTTCAACCTCCGAATAGAACTCATCGACGAGTCTGGTGACCGGCAACAACGCGCCATTACGCTCTGCTTCCGCAAAACAGATAGAAAGATCCTTGCGCATCCATTCGACCGCAAAACCGTGATCGAAATGACCTTCCAGCATCGTCTTGTGGCGATTGTCCATCTGCCACGATTGGGCTGCGCCTTTTGAGATCACATCCACGACAGCATAAGGATCGAGGCCGGCGGCACGCGCGAAACTCAATCCTTCCGACAAACCTTCAAGCAGACCGGCGATACAGATCTGGTTCACCATCTTGGTGAGCTGGCCGGAACCAGCCGGCCCCATCAAGCGGCAACGCTTGGCGTAAGCGGCGATGACCGGCTCCACTTTTTGATAGTGCCGTGCGTCACCGCCGCACATGACGGTGAGTTGGCCGTTTTTCGCCCCCTGCTCGCCGCCGGACACCGGTGCATCGACAAATCCGAAGCCGCGCTTTCCGGCTTCCGCCGCCAATTCGCGCGCGATGGAGGCCGAGGCCGTCGTGTGATCGACGAAAACAGAACCCGGCTTCATGGCAGCGAATGCGCCGTCCTCACCCAGCGTCACTTGCCGCAGATCGTCATCGCGGCCGACACATGCGAAAACGACGTCGGCGCCGTTCGCGGCGGCATACGGGGTTTCGGCAAATGTGCCCGAATATTCCTCCGCCCATGCCTTTGCCTTGGACCGAGTGCGGTTGAACACAGCGACCTGATATCCTGCGCGCGCCAGATGACCGGACATCGGATAGCCCATAACACCCAGACCGATGAAGGCGACGCGAGTCATTCCATCACCTGCAGTTCCTTGGGGCGGCCCAATCCAAGATCCGGTTTCCGCATGAACATGATTACCAACAATGACGGCAGGCAAAGAAAGAACATGAACAAGAAGTCATTCGCATAGGCGATCACCTGCGCATTCCATTCGATCACGCCGTTGATACCTTGAAGTCCGAAGGGGAGCTGCGGGTTCCACATCATGCTGGGAGCATTAACCCCGAGGGCCCGGTTGAACGGATTAACATGCTCGGCAAGCTGCGCATGATTGATCTGGGTACTGCTGGTCAGCACCGTCGTGGTGACCGAGACGCCGATCGCAGCCCCGATGTTTCTCATCAGGTTCATGATCGCAGCACCATCCGTCCGCAAGGATTGGGCAAGTGACGAGAAGGCAATCAGATTCATTGGCGGAAAGATCAGCCCCATTCCTACGCCCTGAATGACGCCGACCCAAATCAGATCTGCATAGGAAACAGACGGGGTCCAACTTGACATTGCCCACATGGACCATAGCAGCATTGAAGTTCCCGCGCCCATCAACAGACGCGCGTCGATACGTTGGGCCATTCGCCCCGAGAAGATCATGGCGAGCATCGTACCTACGCCGCGCGGCGACATGATGAGACCGCTTTCCGTCACAGTATATCCGCCGAGATTCTGGAGGTAAGGCGGCAGGAGCGCGGATGTCGATACAAGCAAGGAACCCGTAACGAACATCAGGAGCATCGATGTGAGGAAGTTCCTGTCCTTGAACAAGGGCGGCGGCAAGAACGAGTGCTTTGTCGTCAGCATGTGAACGAAAAACAAATAGATCGCCAATCCGGCGAGCAAAGCCTCAACAATGATCTCGCCTGAATCGAACCAGCTCTTGGTCGTGCCGCGATCCAGCATGATCTGGAGCGTTCCAAGGCCAAGCGCAAGCAAGCCAAACCCGAACCAGTCAAAGCGCATGGACTCATCGCGCGGCGAAGGCTTGAAGCAGGTGATAATTCCGATGACGGCCGCAATGCCGACAGGCACATTGATGTAGAATACCCAACGCCAATTATACGCATCGGTCAGGTATCCGCCCAAGGTCGGCCCCAAAATAGGACCGAGCATCACGCCCATGCCCCACATGGCCATCACCGAACCGCGTTTCTCCGGGGGATAGAGGTCGAGCATGATCGCTTGCGAGAGTGGCCCGAGCGCCGCGCCGAATGCGCCTTGCAACAGGCGGAACATGATCATCTGGTCGAGGTTCTGAGCCGCGCCGCAAAGAGCCGATGCACAGGTGAAGCCGCCAAGGCTGACGATTGCGAGGTTCTTGGTGCCAAATCGCGATGCGAGCCAGCCGACAGGTGCGGTCATGATTGCGGCCGCGACGATGTAGGATGTCAGAACCCAAGTGATCTGGTCACGCGACGCGGCGAGGCTCCCTTGCATGTGCGGCAAGGCCACATTGGCGATTGTCTGGTCGAGCGTCTGCATGAACATACCGGCCATGGAACAGATGACCACAACCCGTAGCTCGAACTTGTTCTCGTAGGCTGTCGCCGCATGTCCGGCGCCTACTCTCATCGAGAATGGCTCCGTTCCCTAGTCATGCAGCAACCGATACCAACGCCGGTGTCCCGTATCGATCGAGATATAGGCGCTCATGCCCGCACGCAGCGTTACATCACAATTGCTCTTGCCGAGATTGACTCGCACGGGAATGCGCTGAACGACCTTGACCCAGTTGCCCGAGGCGTTCTCTGCCGGCAATGGCGAAAAGGTCGAGCCGCTCGCGGCGGCAATCGCCTGCACCCGTCCCTGCCATTTGCAGCCGGGATACGTATCGACAGTGACTTCCACCGGCTGGCCCGGATGAACATGCGTGAGGTCTGTTTCCTTCATATTGCCTTCGACCCAAATATCCTTGTCGGAAACCAGTCCGACCGCACTCGTTGTGGTGAATGCAGACATCGCCGATATCACCAGGGTACCCGGCTGCAATGAATCGACTTCGGTGACCACGCCATCAAAGGGCGCGCGCACCACGGCATGATCAAGTTGGCGTTGCATTTCATCGACATGCGCCTTCGCCTGCATGTAGGCCGGCGCCCGTTCGACAGGCAGGTTGGGGTCGCCGCTCAACTTTGCCAGATCGACCTGGGCCGATTGCTTGAGCGAATCCAATGTCGCCCGCGCGGACAGATAGGTGGCGCGCTGCTGATCGTAGAGCGTACGGGCAATGGAATTGGTGGACAGAAGTTTGCTGTAGCGATCCAGCGTGGTTTTCGCCACGTTCACCTGCGCTTGTTGCGCGCCTATTTGCTCGAGATCGCGGCGATAGTCTGCCTTGCTCGATTCGACATTTTGCGCGGCCAGTGCGAGTGCGGCATTGGCGTTGTCCAGCGCGATCTGGAAAGGTTGCGGGTCAAGGCGAAACAAGACGTCCCCCGCCTTCACGTGCTGACCCTGTTTGACGTTCACTTCCTTCACGAGGCCAGACACATCCGTCGAAACCATCAACTGTGCTGCCTTGACGTAGGTGTCGTCTGTCGAAACGTATCGTCCACCCGTCAAATATGCGGTCAACGATACGACTGCTACAATTAATATGCCGCCGATCATCAAAACTTTGCGAAGACGTGCTTTGTCTTCCCACAGCGCTTTCAGGCCGCCACGCGGCTGGGCAGCCGCGTATCGCGAAATCGTATCACTCGACATCACATTCACTTCAATTGCTCCCGACGGCGGAAAGCTTCATGTTCTCCGCATCCGTCAAATGATTTTTCATGTTCAACAACGCGTCGATCAGCGAGTCGCGCAAATCGGGCGAAATTCCCTCAAGAAGTTCGGCGTTCATGCTCTCGCGGTAGCGTGTGATCTTGTCGAGAGCCGGTTGGGCGGCCGGAAGATTGTGCAAACGCCAAATGCGGCGGTCGTTCGGATCCGCCCTGCGTTCGACCAAGCCGCGCTGTTCAAGCTTGTCCACCAGACGCGCAACGGTGATCGGCTCCACCTCGAGGATGGCGGCAAGCTCGTTTTGCGACAGGCCGGGCTGACGCTCCAGCCGGGCCAGAAGCACCCATTGCGCGCGCGTTGCACCATGTTCTCGCGCGCGTTGATCAAAACGGGTGCGCAACAAGCGCGCCACGTCGTGAAGTAGCACCAACAGGTCGCGATCCAGGGAATCGGGCATTTCTGGTCCTCCGCGCACGGCAGAACATAAGCAGCGTTATAATAACATTCAATGAAGATAGACCCGCTCATGACAGACATGCGGAAAACGCTTAACGGCGAACGGATTTCGCGGCCATCGGCATAACTATATGATCTATCTAAGTATTTCTTTCTCCAAAGTACGCGAAACCAAATGCGCCCCGCTGTCGCAAATCCGTCATCCAGCCGTCATCCGAATGATATCCCTCGCCGATAGGACGCTCACGGCCACCAACGAACGGGGGCCGGACGCCGCATCCTCCTGCGGTTATTCGAGCGGGGAATTCATGAAAGTCAGAACGATTTTGTTGGGTGCTGCGGCCTGCGCAGTGATCAGCGCACCGGCATTTGCGAAAGAAACAACGGAACAACGCCTGGAGCGGATGGAAAGGATCATCGAGCAACAGCAGCAGGAGATTTCGGACCTCAAGGCACAGCAGGCAGCGCAGGCAGCTACTCCGGCACCAGCTCCGGAAGTCGCCGAACAACCTGCCTCGCAGGCCGACGTCGAAGCCTTGCAGAACCAGGTATACGAACAAGCCGCCGCCAACAAATCCGGCTGGTGGAGCAACACCAAGATCAGCGGCCGGATGTACTACGACATCAGCTATGTGAATGGTGTATCGCGGAACGCGCCCAGCGGCGGCAATCCGAGCGGCCACACCTATGACACGGCCAACGGCGCGAATTTCGACATCAAGAGATTTTACCTGGGTGTCGATCACACTTTCGATGACATGTTCTCCGCCAACCTGACGACGGATTTCACCTTCGACAGTACGACGAAGGCCTCGCAGATTTATCTGAAGAAGGCCTATCTGCAGGCGAAACTTGACGACGCGCTGATCTTCCGTCTCGGTTCGGCCGACCTTCCGTGGGTACCGTTCGTCGAAGACACTTATGGATATCGTTACGTCGAAAACGTGATGATCGACCGCACCAAGTTCGGCACCTCGGCCGATTGGGGCGTGCATATGCTCGGAAAGCTCGCGGACGGACTGATCAACTACCAGATCTCCGCGGTCAACGGCGCAGGCTACAAGGCATCGCCCACCAATCCGACGAACCGCTCCGGCGGCATCGACGTCGAAGGCCGTGTGAACCTGAACTACGAAGGCTTTATCCTGGCGCTGGGCGGCTACCACGGCCAGTTGGGCAAGGGCGTCGTGAGATCCAATCCGACACTTGCCGAATCCACAACACACACGGCAAACCGCCTCGACGTTCTTGGCGCGTATCAGATGGATCCGATCCGCTTTGGCGTGGAATACTTCTATACCGACGACTGGAACTCGGTGACATCCACCGGCACGGACAAGGCACGGGGCGTTTCGGTTTTCGGATCGTATCAGTTCGATCCGAAATGGGGTGTCTTCGGCCGCTATGACTGGGTGAATCCGACGGCGAAAAACGCGCTCGGCGTTCAGACTGCCGATGTGAAGGACAAATATTTCAACGTCGGTATCTCCTACAGCCCGGCGAAGATCGTCGACTTCTCGCTCGTCTACAAACACGAACAGACGGATGACGGCACGATCAGCACTTCCAACGGCACGATCGGCGGCGCAATCGACGGCAACTACAACGAAGTGGGCTTGTTCGGTCAGTTCCGCTGGTAAGTTGCCGACGAATTCACAGTCCCCCTCGACTGACGCCGCCGGGTTCCGGCGGCGTCTTTTTTTCAGCCGGCAGCCAGAGCGCCGTATTTCCCCCGAAAGAAGACGAGCGGCTCACCCGCATCCTGACGGAAATATCGGGTCACACGGCCAACAAGAATGGCGTGATCTCCGCCTTCATAAACCGCGTGGCTTTCGCATTCGAACACCGCCAGCGCGTCAGCAAGCGCCGGGGGGCCTGATTCCGTCTTCACCAACTCAATGTTTTCGAGGCTGTGCTCGCCCTGCCGGGCAAGCCTTGACGAGACGTCCTGATGCTTCGTTCCAAGAATGCTGATCGTGAATTGGCCCGCCTTGGTGAAGCCGTTGAAGCGATCCGATTTGCGATCGATGCACCACATCACCAGGGGTGGGTCCAGCGAAACCGAAGTGAACGAGTTCACCGTGATGCCGATGTCGGCCGCCTCACCGCAGGCGGTAACAACCGCCACCCCGGTGGGGAAGCAGCCGAGGGCTTGGCGGAAGGCTTTGGGATCGAAGCTCATATTGGGACGGGTTCCAGACTAACGCTTGCTTAATAGGGCCCATGGCAGGCTTCGTCCACGTTGGGCTGGACGAGGATTGCGGCGGGCATAATGACCGCAAACCCGGCCAGCAGGGTAGCAAATGGTTGGGGTTCGGCATGGCCGGCGACAACGCCGTCATCATCAAGCGCGTCAAGAAGGGCGGGCATGGGGGTCACCATGGTGGCGCCTGGAAGGTAGCGTATGCCGACTTCGTGACCGCCATGATGGCGTTCTTCCTGCTGATGTGGCTCATCAACACAACCACGCCCGAGCAGAAACGCGGCATCGCCGACTATTTTGCGGCACAGAGTATCTCCCAAACCTTCTCCGGCTCCGGCGGGGTATTGGGCGGCAAGGTATTGAGCGAGGAGAGCGCCAAGGCCGGCGGGCAGACCTCCGTGTTCCAGAAATCCAGTCCGCCTGCTCCATCCGACACCACCCGGTCGAAACAAAAGGAAAATGCCAAAGGCGGATCGACCGAAGCTGAAGGGAATGACCCGGCGTCCCAGACGCCAAGCTCGGATCATCTGGAGCGTGCGGTGCCCTCCTCCCAGGACGGCCAATTCGAGAGCGCGGCGGAGTCCATCCGGCAGGCATTGCAGGACAACCCAGAACTTGCAGAGCTTTCCAAGCAGGTGATGGTGGACCAGAC
>DASZRY010000116.1:0-22607 GCA_035548975.1 Rhizomicrobium sp.
CCGGGGCCTGGGCCCATCGCTTTCGTGGAATGCTTCGCTGCCGTTCGCCGGACGCGGCGACTCGGAACTGGATTTCGATTGGGGTGTGAATGCGGCTCTTCTATTCGGCCGTCAAAAAGTGCGCACGGAGCATCACGAGACTGTTCGATACAATGATGGCGGAAACGGTATTTTCTCCGTCGGCACGATGGTCACTGTCTATCGCAATACACCACCCGCGCAGACCCGCTCCCGTTCCGTCGTCGTCCCCAACATCGGCGCCTTCGCGGGCCTCTCGTTCCGATACGACGCCGCCAAAGTCAGCTTCGGCTACCGCGCCGACTTCTTCTTCAACGCCATGGATGGCGGGATCGACGAACACAAATCCTATGGCCGCAATTTCTTCGGGCCCTATGCCTCCATCTCCATAGGGCTCGGTGGCTAGCGCCTGGGGACGGTCAAGCGGGAAGGGCGGCGGAGGAAACTCCGCCGCCTTTTTCTTTCTGAGTTCCATTTGCCAGGTCAAACGATGTAGAATAATTTCCCTCTTGTGGGCCTTGAAACCTTTATTTCAGACATCTATATTCCTGCCAGAAGTAGAAAAGGTCAGGAAACCCAAAAACATCGGCCCACAGGCCGGAACGCACGCGAATGAAAATACAGGGCAAGGGGGCGAGCTCGCGCGCTCCCCGCGCAGGAAGAGAGGAACCCCGGACGTCGCGAAATCCGGTCCCGATCGTCCGCAGCGCCCAAGGGCCGTAGTGTAGGTGCGGACGCCGGTAACGCTTGAGGTTGCGCCCGAATCCGTCCGCCTGCCGTGGCTGCGGCATCAAAAGCCCCGCCATTTTCGCAGGGTTCCATAGCGGCAAGCACTGCCCGTGGAAGAATCCGGCGACCGTAGCGGGGCTTTTGATATGTGCGGGGGCCGGGCCGCTTTGCCTCCCGGGGGTGAGGGGGTGTAATAGGCCCCGCTGAACCGCATTGCTTCGGGTCCGTTTCCGCATCATGCACTGGCTTCATCTCATCGGCGATTTCGCCGCCGTGCTCGGCCTTTTCGGGGCAATCTATGCCCTGATCGCCTCGGCGGCTGCCGCGCGCGCGCTGAAGTCCCCGGCCGCGGAACCCACGAGCTTTCCCTCTGTCACGCTGCTCAAGCCGCTGCACAGCGATGAGCCGATGCTCGCCGAAAATCTGGAGAGTTTCTTCGCGCAGGATTATCCCGCCCCCGTGCAGATCGTCTTCGGTGTGCAGAACGCCGCCGATCCTGCCATTCCTGTGGTGCGCAAGCTGCAAGCCAGGCATCCCGATCTCGACATGGACCTGGTGATCGATGCACGCCTGTTCGGCGCCAATCGCAAGATCTCCAATCTCATCAACATGATGCCTCGCGCCCGCCACGACGTGCTGATCCTTTCGGACAGCGACATCGCCGTGCCCCCCCACTGGCTGCAAACCGTGATCGGCACCTTGCAGCAACCGGGCGTCGGCGCGGTGACCTGTCTCTATATCGGCAAGCCGTTGGGCAGTCTGTGGTCCAAGCTGGCCGCGATGGGCATTTCCTATCAGTTCCTGCCCAATGTCGTTGTGGGTACGCAGGCAAGCCTCGCAGCACCCTGTTTCGGTTCCACCATCGCTTTCACGCGGCAAACGCTGGAGGAGATTGGCGGCTTTCAGGCTTTCTCCGGCTTTCTCGCCGACGACTATGAGATCGGCCGTGCCATCCGCGAAAAGGGTTATTCGCTCGCGCTTCCGCACATCGTGGTCGATCACATCTGCTCGGAGCGGAGCTTCGGCGAACTGATCCGTCATGAGCTGCGCTGGAACCGCACCATCCGCAGCATCAATCCCACAGGCCATGCTGGCTCGGGCGCGATCCATGCGCTGCCCTTGGCATTTCTCGCCACGCTCCTTCTGGGCTTTAACGCGCTATCTCTTTTCGTCCTTGCCACGGCTCTTCTGGCCCGCGCCGTTCTCAAATGGCGCATCGACCGGCTGGTGGGCACGAAGGCCGGCCCCATCTGGCTTTTGCCGCTCAGAGACGCCATATCCTTTTTCGTGTTTCTCGGTTCGCTGTTCGGTTCATCCATCCATTGGCGCGGACAGCGGTTCGACATTCAGGCCAGCGGCGGTTTCTCGCAATCAGAGGTTTCGTGATGCTTAGAACGCTTTTTCTTCAGGCCCCTTCCTTCGACGGATTCGATGGCGGCGCGGGCTCGCGTTATCAGGCCAAGCGCGAGATCAAATCCTTCTGGTATCCCACCTGGCTCGCACAGCCGGCCGCGCTGGTGGAAAATTCCAAGCTGATCGACGCGCCTCCGCACAAAACCTCGCTTGCCGAAGTTGTGGCCCAGGCAAAGGATTTCGATCACGTGGTGGTTCACACCTCCGTTCCGTCCTTCAAATCTGATGTGAAGGTGATCGAGGCTTTGAAGTCAGCCAATCCCAATCTCAAGGCGGGTATGATCGGCGCCAAGGTTGCGGTGAATGCGGAAGGTTCGCTGCGAGAGGCCCCTGTTGTGGATTACGTCGCCCGCAACGAATTCGATTTCACGATCAAGGATGTCGCCGACGATCTGCCATGGGGCGAAATCAAGGGCATTTCCTATCGCAACAGGCAGGGCGCGATCGTACACAATGAAGATCGCGAGATGATCGAGAACATGGATAGCCTTCCCTGGGTCACGCCGGTCTATAAGCGCGACCTGGTAATGGAAAACTATTTCATCGGCTATCTGAAACACCCGTATATCTCGATCTACACCGGCCGCGGCTGCAAATCGCGCTGCACCTTCTGCCTCTGGCCGCAAACGGTCGGCGGCCACAAATACCGCACGCGGTCCGTCGAACACGTGGTTGAAGAAATCAAATGGGCGATGAAGGCATTCCCGCAGACAAAGGAGTTCTTCTTCGACGACGATACGTTCACCGATAACCTGCCGCGTGCCGAAGCCATCGCGAAGGAACTGGGCAAGCTCGGCGTCACCTGGTCATGCAATGCGAAGGCGAACGTGCCCTATGAATCGCTGAAGAAGCTGAAAGACGGCGGCCTGCGGCTGTTGCTGGTCGGATATGAATCCGGCAACCAGCAGATCCTGCACAACATCAAGAAAGGCATGCGTATAGAGGTCGCCGAGAAATTCACGCGCGATTGCCACGAATTGGGCATCACAATCCATGGCACGTTCATTCTGGGTCTTCCCGGCGAAAGCAAGGAAACCATCCGCGAGACGGTGGAATTTGCAAAGCGCATCAACCCGCATACCATTCAGGTGTCTCTGGCCGCGCCTTACCCCGGTACATTTCTGTACAATCAGGCGGTACAGAACGGCTGGCTCGATGCGGCGAACGCCGAACTGGTCGATGAAAGCGGCATCCAGATCGCGCCGCTTCACTATCCGCACCTTTCGCACAACGAGATCTTCACCTCGCTGGAATCGTTCTACAAGGAATTCTATTTCCGCCCCAGCAAGATCGCATCCATCGTCGGCGAGATGCTCACATCCAGCCAGATGATGAAGCGGCGCTTGCGCGAAGGCGTGGAATTCTTCCAGTTCCTGAGGGAGCGCCGGGAACACGCCGCTTGAAGCGACTGGTCGTCACCGCCGACGATTTCGGCGCGGCGTGCGAAGTCAACCAAGCCGTCGAGATCGCCCACACGCGCGGAATTCTCACCGCCACGAGTCTGATGGTGGCCGCACCCGCCGCGGATGAAGCTGTGTCGATCGCCAGGCGATTGCCGTCCTTGCGTGTCGGCTTGCACATCGTTCTGGTCGAAGGCCGTCCGATGCTACCCCCGTCGCAAGTTCCCGATCTCGTCGATTCAACCGGCCGGTTCCGCACCGACATGGCGATGAGCGGTGCAAAAATGTTTTTCTTCCCGAGCATACGCCGCCAACTCACCCGCGAAATCGAAGCGCAGTTCGAAGCCTTCCGCGCCACCGGCCTTTCGCTCGATCACGTCAATGCGCACAAGCATTTCCATCTGCACCCCACAATCGCGGCGGAAATTCTGCGCATCGGCAAAGGATTCGGAATGCGTTCGCTCAGAGTGCCCCGCGAGCCGCACGCCGTTCTGGCCGAGATCGAGTCTCTTTCGGCCGATCCGACCTCGGTAATTGCGGCCACCTGGTCGGCGCTCCTTGCTCGCCGCCTGAAGGCGAGTGATGTCGCGACGCCCGATCAGGTGTTCGGCTTGCGCTGGTCAGGCGCGATGACGAGGAATCGTGTCAAAGCCTTGCTGGATCGCTTACCGGACGGATTGACCGAAATCTATTTGCACCCGGCGACAGGCCCTTATGCTGGCTCCGCGCCGGGCTACCGCTATTCCGAAGAGCTGGCCGCTCTGACCGATCGCGAAGTCGTCCGGGCAGGAAATCAAACTGGCGTTGCGCGAGGCGGCTTTTCCGATTTCGTCTGACTTATCGAACACCGCCCAGCATGAGCTATATTATGGAAGCCACAGAGGTTAGAGCCGCCGTGTTACCCCACCCCCTCCCCCCATTAAAAAACTGCCAAACAAATAGATGTGGCCGGGCTCGGTTATACCTACTACAGGTGGTGTCATGACCGCGGGAGCCATGGCTGTTCCTGATCTCTCGATTCCCATCCCGCCGATTTCCGGCGGCCCGATCAAGCTTGGCAGCGATGAACACAAGGCCCTGTTCTGCAAGACACTTCTGACGACATTCGATCCATACAGGCCGGCCGTCATCGACTGGCCCAAACTCTCCCCCGAAACGCAGGAGAAGATCACCTCCCTTCCCATCTGGGACATTGCGGTACAGACCGAAGGCAAGGCGGGCTTGCGCGTGGCCACTTTCGGAAAGTTGGTGAGCGACCCGCTGCTCAAGCGCGCGATTGAACTCGATGCCTATGAAGAGAGCCGCCACAAACACGTATTGCACAACATGGTGCAGGCTTACGGCATCAAGCTCGAACCCGAGCCCGAATACGTCGTGCCGAAAGATGCCGAATGGGCCTTCATGGTCACAGGTTACAGCGAATGCATCGACAGCTTTTTCGCATTCGGCTTGTTTGACATTGCCAAGCGCTCCGGGTTCTTCCCGCCCGAACTTGTCGATACGTTCGAACCTGTGATGCGTGAGGAAGGCCGTCACATCCTTTTCTTCGTGAATTGGGTCGCCTGGTATCGCCGCAATATGCCGTTGTGGAGAAGGCCGTGGTTTGCGCTGAAGATCGCGGCCGTCTGGGCTTTTCTTGTGTGGGAGCGCATCGGCATTGCCGGCGATCTGGATGGCGGTGGCAAAAACCAGGACAACAATTTTACCGTCAACGGCGCAAAGGAGCTGGGCGTAGAAATTACCATCCCGCAACTGATGGATATCTGTCTCGCCGAAAACGATCGCCGTCTCGGCGTCTATGACAAGCGCCTGTTGCGTCCCATGTTCGTGCCGCGAATGGTGCGGTTTGCCCGCAAATTCATGCGCGCGCCCAAGACAGCCGCCGCGTGATATGGCCGACCGCGTTGTCGTCACAGGTGCATCCGGTTTCGTCGGCTCGGCGGTTGCCCGGGCCGCGGTTGCGCGAGGATACGACGTACGCGCTGTTCTGCGCCCAACCAGTCCGCGCGCGAATGTAGCAGATATCGGTTGCGAAATCGTGGAAGGCGATATGCGCGATCGTTCATCGATGGCGCGCGCTATGGAAGGCGCGAGATTTCTGTTCCACGTCGCGGCAGACTATCGCCTGTGGGCCCGCAATCCGAATGAAATTGTGCGCAACAATCTCGAAGGCACGCGCACCACGATGCTGGCGGCCCTCGGCGCGGGCGTGGAAAAAATCGTTTACACTTCAAGCGTCGCCACATTGAAACCTATCGAAGGCGCATCCGCGGACGAAACCTCGCGCCACGACGAACGCACCGTCATCGGCTCCTACAAACTGAGCAAGGTGGTGGCGGAGAGATTGGTCGAAAAGATGATCGCAGAAGACAGGCTGCCCGCCACGATTGTCAGCCCCTCAACGCCCATCGGTCCGCGCGACATACGCCCCACGCCGACGGGCCGCATCATCGTTGAAGCGGCTACCGGAAAGATGCCGGCATTCGTGGATACGGGCCTCAACCTCGTTCATGTCGATGATGTCGCCGAAGGCCATCTACTGGCATTGGAAAGAGGTGCAATCGGCGAACGTTACATCCTCGGCGGCGAAGACGTAACCTTGCAGGACATGCTCGGTGTGATCGCCGAATTCGCCCATCGCCGTCCACCGCGCATCAAACTCCCCCGCGGCCCACTTTATCCTCTTGCCTACGCCGCAGAAGCCGTAGCGCGCATTACAAACAGGGAACCGTTCATCACTGCAGATGCGCTGAATATGTCCAAATATCGCATGTTCTTCAGTTCGCAGAAGGCGAAGAAGGAACTCGGGTATTGCGCCCGGCCTTATCGTGAAGGCATTGCCGATGCGATGGAATGGTTCGGTCAAAAGGGCTATCTGCAATGATTGCCATTGGACTTTTGTCTCTCGGGACTTGGCTGATCCTGCTGTTTGGCCGCGGCATGTTCTGGCTCGCGCGCGAACGCGATGACCGGAGCGAGCCCGCCGAACCCACCGCATGGCCTTCCATCACCGCTGTGGTTCCGGCACGTGACGAAGCAGATGTGATTGCGCGCTCCATCGGCAGCCTGCTCGCACAAGATTATCCTGGCTCGTTCAGCGTCATCCTCGTCGACGATCAGAGCAGCGATGGAACGGCTTCCATCGCAAAAAGTTTGCCTCAACAGAAACGCCTTACTGTGATTGGGGGCTCTTCACGTCCGGCTGAATGGACGGGAAAACTTTGGGCAGTTCGCCAAGGTATCCTGCAAGCGGGCGAACCGGATTACCTTTGGCTCACCGACGCAGACATTACGCATTCGCCCGACAATCTGCGTAAACTCGTCGCGCGCGCCGTGGCCGGAAAGCTCGTTCTCGTCTCGCTGATGGCAAAACTGCATTGTAAGACGTTTGCCGAAAGACTGATGATTCCGGCATTTGTTTTCTTCTTCGACATGCTGTTTCCGTTTGCGCTGGTCAATCGTCCCAAGAGCAAGACCGCTGCTGCTGCCGGCGGCTGCATGTTGGTCAGGCGAGACGCTCTCGAGCGCGCAGGCAATATTGACGCAATAAAGAAGGAAATCATCGACGATTGCGCGCTTGGCCGCACCATGAAGAAGCAGGGACCTATCTGGCTCGGTCTCACCAATCGCTCGCAAAGCATTCGGCCTTATGAGGGCTTGGGTGAAATTCGCCGGATGATTGCCCGATCGGCTTACGCGCAACTTCATTATTCGCCTCTGGAACTTGCCGGGACCATCGTTGGTATGTGCCTGTTGTTTGTCGTACCGCCGATGCTGGCGATCTTCGCATCCGGAATGGCACAATTGGCGGGCTTGCTTGCATGGGCAGCCATGGTGATTGCCTTTGCGCCGATGCTTCTGTTTTACGGCCTCGTCCCGCTTTGGGGCGTTCTCCTGCCGGCCGTTGGGGTTCTCTACACCGCCTTCACCTTCGATTCCGCGCTTCAGTTCTGGCGCGGCCGCGGCGGCATGTGGAAGGGCAGGGCACAGGCGATCCGCGCATGACAACCGCATCCGATCTCGCGTCCGGCAAGGGACACACCGACGAGAATTTTCCCGTCGCCTCTGTTCTCATACATCCACGCCGTCGACCCGCGATCCTGGCCTATTACCGCTTCGCCCGCGCCGCGGACGACATTTCCGACAATGTAACGGCCAGCGCGGAAGACAAGCTGCGGTTGCTCGATCAGATGCAAAGGTGTCTCTCCGGCCTCGATGATGCGATTCCGGAAGCCGTTGCTCTGAGGAAAGTGGCGGCCGATTTGAATCTCACGACGCAGCACGCAAGCGACCTTCTGGAAGCGTTCCGGCGTGACGTGGTCAAATTGCGTTACGCCAATTGGGATGAGTTGATAGATTATTGCCGCTATTCGGCAATGCCCGTCGGCCGCTTTGTCCTCGATGTGCATGGCGAAGACCACGATACTTGGCCTGCTTCGGATGCGCTGTGCGCGGCGTTGCAGGTCATCAACCATCTGCAGGACTGCGGTAAGGACTATCGTTCTCTCAATCGTGTCTACATACCGCTTGATGCGATGTCGGCGGCAAACGTAACGCCGGAGGCACTGGGCGAATCCCACGCGTCGCCTGACTTGCTTGCCGTCATTCGGCAACTCGCCCACCGCAATAACGAGCTGCTGGCCACAGCCAGGCCACTGTCCGATCAGATTGTGGACAATCGGCTGGCGCTCGAAGTGGCCGTCATCCAGCGCCTCGCGGAGAGCCTCAACAATGGCCTGATCAAGCGGGACCCGCTTTCGGACCGTGTTCATCATTCCAAGCCCGAAGCCCTCGGATTGGCGCTGCTTACGATCCTCACCTTCCTTATCCGCCGCCGCCGTCCTAAGAAGACGGCCCCGCAGCTTGCAACGCATCCATGACCACTGCCACCGACATGATGGATACTGCCCCTGAAATGCAGGAAGCGCGGAAGAAGGCCGCCGGAAGCTCTTTTTATTCGGCGATGCGCGTTCTGCCGCGGGCCGAGCGCGAAGCTATGTTTGCAATCTATGCCTTCTGCCGCGCGGTGGATGACATTGCAGACGACGGCATCGGTACGCGCGAAAGACGTCACGAAGCGCTCGAAAGCTGGCGCAAGGACCTCAAGGCGCTTTATCAAGGCCATGCCTCTGAACGCGTGTCGTTCCTTCGTGACGGCGTCGAACGTTTTCATCCCCGTCTCGAAGATTTTCTTGCCGTGATCGATGGCATGGACATGGATGTCGCGCAGGACATCTGTGCACCCACTTGGGAAATGCTTGACCTCTATTGCGATCGCGTCGCCAGTGCCGTTGGCCGTCTCTCTGTCAAAGTTTTCGGAATGGGCGACGATCCTGGTTTCACGCTTGCATATCATTTGGGAAGGTCACTTCAATTGACAAACATTCTGCGGGATCTTGACGAGGATGCCGGCATCAATCGCCTCTATCTTCCCCGCGAAGCATTGACGGAAGCGGGCATCAGGACATTTGAACCGAGGCTCGCGATTTCCACACCTCTCGTTGACAAGGCCTGCCGCATCGTTGCATCGCGTGCGCATGAACATTATCGCGCGTCCGAAGCGATATTGGCCTCGCATCCGAGGGGCAGGCTGGCTGCACCGCGTCTGATGATTGCCGTTTACGCGAAAATCCTCTCGAAGATGGAGCGAGCCGGCTGGGCGCCGCCGCGCGAACGGGCGCGTGTCGGCAAGATCGAACTGCTGGGCCTCGTATTGCGTGACGGTTTGTTCGCATGAGCGAAGGCAAGGTTTATGTCATCGGCGGCGGTTTGTCGGGCTTGAGCGCCGCGGTTGCGCTCGCCGGTGCCGGGCGAAAGGTCGAGGTGATCGAGGCCGCGAACCAGGCCGGTGGCCGTTGCCGCTCATATTTCGATTCCACACTTGGCCGCACGATCGACAACGGCAACCATCTCGTTCTGTCTGGCAATCATGCAACATTTTCGTATCTGCGCACCATCGGAGCCGAGAACGGACTTGTAGGCCCCAATCGCGCGGAATTCACCTTTGCCGATCTGCGTTCCGGACAACGCTGGACGATCACGCCCAATGACGGTCCGCTTGCCTGGTGGGTGCTGTCGGACAAGCGGCGTGTCCCGGGGACGAGGGCGTCCGATTATCTTGGCATGGCCGGTTTGATGTTCGCGAACAAAAGCCAGCGTGTGCAGGATGCGATGACCTGCAAAGGTACTCTGTGGGAACGCCTGCTCGAACCATTCTTGCTTGCCGCGCTGAACCTTCAGCCGGAAATCGGATCGGCGGCGCTTGCAGGTGCTATCGTGCGCGAGACGTTGGCCAAAGGGGGGCGGCATTATTATCCGCGCGTTGCCGAGCCCCATCTGGCCTCGGCGCTCGTGGATCCGGCGCTGGCGTATCTGAAGGCCAGGGGCGCCTCTATCAGGTTGGGCCAACGCGTCCGCCGATTGATCGTTTCACAGCGCCAAATCGCGTCATTTGATGTGGGCGAAGAGACACAGTTGGGAACAAAAGATTCGGTTGTGCTGGCCGTGCCGCCTTGGGTTGCGACGGAGCTTTTGCCCGGCCTCAAAGTCCCTACAAAACATAGCGCTATAGTGAACGCACATTATCTTGTTGCCCCGCCAAAAGGCCTCCCTTCCATTTTGGGACTCATCGGCGGAACCGCCCAATGGGTCTTCGCATTTCCGGACAGGCTCTCGGTCACTGTCAGCGGTGCCGATCAACTTGTTGATTTAGACCGCGAATCCTTGGCCCGGACGCTATGGAACGATGTTGCTCGCGCGCATGGCCTGCCGGAGGAACTACCCCCTTGGCAAATCGTAAAGGAAAAGAGAGCCACCTTCGCCGCAACGCCGGAACAGGATGCCTTACGGCCCGATGCCGCCACGGAGTATGCCAACCTTGTACTCGCAGGTGATTGGATCCAAACAGGCTTGCCCGCCACAATCGAGGGGGCGATTCGCTCCGGCCAGAAGGCCGCGCAATTGGCACTTCGCCATCAGTCCCTATAATCCACAGATTCGTCATTAGATAAGCCCCCCATGAACACAATGATTGTTGATAGCAGCCTGCTGGAGCTTGAGGACGTGATTCAGAGCGCCTCGGCCGCTCTGCTCGCGCAGCAGCGCGCCGATGGCCACTGGGTATTCGAACTCGAAGCCGACGCGACGATTCCTTCCGAATACATCTTGCTGGTCCATTATCTCGGCGAAACGGCCAATCCCGAACTCGAACGCAAGATCGGCAATTATCTGCGGCGCATCCAGGGCGCGCATGGCGGCTGGCCGTTATTTCACAATGGCAGCTTCGACATCAGCGCAACCGTCAAAGCCTATTTTGCGCTCAAGATGATCGGCGATAATATCGATGCGCCGCATATGAAACGCGCACGCGAAGCCATCCTCGCGCATGGCGGTGCCGAACATGCCAATGTATTCACCCGCATTCTGCTCGCACTCTACGGTGAATTGTCGTGGAAGAGCGTGCCCACGATTCCGGTTGAACTCATTCTTCTGCCACGCTGGTTTCCGATTCATCTTTCCAAGATGTCGTACTGGGCGCGCACGGTGATGGTGCCGCTGCTTGTCTTGGCTGCGTTGAAGCCTGTGGCGCGCAATCCCCGAAATGTGCATGTCGGGGAACTTTTCAAATCCCGGCGAGTTCCGGCGCAACGCAGGGCGCCTCACCAAAACCGTTATTGGGCCCAGTTTTTTATCATCCTCGATCGCGTTTTGAAGATCGTGGAGCCCTTCTGGCCGAGAGCACTGCGTCAGCGCGCTATTGAACGCTGCGTGGCTTTTGTTACGGAACGGCTGAACGGCGAGGACGGTCTTGGCGCCATCTACCCCGCAATGACGAACAGCGTGATGATGTTCGACGTGCTGGGATATCCTTCCGATCATCCCGATCGCGCCATTGCGCGGCAATCTGTCGAAAAGCTTCTTGTGGTGAAGGAAGATGAAGCCTATTGCCAGCCTTGCGTGTCGCCTGTTTGGGACACGGCCCTTGCCTGTCATGCATTGATGGAAGTGCGCGGCGAAGAAGCCAACGGGAAGGTCGTCCGCGGACTTGAATGGCTCAAGCAACGCCAAGTACTGGATGTCAAAGGCGACTGGGCGGAAGAGCGTCCCCACGTGCGTCCCGGCGGTTGGGCGTTTCAATATGCCAACGACCACTACCCCGATCTCGATGACACAGCGGTTGTCGTGATGGCGCTTGATCGCGCCCGGGAGACGATTGCGCCTCAGGCAGACTACGCCCAATCCATAGAGCGCGGCCGCGAATGGGTCGAAGGGCTTCAAAGCAAGAACGGCGGTTGGGGGGCGTTCGACGCCGACAACTCCTATCATTACCTCAACAACATTCCTTTTGCAGATCACGGCGCGCTTCTCGATCCGCCGACTGAAGACGTGACGGGCCGCTGTATCGGCATGATGGCGCAATTGGGTGAGCCGCCCGACAGTCCGCGTATGAAGGAGGCAATAGCCTATCTCGAGCGGGTACAGATGAAGGACGGGAGCTGGTTCGGCCGCTGGGGCGTGAACTATATCTACGGCACCTGGTCGGTGCTTGCGGGCCTCAATGCCGCGAAAGTCGACAGCAATGCACCGATGGTCCGGCGCGCGGTCAACTGGCTCATTTCGATCCAGAACGATGACGGCGGTTGGGGCGAAAATTGCGACAGTTACAGGCTCGACTATGCCGGTTATGAACCTGCGCCCTCCACAGCTTCGCAGACCGCTTGGGCCCTGCTTGCGTTGATGGCGTCCGGCGACGTCAATCATCCCGCCGTGGCGCGAGGAATCCGCTACTTGCAGGAAACGCAGGGCGAGGACGGATTTTGGCCGCAGGAGGAATACACAGGCGGCGGTTTTCCGCGCGTCTTTTATCTGCGCTATCACGGGTATCCGAAATTCTTTCCGCTTTGGGCCGTCGCACGCTACCGCAATCTCAAGCTCGGCAATTCGCGGCGCGTCGATTTCGGCCTTTAAGACATGATCGTTGCCGTCACCGGGCTGGTACGCGAGGCTCAAATCGTCAAGGGCTCGCGCGTTGTAACAGTGACAGGCGGCGGCAATGCCGCGAATTTGAAAAAGCAACTTGATTCCATTCTGCCGGAACAAGATGTGTCCGGCGTTATTAGTATCGGTATAGCGGGCGGACTGTCCCCGGATTTTGCGCCGGGAAGAGTCGTTGTCGGCACGGAGGTCGTTGCGGACAGCGAGCACTATTCCACCGACGCGGACTGGATGCAGCGCCTCTGGAAAACGATTCCGCATTCCAGGCCCGGCATCGTCGCCGGCACCGATGCGGTTATTGCCCATCGGCCAGACAAAACGAAACTCTACGAGCAAACCGGCGCCGTGGCGGTCGATATGGAATCCCACATCGCGGCGCGCGCCGCGGCAGCCCACAATCTGCCTTTTGCAGTATTGCGAGTGATCTGCGATCCGGCAGACCGCACGCTTCCGCCCGCGGCATTGGTCGGCATGAAACCGGATGGATCGATCGACTACGAGGCTGTCTTGCGTTCGGTAATGTCGCACCCGCAACAATTACTGAGTTTGTTGTACCTGGTGCGCGATTCGGCAATCGCCTTTCGTACCTTACTCCGCTGCCGCAATTTCCTCGGTGACGGGCTTGCTGGCCCTGATCTCCGCTAGCTTGCGCTCAACGTGGCGGGAGAACACGAATTCCGCCGGACGCTGATTGGCTAGCGAAATCTCCGGCGCCATCGGCCCTTCGGTCTTCACGCCACGCAGTTGGAGCGGGATGAGTTTCCACGGTTTCTTCACCGAGTCGGCGACAGCCGTACCTTCAAAGCCGCAGTGAACCATGCAGTTCGCGCATTTTTCGTAGTTACCGACGCCGTATTTCTCCCACTCCGTGCCTTCCATCAGTTCCTTGAAGGTTTGTACATAACCTTCGCCCAGCAGGTAACAGGGCTTTTGCCAACCGAACACAGTGCGTGCCGGCATCGACCATGGCGTGCATTCATAAGTCTGATTGCCCGCGAGGAAATCGAGGAACAGGTCGGACTGCGTGAATGACCATTTCTTTCCGCCATTGCCGCGCTTGAGGATGTCACGGAACAGCTGTTTGGTGCGTTCCCGATTGAGGAAATGCTCCTGATCGGGCGCGCGCTCATACGCATAACCCGGCGAAACCGTGATGCCATCCAGGCCCATCGCCATCATCTCGTCGAAGAAGTTGGCGACGCGCTCGGGCTCGGCGCCATGAAACAGCGTGCAATTGATCTGGGTGCGAAAACCGCGAGCCTTTGCCAGCTTGATCGCCTCTATGGCCTTTTCGTAGGTGCCTTCAAGGCAGACAGAACGGTCGTGCATCTCCTTGTCGCCGTCGAGATGGATCGACCAGGTGAAGTTTTCGTGCGGCCTGTACTGGTCGATCTTCTTTGCGAGGAGCAGCGCATTCGTGCAGAGGATCACGAACTTGTCGCGCGCGATGAACCCTTCGACGATTTTGGGCATCTCGCGGTGCAGAAGCGGCTCGCCTCCGGCGATGGAGACGGCGGGAGCGCCGCATTCGTCGATTGCCGCCATGCACTCGTCGTAGGACAGACGCTGATTGAGGATTTCGTCCGGATAGTCGATCTTGCCGCAACCGGCACATGCCAGATTGCAACGGAAGAGCGGCTCCAGCATGAGCACGAGCGGATAACGCGACCGCCCAAGAAGATGCTGTTTGAGGACATAGGCGCCGATGCGCGCCGCCTGTTTTGCGGGAATAGCCACGAACGCTCCGTTCAGTTGCGCAATGCTGCCGGCAGGCGGAACTCAATGTGTTCCTTTATGCCGTCCATATTTGAAACTTCCACATCTCCAATCCGGCGCAGGGCCGCGATGACGTTTTCGACCAGGCTTTCGGGGGCCGAAGCGCCGGCCGTCAAGCCGACGGTCGCCTTTCCCTCGAGCCAGGTTGGGTCCAGCTCGGTCGCATCGGCGATCAGATAACTCGGAACACCTTCTTCCAACCCGATTTCGCGGAGCCGGTTTGAATTCGAACTGTTCTGCGCACCAACCACCAGGATAACGTCGGCCACCTTGCAAAGTTCCCGAACTGCCGTCTGGCGATTCTGCGTTGCGTAACAGATGTCCGAAGTTTCGGGTCCCACGATATCGGTAAAGCGTTTCTTCAGCGCACTGATGATGCCGCGCGTATCGTCGATGGAAAGCGTGGTCTGCGTGACGTAGGCAACGGGCACGTCGCGTGGAATGTCGAGCTTTTCGACATCCTTTTCCGACTGCACCAGCGTCACCGGCGCGCCGACCTGGCCCATGGTGCCTTCGACTTCGGGGTGGCCCGCATGACCGATAAGGATCAGACGGCGGCCCTGATTCACATACCGCTTGCCCTGCATGTGAACCTTGGAAACGAGCGGGCAGGTGGCATCGAGCACGGGCAGGCCGCGATCGGCCGCTTCCTTGACCACGGCTTGCGGTACCCCATGAGCGCTGAACACGGTCACCGCACCTTCGGGAACTTCATTCAGTTCTTCGACAAAACGCGCGCCCTTGTTTTTCAGCGTTTCGACCACATGCTTGTTGTGCACGATCTCATGACGGACATAGACGGGCTCGCCGTATTTCTCGAGCGCCCGCTCGACCGTATCGATCGCGCGCACCACACCGGCGCAGAATCCGCGAGGTTCAGCTAGAATGACGCGCATCATGGATAAATAGGCACCTTTACTGGAGGCCGCTACGGCGACCCTGCCCCAAATCGAGTGTTTACCTGCGGAGGCCCCCATCGTCCATAGTTGCCCTTTCGCAACCGCGAAGCCCGGCTTCATATGCCTATTCCGGCCGCGTTCCCAGTATGTTAGCCGCTTGCCTGACCAGGGGGGCAGTGGTTCCTTACACACAATGAAAGAGGGGTTTTGATGCAGAACCTTGCCGACCATCCGGCTGTTGATTTGGAGGCTGCCCTGGCGCGATCCGCGAAGGCCGTCGAGCAGGCCATGGAATCGTTGTTGCCGATCCCTTCGGGCCTTTACGCCCGCGTGCAGGAAGCCATGCGTTACGCCACCTTCGCGGGAGGCAAGCGCCTGAGGCCATTTCTGGTGCTTCAGAGCTCCCACCTCTTTGGCGTGCCGGTGGCCAATGCGGTCAGGGCCGCGGCGGCTATCGAGGTTTTGCATACCTATTCCCTGGTGCATGACGATCTGCCGTCGATGGACAATGACGACCTTCGCCGGGGCAGACCCACGACCCATCGCGCCTTTGACGAGGCAACCGCCATCCTCGCGGGCGATGGTCTTCTGACTATCGCTTTCGAAATTCTGGCCAGCCCAGCGACCCATTCCTCTGCTGAGGTGCGCTGCGAGTTGGTGGCGAAACTTGCGAAGGCATCCGGCAGCGAAGGCATGATCGGCGGGCAGATGATCGACATGAAGGCCGCAGAACAAAAGCTTACCGCCGAACAGGTGATGCAGCTGCAGCGGTTGAAGACGGGCGCGCTGTTCGAATTCTCCTGCGAGGCTGGCGCCGTTCTGGGCGAGGCCTCGAATGCGGACCGCGACCGTATGCTGTCCTTTGCGCGCGATTTCGGGCTTGCGTTTCAGATCACGGACGATCTGCTCGACGTGACGAGCACGTCGGAGAAGACAGGCAAATCCGTCGGCAAGGATCAGGATCAGGGCAAGGCAACGTTGATCTCGATCTACGGGATCGAAGGAGCGAAAGCCGAGGCCGAAAAGCTGGTCAAACGCGCTATCGGCACGCTTCAGCCCTATGGCGGGAAAGCCGCCGAATTGCAGGCCTTGGCGACCTACCTTCTGACGCGCGAGAGCTAGAAATCCGGCAGATTCGTGGTGTCGATTTCGCCATTGCGGATCTGGTTTTCGCGATTTTGCAGATAGAGGCTGCGGATCGTCGAATACATGTCGATCGACTGGCGCTCGATATTGCGAAGCGTGTTGATGTTGCGCGAACGCGAATCCACTGTTGAAAGCGCGCTTTGGAACAGCGAGTAGTAGACCTTGCCGTTCCACGCGAGATAGCCGAATGCGTTGAAGTAATGATCCACATAACGCCCGCCAAGATCGCGCGGCTGTGTCGAACCCAATAGCGGCAGAACCAGATAAGGCCCGCCCGGCAACCCGTAATATCCAAGCGTCTGCCCGAAATCCTCCGTGTGATAGGGTATGCCGCGTTCGGACGCGACGTCCACCAGCCCCAGAATGCCGATGGTGGTGTTGAGGCCGAAGCGTTCGATCGTGTAGCCCGCGCGCGTGAACTGGAATTGCAGGAGGTCGTTCGCCAGGGTGATCGGCAGGTTGATGTTCGACAGGAAATTGTGAATTCCGGTTCGGATCGGACTCGGCACCGCGCTCACATAGAAGGTTGCGGCGGGAAGGGCGGCGCGCTGGTCCAGCTTCTGGTTGAAGTTGAAAAAGGCACGGTTCATTCCTTCCAGAGGATCGCCCGGATCGGCCGGTTCGGTGGCGCAACCGGCCAACGCCAGGCTCAGTCCGCCGATCGCAAAAATCCGCCCCAGAACTCTGCTCACCAAAGCCCACCCAAGAACGCTGCCGCACCCCGCGGCTTCGCTTAAGTGTCGGAAATTCAAGCCGCTTTGCAAGCCCACCTGCTGGAAAAGGTGAACGCAATCCGCTTCGCACAGAAATGTGACCTGGGGCCGTAACCCGTCCCCATTGCCACAACGTATTAGAGTACAAAGATAAGGAGGCAAGATGCTCCCGCCGGTCACAGAAAAAATTCCCCGCCGCAGGTTTCTCGTGGGCGGAACCGCGCTTGTTGCCTTCGCCGCGTCGCTCGGCTTGGCGCGCGCGGCAAAGCCGCAGATGGTGACAATCGAACTTTTCACCGATGCAGGCAAAAGCAGAGGCGTGGAACGTTTGCCGAAAATCGTGAAAAGCGATGACGAATGGCGGGCAAAGCTTTCGCCGATGTCCTATTATGTCACGCGCCGCGCGGGCACCGAGCGCGCCTTTACAGGCGCGACCTGGAACAATGAAGCCCCCGGCATCTATCGCTGTATCTGCTGCGATACGGCTCTCTACGATTCCCGGACCAAGTTCGAATCCGGCACAGGCTGGCCAAGTTTCTGGAAACCGATCAGCAAATTCAATGTCACCGAATCCAATGACACGTCGTACATTACAGTTCGCACGGCGATTTCGTGCGCGCTCTGCGACGCGCATCTGGGGCATGTGTTCGACGATGGGCCGAAACCTACCGGTTTGCGCTATTGCATGAATTCGGCGGCAATGCGTTTTGTGCCGCGAGCCGTTACGTGAGTGAGCGAGAATCAAAATGAACAAACTCCATCTTATGTTGGGCCGTTTGGGTTTCGCCGCGCTGGGCGTTGCCGCACTGGGCGCGGTGTTGATTGCAAGCGCCAATGCCGATGAGGCAGCGCGCGCCGTGCCGATGCCGGCGGTCGACACGAGGATGCCGGGCAATGGCCTGGAGACCGCCGTGCTTGCCGGCGGCTGCTTCTGGGGCGTCGAGGGCGTGTTTCAGCACGTCAAGGGCGTGAAACAGGTTCTGGCCGGATATTCGGGCGGCTCGAAAGCCACCGCGAGCTATCCGCTGGTCGGCACGGAACTGACGGGACACGCCGAATCGGTCGAAATCAAATTCGATCCGCGCGTCATCACCTATGGACAAATCCTGCGCGTCTTTTTTTCGGTTGCGCACGATCCGACGCAAATGAACCGGCAGGGGCCGGATTCCGGGCCGAGCTATCGCTCCAACATTTTTGCCGCGAATGCCGAACAAGCGAAAATCGCACGCGCCTATGTCGAACAACTCGACAAGGCGCATGTGTATTCAAAGCCCATCGCCACACGCGTCGATCCGCTGAAGGCGTTCTATCCGGCGGAAAGCTATCATCAGGATTTTCTCCTTCGTCATCCCGACAACGGGTACATCGTGGTCAACGATTTGCCGAAGATCGCGAACCTGAAACGTCTGCTGCCGGAATATTATCGCGAGCAGCCGGTTTCGGGCGCAAAACCTTCGTAGGCGGAATTGTCGGGAAGATAATCTGTATGCACGAAGGAGCGTTGCGCTGCAAGGGCTGCCCAAATGTTTCAGCAGCGTAACGCTGCAGGGGGTTAAACGATTGAATTTTCTGGAAATGGCATGATGCAATTGTGTGCCTGCGCATTTTGCGCGCCAGATGTTGCGGTGTTTGGGCGAAAAAATTTTTATCTGCGCAAGAATTTCGGCTCTTTTTTCTCGCGAAACGCGGCCAGCGCTGCCTTGTGATCTTCGCTTTGGGCGAGCCCGGAGACGATTTCGCCCTGAAGGCGCGCGGCGTCTTCCGGCGTGAGGTCGAAGGCGCGGCCCGACATTTTCTTCGTCGCTTCCACCGAAAGCGGCGCACGCGAGGCAATGCGTTCGGCAAGCGCGATGGCCTCGCGTTCGAGATCTTCCGGCTTGTGGACCGCGGTCACGAGGCCGATGGATTCCGCTGTTGCCGCATCAAAGGGCGCGCCGGTGAAAAGCATGTGCTTGGCGCGCGCGATCCCGATGAGACGGGGCAAGCGCCAGGCCGATGCCATGAGGCCGACGTTCACGCCGGAGCAGGTGAATTTCGCTTCGGTCGAGGCGATGCGGATATCGCAGCACAGGGCCAGTTCAAGGCCGCCGCCCATGCACCAGCCGTTGACTGCGGCGATCACCGGTGCACGGAACGCTTCTATGCGGTTGATGGCGTCGGCAAAATCGCCCAGCTGGGCGGCACGTCCGGCGGGCGGAAGTTTGCTTGCCTCTTCCTGCTCCTTCAAATCGTCGCCCGAGCAAAAGCCCTTGCCTCGCCCGGTGAGGATCAGCGCGCGCACCGAAAGATCGGCGTCGAGATCCGAGAGCGCTTCGCGAAGCTGCTTGCGCATGTCGCGGCCAAGCGCGTTGGCCGGCGGATTGTCGAGTTCGAGCAGCGCGACATGGCTGCCGATGCGGCGTCGATGAATCGTGCCCACAGAGCCCTCCTGATGCCGCTAGAGGAGGGATTGCGGGTTGGCTTGTCAATCAGGCGATGCGCGTCACCTCGTCCATTGGGCGAGCCAGTCGGCCAAGGCCTGCGGCGTCATCGAGCGGGCGTCGGCGAGCGCGGAGATGCGGGCGCGGTTCAAAAGCCTGTCCGTATTCGGATCGACGATAAGAACGCTCGGCACGCCTTCGAGGCGTTTTGTGATGCCGTAATGCGCCGGTATCTGCAGATTGCGGTCGAAACGGCCGACATCGACAGCGACTTCGACGTAGTGCTTTTCGAGGAAGCGCTTCATCTCCGGCAACGCCATGACGCCGGAGAGCACGCGGCAATCTCCGCACCAATTTCCGCCGAGATCGATGAGCAGCAGCTTGCCCGCGGCTTTGGCTTTCGCTTTGGCTGCGGCGACGGCGGCATCGGCATTGGCGGTTTCATCGTAGGGATAGGGGAGCGGGGTGGGGAGTTGATCGAGCGACGCGATGTGGATTTTGGGCGCAGGCGCGGCGAGGGCGGGCGCTACAAAGGCGAGGAAGATCAGGGCCGTTGTCGGAAATCGCATCGAAATCATCATCGCTTCATCGACCACTCTTTGTCATCCCCTTTCCCTTGCGTCCAGTTTGGGCGCTCGGCCGGGGATGACAGATGAGGGACCGCTCACACGGGAGTGATCTGCCGGGCCTTGGGTTCCCGGACAGGGGCAGCTAGGTTCCACGGCTGAAAACAGGGGAATTCGCCCATGCTATTGTCCCGGTCGCGCCTGGCGGCGCTGTGCCTTTCCACCGTTATCTTCCCTCTTTCCGCGATGTCAGCTCCAGCCACGAAACCCGCCGTCTCCGATGCCGACAATCCTGCCTATATGTGGGATTTGAGCGATCTCTATAAGAGCCCCGAAGCCTGGACGGCCGAACACGACAAGATCCAGGAAGAAGCCAAGAAGCTGGAAGACTTCAAGGGCACGCTGGGAAAGAGCTCCGCAGATATGCTGAAGGCGCTTTCCGAATACAGCCATGTGCGAAAGGAATCGGCGCGCCTTAGCGTCTATGCCTCGTTGAAGGCCGACGAGAATGTGAAAATCGGCGTCAATCAGGAACGCCAGCAAGCCGCACAGGCGCTGGAAACGCTGATCAGCGCAAAGACGGCATGGCTCGCGCCAGAAATCCTTACCATCGGCGCCGACAAGGTTCATGCGTTCGAAAAGGAATCGCCCGAACTCGAAAAACGCTTCGGCTTCTATCTGGAAGACACGCTGCGCGCCGCACCGCATACGCTGGGCGTCGAAGCCGAAGGCGTGATTGCCGAAGCGGGCAATGTTTTGAACCAGCCCAACACGATCTACAGCCAGCTTGCGAACGGCGAATTGCCGTTCCCTACCGTCACGCTTTCCGACGGCACCAAGATTCGCCTCGATCAGGCGGCCTATACCAAATACCGCCAGTCGCTGAATCGCGCGGACCGCAAGGCTGTGTTCGACAATTTCTGGCACACCTTCAAGGACTTTCAGGGCACCATGGGCGCGTCGCTGACCGCACAGGTGCTGGGTGAGGTGTTCGAAGCGCGCGTGCGCCATTTCCCCAATTCGCTGGCGGCCGCGACCTTTGGCGACAACATGCCGGAAACGGTCTATCGCACGCTGGTGGCTGAAGCCAACAAGGGACTGCCGGTGCTGCACCGCTATCTGGAGATGCGCAAGAAGGCGCTCGGTATTACCGACGAGCTGCAATATTACGATGCCTATCCGCCGATCTTCGATCTGAAGACGCCGCCGAAATTCACGGTGGACGATTCCAAGCGCATCACGTTGGAAGTGACATCCGCTTACGGCCCAGAATACACCGGCCTGTTGAAGAAGGGCTTCAGCGGCCGCTGGATGAACCTGTTCCCGCATGAGGGCAAGGCAAACGGCGCCTATATGAACGGCGCGGCGTATGACGTTCACCCCTATCTGCTGTTCAACAATCACGACGATTACGAATCGCTTTCGACCTTCGTGCACGAATGGGGCCATGGCGTTCACACGCTTCTGACCACGGCCAACCAGCCGTTCGAGAAATCGAATTATTCCACGTTCATCGCGGAAACCGCTTCCATCGGCAACGAGATGCTGCTCAACGACTACATGGTGCGGCATGCGAAGTCGAAGGCGGAGAAACTCTATTATCTGGGGCAGGGGCTGGAGCTCATCCGCACCACCTTCTTCCGCCAGACCATGTTCGCCGAATTCCAGCTGGCGCTGCATGAGGAAGTGGAAAAAGGCGGCACGCTTTCCGGCGAACGCATGACCGACATCTATTGCGGCCTGCTGAAGAAGTATTACGGCGACGCGCAAGGCGTGATGAAGATCAACCCCGACTATTGCATCGAATGGGCGTTCATCCCGCACTTCTACTATGGCTTCTATGTCTACCAGTATGCGACGTCGATGGCGGGTGCGGCCCTGTTCACCAATGCGATCGAGCATGAGGGCAAACCCGCGCGCGACCGATTTATCGACATGCTGAAAGCGGGCGGTTCGGATTATCCCTATGCGCTCTACAAGAAGGCGGGCCTCGATATGGCAACGCCTGCGCCATACGAAGCACTGCTCGCGCGCATGACGCACATCATGGATCAGATCGACGAGCTGCAGAAGAAATAGGCATTAAAGTCAGTCATCCCGGCTCTCGCTGTGTTCGGCCGGGATGACACTCGTACTACTGGATTTCCCAGGTGATGTTCACGTTCGCCGTGACGCTCTGTTCGCCGGCGGCCACCGGCGGAGGCGCGGCCATCGGAGCCGCCATTGCCACTTTTGGAGAAAACACCGGCATGGGCGCCACATATCCGCCCTCGCTGATGGACATGATCGGTCCAAGCGTCACGCCCGCGGCTTTGGCCAGCGTCTGCGCCTTATCGATGGCTTCTTTCACGGCTGCTTCACGCGCCTGTTTCAGGAGCGGCTTCGGATCGCGGATGTTGAAACTCACCCCGCCCGCCTGATTTGCACCCGAGGCAACAAGCGCGTCGAGGATCGTGCCGACCTTGGACACGTCATCGACGACTACGGTGACCTGGTTGGAAACCTCGTAGCCGACGATGCGCGTGCGATCTTC
>DASZRY010000117.1:0-2237 GCA_035548975.1 Rhizomicrobium sp.
CTGATGTCGGCGGGTAGTCCCTTCACCGATCCGATCAAATCGGCAACTCTGGCAGAACCGAAATACGCTACTCGTGCCTCCTCAAAAGCGAGGTAAGAGCGAACTACGGCATTGCCCCCACATAGAGAGAGCTTGGCCTGATCAACCGTCCCAGCCGCTGCTGTTCGCGCGCATGCGCCGTCCATCCTGCCGCGCGCGCGGTGGCGAAGATCGGGGTGAAAGCCTGCCGCGGCACCGAAAGCGAATCCAGTAGGATCGCCGTGAAGAACTCCACATTCGTATCCAGCGCACGTTCGGGATTTTTCTTCCGCAATGCCTCGCGTGCATAGGCTTCGACTTCTGCCGCAAAGGGCAGGTCGGCCTTGTTTGCCGCCAGTTTCTGGATCGCGGTCTTCAACACATCTGCGCGCGGATCGCGCACGCGATAGATGCGATGACCGAAACCCATCAGCCGCTCGCCGCGCGCGAGCGCGGAATCGATCCACGGCTTGATGCGCTCGCTGGTTCCGATGGCATCGAGCATTTCGAGAACGGGCTCCGGCGCGCCGCCATGCAACGGGCCGGTCAACGCGCAATAGGCCGCGGTGACTGCGCAAAAGAGATCGGCCTGCGTGGACGCTACGACGCGGGCGGTGAAAGTCGAAGCGTTCATCCCGTGATCGCAAACCGTTACGAAATAGGCATCGAGTGCGGCCGCCTCGCGCGCCGAAATTGCGCGCCCGTGCAACATGCGCAGCGTATCCATTGCGTGACTGACGGTGGCATCGGGCGCCACCGGCGCTTCGCCGCGCGAACGCCGCACCAGCGCACCCACAATCACCGGCAACGCGCCCACAATGGTCGCCTCATGCGTGCTTCCCGGTTCGGCGCGCAGGGAAGCCACTGCCGCCCGGAAGCCGTCGACGATCGAAAGTCCTTCCGACGCCGCCAGCATCTGCGGCACATGCGTGAACGCCCGCACGCGGGCCGCCCCCAGCGCCGCACGAACTTCCGCTTCCGAAATCGGTGTCTTCGTGGCCAACGACCACAACCGGGCGGTGACGCCTTCGAAGCTGGAAGTCTCAGCGAGATCGGCCACGAACTGGCCTGCAATGATCAATTCGCCCTTTGCGCCGTCCACATGGCTGAGGGCGGTTTCGGCGGCTGGAACGCCGTCGAGGCCGATAGGCGTATTGGATGGCTGGATATTCATAGTCTGAGTTCCTTCGCTGCAACGCACAATAGATCGGACTTCTAGACGGATGGATCAATCTTGATTAAGCTAATCAACATGAAAAATTCTGCGCCGCTCTACCTCACCGCGCGGGAAGCCGCGGCCGAGCTCTCCATCAGTCCGGCCACGCTCTATGCCTATGTGAGCCGCGGCATGATCCGCTCGGAGCCAGAGCCCAACAGCCGGGCCAAGCGCTATCGGGCCGATGATGTGCGCGCGCTGAAGAACCGCCGTGCCCCGCCGCCGGAGGAGCGCGGCACCAGACTTGAAAACGATTTGCCCGTCCTCGATTCCGCCGTTTCAACGCTGACCGACGACGGCCCCATCTATCGCGGTGTGAACGCGGTCGTGCTTTCGCAAGCCGCGACGCTCGAACAGACCGCAACCTTGTTGTGGGATGCGGCAGGTGAAGATCCGTTCGCGCCTGAAAATCTCCCGGTCATTTCGCCGGCGATGCATGCCGTGTTGGTGGCGACGGCGAATGAGGCGCCGCTGTCGCGCGCGATCTCCGTGCTTGCACTCGGCGCCGACGCCGATCCGCGCGCCTACAACCGCTCGGCCGAAGGCCGCACGCAATTGGGCGCGCGCATCATGCGCCTCACGGCAAGCGCGATCCTCGGCACCGAACCTTCCGCGATGCCGATGCACAAACAGGTTGCCCGTGCCTGGGCGCCGCGCCCGCGCGAAGCGGAGGATTTCATCCGCCGCGCACTGGTGCTTCTGGCCGAACACGAACTGAACGCATCCACATTCGCGTTGCGCGTTGCAGCCTCGACCGGCATCAGCCTCTACGACGCGGTGAATGCCGGCCTCTGCGCCTTGAAAGGCCCGCGCCACGGCGGGGCAGGGCCGCTGGCCGCGCGTTTCGTCGCCGCCTGCGCCGAAGGCGATCCTGCCTCGCTGATCCGCGAGCGTCTCGCCAACGGCGAATACATTCCCGGCTTCGGCCACAGCGTTTACAAGAACGGCGATCCCCGCGCCGAGGATCTCTTGAACTCCATGCGCGCCGCCGGCGCAGACGAAC
>DASZRY010000118.1:0-23785 GCA_035548975.1 Rhizomicrobium sp.
AATTCGCTGACCGGTTATTTCGTTAAACGAATAACCCTGCCGCTTTGTCCATTCGCCCGCGACCCGGATATCGAGACGATCGTCAACGATGGGCAGGTTGATCATGCCTTCGAAGCGACGTTGGTGATAGTTGCCGAATTCGCCGCTCGCCATAGCTTCGAATTGATCCGTTGGCTTGGCCGACGAGAGATTCACTACGCCCGCGGTTGCGTTGCGCCCATAGAGTGTACCCTGTGGGCCGCGCAGCACCTCAACCTGAGACACATCGTAGAACTCCTGCTCGAAAAAATGATTTCGGATGAAGGGAATATCGTTGAAGGCTACTGCAACCGCTGGGTCGGTGGTGACGGAGATCGCTTGCGTGCCGATACCGCGTAGCTGGATACTGTACCCGCTGAAATTCGTCTTGGTGAACGTCATGTTCGGAACCTGCTTCACCAGATCCGGACCGCCGGCTGTTTGCGTTGAAGTGAGCTGTTCTTGGCTTAGCGCAGTGATCGCGATGGGAATACTTTGCACATCGGCGCCACCGAGCTTTGACGAAGTGACTGTCACGGTTTCTACCGCAGCACGCGGCGCAGATGACGCTTGCGCCAGTTGCAGCGGCATCACTTCGTTCTGCGAGCGGCGGTCTTTCACAATGCCGATGAGGCCGGAAGTATCGCGTTCGGTGGTGAAGCCGGTGCCGGAGAGGATGCGGGAAAGCGCGTCGGACGGTTGAAGATCGCCATGGGCGCCGGGGCTGCGCACGCCCTTGAGCTGGTCGTTCGGAATGACCAGTTGAATGCCGGATTGCTGGCTGTAGGCATCGAGGGCTGCTTCGAGCGATCCGCTGGGAACGTTGAATGTTGCGGCATTTGTGGTTGTTGCCGCCAGCGCCCAAACCGCTGCGATGGCTGTGGAGTTGTAAAATCTGCCGGCCATTTTGCCCCCCTTGTGTCCGCCGCGTCCCCCGGGCGGTGATTGACGATGTCAGTTCGAGATCACGATTTCGTCTTTGCTTTCCCGGACGCGAAGGCCCAGGAAATTCCGTGCGATGCGTGCGAATGTATCGAGGTCGTTCACCGGCAGCGTGGCGCTCATCGTGCGTGCGGCGGCGGACCGATCGGCGATGACGATCTTGCGTTCGTTGTAGCGGTTGTATTCGGCCGCCACTTCGGAAAGCGACGTGCGGTGGAAGACCAGCACGCCGCGCCGCCACCCCAGATCGTCGCGAATGCCGGCGACGGGTTTGCGCGTGACGGAGATGCGCTGCGGCGTGGCCACGGCTTCGTCGCCCGGCATCAGCACGGCCACCTGCTGCGACCGCGCCTTGGCGCTTTCGGATTCGAGCCTCGCCTGCCCTTCCAGCAACGCGACTTCGAGGCGGCCGGGCTTTTCGCGTACCACGAAGGTTGTGCCGAGATCGGTGATGCGATGGTGCGAGGCGAGCACCGTGAAGGGGCGCGCGGCATCGTGATGAACCTGGAACAGCGCTTCGCCACGCACCAGTTCGATCGTGCGGCGGGATTCGTTGACATCGGCGCGAATGACGGTGTCGGTGTTCAATTCGATGCGCGAACCGTCGGCCAGCGTGATGTTTTTGCGTTCGCCGAGAGCTGTTTCATAGGTTTTGGCAGCCGGGTTGGACATGAACGCGACAGCAGCGGCGCCCGCGCCTGCCAACAGAACCACGGTGGCCGCGATCTTGAGCAACGCTCCGCGGCGCGGCGCGGTTTTGGGCGCAGGCCGGTTCGGCGAAAGCGGGCGCAGCGCGCTCAGGCGGTCGGCGCGGCTCCACACCGATTGCAGCCGCCAGTAAGCGGCCTTGTGCGCGAAGGATTGCGCGAGCCAGCTTTCGAATTCGGCCCGATCTTGCGCCGACCAATCGTCGAGATGGCGCTTGAGGATGAAATCCATGGCGCGCGCGTCGACATCCGCTGCGCTTGCGGGAGCGATCAGGTCGTTTTCCGGTATCCCGGTCATGAGATCCTCCGGATATCGGCGGGCTCGCGCAGCATCAGTTCGGCGAGCGTGCGGAAGCCTTCGTTCAGCGACCAGCGCACGGTGCGTTCGGGAATGCCGGTGCGTTCGGCAATCTCGCGGGTGGAAAGACCCTCGATCTTCTGCATGGAGATGACCGTGCGTTCGCGTTCCGGCAACTTTTCGAGGGCGGCCTGGAATTTGCGCAATTCCTCGCGCGCGATGACGGCGCGATCGGGCGTGCGTTCGTCTATGGCGACGTTGAGCACGTCCAGATTCTCGACGACGTCGATGGGCACGACCTGTTCGTGCCGCAGCCGGTCAATCAAGAGGTTGCGGGCGATAGTGAAGACCAGCGGCCGCGCGGGATTGGGGATTTCCTTGTAGGCGGCGGCGCAAACGCGCATGTAAACATCCTGCCGCAGATCTTCGACATCGGCCTTGCTGCGTCCGCTGCGGTTCAAGAACTGGATCAACACGGCCTCCAACGGCAGTACTTCGCGGACGAACCACGCTTCCACTTCGAGCGTGCGTTCGGCTCCGCCGGAATCGTTCGCGGTCACGTTCCTGCAATCGGTGTTTGGCGTTTCGACCATTCCCCCTGCGTCCTCCGAAGGGTCACGGCTTCGTCCCACGCTACATACAACGGATGAGCGCGAATTCGCGGCAATGCTCCAGGCGGGAAGAAGCAGACAGCTCCCGGCCCCTGCGGCAACCCAGCATCTGCGGCCGTCCGGGCCGGAGCCGCACAGATCGAAAAACCCTATCGGAAATCGTGACTTATCAGCCACATACTGCTTCGGGGGCGTATGACGAAGGGCGAATCCCTCAGGGACAAGCGAAACGATGTTGCACCGCGGTTTGCGGGTTCCTAACAATTGACGCTGTGGGCCGGGCAGTGGGTTCTTTGGCGACAGTCGATGTGATCGGTGGGCGGTATTCGGGGGGGCTGGTGCGCTGGCTTACCACGCTCTATCGCCGCTCGGATGCGATGAGGGGCTATACGCTCTTGAGCCCCACCGTGCTTGTGATGCTGGCGGCAATGGCCGCCCCCATGCTGCTGCTCGCGCTCTACAGCTTCTGGACACAGGACGGGCTCGTGCTCGACAGGCACTTCACGCTCGACCGTTATGCGGAAGTGTTCACGCGCGATACCTATCGCGAGCTGTTCTATCGCTCGCTTTACATCTCCTCGCTCGTGACGGCGGTGACGGTTCTGCTTGCCTATCCCATGGCGTATTTCGTGGCGTTCTATGTTTCGCCGCGCACCAAGTTCGTCTGGCTGATCCTTCTCACCATCCCGTTCTGGACAAGCTATCTTTTGCGCGTGTTCGCATGGAAGATCATCCTCGGTTACAACGGCGTGATCAATTCGGGGCTGATGGCGCTCGGAATCATCCACGAGCCGTTCGAATTCCTGCTCTACAACACGACAGCGGTGGTGGTAACGCTCGCTCACGCATGGGCCGCGTTCGCCATTCTTCCAATCTATGTATCGCTGGAGAAGATCGACCGCTCGCTTCTGGAAGCCGCCGCCGATCTGGGCGACGGGCCGGTGAGCCGGTTCTTACGCATCACCCTGCCCCTTTCATTGCCCGGCGTCATCGGAGCCGCGGTTCTCATCTTCGTGCCGACGACCGGGGACTATGTGACGCCGACGCTTGTGGGCGGTTCGGATGGGGTGATGATCGCCAATGTGATCCAGGTGCAATTCGCCAAGATCGGCAACTGGCCGATGGGAGCCGCACTCGCCATGGCGAGCATGGCGGCGGTGGGGGCGGTGACGTTGATTTCCGTACAGGCGGTGCGCCTTGCGGTCTCGAGGACGCGGTGATGGGCGCAAAACGCAACTACTGGCTGTTCGGATATGCAGTGCTTTATCTCGCGTTTCTTTATGTGCCGGTACTTTTCCTGCCGCTGTTCTCGTTCAACGATTCCGCCTTCATAGCCTTTCCGCTCGCCGGTTTTACGACCAAATGGTACGGACAGATGCTGGCCGACGATGCCATGCACAGCGCACTGTGGAACAGCCTGAAGGTGGGCGCCGCTGTGGCGCTGATTTCGACGGCGCTGGGATTGCTGGCCGCAAAGGCATTGACGCGTTACCGGCTGCCGGGCGGAGCGGCGGTGCTGGGTTTCACCAGCTTGCCGCTGTTCATTCCAGATATCGTGCTCGGCATTTCGCTTCTGATCCTGTTGAACACCGTCAAGATGCCTCTTTCACTGGTCAGCGTGATGCTCGGGCACGTATTGATCTGCGCGCCCTTTGCCATAACCGTCTTGATGTCGCGGTTCGACGGGTTCGACAAGAGCTTGGAGGAGGCATCGCTCGATCTGGGCGAAAACGGATGGACGACATTCTGGCGCGTGACGTTTCCGCTGGTGCTGCCGGGTATCATTTCGAGTTTGCTTTTGACGTTCATCGTTTCGTTCGACGAATTTCTCATCGCATATTTTCTTGCGGGCACGGATGCGACTCTGCCGATCTACATCTGGGGGCAGTTGCGCTTTCCCTATAAGCTGCCGGTGGTGCTGGCGTTGGGCGCGGTGATTTTGGTGGTTTCTTGCGTGCTGGTGGTGATCGCCGAATGGGTGCGCGGGCTTGGGCAAAGCGGCCGGCGGACGGTGGGCGTATAGGAGGGAACGGTGGACGACGCCTTTATCCGCATCGAAAACATCACCAAACGCTTCGGCGGCGTGACGGCGGTGGATCATGTCGATCTCGGAATCAAGCGCGGCGAATTCTTTTCGCTGCTTGGGCCTTCGGGCTGCGGGAAGACGACGCTCCTGCGGATGATCGCAGGCTTCGAATATCCCAGCGAAGGCGAGATCTATATCGATGGGATTCCCGTGACGGATCTGCCGCCCAACAAGCGGCCATCGAACATGGTTTTCCAGTCATATGCGATTTTTCCGCATCTGAATGTAGCCGATAACATCGCCTACGGATTGCGGCGTTCCGGCCTGAGCCGGGCCGAGCGCAATGCGCGGGTCGAAGAGGCGCTTGCGATGATCCGTCTGCCGGGAATGGGCAAACGGCGCGCGGACCAGCTTTCGGGCGGACAGCGGCAGCGCGTGGCATTGGCGCGGGCGCTGGTGAACCGGCCGAAAGTCCTGTTGCTCGATGAACCCCTGGGAGCGCTCGACAAACGATTGCGCGAGGCGATGCAGATCGAGCTGCGGCAGATTCAGAAAACCGTGGGCATTACCTTCGTGTTCGTAACACACGACCAGGAAGAAGCGCTTTCGATGTCGGACCGCATCGCAGTAATGTCGAACGGAGAGGTGCTGCAGATTGCCGATCCCGTGACGCTGTATGAGCGGCCCAATTGCCGCGAGGTGGCCGATTTCATCGGCACCATGAATTTCTTCGAGGGGAAAATGATCGGCATGGGCGGCGATGTGGCCGAAATCGATGCCGGCCCCATCGGGCGGCTGCGCGCGCGCAATGTGCCGGTTGCGCTGACTGCGCCAGGCAGCGACGTATTGCTCGCGATACGCCCGGAAAAAATCGCGATGCACAAGGCAGGCGCACCGGGAATTGTCGGAAAGGTCAGTGCCGCTGCCTATCTAGGTGAGCGCAGCCATTTGCAGGTGACGGTGGACGGGTTGAAAGCGCCGGTCGCCGTGGCGGCTCAGACAAGCCGCGAACCGGCGGGAACGGAGGTCTCGCTTACCTGGGAACCGGACGCGGCGATCATTCTGCCGCGAGAGTGAAGGTCCGTTGGCTTCCTCTCACGTCTCGGGACAAGGGAGAAGCTCGGTCAAGCAGGCAGGATTTTTTCGAATACTTCTCTGGCATTCGTCTGAGCGGCGGCAAGTTTTTCTTCCAGCGTTTCGAAATCGACGGCATCTCCCGCACGAGCGAGCAGCGCTTTCAGCCCGGGCGTAGCCAATCGCGGATCCAAGGTCTTGTCGAGCGCGATACGCAAGACTTGTTGCAAATCGCCTTGCAGCTTGGCGGCTTCGATGAGGATGTCGGAATCATCCTGCGCCAGAGCGCCGTGTCCGGTAAGACGCTGCAATGCCTCGATGGTGTTCTGCGAGAGAACGTCTGCAACCGCTTCGCGAAGCTGGAGATACTGGGCGACGAATTCGATGTCCACAATGCCGCCGCGGGCGAATTTCAAGTCCCATTGCGTGCGCGCGGGGAATTGCGCGGCAAGCTTATCGCGCATGTCTCGCGCATCTTTGCGGAGTTTGTCGGGATCGGTCGCGGCACATAACGTCTTGCGGATGACCGCTTCGATCTTCGGCGAGAGGCCGCGATCGGACGAAATGATGCGGGCACGCGTGAGCGCCATGCGTTCCCACGTCCAGCTTTCGCTCTCGTGATAGCGGCGGAAGGACTCCAGACTCACCGCGACCGGGCCCTTATTGCCGGTGGGCCGCAGGCGCATATCCACTTCGTAAAGCGTGCCTTCGGCGGTGGGCGCGGTGAGCGCGGAAATGAACCGTTGCGCGAGGCGCGCGTAATAGACAATCACAGGAAGTTTCTTGGGACCGGTGCTTTCGGCATCCGGGGGAGCATCGTAGACGAAAATCAGATCGAGATCGGATGACGCGGACATTTCCCTGCCGCCGAGTTTGCCCATCGCTATGACGCTGAACGCGCCGCCTTCGATAGTGCCGGATGCAGCCGCGAGTTCGGCCTCGGCGACGGGCAGCAGCGCGGCAATCACGGAATCGGCAATGTTTGCGAATGCGGGCCCGGCTTCTCCGGCTTTCGCCACGCCTTCGACGATCTGCACGCCGACACGGAAGATCTGTTCCTTGGCTACCCGCCGCGCAGCATCGAGCGCGCCCTCGAAATCCCGGGCGGCTGCAAGCTGATTGGCAAGCAACTTGTCGAGCTGGCGTCGTGAGGGAAGCTCGCCCAGGAATCCGGGATCGATCAACGCATCGAGCGTTGCGGGCGAATGGGCCAGATGCGTGGCGATGCGCGGTGCGGAACCGGCGATCTCCGCAATCAGCTTCAGTAGATGCGGGTTGGCGTGCAACATCGAGAAGAGCTGGACGCCGGTGGGCAGGCGGCTCAGGAAATGATCGAATTGCGCGAAAGCAGCATCTGGATCGGCGGTCTTGGAGAGTGCTTCAAGAAGCGCTGGCGTCAATGCAGTGAGACGTTCGCGGGCGCGTGCGCTGCGCATGGCGCGGACGCGGCCGTGGTGCCAGCCGCGGATGGCGGCGGAGACATGGCGCGCGTCCCGGAAGCCGAGTTTCGCGAGCGTATCGAGCGTTTCGGGATCTTCCTCGACGCCGGTGAAGACGAGGCTTCCGCCTTCCGCCGCCAACGGCGCTTCGCGTTCGAACAGGCGGCCATAATGGCCGGTAACGGTTTCGAGCCGCGTGGTGAGCTCTTTGCTGAATTCCGCAACGCTCTCGAAGCCGGCGAAACAGGCGACGTGCGCAAGCCCATCTTCGCCCTTTGGCAGCGTGTGGGTTTGTTCGTCTTCGATCATCTGCAGGCGATGTTCGAGGTGGCGCAAGAACAGATAGGCTTCATGCAATTCTTCTTGGGTTTTTGGCGCGATAAGGCCGCGATCACGCAAGGCACGCAACGCTTCCAGCGTGGCGCGGGAGCGCAGATCGGGCGCACGGCCGCCCAGGATCAGTTGTTGTGTCTGCGCAAAGAATTCGATCTCGCGGATGCCTCCACGGCCCAGCTTGATATTGTGGCCTGCGACGGCGATTTTCGCGTGGCCTTCGTGGGCGTGAATCTGACGCTTGATGGAATGGATGTCTTCGATGGAGGCGTAATCGAGATTTTTGCGCCACACAAAGGGTACCATTGCATTGAGGAAACGATCGCCGGTTTCGGGATCGCCCGCACATGCGCGCGCCTTGATCATTGCGGCACGTTCCCAGTTCTGTCCCATGCCTTCGTAATAGGCTTCGGCGGCATCGGTTGAGATCGCGACTTGTGTGGCGCCTGCATCCGGGCGAAGGCGCAGATCGGTGCGGAAGACGTAGCCATCCGACGTCGTTTCGGAAAGAAGTTTGACAAGCATCTTCACGATATCGACGGCGGCGGCACGCATGTCGTCCCGTTTGCGAAACGGGAATTTTTGCGCATCGTAGAAGACGACAAGATCGACGTCGCTGGAATAGTTGAGTTCGTAGGCCCCGTATTTTCCCATCGCAAGCACGACAAGACCGGTGGCCGATTCGAGCGCCGCGCCATCGCGATCGGAGAAATCGGCTTTGGCCGCGGCATCTTTCAGGGCAAAGCGCAGCGCTCCTTTTACGGCTGCGTCGGCAAAACGCGTGAGGGCGGATGTGACCCTTTCGACGCTCCACATCCCGCCGATATCAGCGAGCGCGATGGCCAGCGCCGCCTTGCGTTTTGCGCGGCGCAGGATTGCCATGGCGGTTGCGACGTCATCCGCATCGGCAGCGGAAAGCGATTCCGCCTCGAGTTTGGCGAGTTCGATTTCGGGATCGCTTTCGAATAGCGTTTGCAGAAATTCTCGGTCGCGCAGTGCCAGGCGCGCGAGATAAGGCGAATTGCCCGATGTGCTTTCGAGAAGGGTGCGAAAGGCGCCTTGAGGCGTGAAGCCGTCAGCAGCGAGATCTTCCAGCGTGCGCCTCGCGCGGGCGGGATCGTACGGCTTGGGAAAGGGACCGGGTGCATGCTGGAAAGCGGGCATGGCGGCATCTTAGGGAAAAGCACGTCTCAAGCAAAAACCGGAGCGGCTATTCCGCCGGTGCGGCGCGGGGTCGCCGGACAGGGAAGAGGAGCGAAGCGCGCAAGCCTGGCTTGTTGTCCGAGAGCGTAAAGACGGCATCGTGCAGCCGCGCGACGGCGGCGACCAGTGAAAGACCAAGGCCTGTGCCGGGGGAATTGCGGCTGGCCTCAAGGCGGACGAAACGCTCCATCACGCGGGCATGATCCTCCTTCGGTATGCCCGGGCCGGTATCGGCTACTGCGAGTTCGACCCCGGAAGGAGTTTCGGCGGCGGACAAGATGACTTCGCCGCCTTCGGGCGTGTATTTGATGGCGTTATCCACGAGGTTGGCGAGCGCCTGCGAGACGAGGCTTTTGTTGCCCTCCACGGGCGCGGGGCCGCCGGGCTTGACGGTGAGCTTGATGCCCTTTTCTTCCGCGAGCGGCGCGTAAAGTTCGGCCACACCTTCAACGACGGGAGCGAGCGTCATGGGCTCCATTGCCTCGCGCGCAGCACCCGCTTCGGCTTCGGCGATCAACAACAGTGCGTTGAAGGTGGCGATCAGGTGATCGGTTTCTTCGATGGCGCTCTGGATTTCTTCCGCGCTCCGGCCTTCGGAATGAGATAGCGCCGATTCAAGCCGGTTGCGCAATCTGTTGAGCGGCGAACGCAAATCGTGGGCGACGGAATCGGTCACTTCGCGCATGCCCTTCATCAGGCGCTCGTTGCGATCCAACATGCGGTTGAGATTGTTGGCGAGCGCATCGAATTCATCGTTCGAGCGTGTGGTCGGCACGCGGCGGGAAAGATCGCCCTGGATGATGTCTTCGCTGGTGCGATTGATCGAGTCCAGGCGGCTCAGCATGTTGCGGCTGACGAAACCGCCGCCGATAAGGCCGAGCAGCAGCATCAAACCCACGGTCCACGGCAATGTCGTCGTGAACAGGCGCACGGTTTCGTAGCGCTCATGCACGTCGCGCGCGACGAGTAATTGAAATCCGCCGGTGAGCGCGAAGGCTCGCCCGCGGGCTCTGCGGCGTTCGGCTTCGGTGCCGAAGCGGCGTTCGTAATCGAACTCGATGAAGTGGCCGGACTGCGATTGTACCTGCGGCCAGCCGTCCAGATTTCCCGCGAGCGGACGGTGGACGGCATCGGTCAACAGATAAAGGCCATGATCGCCATGGATGGAGCGGCTGATGATGACGTCCACCAACCCCCGCAACCCAAGGCGCTGATATTGTTCGGAGAGGCCGGTGATTTCGGCTTCGATGGTCTGGTCGGTTTGCGCGTCCAGCGCACGGCGCGTGTTCCAGTAACTGAATGCGATCAGCGCCACCGCCGAGACAGCGAACAGCACCAGATAGATCAGCAGAATCCGGAATGCCTGAGAGCGGAGAAGTCTCGGAATGCGGAAATCAGTTGCGCGCACGGATCATGTAGCCCGCCCCGCGGATCGTGTGCAGGAGCGGCGTCTCGAAACCCTTGTCGATCTTGGCACGCAGCCGGGAAATATGCACGTCGATCACGTTGGTCTGGGGATCGAAATGATATTCCCACACGCTTTCGAGCAGCATCGTCCGGGTGACCACCTGGCCGGCATGGCGCATGAGATATTCCAGAAGCCGAAATTCGCGGGGCTGAAGGTCGATAGGGGTTGAGCCGCGGTTGGCGGCGCGGGTGAGCAGGTCGAGTTCAAGGTCGCCCACCTGCAGGCGGGTTTTGACATTCGCCGGGCTGCGGCGGCGCATCAACGCGTCGATGCGGGCGAGCAGTTCCACGAAGGCGTAGGGTTTGGTCAGGTAGTCGTCGCCGCCCGACTTCAATCCCTTGACGCGATCGTCCACTTCGGAAAGCGCACTGAGGAAAAGCACCGGCGTGGTGTTTCCGTGCTCGCGCATTTCCTCCACAAGCTTGAGGCCGTCGAGCTTGGGCAGCATCCGGTCGACCACGGCAACGTCATATGGACGAGAGAGCGCAAGCGTCAGTCCCGTGTCGCCATCGGCGGCGTCGTCCACGACATGGCCCGACTCTTTCAGGCCGTTGACGAGATAACGCTGCGCTTCCAGATCGTCCTCGACGACGAGTATCCGCATGAAATCTCCTGTTTCAAAAATTTAGTCCGCGCCGGCGGCAACGGGGGGGATGGGGCCGCCACCGGCGCGGGGGCCGAGCGGCTTTCGCCGCCCGATACGCCAAACTCACGTTTCTCCAATATCGACGGCGATGAATCTTTCTCCGCCGCCGCGTGTGACCAGTAGCAATACGCTCTTGCGGCCGGCCGCATGGGCCTCCGCAACACGGCCCTTCACATCCTGCGGCGAATGCACAGGCTTGTTTCCGACCGAGCGCAGCACGTCGCCCGGACGAAGACCCTTGTCGGCGGCGTCGCTGTTTGGATCGACATCGGTGACGACAACGCCATTGACGCTATCGTCGAGATTGAATTGCTGGCGCACATCCGGCGTGAGCGGCGCAAGGCTTAGACCCATGGCCTTGGTTTTCGCTTCCGGTTGCTGGCTCGGACCGCCAAACTTCTGGTTGGAAGCAAGCTGATCGTCCTTTCGCAGCGTGATATCGGCGACAATGTCCTTGCGGTTGCCGTCGCGAATGACGGTGAAGGTTGCCTTGGAGCCCGCGATGAGAGACGCAACACGGCGCGACAAATCGCGGGAATCCTCAACCGGCTTGCCGTTGACCGCAATCACCACATCGCCCTGTTGCATGCCCGCCTTGGCGGCCGGGCCGCCTGGCACAACTTCAGCGATGATTGCGCCCTGCATGTCCTTCGAGCCGAGGCTTGCCGCCATTTCCGGCGTGATCGACTGAATCTGCACGCCCAGCCAGCCGCGGCTGACATGACCATGCGTCTTCAGTTGCGCCACAACATCGTGGATCGTCGAAGCCGGAATCGCAAAGCCGATGCCGACGCTGCCCCCCGTCGGCGAATAGATCATCGAGTTCATGCCGACGACCTGCCCGCGCAGATCGAACGTCGGTCCGCCGGAATTGCCGCGATTGATCGGCGCGTCGATTTGAATGAAATCGGTATAGGGACCGTTGCCGACGTCGCGGCCGATCGAAGACACGATGCCCGCGGTGACCGTGTTTGAAAGACCGAACGGATTGCCGACCGCCACTACCCAATCGCCCACGCGCAATTCACGGTCATCGCCGAATTCGACCGTGGGAAGCGGCTTGTCGCTCTTGATCTTGATGAGCGCCACATCGGTCGCCGGATCGGTGCCGATCAGCTTGGCATCGAACTGGCGGCCGTCGGGAAGCTTGACGGTGATCTTGGAGGAATGATCGACAACGTGATTGTTGGTGACGATGTAACCGGCTTTATCGATGATGAAACCGGAGCCGACACCGATAGATTTCTGCGGCACCGCATCCGGTCCGCCAAAATTGCGGAAGAACTGGCGGAAGGGCTCGGGAATATCGTCGGGCAGCTGCCCCATCGCAGCCATCGGTTCGACCTTTGCTTCGACCGTGACGCTGACGACGGCCGGGCTCACGCGCTCAACGAGATCGGCGAAACTGAACGGCGCGCCATTCTCCAACATCCGCGGCGGCTGGATATGCGGCTTGGCCGGCACGTTGGCTGCAAAGGCTTCGGTCGAATGCGGAAGGGGCTCGTTGGTCCGATGATCCGGGGCGAGCGCAAATGCGCCCAGGCCCACAATGACAATAACAGCCGCGGATCCCGCGGCGAGCAGGCGCGAATGGCGCTTGTGCCGGCTGGCGGTGGGCTGATCGTTCTGCATGAAAGTCTGGCTCCTCAAACCTGAATGCCCCGGCGGCCCATCGAGCGAACAAAGGCATAGCGGGCCGTTCTTGCCTGTTTCTTGCTATTGCATTACAGATTGGCAATCTAACGGATTTTTCAAGTGCCCTTGGCACGGCGGTTGGCCCGGACGACCACCATTGCGGCAATCGCGCCGCCCGTCACAAGGACGGCGGCCGGCCCGAACCACAGAAACCAGGTGTTGGGCTCCAGCGGAGGCTTCATCAGAACGAAGTCGCCGTAACGGCCGACGAGATATTGCTTGATCTGCTCGTTGCTTTCTCCCGCCTGGATGCGCTCGCGTATCAGGCGGCGAATATCGGCGGCTATGGGTGCGTTGGATTCATCGATGGACTCGCCCTGGCAGACGACGCAGCGCAGTTCTTTCTGCAATGCGCGCGCGCGCGCTTCCAGCGCGGGGTCGGACAGCGTGCCGGGGGCTTGCGCCGCTTGAACGGCGGTCGCGAAAAAAAGGAGCGCGGCAATAACGAATTTCATTCGGCCGGTACCGCGTTTGGCGCCAATTGCGCGTTTCGCGCGCGGATGCGGCCCCACAAACCCGTCAGGCCGCCGAGCGCCATGATCGCACCGCCGAACCAAATGAACGGCGCAAGCGGATTGTAATAGGCGCGCACGATGTAGCGTCCGGTGCCGCGCTCGTCGCCCAGGGCGAGATAGAGATCGGAAACGCCGGTGGTGCGGATGGCGGTTTCGACCGTTTCCTGTTGTTCTGTCGGATAGATGCGCTTGGCGGGTGTGAGCGTAGCGATTGTCCTGTTGCCTTCGCTGACGCGGATATTCGCGCGAATCGCGGCGTAGTTGGAGCCATCGGCGCGTTCGAGACGGACCATCGTCAGAGTGTAGGGGCCGATTTGTGCGGTTTCGCCGGGTCCCAGCAGGGATAGAGTCTCTGCGCGCCATAGCGTCGTCCCGGCAATCCCCATCAATGTAATGCCAAGGCCCGCATGCGCGACGGCTACGGCAAAGGCGGCGGCGGTTTTCACGCGGCGCCGAAAGAGATCGAGAAGGCTTGCGGCGATCACCCATCCCGCGAGGCCGAAAGCGCCCGCCGCAACCAAAACGTGGCTGTCGGCAAGAACCGACACGATCGCCGCGGCAACAAGCGCCACACCGAGCGCCGGCATAAGTGGCCGCACCGCTTCGGCCATTTCGGATTTGCGCCATGCGAGGCGCGGGCCGATGGGAAGCAACATCAAAAGCGCGACAAAGACAGGAACGAAGGTAACGGCGAAGAATGGCGGTCCCACCGAAATCCTGGTCCCGGTGAAAGCTTCCAGGAACAGCGGATAGAGCGTGCCGAGAAATACTGTCGCCGTTGCCGTGACAAGCAGCACATTGTTGGTGAGGATTGCGGTTTCGCGGCTGACGGGTTCAAAGGCCGAACCTGTTTCCAGCGACGGCGCGCGCCATGCGAACAAGCCCAATGCGCCGCCGATCGCAAGGATCAGCATAATGAGAATGAAGGCGCCGCGTTCGGGATCGTTTGCGAAGGCGTGGACCGAAGTGAGAACGCCGGAGCGAACAAGGAACGTTCCGATAAGACTAAGGGAAAATGCTGCAATCGAAAGCAACAACGTCCAGGTCCGGAACGCGCCGGTGCGCTCTGTGGCCAGAGCAGAATGAAGAAGCGCGGTGCCCACGAGCCAGGGCATCAGAGAAGCGTTTTCGACCGGATCCCAGAACCAGAAACCGCCCCAGCCCAATTCGTAATAGGCCCACCAGCTTCCGAGCGTGATGCCCAGCGTCAAAGCGATCCAGGCGGCAAGCATGAAAGGGCGCGCTGCTCGCGCCCAGGACGCGTCGAATTCGCGCGTGATGAGAGCGGCGGCGGCATAGGCGAACGATGCGGAGAAGCCGACATAGCCAATGTAAAGCGTGGGCGGATGTATCGCGAGGCCGAGATCCTGCAGCAGGGGATTCAGTCCATTGCCATCGAACGGAGGCGGATCGATGCGCAGGAAAGGATTGGATGTGAACAGAATAAAGACAAGGAAAGCGACGGCGAGCAGGCCTTGCACACCCAATGCTGCGGAAGTGAGCCGCTCGCTGCCGCGTTTGGCGAAGGCAATCGCAGCGGTATAGAGCGCGAGCACCAGTAACCAGAGAAGCATCGAGCCTTCGTGGTTTCCCCAAACGCCAGTGATTTTGTAGATCATCGGCTTGGCGAGGCTGGAATTGTCCGCCACGTTGAGGATCGAGAAATCCGAGACGATGGCGGCATATTCAAGCGCACCGAACGCCAGCACGATGAAGACAAGCAACCCAATCGCAGCGCTCGATGCAATTTGGCGGGAAATGCCCGCGGCAACGCGCGCGCCGGCCAATCCTGCCGCCGCCAGTACAAGCGAAAGCGCGAGCGCAAGCGTCAGCGATAACTGACCGATCTCGGCGGTCACGTTCCGCCCTCTTTCCAGCGGCCAGAACGTTTCAGCGCATCCACGACTTCCGGCGGCATGTAGCGTTCGTCGTGCTTGGCGAGAACCTGTGTCGCATCGAACGTGCCGCCGGAGTCCAGCGCGCCCATCGCGACGACACCCTGCCCTTCGCGGAACAAAGCGGGAAGCACACCTTCATATTTCACCGGTACGCTGTTCTTGCCATCCGTCACTGTGAAGGTGACTTCGGCGCCGGCGCCATGCTTGAGGCTGCCGCTTTCCACCAGCCCGCCCACACGGAAGGCCGTTCCCGGCGGGACGTGTTTCGAGGCCAGGTCGCTGGGGCTGTAGAAATAAAGAACGTTGTCTTTCAGCGCTGTAATGACGAGAGCGGCACCGCCGGCCGCTGCCACCAGCAGCGCAATTACAAAATAGAGGCGGCGTCTTTTGCGGGCGTTCATGGCGGCGGAATATATAGAGTGTGGCCGGGCGCGGCCAAACGGTACGGATGCGGCACTTGGGCCCTCAGGGAGAGCGGCCCACACGAATGGAGGCAGGTCATGAAGTTTCTGCGCGTGCTTGCCCCGCTTTTCGCGGCATTTCTGGCCGCGGCCTGTTATCCGGTGACCACCTCCAATCCGATCGGGACGACAGCCGGCTTTAACGCCGATCCGGGCCTTGCCGGATTGTGGCGCGCGGAAATGGCCAAATCGAAAGACGAGACAGTCTATTTTCATTTCCTGCCGATGCAGGACGGAAGCTTCAAGGTCGTCATCGTTTCAGGCGGAGAAAAGCTGGACGGCGATTGGAGCGTCGTCCGGGTGACCGGCGCCAATCTTGGCGGGCACAATTTCCTGAATGCAGAGATGGTGTTCAACAATGGGGAAAAGGAGGACAATTCAACCCGTGGGAAGGTTCCCCTTCTCTATCGAAAGGAAAGCGACGGCCGGATCAGTCTTTACCTCGTTTCCGAACAGGCAGCGAAGGATGCCATTCAGCGCGGCGACATTGCAGGCATCATCGAGGCCGGCGATTTCGGCGATGTGACGATAACCGCCGAACCCGACGATCTGGACAAATATTTCGCAAGCGACGAAGGCGCAGGATTGTTCGCCGAGAAATTTGCGACCTTGACGAAAATGGGTCAGTGACCGCCGCGGTGGAGAATGTCTTTCGCTTCGCCCGTGTCATAGGTCAGGCCCGCATTCAACAAAGTGATCTGCCTGGGCCATTCGGCGCGCGCCAAACCCTTGCGCGTCAGCGCATTCCAGACCGCTTCGTTATAAAGGCCGGTGGCATCCTTGCCTGCGACCACGGCATCGCCCAGATGGAAGTGATCGCCATGGGCCTGCGGGAAGGTGTGGATCGTGATCTCGCCCTGCCCCGGCCCGCCCTGGGCCGCAGCCGGAAGCCGCGCCAGCGCCTGAAGCAAAGTGAGGGTACGAAGCTGAAGTGGGTTGAGTTTGAGAGGATTCGATCTGGGCGGCATTCCTGTTTCCCGAGGGCCATGCATTTCCGGCGGACAAGGGTATAGTTCGGGCTTCTCGATATCGCAATTACAGGAATTCACATGACGGGACCGCTTCATGGGTTGAAGGTGATCGATTTCGGCCGGTACATCGCCGGCCCGTATTGCGCAGCATTGTTGGGCGATCTTGGTGCGGATGTGATCAGGGTCGAAAAACGCGAAGGCCGCGAGGACCGCACTTTGGTGCCCTTGGCAGAGAACAAGGACGGCACGCCGCGCGAAGGGGCGATGTTCCTGCAGATGAATCGCAACAAGCGTAGTCTCGTGCTCGACCCCATGCATGAAGCGGGGCGCGAAGTGGTGAAGCGCCTTGTTCGCAGCGCCGATGTCGTCATCGCAAATCTGCCGGGCGAGACGTTGAAGGCGATGGGGCTCGACTACGAGAGCGTCTCCGCGATCAATCCGCGCGCGGTGCTGGCGGTTGTGTCGGCCTTCGGGCTGGAAGGGCCATATTCGGCGCGCGTCGGCTTCGACGGCGTGGCACAGGCGATGTCGGGATCGACATATTTCTCCGGAACGGAAGAGCAGCCGGTCAGATGTTCGGCGCCCTATGTGGATTTCGGTACGGCGTCCTTGCTTGCAATGGGCGTATTGGCCGCTTTGCGGGCGCGCGACCAGACGGGCAAAGGCCAAATGGTCGAAGGCGCCTTGTTGCGCACGGCGCTGACCTATTTCTCGCCGACCCTTATCGAGGAAGAGGTGCTCAAAATCGACCGCAAGCCCACGCTCAATCGCAGCCAGACCGCGGGACCGTCGGACATCTATCGCACGAAGGACGGATGGATCACCGTCGCCGTAAATGGCGATCCATTGTTCCGGCGCGTGTGCAAGCTGATCGGCGCGCCGGAATGGATCGAGGATCCGCGCTTTGCTTCCGACAAGGCACGCGGAGACAATGGCGAGATCATTTCCAAACGCGTCGGCGACTGGTGCGCTACGAGATCGAGCGAGGAAGCGGTGGCGGCGTTCGAGAAGGCGCGCGTTCCGGCGGGACCGGTTTTGCATCCGCGCGAGACATTGGCCGATCCGCACGTGAAGGCGGGCGGATTTTTCACAACAGTGGACTTCCCCGGAATCGGAAAGGCGCCCGTTGCGGCCACCCCGGTGAAGCTGCATGGCACGCCCGGCGAAGTGCGCAAGCGTCCGCCGCTGCTGGGCGAGCATACCGACGAGGTATTGTTGGAACTTGGGTATTCCAAGGATGAAATTGAGGCGTTGAAAAGTAGCGGCGCGGTCTAGGCGGCGAGGTTGGCACGCGCGCGGCGGCGCAGGAAGTCGGCCTCTTCTTCACTGAATAGGATGGCGGTGAGTTCGACGGCGGTGTGAAAGAACGGCTCAGCCTTGGCGCGGCGGGACTCGTCCGGATCGCGCATCAGCTTGACGATATCCTCGTTGTAGACGCGCAATTCCTTCTCGATTTCATCGCTTGCGTCCTTATGGGTTGCACCAAACGACGCGCGAGCGGCAAGATGACGGCAGCCCGCAACGAGCTTGGCATAGCGGATGGCGCGTTCGTGTTTCTCGGCCTGGTCGGGCATGTGGTCTATATTGGGAACGCGCGGGCCGCCGCCATAGGAACCGCTCTTGTGCATGGGCAGGGCGGCTGCGACTTCCTTCGGCGCTTTTTGCATCATCGCATCCATCGTCGTTCCGACGAGGCTTCGGTCTTTCAGCAAATTCTGGCCCCAACGTCCGTCGCGGCGGATTTCGACTTCCTTCACGACCGCGCTCGACAATTCGGTGAAGCGAACCAGATTGCGGATCAACAGGTCTACATCGAAATGCGGTTGGCGAATCGCCCGTATCTGGAACGCGTAGTCTTCGAGATCGTGAAACAAAAGCTCGCCCGCAAGTCCCATATCGGTAGACGAAATGAGCGTATCCTGCGTCTTGCGCGAGATCATCAACGGCAATCGCAACGCTTCCCAAGGCTTGGCAAGTCTGTTCATCGCGACAACGGTGACGTATGGCGCGACATCGGGATTGGACTGAAGCAGCGCGTCGTAGGTTTCCCGCAAGGACCAGATCAATGCTTCAGTGAGGGTGGCTGTGCCGCGAGGCAGCTTGCGCTGGATTTCCAGAACCTGATTGCCGACACCCAGCATCAACGCCATTTCCTCGGCATCGGCCAGCGCCAGATCGCCCAGGGCATTGCGGGCGGCCGCACGCACTCCTTCATCTGCAAGCGCATTTCGAATTGCCCCCGAAACGGCGAGCCAGAAATCGGAAGCGAGCGCATAAGCCGTGGATGTGTCGTGTTTCTCGATCGCTTGGCGGACTTCGTTCGAATAGTCCTGCGCCTTGTCCGGAACCAGCGAATTGGTAATCCAGCTCCAGATGGGAAGGATGCTCTCGCGCGCGATGCGGCCCTTGAGCTTGGCTTTGCCGCCGGCGTTGATGAGCAAATCTTCGAACGGCTGGCAGAACAGCCGCAGCGGCGTAAGAATTCGCCCTTCAGACGGACTCTGACGCAGCGCCGGACGAAGGCTTTCCAGAATCACATCATGCGGCAGACCTCTGCCGTCGTAGAGCTTGTCGGCCTCGACGGCGCGCGCCAGCTGCTGTGCCACCGTCGGCGGCAGACGGCTCAGAAAAGAGCGCAATAGTTTTTCTTGTGCTGGAAGCATGTCTTGATCCGGCCCCTGATTTGAACCTACCCGGATACGGTTAACGGGCTGTTTAATGTGGGCAGCAGCAGCCTTTTTCAGGCGATGGCGGGAAGCGTCAATTTCGTTTGCAGGCCGCCGAGAGGACTTTCGGCCAACTCCAGCGTACCGCCATAAAGTTTGGAGATGTCGCGCACGATCGCCAGGCCAAGGCCGGTGCCCGGCACCGATTCATCGAGGCGTTCGCCCCTCTCGATTACCCGCGCGCGGTCGGCGGGCGGCAGTCCCGGCCCATCGTCATCGACTGTCAGATACAACCTTGAGTTGTCTCTGGCGACCGTGACTTTTACATGGCGCCTCGCCCATTTGCAGGCGTTGTCTATAAGGTTTCCGCTCATCTCCTCCAAATCCTGGCGCTCGCCCCGGAAGAAGAGATTTGCATCGCAGACAAGCTCGATCTCGATATTGCGCTCCGCGTGAATTTTTCCGAGCACGCGCACGAGATCGGCAAGCGCGGGTTCGACGCGCGTACGATTGCCCAACACATCGACGGCACCCGCTGCGCGGGCGCGGGTCAAATAATGATCGACCTGCCGGCGCATGGCGCGAACCTGCCGCTGGACGGAATCGGCAAGCGGGCCGGGCTGGGCGCTCGCCTCGCTGGAAAGAATGGTCAGCGGCGTTTTCAGATAGTGCGCGAGATTGGAAACATGCGTGCGGGCGCGCCCGACGACTTCGGCACTGTGTTCGATGAGGCTGTTCAATTCGCCGGCAAGCGGGGCAATCTCGGCGGGAAAATCTCCTTCCAGCCTTCGCGCGGACCCATTGCGAATGCGGGCAAGGGATTCGCTTACCTTGCGCAGCGGCAATAGACCGACCCGAACCTGAATAAAGACCGCAGCAATGAGGCCCAACCCCAATATTGCGAACGACCAGATCAGCGTGCCGTTGAATTTCGCAATGTTCTTCTCGCTTTGGGCCGTATCGCCTGCCACAAGAAAAATGAACGAACGCATATCCGAAGGGTCGGCGGTCGCCGTGATGGGAAACTCCACTTTTTGTTCAAGCACGCGAAGGTGCTGCTTGTCCGGACCTTCCGCATGCCCCCAGACAAGTCTTCCGGACCGCGCGGCACCTTCAATCCTGATCGTTTTGTCCCACAGCGAGCGCGAACTCTGCTGAAAGGATTTGTCGCCGGCCGGGACGATCTGCCAGTACCAGCCGGAATAGATGCGTTCGAAACGCGGATCCGTGAAGCGGCCCAGAAGCGAGACGACACCGAAGCGATCCGGTTCGGCGGCGGCGATCATCCCGTCCATGTCGAATTGAAGCTGCGAATCGAAATTGCGCTCGACAGTGGCGCGGAAAACGCTCGACAGAATCAATCCGCCCGCTGCCAGACCGAGTACCGTCCACACCGCGGCGGCGATAATCAGGCGCGCAGATAGCGAGTTAAGCTTTTGCGCGATCTTCACGCCCAGCTTTGTCCGGATCTTCGAGGCTGTAGCCAAGGCCGCGCACCGTTTGAATCAGGTCGGGGTCGAGTTTCTTCCGCAACCGCCCGACGAACACCTCTATGGTATTCGAATCGCGATCGAAATCCTGATCGTAGAGATGTTCCACCAATTCGGTGCGCGATACCACCTTGCCCCGGTGATGGGCGAGATAGGCCAGGAGCCGGTATTCGAGCGAAGTAAGCTTCACCGGATTGCCGTTCAACGTGACGCGGCTGGCGCGGGTGTCGATGCGCAAGGGCCCGATTTCGATTTCGCTCGTGGCAAGACCTGCGGCGCGGCGCAAAAGCGCGCGGACCCGGGCAAGCAGTTCCTCGGTATAGAAAGGCTTGGCGAGATAATCGTCGGCGCCGGCGTCGAAGCCCGCCACCTTGTCGCTCCACCGGTCGCGGGCGGTAAGAATTAGCACCGGCATGGTACGGCCGTCGGCACGCCATTTTTCCAGCACGCGCACGCCATCCATTTTCGGCAAGCCGAGATCGAGGATCACGGCGTCATAGGGTTCTGTGTCGCCGAGGAAATGGCCTTCCTCGCCATCGGACGCCGTGTCTACGACATAACCCGCATCGTTCAGCGCCTTCTTCAGAAGGCGTTGCAGATCCTTGTCGTCTTCTACAAGCAAAATCCGCATTCAGTGACCTCTGCGATGACCGCCGTTTTGCCAGCCCCCGCGATTGTCCCAGTCGCGGCCGCGCCAGCCGCGGTCACGGTCGAAACGACCCGGCGGCGGCGATGTTTCCTGGTTGCGCGCATCGGGCGGGCCGCCCTCCATGCTGTGCTGCGCGCCATACCTGTCCTCGAAATACTGGCGCGCCGAAGGCGGTTCGAGCGCGCGGCGTCGCACGCCTTCGACCCCCAGCACCTGGCCGGTTCGCGCATCGGTGTCGAGCCAGATGATGCGGCCTTCGGGTGTCATCCATTTCAGCCGGTAGCGATAATCGCCGTCCGGTCCTTCGATCGGGCCTTCTGCATCGTAGAACGTGCCTGGATGGCTTCGGCGAATATCGGGCAGGAGACTGTCCAGCGGCTGGATCTGCCCGTTGCGGATATGCTCGCGCATGCCATCGCGCTGGGCTTCCGCGGGTGTTGCGCCCGCGGCCAGCATGACCAGAAGCAGCGCGGGCACACTCATACGCATGCCGATTTCTAATGCCATGCAAATGAACCGTCGATGAACGCGGCCGCCAGAACACGTTCAGAAACCATATCGCAATATGCGTCCCAGGAAACGAGGGCGATGCCCACAATTCCTGAATTTCTTGAGGTGGCGGTCCTCGGCAAGCCCCTCCCCGTTAGGACCAAGACCTTCAAGCGAAGACCCGCGCGAGGCGTTCATTCTCGCGCGGGTTTTCATTTTCAAGAATGGAAAGTCGCAAACTCGCCGACCGGTGCCCGCTCGCTGACCAGCGAATTGACCGGCGCGGATTCATCGGCATAACCGATCGCCATGCCGCAGAAGACGAGTTCGTTGTCCGGCACCTGCAGAAATTCGCGTATGACCGAATGCCACACGGCCCAGGCTTCCTGCGCGCAGCTGTGCAGGCCGTGTTCGCGCGCCATCAGCATGACGTTCTGCATGAACATGCCAAGATCGGCCCATTGGCCTTCCTGCATCTGGCGGTCCATTGTGAAAATGAGTCCCACCGGCGCGCCAAAGAACTCCCAATTGTGGGAGAAGAATTTGAGGCGCGCAGCCTTGTCTTCCCGAGGGATGTTTACGGTCGCATACATCATTTCGCCGACGCGGAAGCGGCGCGTGCGATAAGGCTCGGTCAGATCCGGCGGATAGATCTTGTATTCCGGCGGGTCACCCATCGGATTTTCCGCGCGTCTGGCGCGGATGCGGCGCAGGAATTCTTCTTTCCCCTCGCCCATCAGCACATGCACCCGCCACGGCTGAAGATTGCCGCCGGTCGCCGCGCGCGAGGCCACCGCGAGTATGTCGCGGACGGTCGCTTCCGGCACGGGATCGGGCTTGAAGGCGCGGATGGATTTGCGCGTGAGAATGGCGTCGCGGACGTTCATGCGGGGCTCCGGGTAGTAGCAAACCAGCATGAAGGCAGGCGGTGACGTGACTGTAAATAGTCACATGCCAAGCAATTCCGTTACACAGCAACTTCAGTTCATCCCCTCCCCAAGAAGAGGGGGCAACGCCCATGCCTTACAAGTATTGAAAGTCAATTATGCCCACGGCTCATCGATCGGTGTTGGATTTGAAGAGTACGGCAGCTTGAGCAACGGCTCCCTTTCAACCGCACTTTCGGCTTCCAACTTGTCAACAGCCTCTAGCAATTTCTTGAATGCGTCATCGCCCGGACGCCCTTTGAGGGCTTCGAGCAAGTCAGAAAAACGATTCATGCTAGCCTCCTCAATCCTCGTCTGGTGTGCAGTGCACTTGTATGGCGGTTCCTAGCCATATAGTCACTTAATAACCCATAATACTGGGAAATGTTCTGATTTAGTGTTGCGTTTTCGCCGAAGTTTTGGACTTTTAATTTTATATCAGGACCCGTTAACTCTTTGATTCCGACCCCTCTGCCGTGCGAATGCCACCTCTTGGCATCCCCCAAGGCATCGGCGATCTGATTTGCGCGCTGCTCACGATCGGCGTCAGTAACAGCAGCCCCAGAAGTTTCCTTCACCGTCCAGGACTTGAACTTGTACTTCGGCAACCATTCGCGAAGCAGAGCCTTCGAATGCTCAATCGCTTGTTCGATAGTAAAAAGCTTAGCAGGATCGAATCGCTTTATCAGATACGCAACCTGGGCCCTTGTTTCTTCGGGGCCTTTGCTCGCATCGTTTATCTGTGCCACAAGCTCTTCGAACTTGGCCAAATAGCCCATGCCAGGAAGGCTACCATTTCCATCATCAGAGCCGACTTGCGGATCAATTGGTCCCAATATGGAATAGTAATCCATATATAGCTCATCACCAGAAAGTACGAGGATCGTGCCCGCTGAATATGCGTAATTTGGTACTACGAACTCGACCGCGCTGTAGTGATTGCGAAAAACACTTACGATACGTTCTACAGTTTCGATATACCCGCCGTTTGTCTCCACGATGACAGTAAGCTTGTCTTTGGACTTTTTCTTGTCCGCTTTGAGTTCCTCAATTTCATTTTTAACTGCATCATCCAGTGGCGGATTCATGGGCGCTTTGAGAAAAATCACTTCAGACTTAAACAGCTTTCCCAAAGCTTGATTCCCTTGGGACAGCATCATTTCGATGACGCCGTTGCACTTTATGGTATCCACGATTTCATCCCCCAACGGCCTGTGGCCGCTTCGCGAATAATACTAGAGCGTGTCTTGTCGTTTATTG
>DASZRY010000119.1:0-46847 GCA_035548975.1 Rhizomicrobium sp.
TCTTTGCCGCGATTGCTTTCCCGCACCAGCGCGCGCAAGGCCTCGCTCTTCGATGTGTAAGGCGATATGTCCCCGATAATGGCAAACCTGCAGCGATAGTTCCGGAATTTTTGCAGCACGTCGCCTGCAAAGCCGTTGCGCAGATCGAAGAATGCGGGCGCGATATTGGCGACGTGTAACGCGATCACGTCCGCCTGTTCGCCTCGGGCTTTCATCAGCAGGTCGCGGGCGTCCGCTGCCGAAGCGAGCAAAACGTGATCGGCCCTGAATTCGGCGATCTCGGCAGTCGGCGTCTTGTGAATTTGCAGATGCAACATGCGCTTTTCCTCGGACACCCTACAATGTCATGGCCCGCGAATGCTGGCCATCGGGGTGGGTTCTGCACGCTGGAAATTTGCAAGCGGAGGCGCGGAGTAGGCGGAGGAGAAAACTTAACCCCGCGTGCTGCGCGCCTCAGCATGGGTGGTGGCCCACATTCGAGCGCCATGACAAGATGGGTTACAAACAATTGGGAAACGAACCATGAATTTCGATCTGAAGGACAAGATTGCGATGGTCACGGGCGGAAGCCGTGGGCTGGGCCGTGAGATGGTGTTGGCCTTCGCAAAGGCCGGAGCGGATGTGGTGATCGCCAGCCGCAAACTCGAAGCCTGCGAGGAAGTAGCCCGCGAGGTCGAGAAGATCGGCCGCAAGGCGTTGCCCATTGCCGCACATGTCGGCGTCTGGGAAGACAATGACAAGCTGGCGGATGCCGCCTACAAGCATTTCGGCCGCGTGGACATTCTGGTGAATAATGCCGGCATGTCGCCGCTCGCGCCTTCGCTCAGCGAAACGAGCGAGGCACTTTTCGACAAGATCGTCGATGTCAATTTCAAGGGGCCATTTCGGCTGTCGTCTCTGGTCGGCGAACGAATGGTCGCGGGGAAGGGTGGGGTGATTATCAATCTGTCGAGCACGGCGGCTTTTGTGCCGATGCCGCACACTGTTCCCTATGGCGGCGCGAAAGCCGCAATCAATGTGATGACGGTGGCGCTTGCCAAGGCCTTCGCACCGAAAGTTCGCGTGAATTGCATTGCACCCGGCCCGTTCCTCACGGATGTGTCCACTGTGTGGCGAGAGAACAAGCAATACGAGCAATCGCTGGGGTTGAAGCGTTTCGGCAGGCCGGAAGAAATCGTCGGCACCGCACTTTATCTGGCGAGCGACGCCTCGTCTTACACAACGGGACAGGTGATCCGCGTCGATGGAGGAACATGGTGAGCGGTTTCGCCCACCATGTTCGGCTTGCTTAAGCGGCTATCGGCAACGCTTTCCAGCGGAGGGTCGCTTCGGCCACGCGCTGGCCCAAATGTTCTGCCGTCCTTTTGTCGGAATTCGTTGGCCCCACGTCAGGCCCTGCGTCTGCGGGCGATTGCGCCATGGCGCCGAGAAAGCTTCCCAGCCGGTTGATGTCTTCGACCGATCCCTTGGTGTGATTGTTGCCGGGCATCAGGCCCAGGCTAATCCAGAACATGCCGTGCTGGGCGGCGAAGATCGAAAGCTGGATCAGGCTGTTCAGCTTGTCCCCGTTTTGGCTTGCGGAATTGGTGAATCCGGCTGCGATCTTGTCGTTCCACTTGCCCCAGACTTTGGAGGTGGAATCCATGAACGATTTGAACGGGCCTGAGACCGAGCCCATGTATGTCGGCGCCCCGAAGATGATGGCGTCGGCCTTTGCGAGCTTGTCGTGTATCGGCGTGAAATCTTGCGCGGCGCTTTCGATACGGATCAGCTCGACTTCTGTGCCGGGAACGCGCGCTGCACCTGCGGCCACTGCCTTGGCCTGTTCGGCGGTATGCCCATAGCCGGAATGGAAGACGACGGCGACTTTGCTCATGGGATAAGTCTTCTCCTATTAGTAATGGTAACTGTTACCGTTACATATAGAGGTGCAGGCACGATTGCAAGGGGAGGCTGGAATTTTCAGGCGGCGGCCGCTTCGACCGTGCTAACCAGTTGAGCCAGCGTGGTTTTCGAGAGCGAATTCCGTGCCGCTTCGTCGATGGAACGCACCAGTCCGCAGATGATGCCTGGTGCTACACGGCCCACCGGGCAGTTCTTGTTGCCCTGCGGCCGGGAGCCGTGGCTTGGGGCGTCCTCAACTGCCGCATAGATCTCGCTCATGCGGATTTTGCTGGCCGGCCGCGCAAGCCAGGCGCCACCCTGCGCTCCGGAACGGGTGTGGATCAGCCCCGCCTCGGAAAGGTCGGCCATGATCCGTCGCACCACCACGGCATTGGCGCCGATGCTGGAGGCAAGTTCTCGCGAAGGCGCTGCACGCTCGGCGGAATCCGACCTGCCATGGGCCAGAAGGACCATGATGTGCACCGCCGTGGCGAAACGTAGGCTTGTCATTGCCTTATTAGTAATAGGAACTGTGACAGATAATTCAAGCTTGAGCGGCCCAGGCCACGGCCTGCTCCAGCCGGTCGTTGCCCCAGAAAAGCTCGCTCCCCACTGTGAAAGACGGCGCGCCGAATATTCCCAGGGAAATCGCTTCCTCCGTCTGCGCCTTCAACCGGTCCTTGATCTCCTGCGTGTTCGCGGCTTCGACCGCCGCTTCCGGATTGACACCGATTTTGGAAAGAATGAGCGCCAGCGTCGCATCGTCCGAAATGTCGCGCTGCTCCGCGAAGTTCGCCGTATAGACCGCGCGCGTAAACGCCCCGGTCCAACCTTGCGCTTCGCCGGCAAGCGCGATCCGCGCCGCTTTCAACCCGTTTTGCGGAAAGCGCACCGGCGGCAATTTCAACGGGATGCCTTCCGCGTCGCAGATGCGTTCGAGGTCTCGCCACATGTACCGGCCTTTGACCGGATAGATATTGAACGGCGAATCCTTCCATCCCTGCGCGCCGAATATGGGGCCCAGCAGAAAGGGGCGGTAACGGATGGCGGCATCGGCGGCTTTTGCCACCTTCTCCACGCGCATGGCTGCAGGGTAGGAGTAGGTGCTGGCAAATTCGTACCAGAAGTCGATAGTTTTCTGAGTCATCTTGGAACGCTAGAACGGCCCGCTTATCTCCTGCCAGACGCGGATTCACGCTTATCCGGCTTATCTGGTATGCACCGGTGAAGGGGGAGGGGGGTCGCAAAAATCGAAAAACGACTATCCCTTTGTCTTTATTGAGTGTTTCAGAATAGCGACGTGGAGAGATCAGTGGCGGCGACAGGCGTGAAAAAGGTGGTTCTGGCCTATTCGGGAGGGCTCGATACGTCGGTCATTCTCAAATGGCTGCAGACCCATTACGGCGCCGAAGTCGTCACCTTCACCGCCGATCTCGGACAGGGCGAAGAACTGGGCCCCGCCCGCAAGAAGGCAGAGCTTCTGGGCATCAAGCCCCAGAACATTTTCATCGAAGACCTGCGGGAAGAATTCGTCCGTGACTACGTCTTCCCCATGTTCCGCGCCAATGCGGTCTATGAAGGCGTCTATCTGCTCGGCACATCCATCGCGCGTCCGTTGATCGCCAGGAAGCAGATCGAGATCGCCGAAAAGGTCGGCGCCGATGCCGTGTGTCACGGCGCGACCGGCAAGGGCAACGATCAGGTGCGCTTTGAGCTTACCTATTACGCGCTCAAGCCCGACATCAAGGTGATCGCCCCCTGGCGCGAATGGGACCTGACCAGCCGCACCAAGCTGATCGAATTCGCCGAACGCCACCAGATTCCGATTGCCAAGGACAAACGCGGCGAAGCCCCGTTCTCGGTCGATGCGAACCTTTTGCACTCCTCGTCGGAAGGCAAGGTGCTGGAAGATCCCGCCGCCGAACCCGATAGCATCGTCTATCAGCGCACGATTTCCCCGGAAGAAGCGCCCGATAAGCCAACTTATGTCGAAATCGGTTTCGAAAAGGGCGATGCCGTTTCCATCGACGGCGTGAAGCTGTCCCCTGCAACCTTGCTCGCCAGGCTCAACGAACTCGGCAAGGTCAACGGCATCGGCCGTCTCGATCTCGTGGAAAACCGTTTTGTCGGCATGAAATCGCGCGGCGTTTATGAAACGCCGGGCGGCACCATCCTGCTCGTTGCCCATCGCGCGATGGAATCCGTCACGCTGGATCGTGGTGCTGCCCATCTGAAAGACGATCTGATGCCGCGCTATGCGGAGTTGATCTATTACGGCTTCTGGTTCTCGCCCGAACGCGAAATGTTGCAAGCCGCAATCGACAAGAGCCAGGAATTCGTCGCCGGCACCGTCCGCCTCAAGCTTTATAAGGGCAACGTGATCGTCACCGGCCGCTCCTCGCCCTATTCGCTCTATTCGCAGGACCTCGTGACCTTCGAGGACGATCGCGGTGCTTACGATCAGAAGGACGCACAAGGTTTCATCAAGCTCAACGCGCTGCGCCTGCGCACGCTCGCCATGAGAAAACGCAAGGCAAAATTATGACCGAAAACGGAATGCAGATCGAATACTGGAACGGTGCGGGCGGAGAACGTTTTGCAAGGTCTCAGGATACGATCGACCGTAGTCTCTCCAAAATCTCCGATGCGGCTATTGCATTTGCGGCGCCGCAAACGGATGAGCGCGTGCTCGATGTCGGGTGCGGTTGCGGCACCACCACATTCCGATTGCGTGAGCTCGTTGGCCCTAACGGAGCCACTGCCGGGGTGGACGTGTCCAAAGTCATGCTCAATGCCGCCCGGGCGCGCGCCGCGGCGGCGAATGCCGATATCGCCTTCGTGGAAGACGATGCTGCCACGCACGATTTTCAACCCGTCTTCGATCTCGTCTTCTCGCGTTTTGGCGTGATGTTTTTTGCCGATCCTGTCGCGGCTTTCGTCAATATCCGCACTGCGCTGACGAAGAACGGCCGTCTCGTCTTCGTTTGCTGGCGATCGTTGCCGGAGAATTTCTGGGCCTATACGCCGCTCGTCGCAGCAAAACCATTCCTGCCGCCGATGGACCCGCCGGATCCCCTCGCACCCGGCCCTTTCGCCTTCGCGGACGGCGACAGGGTTCGCCGCATTCTTTCAAGCGCAGGGTTCAACACGATCGCCGTCGAAAAACTCGACACCACGATGAGCATGGGCGCGACCGTCGAAGAAGCATCCGCCGAGGCCATGAATATCGGCCCGGTTTCCCGCGCTACCGCCGAGCTGGATGAAGCTACGCGCGCGAAAATTCGCGCGGCCATCGCCGAGGCTTTCAGCAAATACACGACGCCCGAAGGCGTCTCGCTCCCGGCGGCGTGCTGGCTTGTGCGCGCGACGGTTTAGATATCGAGCGCCGCCGACAGCGCGTTGTCCTGAATGAATTCGCGACGCGGCTCCACGACGTCGCCCATCAGCTTCGCAAAAAGATCGTCCGCATCGTCGGCATGTTCGACTTTTACCTGCAGCAGCGTGCGTGCGTTCTCGTCCAGCGTCGTCTCGTAAAGTTGGGAAGCATCCATTTCGCCAAGGCCTTTGTAGCGTTGCAGTGCCAGGCCTTTGCGGCCCCAATCGATGATTGCACCCAGCAATTGCGACGGCGCTCGAACCTCAACGGTCTCGTCCTTGCGCTTGAGAATCCCGACCTTGAGGTATGTGTTCTGCAGCGACGCGGCCATGCGATCCAGCTTGCGCGCGTCGGCACTGGCGATCAGCGCGCCGTCGATGGCAACCGCCTCGCGCACGCCGCGCACCTCTCGCCAGAACTTCAGCCCGCCATCGGGCGTCGGCTCGCCATGCCAGCCGCGTTCGGTCTCGTCCGACAGCTGGTCGAGGCGCCGCGCGATATACGCAGCGGCTTCCGCGGCCTTGGTCGTATCGCTGAGGATCTCCGGATTGAGCACGCCCGCAATCGCCGCCTGCTCCAGAAGGAAGCGCGGGTAATTCGTCGGGAAGCCGTCAAGTGCCGTGACAGTAGCACGCGCCTCCTCGACCACGGCCTCGAAATCCGCGCCCGTGAGAGTCTCCCCCGAATGAAGAGTGAAGCTCGTACCCGCAATGCCTTCCGAGATCAGATAGTCATCCAGCTCACGCTGGTCCTTCAGGTAGCGCTCCGACTTGCCGCGTGTGGCCTTGTAAAGCGGGGGTTGGGCGATAAATAGGTGACCACGCTCGATCAGCTCCGGCATCTGCCGGTAGAAGAAGGTGAGCAGCAGCGTGCGGATATGCGCCCCGTCCACGTCCGCGTCCGTCATTATGATGATCTTGTGGTAGCGCAGCTTGTCGGCATTGAACTCGTCCCGCCCGATGCCGGTGCCCAGCGCCGTGATCAGCATCGCAATCGATTCGCTCGAAAGCATCTTCTCGAAGCGCACCCGTTCGATGTTCAGTATCTTTCCGCGCAGAGGCAGCACCGCCTGATTGCTGCGATTGCGCGCCTGTTTGGCGCTGCCACCGGCACTGTCGCCCTCGACGATGAAGAGTTCGCATTTGGACGGATCGCGCTCCTGGCAATCCGCGAGCTTCCCGGGCAGCGACGATCCGTCGAGCACACCCTTGCGCCGCGTCAGTTCACGGGCCTTTCTGGCGGCTTCGCGCGCGGCCGCAGCTTCGACCACTTTTCCGACCACGGTCTTCGCCTCGGAAGGATGCTCTTCGAACCAGCGGCCGAGATTTTCAAGCACGACTCCTTCGACAACCGGGCGCACCTCGGAGGATACGAGCTTGTCTTTTGTCTGCGAAGAGAACTTCGGATCGGGCACTTTCACCGACAACACACAGGTCAACCCCTCGCGGCAGTCATCTCCGGTAATCGCGATCTTCTCTTTCTTTTGAATGCCGGACTCGTCGGCATATTTCGTCACCACGCGCGTCAGCGCGGCGCGGAATCCCGCCAGATGTGTTCCTCCATCGCGCTGCGGGATGTTGTTCGTAAAGCACAACATGCTCTCGTGATAGGAATCGTTCCACGTCAGCGCCACTTCCACCGTCACCCCTTCACGCTCCGCCGCGATCATAATCGGCGAGGGGATGAGCGCGTTTTTGGCGCGATCGAGATAGCGCACAAACGCTTCCAGTCCGCCCTCGTAGTGGAGGGTGGTTTCCTTCTTCTCCACGCCGCGCTTGTCGACCAGAACAATCGTCACTCCGGAATTGAGGAACGCCAGCTCGCGCAGCCGATGCTCGAGGGTCGCGTAGTCGAATTCCGTCTTGGTGAAGGTTTTGGGACTGGGAAGAAAGGTGACTTCTGTGCCGCGTTTCGGCTTGCCATCTATTGTCGGTGCGTCGCCGACAATCGCCAACGGTGCCGTCGGATCGCCATTGTGGAAGCGCATGTAGTGCTCTTTGCCGCCGCGCCAGATGCGCAAGTCCAGCCATTCCGACAACGCGTTGACGACCGACACCCCAACGCCATGCAAGCCGCCGGAAACCTTATAAGCGTTCTGCTCGAATTTTCCGCCGGCATGAAGCTGAGTCATGATCACTTCCGCCGCGGAAACGCCTTCGGTTGCGTGAATTTCTGTGGGAATCCCCCGGCCATTGTCGCGCACGGTGCAGGATCCGTCCGGATTTAGCGCCACATCGATTCGATCGGCATGTCCCGCCAAAGTTTCGTCGACCGCATTGTCCACGACTTCATAGACCATGTGATGCAGGCCCGAACCGTCATCGGTGTCGCCGATATACATGCCTGGCCGCTTGCGTACGGCGTCCAGGCCTTTGAGCACCTTGATGCTGTCTGCGCTGTAGTCTTCGGGATTGGGAAGAGCTGATGAGGACATGGTTTTACTCGTTCACACAATGAAATTGCCCGCCGCCCACCTCGAAAGCCTGCGCGTGTGCGCCGAACGCCTCGAAAAGCGATAGATCTGTGCCGGTCATCCAGGCTTGCGCGCCAAGCGCGAGAATTTCTTCGGCGAGCGCGGCCCGGCGCGTGGCATCCAGATGCGCAGCGATCTCATCGAGAAGCAGAACGGGGGCTCCATTTATATGGGAACTCTCCCACGCCTGCGCAAGAATGATAGAGATCAAAAGTGCCTTCTGTTCGCCCGTGGAACATTCGCGCGCGTCGGCGCGCTTTTGAGTGTGGCGCACGGCAAGGTCGGAGAGGTGCGGACCAAATGTGGTGCGTCCGGTTTCCGCATCGCGCATCCGCATTCGGGCAAATCGTTCTCGAAGGGCGGAAACGGGTTCCCCGCAGTCCAAGGCCAGAGCATCCGCCTCACCTTCGACGGCGAGCAGTGCGCAAGGAAATGCGCCGGCCTGGCCACGTGCTTCCAGGGACCGATTGAGGCGTGCCGTCGCTTCGGCGCGCGCCGCGATCATTTCCGCGCCCATTTCGGCCATTTCGGCTTCCAGCCCGTCGAGCCAGGCAGGATCGCGTGGGCCGAATTTCAGGAGGCGCGCGCGTTCTCGCATCGCGGTTTCGTAGCGCACAGCGCGGCGCGCATGGACAGCATCGAAGCCGAAGACCAGTCGATCCAGAAATCGCCTGCGGCCGCTTGCGCTTTCGATGAACAGCCGGTCCATTGCGGGCGTGAGCCAATTGATTTGCACAATCTCGCTCAAATCGGCCGTACTAGAAGCGGGCGCACCGTTGAGGCGCAATTGGCGTCGCTCGCCGCCATTGGGGCCGATCGTAAGGCCAGTTCCAATTTCAAATGCCTCGCCATCGCGCGAAACCGTGGCGGCGACGGCCCACAAAGCCTCGCTCTGAACCGAAGGTCCCTTGCGGATGTGGTCGCCAAGCTTTGCGCCCCGTAAGCCGCGTCCAGGCGACAAGAGGGAAAGCGCATCCAGCACATTCGTCTTGCCTGCGCCATTGGGGCCAACCAGCACAATCGGGCGCCCGCTCGTTGCGATTTCGCCCGCCGCATAAGATCGGAAGTTGGTCAAACTCAACCGCGTCACTGCGAGGCGTGCAACCTTCGCGCCGCCATGCTCGGGCAGCGAAACAGTTTGGTTGGAGCGCAGCGTCAACGCCGTCACACGCGCATCGGCATGAGGACGTAGAGAGTGCGCTTGTCTTCCTTGTCCTCGATAACCGTCGGCGAGCCCGCATCCGACAGAAGGAAATGAGCTTCCTTGCCTTCAATCTGGCTGGTGATGTCGAGCAGGTAGCGCGCATTGAAACCGATTTCGAGCTGGCTCGCGCTGTAGGTTGCGCCCACTTCCTCGGTCGCCGTACCCGATTCCGGATTGACCACCGAAAGGGTCACCTTGTCCTGACCGATATTCAGTTTCACCGCGCGCGTCTTGTCAGCGGAGATGGTCGATACCCGGTCGACTGCGTGCGCAAAATCCTTGGAGTCCAGCGACAGCGATTTGTCGTTGGAAACCGGGATCACCCGCTGATAATCCGGGAACGTGCCGTCAATCAGCTTGGAGGTGAGCTCCAGCCCGTTGAAGCTGAACTGGATCTTGGTATCTGACAGCGACACTTCAATCGCGCCTTCGGCATCGTCCAGCAACCTGCGCACTTCGCCCACGGTCTTGCGGGGCACGATCACGCCCGGCATGTCGCCCGCGCCATCCGGCAGGTCGAGTTCATAGCGCGCCAGACGATGTCCATCCGTCGCCACGGCACGCAGCATGCGCGGCTTGTCCTTGGTGGCGTGAATGTAGATACCATTCAGGTAATAGCGCGTTTCCTCGGTCGAGATTGCAAAGCGCGTCTTGTCGATAAGGCGTTTCAAGTCGTCCGCCGCGATGCGGAAGCGATGGGGCAGGGCGCCGGAAGACATCTGGGGAAAGTCTTCTTTCGGCAGACACGCAAGTTCGAACCGCACCGTGCCCGCTGAAACCGCCAGCCTTCCGCCCTCGCTCGCCAGCAGTTCCGCCTGTACTTGTGAACCCTCCGGCATCTTGCGAACGATGTCGTACAGCATATGGGCAGGCGCGGTTGCCGCGCCGTTGCGCAGCACGTCGGCCGGCAATGATTCCACGATCTCGATGTCGAGATCGGTGGCGGTGAGCTTCAGCTGCCCCTTCGCCGCGTCGATCATCACGTTCGAAAGAATGGGGATCGTATTGCGGCGTTCGACGACACTCTGGACATGGCTGAGCGCCTTCAGAAAGGCGCCACGTTCGACGTTGATTTTCATCGTTTCGCGCTTCGGTATCCGCTGCTTCAATCCCCCATCCGCGAACGCCGTTCAGGCGGCCGCTAAATCACTGAAATGCTTGAGTTTTTGGAGGGCCGAGACTCAAGCAACAGACTATAGCAGTGCCGTGCAAAAACGCATAGCTGACAGCGCCCTCAAGAGACCCTTCGACACCGCCCGAAAGCGCCCCCGAAAGGCCAGGTCCATTTCAGGCATCCCCCCGCCGCGACAGCAGCTGTTTCAGGAAATCCACCTCCTGCCGGAACACCGGGTCCTCCGCACACAGGGCTTCGATCCGGCGGCATGCGTGAAGAACGGTGGTGTGGTCGCGCCCGCCGAAGCGCCGCCCGATTTCAGGTAGCGAGCGCGTGGTGAGCTGCCGCGCCAGATACATCGCCACCTGCCGCGGGCGGGCCACGCGGCGTGCCCTTTGCGGCGAATGGAAATCGCGAATGTCCAGCTTGTAGAACTCCGCCGTCTTACGCTGTATGTCTTCTATGGATGTCTTTGCGCTCACGCCGCCCCGCGAGCCGATGGCTTCTTCTGCCATCTCGAGCGTCACAGGCTTCTTTGTGAGATCGCAATAGGTCGCAAGCTTGGTCATCACGCCGATCATCTCGCGTGGAGATGTGTCGCCCATGTCGGCGATGCGTTCGAGAACTTCGCGTGGCAACACCACATTCGGACGAACGCGGGTAAAGTCGGTAGCGCGGGATTCAAGAATGCGCAGGCGCGTATCGCGATCAGGTTTGTCGAGCGCTATCACGAGGCCGCCTGCGAGCCGTGAACGGATGTCCGCGCCCAGACCTTCGAGCGCCGCGGGCGGCCGGTCGGCCGCAATCACCACGCGCCGGCGGAGGTCGGCCATGGCATTGACGGTATAGAGGAATTCCGAACTCGTCGCGGTTGAACGGCAGATATGCTGCAAGTCGTCGAGGATCAGGACATCGGCGGTACGAAGTTCTTCTTTGAACGCCAACGTGTCCTTTCGATAGAGCGCGCCCAGAAAATGCCGCATGAAATCTTCCGCGCGCAGAAACAGCGTGCGCTTGCCGCGCTTGCGAAATTCGAGGGCGGCGGCGTTCAGAAGATGTGTCTTCCCGAATCCAAAGCCGCCGTGGATATAAAGCAGCGAAATATCTTCATTTTGCCCTTCGGCAAAGGCGCGTGCAGCGCTGTGGCCGAATTCGTTGGCGGGGCCGGGGATGAAACTTTCGAAGGTCTGCGCCGGATGCAGCATCCGGGTCCAAAGCCCGCGTGCCTCATCTTCGCGCGGCGGCTCGCCCTGCGGATGAAGAACGCTCACGCTTGCCGAAGGCTGCGGAACGGAAACCGGAACTGTTCTCATCACACCCCCTGCGACTTGCGGCTTCTCGGGAACGAGTACAACGGAGACCGACGCCTGCTCTGCGCCTTCGGCACGGAACGCACGTTCGATACGCGTGACATAGTGATTGGCGACCCAATTACGCACGAAAGGCTTTGCCGCGCCAACCGTTATTTCGTCGCCGTCGGAGGAAACCAGCGTCAGCGGCCCGATCCAGGCGTCGAAAACCGCATCGCCCAATTCACGGCGTAATCTTTCGCGCACCGCTGCCCATGATGCGCCGCTGTCGGGCGGCACTGCTTTTGTGCTCTGTGTCATATTGGTTCTCATCCGCTCTGTTGGCGTTTTTGGACTTCACCTTGTTTGCCGCGCATTGCCCCGCAGCGGCCCCCGTCATCGCAAACGATTTTTACTCTGCATGTCACCCATCCATCTAAGTCTGTCGCCAAGGAAGACCGGACGCCTTCCATCCATTTTGTGCTCCGCGGTGGCGCTCGGCGTTGAGGTCGCCTTCAAACCCGCCGGCAATGTTGTAGGCGCGTGTGTAGCCCGCGCGCGTCATGGCAATCGCCGCAGAGCGCGATCGCGCGCCGGACCGGCAAAGAAAATAAATTGCGGCGTTTTTGTCCGGGATCGCGGCTGCGACCTGCGCCACAAAATCCGGATTGGGGGCCATCGTGGGATAGCTCTGCCATTCCACCAGCCTCACTTCGCGATTCAGACCCGAGAGGTCGGGCAGGCCGACAAAGTTCCATTCCGCCGTGGTCCGCACATCGACCATTTGAGCCGCCTGATCGCCCTTTAGGGACGCCCAGGCATCGGCGGGAGAGACGTCGCCCGCATAAGCTGCAGAAGCATTCGATTGAGACATAGGCTTTGACCCGGCTGCAATAAGAACCCAAGCGGACAAACTGCCCGCCACTGCATTTCAATAAACTTCGGAGTAAAAGCCGACTAAGACTTGGGTTTTATTGCCGGGTTCGGGGGACATCGCCCCAAAAGACATTCCTTGTCTTTGTTTTTATTGTGCATTTTGCCCGTCCAGCCACCGTGTTGAGCCAGACCATAGCCCCAAGCCTTTGCGAATCGCAAGAGAACGAACTGAGATTCAAGGCCCCTTTTGCAAATCCGCAAAATTCGCCGCAAGCCATAACCTTATGTACCGTATACGGAAAATCGAATGGCCCGATGAATCGCGGAGAATCAGAGGGTTAACGTGACGGATGTCCATTTTGCGCTGCGATAATATGACGATGCCGCAACATTCAGCCTACGGATAATAAAACAGGCCCGAACATTTGCCCGGGCCCGTCACAAAAGCGAATCATTCAAGTCTTGGCGGAGGTTGTCAGCCAGCCAGCTTGGCCACCCGTTTCGTCAGTCTAGAGACTTTTCGGGCACCGGCGTTCTTGTGGATAACTCCCTTGGACACGCCGCGCATGATTTCGGGTTCCGCCGCCTTCAAGGCTGCCTGGGCGGCTTTTTTGTCACCGGAAGCAATGGCTTCCTCCACCTTGCGGGTGAAGTTGCGGATGCGGCTCTTGCGCGCGTGATTGATAAGGGTGCGCTTCTTGGTTGTACGCACGCGCTTCTTGGCCGAGGCGATATTAGGCATGGGTCGTCCTTGACGGTCTTTAAGAGGCCGGGCGTATAGCCCGCGACCGCATCGGGGTCAATTCTAGCGGTTTTTGAAGGCTGGCTTCCGTTTTTCCTGGAACGCGGCCATGCCCTCCTTCTGGTCCGCGGTCGCGAACATGGAGTGGAACACCCGGCGCTCGAACCGGACACCTTCCGACAGGGTGGTTTCGTATGCCCGATTCACCGCTTCCTTGGTCATCATGACGATTGGCAGCGATTTTTCGGCTATCGCCATTGCCGCTTTCTTCGCTTCGTCCAACAGATCAGCGGCGGGAACGACGCGTGAGACGAGGCCCGCGCGTTCGGCCTCCGCGGCATCCATATTGCGTCCGGTCAGACACATTTCCATGGATTTGGATTTGCCGACAAAACGGGTGAGCCGTTGCGAGCCGCCAATGCCCGGCATGACGCCCAGATTGATTTCCGGCTGGCCGAACTTTGCGGTGTCGGCGGCGATGATGAAATCGCACAGCATTGCAAGTTCACAACCGCCGCCCAGCGCCCAGCCGGCCACCGCGGCTATGATGGGCTTGCGGATGTTGGAGATACGGTCGTTGGCCTCAGCGAAGAAATTGGATTTGAACATATCCATGTAGGACTGCGGCGCCATTTCCTTGATGTCTGCGCCCGCCGCAAATGCGCGATCCGATCCTGTCAGCACGATGCAGCCGATGGCGTCGTCGCGATCCCATTCCTCCAATGCTTGCACAAGCTCTCCGAGCAATTCGCCATTGAGCGCGTTGAGTGCTTTCGGCCGGTTGAGCGTCACGATACCGACGCGGCCTTCGACGGCGGTGAGAATGTTCTGGTAGGTCATGTGATCTCCATCTTCAGTCTTCAATTCGTTTGGCGCGCATCTGTTTGTGCTGCGCCCGGATCTTCTTGCCTTCGAGCCGGCGCTCGCGGCTGGCTTTTGTGGGCCGGGTGGCTTTGCGCTTTTTGGGCGCAATCGTGGCCTCGCGGATCATTCCGATCAAGCGCTCACGTACATCCTCGCGGTTTCGTTGCTGCACTCGGAATTGGCGCCCTGTGAGAACGAGCACACCGTCCTTGCTCAGACGGTTTCCCGCTATTCGTACAAGCCGAGCGCGCACATCCGGCGGCAGCGAGGAATGCGCCACGTCGAACCGCAGCTGCACCGCCGACGAAACCTTGTTGACGTTCTGACCGCCAGGACCGCTCGACTGGATGAATGTCTCGATCAATTCGCTCTCGTCGATCGCGATCTTCGGCGTGATGAAAATCCGGCTCATGGCGGGCGATTTCGCATGGGCCTTGACATGCAACCAAATGGTTGCATATTAGGGGGCATGAGTATGGACGCTGTGTTCAAGGCGCTGGCAGACGAGGGGCGGAGAACGCTTCTCGACCGTCTCTTTGCGCGCAACGGCCAGACACTCGGCGAGCTTTGTGAAGAGATGCACATGTCGCGGCAGGCGGTTGCCAAACATCTGGGCATTCTGGAAGAGGCCAATCTGGTTGTCGTGCAATGGCGCGGCCGCGAGAAGCTGCACTACCTCAACCCGGTTCCCATCAACGAAATTGCCGAACGCTGGATCGGCAAATACGAGCGCAACCGGCTTGCTGCGCTCTCGGCTCTCAAACAGGCGTTGGAAGGAGACAAGAAATGAGCAAGGCCAAACAGGTCTATGTGACTTACATCCGCAGCACACCGGAAAAAGTGTGGGATGCGCTCACCAATCCGGAGATGACACGGCAATATTGGGGCCACAGCATGGTCTCGGACTGGAAGCCCGGCTCTGCATGGTCGCTTCGCAGGATCAGCGATCCCAATTTCTCGGCGGCGTGCGGCAAGGTCATCGAATGTACGCGCCCCGGCAGGCTCGTCCTCAGCTGGTCGAAACCGCAAGACCCATCGGTGGTCTCTCGCGCATCCTTCGACATCGAAAAGATCGACGACGAGGTGAGGCTTACCGTCGTCCACGACGAACTGGAGCCTGAATCCGAAATGCTGCGCGGAATCTCCCGCGGATGGCCGATCGTGCTTTCGAGTCTCAAATCGCTGCTCGAAACGGGCAGGGGATTGGACTCGGACAAACTATTCCGGCGGTGAATACGACCGAGACGGAATTTCTCAAGGAGTTTGCGGAAATGAGCAATTCGAAATTTCTCTATGTCACCTACATTCGCACCACAGCCGAAAAATTGTGGGATGCGCTCACCAACAAGGATCTCATGAAATCCTACTGGTTTAACATGCACCAGGAATCGGACTGGCGCGCCGGTTCCTCCTGGGAAATGAAGGATTCGAAAGGCGAAGTGTGGGACAGTGGGACGATCCTCGAGTCCCAGCGGCCGCACAAGCTGGTGATTTCCTGGCAACACCGGCATCATGCACAGGCGCGCGCGGAAGGCTTTTCGCGCATGACCTATCTCATCGAAACCGCGGGTCCTCTCGTTAAGCTCACCGTGAGCCATGAAAGCGATGTGGAGAATTCCGATCTCATCGCAAAGGTCTCCAGTGGCTGGCCGATGGTCCTTTCCAGTCTCAAGAGCCTTCTGGAAACCGGCGAAGCGCTTCCGGACCCGCGCAAGGCTGCCTAGCGGACCCGGTTATTTTTGGCAGGCCGGGCAATAGAAGGTCGAACGCCCGGCCTGCACGATGCGCTTGATCTTTCCCTTGCAGCCATGTCCGGAGCAAGGTTTGCCTTCGCGGTCATAGACTCGGAAGCGATGCTGGAATTCGCCGAGGCTGCCGTCGGGCCGGGCATGGTCGCGCAGGCTCGATCCGCCGGCTTTGATGGCTTCCTTCAAGGTGGCTTTGATATCGTCCACCAGCGGACCGATCTTCTCGCCGGGAACCTTTGAGGCAAGCCGCTTGGGCGAGATACGCGCGAGATACAACGCCTCGCAGACATAGATGTTTCCCAGGCCCGCCACCACGCGCTGGTCAAGCAGCGCCGATTTGATTGGCGTGCGCTTGCCCTTTAGCGCCCGTCTCAAATAGTCCGCATTGAAGTCCGCCGACAGCGGTTCCGGCCCCAACCCGTCGAACAGCGGATCGTCGTTCAGCTTGCCGGTATCGAGCAAGGTCATCAGTCCGAACCGGCGGTGATCGGAAAATACGACCTTCGCAGGAGCATCCGTTTCGAAGATCACATGATCGTGCTTGCCATGACCGGCCTCCGGATGAGACGCCTCATGCGCGTAGATGCCGAGCCGGTGTCCCTTGCCGCCGGCATAGACCGCCATTCGGCCGCTCATGCCCAGGTGTATGACCAGCGTTTCACCGTCGTCGAGATCGGCCAGCAGATACTTCGCCCGCCGCCAAAGTCGCTTGACTTTTCGCCCGGTCAGCCGCTTGGCGAAATCGTGTGGAAAAGGCCGCCGCAAATCGCCCCGGCGGGTCACCACTTTCGTGAATTTGTGGCCCTCCAGCACAGGCTCCAAACCCATGCGGACGGTCTCGACCTCTGGCAGTTCGGGCATCCGGCTCTCCTCCCCGCGATGCTGCCGCATCGCAGCCCGCCGGGCGAGTGGTGTAAGCTCGGCCCATGACCGTTTCAAACAAAACTGCGTCTTTCGGCTTCCGCGAAGTCCCGGAGGCGGAGAAGGAAACTCTCGTCGGCCAGGTTTTCACCTCGGTCGCCAACCGTTACGACCTGATGAACGATCTGATGAGCGGCGGCGTTCACCGGTTGTGGAAGGATGCCTTCGTGGATTGGCTGAATCCGCAGCCGGGAATGCGCGTGCTGGACGTGGCGGGCGGTACCGGTGACATCGCGGTACGCATCGCCAAGCGCGCGAAGACAAGAGGCGGTGAAGCGGAGATCGCCATCTGCGACATCAATCCGGCCATGTTGAACGAGGGCCTTAAGCGCAGCGATGTGTTGTCTGCCGGCACGATCCGTTGGGTATGCGGCAACGCCGAGTGCCTGCCTCTGCCGGACAGGACGTTCGACGCTTACACGATTGCCTTCGGCATTCGAAACGTGACGCACATAGACAAGGTGCTTTCGGAAGCCTATCGCGTGCTCAAGCCGGGCGGCCGGTTTCTGTGTCTGGAATTCAGCAAGGTCGAAGCTCCCATGCTCGACACACTCTACGATCGATATTCCTTCGCGGTGCTCCCGCGTCTGGGCCAAATGGTGGCGGGCGATGCGGAAGCCTATCGCTATCTCGCCGAAAGCATCCGCAAATTCCCGCCGCAGGCGAAATTCGCGAAGATGATCGAACAGGCGGGCTTCTCGCAGGTAAAGGTGCGCAATCTGACGGGCGGCATCGCGGCCATGCATTCAGGCTGGCGGATCTGATGCTGCGCGCGTTGGCGGATATCGGGAGATTGTGGCGCGGCGCCCGCACGCTCGCGCGCCATGACGCGCTATTGCCGAACGAATTCGTTGACCGCATGCCGCCGTCGATGAAATTCGCCCGCTGGATTTTCGGCGGCGGACGCAAAGCCCGCAAAGAAGGCGCGCCCGGCGTTCGCCTGGCTCTCGCGCTCGAAAGCCTTGGCCCTGCCTACATCAAACTCGGACAAGTGCTCGCCACCCGGCCCGACATTGTGGGCGCGGAAGTGGCCGATGCCCTCTCTTCGCTGCAAGATCGTCTGCCGCCATTTCCGATGTCCGTTGCAAGAGCGGCCGTTGCGGAGGCGTTGAATGCTCCGATCGAAAGCGCTTTCTCGACTTTCTCCGAACCCATAGCAGCTGCTTCCATCGCGCAGGTCCATATGGCCGAGACGACGGACGATCCGCCGCGCCGGGTTGCGGTAAAAATTCTGCGGCCGGGGATTGCCGAAGAATTCATGGCGGATGTCTCCGCCTTCGCTTTTGCTGCGCGCATCGCCGAACGTTTCTCCAAGGAGGCGCGCCGGCTGCGCTTCATATCTGTCGTGGAGACGATTGCCAAATCGACCGCACTCGAACTCGATCTGCGAATGGAAGCCGCAGCAGCGTCCGAGCTGGCAGAACGCACGCGAAACGATCCCGATTTCCGCGTGCCCGTGGTCGATTGGAATCGCACATACGAAAAAGTGCTGACGACGGAATGGATCGAAGGCACGCCGATCCGCGACGTCGCAGCGCTCGAATCCGCTGGGCACGATCCCAGGAAGCTTGCGCTCACCGTGATCCGGACTTTCCTCACGCAGGCGTTACGCGACGGATTTTTCCACGCCGATATGCATCAGGGAAATCTGCTCGTCGATGAAAGCGGGCGCTTGGTGGCGGTGGATTTCGGCATTATGGGCCGCCTCGATCCGCCGATGCGCCGTTTCATGGCCGAAACGCTTGCGGGCTTTCTTGCGCGAGATTACCGCCGCATCGCCGAAGTGCATTTCGAATATGGATTTGTGCCCGCGCATCATCCCATCGACACCTTCGCGCAAGCCCTGCGCGCGGTCGGCGAGCCGGTCTTCGGGCGTCTGGCCCGCGACGTCTCGATGGCGCGGCTGTTGCAACAATTGTTCGATACGACGCGCCGGTTCGATATGCAGCTTCAGCCGCAATTGATCCTGCTGCAAAAGACCATGATGGTCGTTGAGGGTGTGGCGCGCAGCCTCGATCCTGAATTCGATATCTGGGAAGCCTCGCGTCCGGTCATGGAAAGCTGGATGATGGAACAGATGGGCCCGGAAGCCCGCCTGCGCGAGGCAGCGGAAGGTTTCAGCGCGCTTGGCAAGTTCGCGCAGAACCTGCCTCAGATCCTGCGCAATGCCGAAGCTCTGTCCAATATGCTGGAAGAGGGCGGATTGCGCCTTCACCCGGACACCACGCGCGCCATCGCCGAGGCGCAGCTTAGGCGCACGCGTCATGTTCGCGCGGCAATCTGGATCGCTGCGGGTGCTTTGGGTGTCTTGGCGGTAACTTTTGCGCTTTAGAGCTAGACGATTTTGATAAGGCCCGCATCGCAGCTTTGCGCGCCCTTTTCGCCGACCACATAGACCTTCAGGCGCACTGTGTGGTTTTCGATACCGTTCGTTTCAGGAATGCGGAAGCTCACTTTGTCCTTAACGACCTTCTCATCGGTGGCCATCAATTTCTGATAGCCGGTTTTTGTCTCGCCGTTGACGCGAGCAAGCGTGAGCACCACACGCACGTCGGCTCCCGGATTGGAGGCAACCGCAGCGCACGCCACATCGATCGCATCCCCCGGCTTGACCGCATGGATCGCGCCCGCTCCGGTCTCGTTGGCGACCGTGGGCAGGTTCATATGGCCCGGCCCAATGCCCGATGCGAGGGCGGGGCCGGTCAGCAGCAACCAGCTTCCGATCGCGGCCAGTCCGAAAGTCCGCATGGACGACCTCAGATTCCCCAGAAACGCGGCGACTTTACTCCTGCTTCGCACGCTTCCCAAGAGGGGAACCTGACGGTTGCTGTATTTCGCTAACCCCTCGTAACCCTTAGCGATCTTTGGCCAAGTAGTAGAACCGGCTGCACATCGCGACTGCCGCCACGAACAAGGCAAAGGCCAGGCCGATCCAGATCCCTTCTCCCTTCAAGTCGAAGGTGACTCCCAACAGGTAGCAGACCGGAAATCCGGCCAGCCAATAGGCGGCGCCCGCGATCCACATTGGCGCGCGGGCGTCTTTCAAGCCGCGAAGGGACAAGGCGCCGACCACCTGCAGTCCGTCGAACACCTGGAACGCCGCAGCGAGGTAAAGATAGCTGACCACCAGCGCGATCACATGCGCATTTGCCGGCGTGGGCGCAAAGTAGAGTTCGGCGATGGTTTGCGGAAACAGGGCAAGGACAATCGCACATACCGACATAAATCCGGTACCGACGATCATTGCAGTGTAACCCGCCCGCCGCACACCAACACGGTCACCGGCGCCCGCCGACAAACCCACGCGCACCGTCGCAGCCAGGGCAATGCCCAGCGGCACCATGAAGGTGATCGAAGGCACATTCAGCGCGATCTGGTGGGCCGCCACATACTCCGTTCCGAATGTGCCCATGATGAGCATCGAGGAATTGAACAGCATCGCCTCGAAGATCATGGTGAGCCCGATGGGAATGCCAAGCTTGTAGAGCTCGGCAAATTTCGGCCAATCTGCGCGATGGAAACGCCGGAATATCCGGTATTTCCGTAATTGCGGCGTCAGGTAGATGACCGCCACCATTGCCAGAAAACTGAATGCATAGGAACACGCACTCGCAGTACCGGCGCCGATCAGTCCAAGGCGCGGCGCGCCGAAATGACCGAAGATCAACGCATAATCGCCGACGGCATTGAAAATCACCGTCAGGCCCATGACGATCAGCGAGGTGTTGGGGCGGTTCAGCGTGGTTGCAAAGTTGCGCAACACCTGAAAACCCAGCGAAAAAGGCAGGCCAAAGCACAGCGGTAACACAAACATGCTGGCCCCATGCGCCAGCTGAGGCTTCTGGTGAAGTGCAAGCAGAACTGGCTCGGCCGACAACAGCAGCACCGCAAGTGGCAGCCACAAAACGAGTACCGACCACAGTCCCATGCGTACCACGCCGCGCACGTTGGCACGGTCGCTTGGGCGCGCCCCCAGAATGTGCGCCACCATGGGCGAAACCGCCGCGGCAGGCCCTGTCCCGATCAGCCAGCACAAGAAGAATACCGTGTTGCCAAGCCCAGCGCTCGCGAGCGCCGGCTCGCTGTAGCGGCTGAGCATGACGATGTCGGTCGTCATGACGATCATTTGGGCTAGCTGGGTGACGACAAGAGGGCCAGCGAGCTTCAACAGCTCACGCGCTTCCTTGAACCAGGCATTCAGCCCGGCTCCTTCAATGCGTTCACCGGCATTTGCGGTGTCGAACTCCAATACTTCTGCCATGACACGGACTTTTCTTTTTATAGCCCGGCCCGGTTGATGCTTTCGGCAGATACAAAAATCCCCTCCGAAGCTTTCCGGGCTCGGGAGGGGTGGACATTCAGAACGGGCGCAATTTTATGCGGCGTTCTCCTCACGAGCGAGCGCGGCCATTCCGCCTTCCGGGTTGGAAGGTGCAGTCCCGCGGACAATGCACACGCTATCTGTCATTCCCGACTCGCTTTGACCCTGCGGACCCCATGTCCGGAGCGGTCAGCGTGGGTACCCCTGCCCAAAAATGAAGTCAAGCCGCGCCTGTTGCATAGCTCCCACATATCGGCGCTAAACTTGGGGCACTGATATTGGAGGAAACTGTCATGGACTTCACGATACCCAAGGAAATCACGGACTTGCTCGTCAGAATCGACGAATTCATAGAAAAGGAGATCAAGCCGCTTCAGGAACAGGACGACAACAACCGCTTCTTCGATCATCGACGCGAATGGGCGCGCACCGATTTCGAGCATGGCGGCCTTCCGCGCAAGGAGTGGGAAGACCTGCTGGCTGAGATGCGCCGCCGTGCCGACAAGGCAGGGTTCCTGCGTCTGGCATTGCCGGAAGAATTTGGCGGCAAGAACATCGGCAACCTCGCAATGGCGATCATCCGCGAGCACCTTGCGGCAAAGGGGCTCGGTCTGCACAACGATCTTCAAAATGAAACATCGGTCGTCGGTAATTTTCCGCAGCTGTTGATGTTCCGTGATTTCGGAACCGAGGAGCAGAAGAAAACCCTCCTCCCCGGAATGCTGTCCGGCAAGACGCGCATTGCGTTCGGCCTGACCGAACCCAATCACGGATCCGACGCGACTTGGATGGAAACGCGCGCGGTGAAGGATGGCAATGGCTGGCGCATCAACGGCGCCAAGATGTGGAACACCGGCGTCCATACCGCGACGCACGACATGGTGTTCTGCCGCACCAGCGGCGCGGACGGAGACGCGCGCGGACTGACGTGCCTGATCGTTCCGATGGATGCCGAAGGCGTGAAGATCGAAGAGTATATGTGGACATTCAACATGCCCACCGATCATGCGCGGGTCTCGTTTACCAACGTATGGGTGCCGGATTCGGCCGTATTCGGTCCGGTCGACAACGGTCTGGTGCTGGCGCGCCATTTCGTTCACGAAAATCGCATCCGTCAGGCGGCAAGCGGTTTGGGCGCGGCGCAATACTGCATAAATGAGAGCATCGACTACGCGAACTATCGCAAACCGTTCGGCAAGCCGCTATCGCGCAACCAGGCGATTCAGTGGCCGCTCGTGGAATTGCAGACGGAAGCCGAGATGCTTCGCTGGCTGATCTATCGCACAGCCTGGGAGATGGATCGCATGACCGGGCCGGAAATCCAGATTTATCTCTCAGACAAGGTGTCGATGTGCAACTATCGCGGCAATCGGCTGGTCTGCAACGCCGCAGATTGGGCGATGCAGGTGCACGGCGGCATGGGTTATTCGCGCCACAAGCAATTCGAACACATCTATCGGCACCACCGGCGCTATCGCATCACGGAAGGTTCGGAGGAAATCCAGATGCGCAATGTTGCCGGCCACATGTTCGGCTTCATCGGCAAAAACCGGCCGCGCGAGGCAACCCATAGATAGCTCGCTCAATCGCGCCGCATTCGAGAAAAACTTTCCGTAAATTTGTGCGGAAGGTTCCACGAAACATTGACTCGAATGCGGCGCGCATTTGAAAAGCGGGACGCCGGGTGGAAAACTTTGCCTGGCAAGGTCGGCCGCCGGAGCTCCGAATGCAGTGCATTCGATCCGGCATGGCCGTGTTTTCCACCAGCGCGCGCAAGGAGCGGCTCATGCAAGCACTCGGTCTCGTTTGGGGTGATTTGAACACCCGGGCGGGTGGCTTTCATGAGGTCTTCACGGTGATGCGCGAGCCATCTCATTACGACGCGAGACACCTGTTCGAATTCTGGCGCGAGCGGAATTCCGAGGGCGGCTTCATCGTCGGCAGACATGTGCCATCGCGCCCGCTCGCGCGGTTGCTGAGCCATCTGGTTGTCTATGAGCCGCTCAACGGCGGCGAGGATTTTCGCGCCCGAATTGCAGGCACGTCGCTCCTGCGCCGCTTCGGGCGGGACATTTCGGGCTGCAAACTTTCCGAATTGTTCGAACCGGACGCCTTTGAAGCGCAGCGTGACGACATGCAGTCGCTTCTGCGTACCGGCAAACCCTGCGTTCTGGAGGTGAAAGCATCGCTTGACGGCTATCCGGCGTTACATTTCGAAATAGTGGCGCTGCCTGTGCTGGCGCCCGACGGACAGACGCCCTGGATACTCTCAGGCCTTTTCTACTATGACTGGCCGGCGCATTTCGGCCGTTCGGGCGGGGTCTCATACGCCTCGGGGAAGGTCCGGCGGATCACGGAGTTTCTGCCGCATATCGCGCTTCCGTCCGGCAATGTCTGGGTGGTTCACCAGGCTGCTTCGATCTAACATGGCGTGGAATCGTAACAGCTCACGCTCATGCGCCCGCTCAACATCGCCCATCGCGGAGGTGCCGCGCTCTGGCCGGAAAATTCGCTTGCCGCGTTTCGCAATGCGGTCGGCATGGGCGCAGACGGTGCCGAACTTGACGTCCAGTTGAGTCGCGACGGCGAAGTCATCGTCTTTCACGATTACCGCCTGAAGCCCGAAATCTGCCGGAATGCCGAGGGTAACTGGCTCACGCGCCCAGCCGCGCGGATCAAAGATCTGACATTTGCCGAGTTGCGCAGCTACGATATCGGCCGCGCCGATCCGGGCAGCGAATATGCGCGCAATCACCCCTGCCTGCTGCCGGTGGAAGGAGAGCGCATTCCGCTTTTGTCGGAAGTCATTGCCGTCGCCAAGATGGCTGAAAAACCGTTCAAGCTATTTGTGGAATTGAAGACTTCGTTTTCCGACCGTTCTGCTTCCGCACAGCCGGAGGCACTCGCCGAAGCAACGGCCGGCGTTCTGAAGGCGCACGATTATCTCAGGGACACGATATTCGTCGGCTTTGACTGGCCTGGCCTTATCTATGCGAAAAAGATCGCGCCGGATGCCGAATGCTGGTTCACCACGCTGGATCAACGATGGTTTGCGGAAGGCACGCCACCGCCCGAAAGCGATCCGCCTGCGGAGCCCGCGTTATCCGCTCTGCGCCATTGGGCGAAGCAGGGTACGTCTCCCTGGGCTGCGGGATACGACGCGGTGAAATATGGCGGCTCGATCTTGCGCGCGATCAAGGCAGCCGGTGGTGACGGATGGTTTCCCACATTCACCGACGCGACGGATCGGGCAGTTGCGGAAGCGCACGATCTCGGTCTGAAAGTCGGCGCATGGACCGTCGATGATCCGGCGGACATGCGCTCTCTCATCGCGCGCGGTCTGGATGCAATCTGCACCGATCGGCCGGATGTTCTGCAGGGCCTCACGGGCCGCTAGAACAAATCCGGCTGCGCATCTGGCTTGCGGGGAGGAGGGCGTTTTGCGCGCGGCGCGGCTTCCATATCCCAGTCGCCTTCGAATGGCTTCAGCAGCGCCTTCAATTCTTCAACGTTTGCAAATTCTTCGCCCAACCATTTGGACCAATCCTCGTAGGGGATCACAGCCGGCATCCTGTCGGTAATCGTGCCGATCAGCTTGTTGGCCGGAACAGTGACCATCGCAAAGGTTTCAAGCGCGCCTGCATGAGGCTCGCCCCACCGTTCCCAGATGACGCCGATTGCAATCGGCTTTCCGTCTCGCGGTGTGATGACATGCTGTTCGGTTTTGGTGGGCGTGATTTCCTTGCCTTCGTTAAAGGTCTTCACGACCAAAAGGCCCCGGCGATGAAGAAACGCATCGCGGTAGGTTGGCCGTTGATCGATCGTTTCGGCGCGGGCATGGATGAATTGCGTTCCAATCGACGGATCGCGTGCGCCCGGCGGCACCAGGCCCCATCGCTGACGTGCCGCAACGCGCTTGCCGTCCTTGTCTAGACGGATCACGCTCGCGACCCGCATGGGCGTGGCCATTTCTGTCGCCCCGGTATCGATACTTTTGATGAGGTCCGAAAGTTCGACGAGCTTGGACCAGGCCATCATCTGAGTGAACTTGCCGCACATTTCTTTTGCCCTCCTTGTTGGGGGGCGGCGGCTGTTCCTACAGGCCTTCGAACAGCGCCGTCGAGAGGTAGCGTTCCGCAAATGAGGGGATGACCGCCACGATCATCTTGCCTGCCATCTCCGGCCGCGCGCCAACTTCCAGCGCCGCGGCAATCGCAGCACCCGAAGAAATGCCCACGGGAATGCCTTCCATACGCGCCACCTTGCGAGCGGTGTCGAACGCCGTCTCGTTGGAAATCGTGATGACTTCGTCGATCACCTTGCGGTCCAGAATGGCGGGAACGAAGCCTGCGCCGATCCCCTGAATCTTGTGCGGGCCGGGTGCGCCGCCGGAAAGGACCGGAGAATCTTCGGGCTCGAGCGCGATCATCTTCACGCCCGGCTTGCGCTCTTTCAAAACTTCTCCGACGCCCGTGATCGTCCCGCCGGTGCCAACGCCGGAAATAACCACGTCCACCTTGCCATCGGTATCGTTCCAGATTTCCTCGGCGGTGGTGCGGCGATGGATCTCGGGATTGGCGGGATTCTCGAACTGCTGCGGCATCACTGCGCCCGGCGTTGACGCGATGATCTCCTGCGCCTTGGCGATAGCGCCTTTCATGCCCTTGGGGGCTTCGGTAAGCACAAGTTCCGCGCCGAGAAGCAAAAGCATCTTGCGGCGTTCGATCGACATCGATTCCGGCATGACGAGGATCAACCGATAGCCCTTGGCGGCGGCGACAAAGGCGAGCGCAATGCCGGTGTTGCCGGACGTCGGTTCCACGAGCGTCGTCTTGCCCGGCGAAATGATACCCTGTTTCTCCATGGACTCGATCATCGCTACGCCGATTCGGTCCTTCACGCTGGACAGCGGATTGAAGAATTCGAGCTTCAGAAGAATGTCCGCCTTCACGCCCGCCTCCTTCGGCATCCGCGACAGGCGCACCAGCGGCGTATCGCCAATGGTCTGGCAGATGGAGTCGTAAATGCGGCCGCGGCCGGGTGCGTGTTTGGCTGGCACTTTCGGAAGATCGGACATGAAAAGCTCCCTTATATGGTGAAATCGGCGGTCGAGCGGCCGCCGCAATCGACGCCGGCGTTGCGCGCACGCTGGCAAAGATCTTCGATAGAGATGGCGTCCAGCCGCGTCATCACTTCGTCCTGAAGCGACTGGATCAGTGGCGTCACGATACGCGCCCCAAGATCGGAACGGCCGTTCAAATCGTTCTTCTCTTCGTCATCCGCACTTTCCGCAACGCGCACGACTTCGCCGACGGTAATGCGGCGGCGCTCTTTGGCGAGACGGTATCCGCCGCGCGGACCGCGCACGCCTTTGAGGATGCCGGCGCGCACGAGCTGCTGCATCACCTGTTCGAGATAGCGTTGGGGTACGCCCTGGCGCGAGGTGATTTCCTTGGCCTGCACGGGTTCGGGCCGTGCGTTGAACGCGATGTCGATCACTGCTTCGAGCGCCAGTTGGGTTTTGCGGGAAAGTTTCAACATCAGGCTGTCTTCAATCCGGTTGATCCGAAGCCGCCTGAACCGCGTGCGGTCTGGGTTAGCTCGGATGTTTCACAAAGGGTTGCACGTTCGTGACGCGAAACCACCATCTGCGCGATTTTCATGCCGCGCGAAATCGTGAAGGGTTTGTCGGAGAGGTTCACCAATATGGCTTTGATCTCCCCGCGATAGTCGCTGTCCACGGTGCCGGGCGCATTGAGCAGGGTAATGCCGTGGTTGAGCGCCAGGCCCGACCGCGGGCGCACCTGCGCTTCGTATCCGGCGGGCAACGCAATCGCGATGCCGCAGGGAATCGCCGCGCGCGCCCCGGCTTTCAGTTCGAAATCGATGTCTACTGCCGCCAGCAAATCCATGCCCGCAGAACCTTCGGTCGCGTAGGAAGGCAGCGCGAGGTCGCGCGCATGCGGCAGGCGTTGCACGTCTATCTGCATCACGCGGCCTTGTTGTTGAGGGCTTGCGCAATGCGCGCCGCAAGGCGCGTACCCACCTCTGTCTTGTCGAGATCGGGCCAGCTTTCCACCGCATTCGCGGTGATCAGATGCACCTGATTGCGATCTCCGCCCATGATGCCTGTCGCAGGCGACACGTCATTGGCCACGATCCAGTCGCAGCCTTTCTTGGCGCGTTTGGTCTGCGCATGCGCGATTACGTTTTCTGTTTCCGCCGCAAACCCAATGACGAGGGCGGGGCGTTTTGCTCCTTTGGAGAGCGTCGCCAGAATATCCGGATTCTGCGTCAGCTTGACTATCGGCACCGCACCGTTGTCGGTTTTCTTGATCTTGCTGTTTGCCGCAATTTCCGGACGCCAATCCGCAACCGCCGCGGTGCAGACCGCGACATCGACAGGCAGCGCGGATTCGCACGCCGCCAGCATCTCGCGCGCTGTCTCGACTTTCAGCAGTTTCACTTCGCGCGGCGGCGCGATTTCAACCGGGCCGGAAACCAATGTGGTATCTGCTCCAGCCATCGCCAGCGCCTTCGCAATTGCATAACCCTGCTTGCCAGAGGAACGATTGGCGATGAATCGTACCGGATCCATCGGTTCATGCGTCGGCCCGGCGGTCACCAGCGCCTTTACGCCTTTCAACGCACCGGCAGGCCTTGTCGCCAGTGCACGTTCAATGGCGTCTATGATTTCGCTGGGTTCCGCCATCCGCCCCGGTCCGTATTCGCCACAGGCCATTTCACCGTCATTCGGGCCGACGAAAATCGTTCCATCCGCCAGAAGTGTTTTCAGATTTCGTTGCGTGGCCGGGTGGTTCCACATCCGCACGTTCATGGCTGGCGCCATCAGCACGCGCTTGTCGGTGGCGAGAAGTGCAGTGGACGCCAGATCGTTGGCGTGACCGGACGCCAGTTTCGCCATCAGATCGGCCGTGGCAGGCGCTACCACCAAAAGATCGGCCGAACGGGAAAGCTGGATATGCCCCATCTCAGCTTCATCGGTGAGGCTGAACAGGTCCTGGAAGACCTTTTCTCCCGTCAGCGCGGAAACAGAAAGTGGCGTCACGAATTCTGCGCCGGCGCGGGTGAGGATTGCGCGAACCGTCACGCCTCGCTCCTTTAGGCGGCGGATCAGCTCAAGGCTCTTGTAGGCGGCGATGCCGCCGCCGATGATGAGCAGAACGCTATTGCCGCGCATAGGCGCACCCCTTGGCTTTACGGACATTATACCGGCGCGAAGGGGAATTTACAGGAAATAACGATGGCGAACTGTGGTTCGCTATTGGGAGGAACAAGTCCATGAATATACAGGTAAAAACTGAGTTGCCGCCATTCAGGCCCCTGCCGATGAAACCCGCATCGGTGGACGTGACCCGCAAGGAGGATGGGACCATCTACATAAAGTCCCGCCATCCCATCGGCGAGATGCACCGTTCGATCGCTCATCTTTTCGAGGAACGGGCCGCCCGGCACCCCGACCGAAACTTCATTGGCGAGCGGACCCCGCTGCCGGACGGCAAAACAGGAGACTGGCGCTACATCACCTATGGAGAGGCAAATCGTCAGGCCAATGCCGTTGCGCAGGCCTTGCTGGACCGCGGCATGGGGCAGGACGCGCCGCTGATGGTGCTTTCGGGCAATTCCATCAAGCATGCGGTGATGATGCTTGGCGCCATGAAGGCGCGCGTTCCCGTAGCGCCGGTTTCTGTTGCGTATTCGCTGATGTCCGGCGACCACGGCAAGCTCAGGCATGTTTTTGAAACGACGAAGCCAAAGTTGATCTTCGCCGAGCAGGGACCGTTCTATTCCCGCGCCATCGCCGCAATCGCAGGCGATGGCACGGAAGTCGTTACCGCGATGCCCCTGCCGGATCGCAAGGCGACCCCATTCGAGGAAATCATTGCGACAAAGCCGGGCGCAGACGTTGCCGCGTCGGTCGCCAGGATAGATCACGATACGATCGCAAAATACCTGTTTACGTCCGGCTCCACCGGGATGCCGAAAGGCGTGATCCAGACCCATCGCATGATGGTTGCCGTCATTGCTGCGCAGGAGGCCCTGCGCACTGACGAACCGGATCCGGACGAAATTCCGCAAGGTCTGGAATGGATGCCGTGGAATCATATCTCCGCAGGCAATATCAGCTTCAATGGCAGCGTGAACTCAGGCGCCACGATTCATCTCGATGCCGGAAAGCCATTGCCTGGCATGTTCGACGAAACGATCCGCAATCTGCGCGAGATATCGCCGCTGGTATTCGGTTCTGCTCCCATTGCATTCGGCTGGCTCGCCGACGCGATGGAGCGCGATCCGGAATTGCGCGACAAGTTCTTTTCGAAATTAAAATATGTCGGATACGGGGGCGCAACGCTGTCGCAGGATATCTACGAACGCTTCCAGGCGCTTTCCATCGCCGCCACCGGCATGCGCATTCCGTTGACCACGATGTACGGCGCGACAGAGACCCAGGGCATCACGGTCGTGCATTGGCTGACCGAGCGTGTCGGATTGATTGGCCTGCCGCTGCCGGGCATCACCCTGAAATTGGTGCCCAACGGCAAGAAACTGGAAGTCCGCGTGAAGGGGCCGACCGTCACGCCCGGCTATCACAACCGCCCGGATCTCAACGAGAAGGCGTTCGACGAAGAAGGCTATTATTGCCTTGGCGACGCGGCGAAATTCGTCGATGAAAACGATCCGGAAAAGGGGCTGGTATTCGACGGCCGCGTTACCGAAGACTTCAAACTGGATTCGGGCACGTGGGTCTCGGTCGGTACGTTGCGCGCGCAGGCCGTTGCCGCAAGCTCCCCGCTCATTCAGGATTGCGTTGTCTGCGGACAAGACAAGCCTTTCATAGGCTTGCTCGCCTGGCCGAACATTGCCGCCGCCAGGGAAATCATCGGCGATCCGTCCGTCGCCGGACCGGCTGCGATTGTCGCACATCCGAAAGTGCGCGCCTTCGTCCAGCAGAAATTCGCGGACTACAACAAGGCCAACTCCGGTTCGTCCACGCGCGTCAAACGTGTTCTTCTAATGACGGAGCCGCCATCGATCGACGGCAACGAAATCACCGATAAGGGTTACGTCAACCAACGCGCGACCATGGAACGCCGTCACGAACTGGTGGACAAGCTCTACGTCAATCCGGCAGCGCCCGAGGTGATCGAAATCCTGTGACGCCAAATGATGTGATCGCCTTCTGGTTGGGCGTCGGCCAAGAGAATTGGTTCGCGGACGATCCGGAACTCGATGCCGAAATCCGCAAACGTTTCGAGCCGCAATGGCGAAAGGCGCGAGACGGCAAGCTCGCGGATTGGAAGCGCTCTGCAGAAGGTATCCTCGCACTTCTAATTCTGCTCGACCAGTTTCCACGCAACATGTTTCGCGGAAAAGCGGACGCGTTTTCAACGGACAAGGAGGCGCGCGAACTTGCGCGGGTTTCCCTTGTGCGCGGCTACGATTTCGCTTTCCCCATGGCGTTGCGCGCGTTCTTCTACCTGCCTTTCATGCATTCCGAAGACCTGGCCGATCAGGATCTTTGCGTGAAACTGATCGCCGAACGGCTGGGCACGTCGAGCGTGAACTATCCCTTCGCGCTCGGTCATCGCGACGTCATCGTGCGTTTCGGCCGTTTTCCGATGCGGAATGTGGCTTTGGGGAGACGGTCTACCGCTGCGGAGAAGGCTTTTATCGCCAAGTCCTCCCCGCATTAACCGTGTGCTTACCCTGTCTGGGCCAGATTCGACGACCTAATGGCAACGAGCGGGCGGGCATGTCCACCGACGACCTCTATAAGCTGGCGGCAGACCTCGCCAACGAGCATGGCGTGCTGGCGCTGGAATATGCGCGCCGCGCCGTGCTGGCGTTCGACGCCGAGGGCGCGAGGGATCGCGCGGAGTTCTGGCAGGTCTTGTCGGTGCTGCTCGACGACATCATGACCCAGCGCCTCGACCCCGACGCGCCAATCACACTGCATTAAGCGGCTTGCGCGGACAGGATTAACCCGTTCAAATCCCGGTAACAATCTTACTGGGGAATGGTATGCCGCTCGATCCGCTGATCCAGGCCTTTCTCGATCAGTTCAATGCCCAATCGTCGCTGCCCCTGTGGCAACTCCCGCCCGCTCAGGCACGCGAGGTTTTCGTCGCCATGATGGATCTCGTGGGCCCCAAGGACGTCCCGATTGGCAAAACGGAAAACATTTCCATTCCCGGCCCGGCGGGCAACATTCCGGCGCGCATATATTCGCCTGTGGCTGCGGGCAGCGATGCGCAACCGACCCTTGTGTTCTTCCACGGGGGCGGTTGGGTGATCGGCGATCTGGATACGCATGACGGCCTTTGCCGATTGTTTGCCAATGAAGGCGCGCTAAAGGTAATCGCGGTCGATTATCGCCGCGCACCTGAACATCCGTTTCCGGCTGCGATTGAAGACGCATTTGCGGCGGCAAGCTGGATCGAAGCGAACGCGGCGAAACTGGGCGTCGATCCAAATCGCATCGCGATCGGAGGGGATTCGGCCGGAGCTGGTCTCTGCGCGTCCCTGGCGCAGATGGCCAAAGCGGCAGGATCTCCCCGTATCGGTTATCAGTTGCTCATGTTTCCGGTGACGCATGTCGGCGCCGCCACGCCTTCGCTTCATGATTTCGCCAAGGGCTATTTTCTCGAAACGGAAACGCTTGAGTGGTTTTACAGATGCTATGTTCCGAACGCGAATGATCGGAACGATCCGCGCGTTTCGCCGCTTCTAGCGGCTGATGTGTCGGGTTTGCCGGGCGCTTACGTGATGTTGGCGGGCTACGATCCCCTCCATGACGAGGGTCTGCGATACGCCAACAAGCTTCGCGAGGCGGGCGTGGCGGTATCGGTCACCGACTACCCCGATCTGATCCATGACTTTATCTATATGCAGGCGATCCTGCCCCAGGCCCACGCGGCAGTGACGGCTGCGGCCAAGGCGGTGGCTGCCGCATTAGGCAAGAAATAGGTCTTTTCTTTGGAGAGCTTGCGGGGTTCCATGGCCCCGCCTATAAGCCGGGCTTTAATGACCGCGCCACCAACTCTCGCGCCGATCCTCCGGACAAGCCATCTGCTTGGCATCGAAGGCGTTTCGCCCGCCGAAATCACCGCACTTCTCGACCTGGCGGAAACCTACGTCGCCCTTAACCGCGCCGTGGACAAGAAGGGCGCCGTCCTGCGGGGGCGCACGCTGATCAACCTCTTCTTCGAAGCTTCCACCCGCACGCAGAGTTCCTTCGAGCTCGCGGGCAAGCGCCTTGGCGCGGACGTACTTAACATGAGCGTGAAAACGTCCTCGGTTTCCAAGGGCGAGACCCTCATAGATACCGCGACCACGCTCAACGCGATGCGCCCGGATATCCTGGTCGTGCGCCATCAGGACTCTGGCGCTGCCGAAATGCTCTCGCGCAAACTCGACTGCTGCGTTGTGAATGCCGGCGACGGAAGCCACGAACATCCCACCCAGGCGTTACTCGATGCGCTCACCATCCGCAGGCGGCGCGGCGGATTCGAGGGCTTGCTGGTCGCAATCTGCGGTGACGTGCTGCACAGCCGCGTCGCGCGATCCAATATCCATCTTCTCTCCAAGATGGGCGCGCGCGTCCGTCTCATTGCGCCGCGCACGCTTTTGCCAAAGGACGCGGATCGTTTCGGCGTCGAGATCTTTCATGACATGCATGAGGGCCTCAAAGGCGTGGACATCGTGATGATGCTGCGTCTGCAATTGGAGCGCATGTCCGGCGCGTTTGTGCCTTCGACACGGGAATACTTCCGCTTCTACGGCCTCGATCGCGAGAAACTTGGCTTTGCCAAGCCCGGCGCACTCGTCATGCACCCAGGCCCGATGAACCGGGGCGTTGAGATCGACTCCGAAGTCGCCGACGACGTCGAAGTCAGTCTGATCCAGGAACAGGTGGAAATGGGTGTCGCCATTCGCATGGCGGTTCTGGATGCACTCGCGCGCGGTCTTCCGCGCGAAGGCAGGAACGTATGACGCGCAGGCTAGCGTTCCGGAATGCGAGGCTCGTCGATCCGGCGAGCAAGCTCGATGCGCGCGGCGGATTGCTGATTGAGAACGGCAAGATTGCCGATGTCGGCCCCCGCCTGTTCAACGATGCCGATCCGGGCGACCCAGAAGTGATCGATTGCAAGGGTCTCGTTCTTGCGCCGGGTCTGATCGACATGCGCGTGTTCACCGGCGAACCCGGCAGCGAACACCGCGAAACGCTGGAATCGGCAAGCCGCGCAGCAGCCGCAGGCGGCGTGACCACGATGGTCGTCATGCCGAACACCGATCCGGTGATCGACGAGCCTTCGCTTGTCGATTTCATCAAACGCCGCGCTGCCGCCACCGCCTCTGTGCGCGTGCTGCCGATGGCAGCTCTGACCAAGAATCTCGACGGCCAGGTAATGACCGAGATTGGCCTGTTGCTCGAAGCTGGAGCCGTCGCGTTCACGGATGGCGACCGCTCGATTGCAAATGCCCGAGTGCTGCGGCGCGCGCTTGCCTATGCTTCGACGTTCGGCGCGCTTGTTGTGGGACATGCGGAGGATCCGTCCCTGTCCGAAGGGACCGCAATGAACGAGGGCGAATATGCCATGCGCCTGGGCATCCCGGCAGCGCCATCCATGGCCGAAACCCTGATGGTCGAACGCGACATCCGCCTCGTGGAATTGACCGGCGCGCGCTATCACTTCGGTCAGATATCGTGCCGCGCTTCGCTGGAGGCGATTGCGGCGGCGAAGTTGCGCGGCCTCCGCGTGACTTGCGGGGTGTCCGCCCACCACCTGTCACTGAACGAACTCGATGTCGGTTCCTATTATACGTTCCGCAAGGTCAAACCGCCGCTGCGATCGGAAGATGACCGCGCCGCCATGAATGAAGGTGTGGCCAACGGCACCATCGATGTCATCGTGTCGAGTCACGATCCGCAAGCCGCCGACACCAAGCGCCAGCCTTTCGCGCAGGCTGCGTTCGGCTCTGTGGGATTGGAAACGCTTCTGCCCGCCGCTCTCGCCGTTCACCATAACGGCGCGGACCTCTTGCATGTCCTTGCCGCGCTGACATCCTCTCCCGCGCGCATTCTGGGAATAGAAGGGGGCAAGCTCGCGAAAGGCGCTGCGGCCGATATTGTTCTGTTCGACCCGGATGAGCCTTTCGTCGTCGAGGCCGAAAAACTCCATTCGCGCGCAAAGAATTCCGCCTTCGACGGACGCAAATTCCAGGGCCGCGTGCGTGCAACTTATGTCGGCGGCGTCTGCGTGTTCGATGCCGCAAAAGCGAGGGCGGCATGATCGTCTTGGTGAAGCAGTTCTACTGGGCGATGCTCGGGGGGCAATGGCCGATTGCGCTTGCGGCTCTGGGCCTGGGCTATCTTCTGGGTTCGATCCCCTTCGGCGTGATCTTCACGCGGCTCACCGGCGCAGGAGATATCCGCAAGATCGGCTCGGGCAATATCGGCGCGACAAACGTGCTGCGCACCGGGAACCGATGGGCCGCGGCCGCAACGCTGATTTGCGATGCCGCCAAGGGATACCTTGCATTCTGGGTTATGCTGAAGGCGCCGCATTTCTGGTATTCGGCTCCGATTGCCGGTCTGGGTGCGATGTTGGGACATCTTTTTCCGTTCTGGCTGCGGTTCAGGGGCGGCAAAGGCGTGGCGACCTTTCTCGGCATCATGTTTGCAATGTCGTGGCTGATCGGCGTTCTTGTCGCGCTTGTCTGGGCGGTTGCAGCGCGCATCTGGAAGATATCGTCGCTTTCGGCATTGATTGCCGCTGCTCTGGCGCCGGTCATCGTCTGGTTCATATTGGGCAGCTATTTTGCGGCGTTCACCTTGCTGCTGACGGCCGTCATCTTCCTGACCCACCGCGAGAATATCGGTCGAATCCGCGCCGGCAACGAACCGCGCATTGGCGAAAAGCCGCAGATAGAACTCCTGGACGAAGCCTCTCTCGATGCGAGCTAGAACCGCGCTTTCCGAAAGCGAGCGCCGTGCCTGGATTAGACTTGCCCGCACCCCTAATGTGGGGCCCGTAACATTCAAGGCATTGCTGGATCGCTTCGGTTCGGCGCAAGCCGCACTCGAAAACCTGCCTCGCCTCATGCGCCGCGGCGGCGGCGAGCCGGCGCGTGTTGCAACCGATTCCGATGCGCAGCGCGAATTGGAGGCGCTCAATCGCGTCGGCGGCCGCATGATCGCGGCTTGCGAGCCGGAATTCCCGCGCGGGCTTGCGGCTCTGGATGCTCCGCCTCCGGTCGTTGAAGCCATTGGACACGTTTCGCTGCTCGCGCGCGATGCCGTCGCCATTGTCGGCGCGCGCAACGCTTCTGCTTTGGGGCGCAAATTTGCCGAACGCATGGCGCGCGAACTTTCCGAAGCGGGCTTGCTCGTTGTCTCAGGTCTTGCGCGTGGCATCGATGCGGCTGCACACGATGGCTCGCTGGCTGGCGGCACTGCTGCCGTTTTGGCGGGCGGCGTGGATGTCGTTTATCCGCCGGAGCATGACGCGCTTTACCGCCGCATCGCATCGGAGGGCGTGATTGTTTCCGAGGTGCCTATTGGCACGGCGCCATTGGCGCGTCATTTCCCGCGCCGCAACCGCATCATCTCGGGCATTGCCCGTGGCGTGGTGATTGTGGAGGCAGCCGAGGGCTCGGGCTCGCTCATCACTGCAAATTATGCGCTGGAACAGGGCAGGGAGATATTCGCCGTTCCCGGTTCGCCGCTCGACCCGCGCGCCAAGGGCACCAACCGTCTCATCCGCGAGGGCGCCACGCTGACGGAAAGCGTGGACGATGTGCTGGCCGTACTCAGGCCCATCCTGGGCCGCGAGTTTGCCGATCCCAAAGGAGGGTCCGGTCCGTTTGCGCTGTCCGACACCGCGGCTCTTGAAGCCGAGGCCGACCGGATCAGGGCCAGGGTTGAGGAAGCGCTCGGGCCTGCGCCGGTAGAAGTTGACGAACTGATTCGAATGCTGGGGGCGCCAGCCGGGGCGGTTCAAATGGTCCTTCTGGAACTCGAGCTTGCTGGCCGGGTAACGCGCGACGCAGGCAATCGCGTCGGCTGGGCCTAGCTAGCCCTTGCAAGGGCGTCGGCCTCAAGCGCCGCCAGTGCCAGAAGATGCGAAAGGATCGTCTGCCCCTGCTTTTCAGCCATGGACTTCAGCTGAGCGAGCATTTCTTTGGTGTATTCGGCGCTTTCGGCAGGGGAGATATCAATGGGGCCGGTGGAAGCATGGCGTAGGGGCTGGTTCATGGCAGGCGTTGAGCGGTCAAATCAGGCCTTTGTTAACTACAATATTGGTACACTGAATGCAACTTGTAGTTACATTATCGATTAAGGTTAGCTAAAAACTCTACCACAAGTAGCATTTTTGCCACCTTTGCGTTGACAGGGGGCAACCGGGTCCATCAGTGTCCGCGCCGCTTTGCGGAGGATGCCTATTTATAAGGTGCCCTCCCACCCAGTAGAGAGTACCCAGTTCCCTCAGATGAACGTTCTCGTTGTCGAATCCCCGGCCAAGGCAAAGACCATCAACAAGTACCTTGGCTCAGGCTACAAGGTGCTGGCCAGCTTCGGTCATATCCGCGATCTCCCCTCCAAGGACGGTTCGGTTAAGCCGGACGCGGATTTCTCCATGGAATGGGAAGTCGATGCGCGCGCCCAAAAGCGCATCAAGGACATCGCGGATGCCGTGAAAGGTGCCGACAAGTTGATCCTCGCCACCGACCCGGATCGGGAGGGGGAGGCCATCTCCTGGCACGTCCTTGAGGTCCTCAAGCAGAAGAAGGTGCTGGGAAAAACGCCGGTGGAACGCGTGGTATTCAACGCGGTCACCAAGAACGCAGTGCTGGATGCCATCGCCCATCCGCGCCCGATCAACGAAGAACTGGTCGATGCCTATCTCGCCCGCCGCGCGCTGGACTACCTTGTAGGGTTCACGCTTTCTCCCGTGCTCTGGCGCAAACTGCCCGGCGCGAAATCCGCCGGCCGCGTGCAGTCCGTGGCGTTGCGCCTGATCTGCGAGCGCGAACAGGAAATTGAAGCCTTCAAGGCACAGGAATACTGGACCATCGAGGCAGGCGTATCGGTGCCCGAAGGTTCCTTCACCGCGCATCTCACCCATCTCGACGGCAAGAAGCTCGACAAGCTCGCGCTGAAGAGCGAGGCGGATGCCTCGCGCGCGGTCAATGCGATCAAAGGCCAGAAATTCTCCATCGGCAGCGTCGAAAGCAAGCCGGTCAAGCGCCACCCTGCGCCGCCGTTCATCACTTCGACCCTGCAGATGGAAGCGTCACGCAAACTTGGATTCCCCGCAAAGCGCACCATGCAGATCGCGCAACAGCTCTACGAAGGCGTAGACATCGGCGGCGAAACGGTCGGCCTTATCACCTATATGCGTACCGATGGCGTCCAGATGGCGGGCGAAGGTATTGCCGATGCCCGGCGCACGATCGGGGAGCGCTTCGGCAGCCGCTATCTGCCGGGCGTACCGCGTGCCTATGCAAGCAAAGCCAAGAACGCGCAGGAAGCGCATGAAGCCATCCGTCCCACAAGCTTTGCCCGCGCGCCGGAAAAAATCGGCCGTCATCTCGATAGCGACCAGCTCAAGCTCTACGACCTGATCTGGAAACGCGCCATAGCCAGCCAGATGGAGAGCGCCGAGCTCGAACGCACCACGGTCGATGTGACCTCTGCCGACGGGCAGATCGCAATGCGCGCCACCGGCAGCGTGGTGCTGTTCGATGGCTTCCTGACTCTTTATCAGGAAGGCAAGGACGATGAGTCCGACGAAGACGGTTCGAAGCTGCCCCGCGTGAAGGAAGGCGATCCGGCGAAGCTCGAAAAAGTCACGCCGGAACAGCATTTCACCGAGCCGCCGCCGCGCTACTCCGAAGCGAGCCTTGTGCGCAAGCTCGAAGAACTCGGCATCGGCCGGCCTTCGACCTACGCCACGATCCTTTCTGTATTGCGCGACCGCGCCTATGTGCGGATGGATCGCAATCGATTCATTCCGGAAGACAAGGGCCGCATCGTCACCGCGTTTCTCACGAGCTTCTTCGGCCATTACGTCGAATATGGCTTCACCGCCGACCTCGAAGAAAAGCTCGATGAGGTTTCCGCGGGCGGCCTCGACTGGAAACAGCTGCTGCGCGATTTCTGGAAGGGTTTCTCCGCCGCCATTGGCGAAGCGAAGGATCTCAAGATCTCGCAGGTCATCACGACCCTCGACGAAATTCTCGAACCGCACATCTTCCCAAAGGGAATGAATGGAGACGATCCGCGCAAATGTCCCTCCTGCGGCGATGGAAGATTGAATCTCAAGCTCGGCCGCTTCGGCGCCTTCATCGGCTGTTCGAACTATCCGGAGTGCCGGTTCACGCGCCGCCTCGGTGCGAAACCCGGCGAGGAAGGCGATGCTGCGCCGCGCGTGTTGGGTGTCGATCCGCAAACCGGCGAACAGGTCGAACTGAAAGTGGGACGTTTCGGTCCTTACGTTCAGCGTGGCCAGGGCGAAAAGCCCGCCCGGTCCGGTATCCCGAAGGGAATGAATGCCGATAGCGTCGATCTCGAATACGCATTGAAGCTCTTGTCTCTGCCGCGCGAAGTTGGCACGCATCCCGAAACCGGCAAAACCATCGTCGCGAATTTCGGCCGCTATGGGCCTTACGTATCGATGGATGGCCAATACGCCTCGCTGGATTCGCCGGAAGAAGTGTTCAATGTCGGCATCAACCGCGCCGTGACCTTGCTTGCCGAAAACAAGGCAAGGGGCAGGGGCCGCCGCCAGTCCGAACCATTGAAGGATTTGGGCGCGCACCCCGAAAGCAATGCGCCGGTCAGGGTTCTGAAGGGCCGATATGGACCCTATGTCAGCGACGGCACGACCAACGCCACGATTCCCGAGGGAATCGAGCCCACCTCCGTGACCATGGAGCAGGCTGTCGAATGGCTGGCCGCGCGCGCGGCCAGGGGCGGCAAGAAGAAGCCGGTGAAGAAGGCCAAGGCAGCCGCGCCCAAAAAAGAATCGGCCGATAAGCCTGCCGCGAAGGCGAAGCCCAAGGCCAAAAAGGCCCCGCCAAAGCTAAAGAAAGAAGCCGCAGAATAGAACGGTTGTCGCCATTATCTATTTGTCATGGCCCGCAAATGCGGGCCAGCCAGGTGACACAAACTCCGAACCAGCCAATATATCTTCATCTGGGTAGCCCGCATCCGCGGGCTATGACAGGCTTGGAGTATTTTCAACGAAAGCAAAGAATTGAAGAAACTGAATAAAAAGCACCGCCCGCCTCTCAGCAAGGAGTTGATCCTTGATGCACTGGCGCGCGAACCGAAACTCTCCAAGCACGATCTTGCGCGCTATCTCGGCGTATATGGAAACGAACGCGTCGAACTGAAAAGTCTGTTGAAGGAACTGGAAGCCGAAGGCGCAATCTCGCGCGAAGGCAAGCGCGCATTCGCTAAAGCGAAAGTATTGCCCGACGTCACCGTACTGGAAATCACCGGGCAAGACCCCGATGGCGAACTGCTCGCCCGTCCCCAGAAATGGGAGGGAGAAGGGCCGCTGCCGCAAATCATCGTCGTGCCGGGCCGCGAAGGCGACGCACCCGGTGTGGGCGAACGTATTTTGGCTCACCTGAAGAAGGTCGAAGATGGATACGAAGCTCGCGTCATCAAGCTGCTGGGCGCAAGCGTCCACAAGGTTCTGGGCGTTTATCGGGAGGGGCCCAAAGACGGTCGGCTGGCGCCCATCGACCGCAAGAGCAAATACGAGTTCATTATTCCTGCGATCAACCGCGGAGGCGCGGCGCACAACGAACTCGTTCTTGTTGAGCCGCTTTCGGGGCGCGCCTCCGGATTGCCGCGCGCGCGCGTGATCCAGCGGCTGGGAAGCTTGAACGCACCCAAGGCCGTCAGTCTGATCGCAATTCACGCGCATGGAATTCCGACCGAATTTCCAAAGGAAGCATTGGACGAAGCAGCACGCGCCAAACCCGTCGATCCGCGGGGCAGAACGGATCTGCGGCATATCCCGCTCGTGACCATCGATCCGGAGGACGCGCGCGATCATGATGACGCCGTGTGGGCAGGCCCCGACGACGATCCGCAAAATCCCGGCGGGCATGTTGTCATCGTTGCGATTGCCGATGTCGCCTATTACGTGAGACCGGGATCGGCCTTGGATAGCGAGGCCTATCATCGCGGCAACTCCGCCTATTTTCCCGATCGTGTCGTGCCGATGCTGCCGGAAACGCTTTCCGCGGATTTGTGTTCGCTTCGGGAAGGCGTCGATCGGGCCTGCCTCGCCGTGCGTATGGTATTCGACCGGAACGGGCGCAAGCGCCGGCACGAATTCGTGCGCGGGATCATGCGATCTGCGGCGCGGCTGACCTACGCGCAGGCGCAGCGCGCCTTCGATGGAAAGCCGGACGCCGACAACGCGGAAATCGCGCGTACCGCGCTAATTCCGTTGTGGAATGCCTATCGGACAATCGCCAAGGCCCGCGACGCGCGCGATCCGCTGAATCTCGACCTGCCGGAGCGCCGTATTGTGATCGGCGACAACGGTAAGGTGAAATCCATCGCTTTCCGCGAGCGCCTGGAATCCATGCGCCTGATCGAAGAGCTCATGATCCAGGCCAATGTCGCCGCCGCAGAAACGTTGGAAAAGGCGAAGCTTCCGCTCATCTTTCGCATCCACGAACAGCCTTCGAAGGAAAAGCTGTTTGCCTTCTCGGACTTCCTGCGCACCATCAACATTCCGTTCGCAAAGGGACAGGTCATCAAGCCGGGCGTGTTCAATCGCATTCTCGAACAGGCGAAGAACACGCCGCATGCCGATGTCTTGAACGACGTGACATTGCGCACGCAGGCGCAGGCCGTCTATTCGCCGAACAATGTCGGCCATTTCGGTCTCAACCTCACGCACTATGCGCATTTTACCTCGCCGATCCGCCGCTATGCGGACCTCATCGTCCACCGCGCCCTCATTCGCGTGCTACGCGCGGGCGGCGACGGACTCACGGATTCCGAAATCGGCAAACTGGAACAGATCGCCGAACACATTTCGATGACCGAACGCCGCGCCATGGCGGCCGAGCGCGATTCCACCGATCGCTATGTTGCGGCCTACATGGAAGACAGGATAGGTCAGACCTTCGATGCGCGCGTCACCGGGATCGCTCATTTCGGACTTTTCGTGCGCATTCCGGAATCGGGTGCCGAAGGGTTGATACCCACCCGCTCACTGGATTTTGACTACTACCGTCACGACAAGAGCCGTCACGCGCTTGTCGGTGAACGCACGGGCCGGAGATACAAGCTGGGCGATATCCTGAAGGTGCGCCTGCTGGAAGCCGCTCCGCTCACCGGCGGGTTGCGCTTCGAGACCATGCCGGCAAAGGCGACGCTGGATGGGCGAAAGCCATGGCGCAAGGGCCGCAAGCCGGTCGAGGTCGTCAAATTGCATCGCCACAAGAGGTAAGCCTGCTGTGCGCGGATCGCATCGCCATTTCGCCAAACCAGGAGTTCCGTTTGACCGCCCCCGTATTCGATCCCGATGACGAAAAGATTGTCGCCGGAGCATTGCGGCCGAAAGATGCCGCGACGTTGATCCTCGTGAAACGCGAAGCGGACGCGCCTCGCGTGCTGATGGGCCGCCGCCATCACGGCATGGCGTTCATGGCGGGGAAATATGTATTTCCCGGAGGCCGCGTCGATCCCGGCGACCAGCGCGTTCTCGTTTCCAGCGATTTGCGTCCGGATGTCCTTGCCAAGCTGACCACCGGCATTTCGCCTGCGCGCGCGAAAGGTCTTGCGCTCGCGGCCGTGCGGGAAACATTTGAAGAAACGGGAATTGTTCTGGGCGAACGCGCCGAGCGCATACCGCGCACGAAAACGCAAGCATGGAAGCGTTTCTTCGCGCATGGCCTCATGCCGCGTCTGGACAGGTTCGAATTCATCGCGCGCGCCATTACGCCGCCCAATCGAACGCGCCGTTTCGACGCGCGATTTTTCATGGCCGATGCGTCGGAAATCGGGCACACGCTCGATAGCGCCGAAACCGACGAACTTCTCGAAGCCTGCTGGCTGACGTTCGACGAGGCGAGGGCGCAGGACCTTCCCTCCATCACGCGGCGCATGATCGACGAGGTGGAGGAAAGAGTGAGGAAGCCGGACGAAATGCGCCCCGTGCCGTTCTTCCGTTTCCGCAACAACAAGCCCAGCCTCGACTATCTGTGAATACCGTGCGCCGCGGAAGCCTCGCCGCCATTCTCGCAGCCTGCATCGCCTATGGCGGCGGCATGGGACTGACGCTGCCGTTGCTGGCGCTGATTCTCGAACGCCTTCATGTCCCCGGCTCGTTGAACGGCCTGAACATCGCCACCGCGGGGCTTGCATCGCTTGTTGTCACGCCGTTCGTGCCCGGCTGGATTGCAAGGTTCGGCGTTGCGCAGTTTCTTGCGCTTGCGCTCTGCGTTTCGGCGGCATCGCTCCTTGCCATCTATTATGTGCCCAATCTCTGGCTGTGGTTTCCGGTGCGCTTCGTGTTGAGCGCCGCCTTGAATGCGCTCTTCGTCATCTCCGAATTCTGGATCAACCAGCTCGCCGATGAGAAAAACCGCGGCCGCTACGTCGCGCTTTATGCCACCTGCGTCCAAAGCGGCTTTGGCATCGGCCCGCTGATTCTGCTCTTCATTGGCACGCGCGGCATCGTCCCGTTTGTGTTGGGCGCGGGCTTGCTGCTTTTGGCGTTGATCCCCGTTCTGCTCGCCCGCCATGCTGCCCCGCGTTTGGAAGAAACGTCGGCAACGCCGATGTATTCGCTTGTGCGCCTTGCGCCTGTCGCGATTGTGGGTGCTCTCGCCTATGGCGCGCTGGATGCGGGGCTGGTGGGGCTTTTGCCGGTTTATGCCGTGCGTTCCGGATTTGGCGAAGCTCAGGCCGCGCTCACCGTCACGGCCTTTTCGCTCGGCAGCATCGTTTTCCAATATCCGCTCGGCTGGCTTGCCGACCGGATGAACCGCCTGCACCTGTTGGCCCTTTGTGCGTCAACGGGGGTGGTGGGCGCGGCTGTCACGCCCTTCGCCATCCATGTGCCATGGGTGTTCTATATGCTTTTCTTTCTGTGGGGCGGGCTGATCCTCGGGGTCTATAGCGGCTCGCTGACCCTTCTTGGCGAGCGGTTCCGGGGCGCGGAGCTTGCCCGGGCCAATGCGGGGTTTGTTATGGCCTATTCGCTGGGCCTTTTGTTCGCCCCGCCGCTGGAAGGCGCCGCCCTGGATGCCTGGAATCCGCATGGCCTTTTGGTGGTTTTGGCTGGAATCAGCGGGGCTTACGTCGTTTTCCTCATGCGGCGGGGCGGGCGCAGGCCTGCCTTGACTTCGCCCGCGCCCTGACTAGTTTACGGCCCCTTCGAACAGGAGCACGTCATGGCGAAGCCGACCACCGCGAAAATCCGTCTCAACAGCGAGGGCGGCTCGGGCTTTTTCTATGTCACGAAAAAGAACACCCGCACCATGACCGAGAAGTTCACGATCAAGAAGTACGATCCGGTCCTGCGCAAGCACGTCGAATTCAAGGAAGGCAAGATCAAATAGCCTGTTGCGCCATTACGGGCGCTCCGCCGCTTTCAGGCTGCTTTCGCCTTTTCGACCGACGAAACAAATCCGCCGACGTGCTCCAGATAAACGGGCACCAACGCCTCGGTAAAATCGTGCGCCATGCCCGGCACGATCACAAGCCGCGCGCCGGGAATGCTGGCTGCCGTGTCCTTGCCTCCCTCCACCGGCACCAGCGGATCGTCTGCTCCGTGAATGACAAGCGCGGGACAACGCACATTTTTCAGGATCTCGTTGCGCGGCTCCGCCACCACAATTGCATAGAGCTGACGCGCCGCACCTGTGGGCTCGTAGGGTACGCGATCGACCTCGAATTGAACCACGCGGTCGAGTTCTTCGTCCGTCGCCGGAAAGCCGGGGCTCCCGATCGTGCGCCAGATGATTTTGCCCTGCTTGATGCGATCTTCGCGGCTGTCGCTCGCAGGTGGCGTGACAAGCACACTCATCGCTTCTGGCTTGGCCGGCGGCAAGTCCCGCCGCCCCGTGGTGGACATGATGGAGGTCATGCTGCGCGCCCGTGCGCCATGCCTGGCGGCGACAAGCTGCGCGATCATTCCGCCCATGGACGCACCCACGATATGCGCGGCCTCGATATCCAGCGCGTCCAGCACGCCGACGGCATCCGCCGCCATGTCATCAAGTGTGTAAGGGGGCTCCGGTACGGGTTGCCCCGACATCAGCTTGGCCATGGCTTCCATCGGATTGGGCGCGCCCTTGTGGAGGAGGTGCGTCGATTTCCCAACGTCCCGATTGTCGAAGCGGATGACGCGGAAGCCCCGTTCGGCCAGTCCCTCGCAGAGAGATACCGGCCACATCGTCATTTGTGCCGAAAAGCCCATGATGAGCAGGATCGCCGGGTCGCTGTCACGGCCGAAACTTTCGACTTCAATATCTATCCCGTTGGCTTTGACCTGCGGCATTGGGCACTCCCTGAGATGGATGGTTGGCCCAAGTTTAGCAGGCGGGCGCACGGTATTGACAAGTGCACCCCGCCCGGAAAGCGTGGGCGCGGGCAAGGGGGAACATGCGCCGCAATCTTGACCGTCTCGCGAATGAAACCTTCGACCTGCTGATCATCGGCGGCGGGGTCACGGGCGCTTGCGTGGCGCGTGACGCGGCGATGCGCGGCTACAAGGTCGCACTGGTGGAGAAGGGCGATTTTGCGAATGCGACCAGCGCCCACAATTCCAAGCTCATTCACGGCGGACTGCGCTACCTGAGGAATTTCGAACTCGGCCTCGTGCGCGAATCCCTGCGAGAGCGCCGCATCTGGCAGCGCATCGCTCCGCATCTCGTTCGCCCGCTGCCGTTTCTCATTCCCGTTCATGGCGGCTCGCGCAGGGAACGCGCGACCCTGGGCATAGGCCTTACGCTCTACGATGTATTGTCGTTCGACCGCACCTGGCTCGACGATCCTGCCCAGCGCCTGCCGCGCCACTCCTGGCTTGGCCGCGAAAAGGCGTTGGCCCAGGAGCCGGTGCTCGACCGTCCGGATTTCGACGGTGCGTTCAGATATTTCGACGCCCAGATGTATTCACCGGAACGTCTGGCGCTTGAAAATCTTCTGGATGCCGATGCGCATGGCGCGGCGCTCGCCAATTATGTCGCCGCGTCCTCGCTCCTGATCCGCAACGGCAAAATCGAAGGCGCGAGCGTCCGTGACATGATGGGCAATGCACCCTTCGATATCCGGGCCAGGCTGACGCTTGTTTCCACCGGACCGTGGAGCGATCTATTTCTCGATGCGGCACTGGGCAAGAAAACCGCCCACCGCATCCTCCGCTCCAAGGGCATCCACCTCGTCGTGCCATCGTTGAGCCGCACCTCTGCGCTGACGGTCGCTGCCGGCGGCGGCCATTTTTTCATTCTGCCCTGGCGCAATCATACGATCCTCGGCACCACGGACACCGCCTTCACCGGCGATCCGGATTCGGTGCATGTGACGGAAGAGGACATTTCCGGGTTTCTGGGGTTCATCAACAAGCATTTGCCAGCAGCGCATCTCAAGCGCAGCGACGTGATACATTCCTACGCCGGTCTTCGCCCCCTTGTTGACGAAGGAAGCGGCAACACATATGGCGCCAGCCGCCGCTCCGAGCTGGTCGATCACAAGGAAGATGGCGTCGAAGGTCTCTATTCCGCCATTGGCGGCAAATGGACCACGTCTCGCGATCTGGCGGAAAAGATCGTGGATACCATGGCCGCAAAGCTTGGACCGGCGCGTAGATGCAAGACCAGGACATCACGTCTGCCCGGCGGCGCCATCGACCGGATCGAAGCGTTCGGCGCCGAACAGAAGCGCAAACATCCCGATCTGCAGGGCATCGACCATCTCACGCGCCTGTATGGCACACGCCTCGATGCAATGCTGGCGGAAGCAGGCAATCGCCCCGAACTGCGGCAGCCGCTGGGCATCACGGGCGACATCGGCGCGCAAGTTCTGTTCGCGATCCGCGAGGAAATGGCGCTTACGCTGTCCGATGTCGTGACGCGCCGCACCGGCATTGGCCAGCTCGGCCGTCCGGCGGCCGATGTGCTGGCCCGCACCGCTGACATTATGGCGGGCGAACTGAACTGGTCGGCAGAACGCCGTGCTGCCGAAATCGACGGTGTTGCAAATTCTCTCGTTGTGTCTAGCCGATGAACCCCTTAAGCCGCCCCTTTGAGACGAGTGCGTGCAGCCTCCGCGAGAAAGGCCGAGCGGGTTTGACCGCAGGATCGCGCCGCACGGTCGATTGCGTCGAGCAGATGCTCGTCGACCGAGATGTTCACACGCACCGGCTTGCCGGGAATTTCAAACGGCACCTCGACTACGCATACGTTTCGGACATCGCGGGCTTCGGCGCGAAAGTCCTTGTCGGCGCGCAATTCCTCTATCGTTCGCGGCCGCGGAACGGGGTCGCCGTCCTCAATCAGACCTTCTATATGAAACGCAAGGGTCGCGCGGCCGCGCGCAATCGCTTCATCTACTGTGCGGCCGCCGGAGGCCACACCCGGAAAATCCGGAAAAGAAATGCCATAGACGCGGCCCTTCGGCCCCTTGTCCTCGTGCACCAGCGCCCAAACAATGCCGCTCATCATTTCCTCGCTTCACCACTTCCAGCCGGCTTGCCGGAAAATCGACCGCAACGTTCCCTTGGGAATATCGCGCACGCCAACATCCAAAGTGACCTTGCCCGGCTTGGTCGGATGATCGAACTGAATGTGATCGCCGGGACCGCGCCGCTTCACGCGCCAGCCTTCGTCGAGAAGCCTGCGCTGAACCTCGCGCGGAGACATTGTTCCGCGAGTACCCATTTCAGCCCCCCAGCTGAGTGTGTATTCGTACACACGACTGATCGCGCCGTCAAGAATTGTGTGGTACTACACACCAGCGGGAGCGCCCCAT
>DASZRY010000120.1:0-19555 GCA_035548975.1 Rhizomicrobium sp.
GCGGAGCCGAAATACATCACCACCTTGTCGCGCTCGCGGATTTTCTGGCCGGCGATTTCGGTGTCGTGCTTCGCCGTGCGCCGCATATAGATCACCGGCGTCGTGTAGCGCAGCAGTTCCTCGCGTGCGGACGGCAGCCGGTTTTCAAGGTCGGCTTTCAGCCAGGCGAGCTGATCGGGATTGTTGTGGAGCGCAATCAATCCGGAAGCCAGAAGATTTCGCGTGGTGTCGCCGCCCGCATCTATCAAGAGGAGGAAGAAAAGAAGGAATTCAATATCGTCGAGGCGCTTTCCGTCCACTTCGGCCTGCAACAGTTTGGTGGCGAGATCGTCTTTGGGGTTTTTGCGTTTTTCCTCGATCACGCCGCGGCCGTATTCGAACATCTTGAGCACGGCCATTCCGCCCGCATTTTCCGGCAGGACTTCAGGGGCGGTGTGTATGGTCTCGGTCAGCTTGTAAAGTTCGCGCCCGTCGTCCAGCGGAATGCCCATCAATTCCGCGATCACATAGGACGGCATTTCCCCCGCCACCTGGCTCACGAAATCGCATTCGCCCTTCTCGATCACTTCGTTCACGATCTGCCGTGCCAGCGCGCGCATTCGAGGAATGCGTTCGCCCGCAGCGGGCACGGTGAATTCGTTGCGGATGAGTTTGCGATAAGCCGTATGCTGCGGCGGATCCATCATCAGCATCATCTTGTAGCCGCCGAAACCCAGCGCTTCTTCTGCCGCCGGATCCTGGATCATGATGGTGGGCTCGGAAGAAAATGTCTGAAAATCCCGGTCCACGCCATAAACGTCGCGATAGCGGGTGACGGCCCAGAAGCCGGGGCCGTTGGGTTCTTCGTGCCAATAGACGGGCGCGTTCTCGCGCAACCATTTGTATTGATCCAGCGGGTGTCCTGCAGAAAAGCGGGCCGGGCTCAATAGGTCGATTTTCATGGGCGTTTCCTGAATGTCTTTGGCCGAATTCTAGGCCGTGCGGTATGGCCCGCTCAATGGTGTTTGACGAAGCAGCGTGTTCTGTTCGACGATACGGTATCCAACTATTGACAGGGATGAACGTGGAACAACCCCAGGAAATTTCCATCGGCGCGGCGCTCGCGCGGGAGGCCGCGCGCCAGCCGGACAAGATAGCGGTTCAGTGCGAAGACGAGGCGCGAAGTTGGAACGATCTACACCGCCGTACCAACCGCATCGCGCGCGGATTGGCGGCAAAGGGCGTCAAGTTCGGCGACTTCCTGACCGTCGCTCTGCCCAACGGCGTGGGTTTCGTGGAAGCCTGTTACGCGGCATGGAAATTGGGCGCCGTGCCCCAGCCGGTGTCTTTCCGCCTGCCTAAGGGCGAATTGCGGGCCATCGCGGAGCTGGCGAACACGCCCGTTGTCGTCGGTGACGCCAACACCACCGATGCGGGCAAGCCCGTCGTCACCATTGCGGAGCTTCTTGCCGCTTCTTCCGACGACAGTGATCTGGAGGACAGGATTTCGCCTTCTTGGAAAGCGCCGACGTCCGGCGGTTCGACTGGCCGTCCCAAGCTTATCGTGGCGGGCCAGCCGGGCGTCGCAAGCCCGACATCGGCGGAATTCTGGCGCATCTCGCCGAATGATACCGTGCTGATGCCTGCGCCGCTTTATCACAACGGTCCGATCGTCACCGTGTTTCCGGCACTCCAGGTTGGCGCGCGCGTAATCATCATGCCGCGCTTCGACGCCGAGAAGACGCTGCAGTCGATCGAAAAGCACCGCGCGACCTGGGTCTACCTGGTGCCGACGATGATGGGCCGCATCTGGCGACTGCCCGAAGAGGTGCGCACGAAATACGATCTGTCTTCGCTGAAAACGGTTTGGCATCTGGCCGCACCCTGTCCGCCCTGGCTCAAGGAAGAATGGATCAACTGGCTCGGGCCGCAGACGATCTGGGAATTGTACGGCGGCACCGAAGGACAGGCGCGCACCGTTCTCAACGGAGAGGAATGGCTCAACCATCGCGGGTCGGTGGGGCGCGTGCATGAAAGCGGCGAAATCAAGATCTTCGATAGCGAAGGCCGCGAATTGCCGCCGGGCGAAACCGGCGAAGTCTTTATGCGCCGCGCGGCGGCGGTGCCGGAAACCTATCGTTATATCGGCGCGGAGGCGCGCCGGATTCACGACGGCTGGGAATCCTTGGGCGACATGGGATGGTTCGATGAAGACGGCTATCTCTATCTCGCCGACCGGCGCAGCGACATGATTTTGGTGGGCGGAGCGAATGTCTATCCCGCCGAGATCGAGGCGGCGCTGGAAGAACATCCGCTGGTACAGAGTTGCGCCGTTATCGGTTTGCCCGACGACGATTTGGGAAATCGCATCCATGCGATCGTACAGCCGCGCGGCGAAGTTAGCGAAAGCGATCTGCTCGCACATCTGGCCGATCGTCTGGTGACGTATAAGCGCCCGCGTTCGATCGAGTTCGTGAACGAGGCATTGCGCGACGACGCGGGCAAGGTGCGCCGGTCGGCGCTGCGCGCGGAACGCATACAAAAAAAGGAGTAAGGCATGGGACGTGTTCAGGGAAAAGTGGCGCTTGTAACCGGTGCCGCCAGCGGCATCGGGCGTGCCTCGGCGCTATTGCTCGGCAAGGAAGGTGCGATCGTCGTTGTGACGGACGTACAGGATGACATGGGCAAGGATGTCGCCGCCAAGATCAAGCAGGCAGGCAGCGATGCGGTCTATCTGCATCAGGACGTGACGAGCGAAGATGGCTGGGTCGGCGTGATCGGCCAGATCAAATCGCGTTTCGGCAGGCTCGATATCCTTGTGAACAATGCGGGCATCGCCGTGGCCGGTCCGGTCACCGAGATGAGCCTTGCCGATTGGCGCCGTCAGCAGGCGATCAATCTCGATGGGGTGTTTCTCGGAACCAAGCATGGGTTGCCGCTGATGCGCGCCTCCGGCGGCGGATCGATCATCAACATCTCTTCGCTCGCCGGATTGAAGGGCGCGGCCGGCCTTGCCGGATACTGCGCAACCAAGGGCGGCGTGCGCCTATTCACCAAGGCGGTGGCGCTCGAATGTGCGGCGGCAAGAGACAAGGTGCGGGTCAATTCGGTGCATCCCGGCATTATCGAGACGCCGATTTGGGGCGGAATCGCGGCGGGAATGTCGAGTGAGATCGCAGGATCCGCGCCCAGGGGCGCAAATGCGCCCGACCTCGATGCGCTTTCCGCGATGGTCGTACCCACGGGCGTGAAGGGTGTGCCGGAAGACATCGCCGAAGGCGTGCTTTATCTCGCAAGCGATGCCTCCCGTTATGTCACGGGTTCGGAACTGGTCATAGACGGCGGCATGTCCACCCGCTAAATGGGCAGAAAAATCGGGTTATTTGGTCCTGAGGCCGCGTTGGCCTTGGGCGGTGAATGCCGCCATATTCCGGCCACTCGATTCTTCTAGGGGGCGGCCCGCTTTCCGGGTGTTTGCACATGAACAGATTTTTTGGCCGGGTTGTCGCGTTCTGCTGCCGCAATGCCGCATTGGCAGTGTTGGCTGGTCTGGCGATTGGCGCTTTGGGCGGTGTCTTTGCCGCCACGCATTTCAAGATGAACAGCGACACGGCACAATTGCTTTCGCACGACCTGCCCTGGCGCCAGCGGCAGATCGCCTTCGACAAGCTGTTCCCGCAGAACGACGACCTGATTGTCGTGGTGGTGGACGGCGTGACGCCCGAACGCACCGAACAGGGCGCAAGCGCGCTTGCGAACGCGCTTGCCGCGCACAAGGACATCTTTGTTTCCATTCGCAGGCCGGATGCGGGCGATTTTTTTACCCAGAACGGTCTATTGTTCCTGCCGGTGGACAAGGTCAAATCGACCACCGATCAGCTGGTCAAATCGCAATCGTTCCTTGGTGCGCTCGCCGCCGATCCAAGCCTGCGCGGGATCATGACAAGTCTTTCGACCGCGCTGGTGGGCGTGCAGCACGGTCAGGCAAGGCTGGAGGACTTGCATAAGCCGGTTTCGGCCTTTGCAAATGCGTTGGGCGATATCGAAGCACACAAAAAAGTTTTTTTCTCGTGGCAAAGTCTCTTCGGCGACGGCCCACCCGATCCGCATCAGGTCCGCAAATTCATCCTTGCGAAGCCGCAGCTGAACTACGACGCGCTGTCACCGGGCGAACATGCCAGCGAACTTATCCGCGAGACGGCGAAATCGCTGAACCTCACGGCCGAAACGGGCGTGCGCGTGCGGCTGACGGGACAGATTCCGCTTTCGGATGAGGAATTCGCGAGCCTGAAGGAAAATATCGGCCTCATTCTTGCGCTGATGATGGCTGCAGTTCTGCTGATGCTTTGGATGGCAGTTCAATCGTCACGCATCATCGCGGCCATACTCATAACACTGTTCATCGGTCTCACTGTCACAACCGCCTTCGGCCTGCTTGCCACCGGCGCGCTGAATCTCATTTCCGTGGCGTTCATTCCGCTATTCGTCGGCCTGGGCGTCGATTTCGGCATCCAGTTTGCCGTGCGTTATCGCGCCGAGCGCTTTCAACTGCGCGAGCTTGAACCTTCTCTTGTCGCGGCCGGACATAGCGTGGGCCTGCCGTTAGGCCTGGCCGCGCTTGCGATTGCAGCCGGTTTTCTTGCCTTCGTGCCGACCGATTACAAAGGCGTCGCCGAACTGGGACTGATTGCAGGTATCGGAATGGTGGTGGCGTTTGTATTGAGCGTGACCGTGCTGCCCGCGCTTTTGATGCTGTTCAAGCCGCGCGGAGAAGCGGTGGAAATCGGCGAACCGCGCCTGATCATTGTGGACTGGTATCTGCGCAAAAACCGCAACCGCGTGCTTCAGGCTGTCCTGGCGCTTACGCTTCTGGGTTTGGCCGCAATGCCGTTCCTCCATTTCGACTTCAATCCGTTGCACCTGCGCAATCCGAAGTCCGAATCGGTTTCGACCCTGTTCGACCTGATGAAGGATCCGCAAAATTCGCCCAACACGATCGACATTCTTGCGCCGTCGCTGAATGCCGCGGAATCCCTGCAGGCAAAACTCTCGAAATTGCCGGAAGTCTCCTCGGTATTGACGCTGAAGAGCTTTATTCCGGGCGATCAGCAGCCGAAGCTCGCCCTGATCCAGGACACGCAGATGCTTCTGGACCCGACGATCAATCCTTTCGTCACCGAGCCACCGCCTTCTGATGCACAGAATGTTGCGGCGATAAGAAAGGCGGCCTCCGACTTGCGCGGCGCGGCCGGCGCTGCACAGACTCCGGCGGCAAAGGATGCCATGCGGCTGGCGGGTATTCTCGACAGGCTGGCGGCTGCCCCGCCTGCCGATCGCATGTTGGCGAGCGACGTTCTCGTGGCCCCGCTGAACACGATGCTCGATCAGATGCGCGGCATCCTGATGGCGCAGCCGGTGACGTTGAAATCGCTGCCATCCGATCTGGTTCAGGACTGGATGGCGCCGGACGGGCGCGCGCGCGTGCAGGTCTTCCCCTCCGGCAACCCGGACGACAATTCCAATTTGCGCCGCTTCAGCAAAGCGGTGGAAACGATCGCGCCGGATGCGACAGGAGCGGCGATTTCCATTCAGGAGTCCGGCAACACGATTGTCGGCGCATTTGTCCGCGCGGGATTCGGATCGTTCGTCATCATCGCGATTCTGCTGTGGTTTGTCCTGCGCAATGCGCGCGATCTTGCAATGGCACTCGCCTCGCTCGTCTTTGCCGGACTGATGACCCTTGCAAGTTGCGTGGTGCTGGGCTTGCAGATCAACTTCGCCAACATCATTGCGCTGCCTCTCCTGTTTGGCATCGGAGTGGCGTTCAACATTTATTATCTGATGGCGTGGTGTGCGGGCGACGGCGATCTGCTGCGCTCTCCTTTGGCGCGCGCCATCGTGTTCAGCGCGCTTACCACGGCATCGGGATTCGGCAGCCTGTGGCTTTCCAGCCATCCGGGCACGGCGAGCATGGGCGAGCTGTTGATGATCTCGCTTCTGTGGACCATCGCCACAATCCTCTTCATCCTGCCCGCGCTGCTCGGCCCGCCGCGCCGGGCGTGACGATCGCGGCATTCGGCAGCCATCGGTAATATCCTTCCGCGTTTGAACACGAAACCGGAAGCGCGCAAAGAATGGTTCCGAGCCACAACGCTTCAAAGGGGCCGTAATCTGTTGGGGCCGCTGTACCGCCAACCGTCCTGGGCGTTAGCGCCCACCCTTGGGAACGAAATTGGCGTTGCGCTTGACGACGATCTGCGCTGCGCGCAACTCGTCCAGCGTCTTGGCCAACAGCTCGGTCGGATTGGTTTCGCCGGGTAGCTGGCGGTTCAATTGGCCCGCGGTCAAAACGGCTGCGATGAGGATCTCAAATTGTTCGTGTTCCACAGAACTGCCCGGCATGTCTCCGGAACAGAATGGCCGCGAGTGGTTTAGAAATCGTGGCTAGAAAAAAGCCCTAGCCTTTCAGTGTGTTGTCGGTTACCTGGTTCATCTTTTTGACCAGACCCGCCGCACCCTGCTTGGTCACGGTGTCGGAAAATTCCGAGCGGCGCAGCGCAAGCTGGCTGGTGAAGCCCGCAAGGAACACGTCGATCACCTTCCAGTCGCCGCCACCGGCATCGCGCATGCGATAGTTGAATTTCACCGGGTCGCCCTTGGCGGGGCGCATCTCCGTCTGCACCACTTTGTCGGGCAGTCGATTGACGACATTCGGCGATACGACAAATTGTTGGCCGTTGTAGCTGTCGAAATTCTTGGCGTAGTTCGATACCGTCATGCGTTCGAACGCATCGATAAGCGCTTTGTGATCGGCGTCAGAAAACTTCGCCCAATCCGGGCCGACGGCATATTGCGTCATCGCGGGCAGGTTGAAGGCCGCTTCGACTGCGGGCTTGAGCTTGTTGTAGCGGCCCTGGACACCCAGCTTGGCGCCGCCCTTCATGGAGTCCAGAAGCACGTCATAGAAAGCCTGAACCTTTTTGGCTGCCGGATCGGTGGGCGCATCCGCCGCAGCCGCTGAAGACGCCGCCGCCAGCATCGGGACAATGGCCAGCCCGGCCGCGAACCCTTTGAACATGCTCTCTACTCCGTGGAACTCGAATCTCTATGCACTCTACAATGTATCCGGGAAAAGCGCGTTCCCCGCCGGAAACGATTGAATAAGGGATCAATCCGGTGGGAAACTGGCCAAAGCAAGGCACCAATCGGAGGAAATCATGTCAAACCGGGTAACCGTAACGTTGGATGGCGGGGTGGCCGATGTGCGGCTTGTCCGCGCCGACAAGATGAATGCGCTGGACGGGGCGATGTTCGATGCGCTGGTTGCCACCGGCGAAGAATTGAAGACCCAGAAGGGCTTGCGCGCCGTAGTGCTGTCCGGCGAGGGACGCGCCTTCTGCGCTGGCCTCGACATGGGCAACTTCGCGCAGATGGCCGGCGGCAGCCATAAATCCGTTAATGGGGGCGGTGGCGCGGGCGGCCTCGTCGCACGCGAATATGGCATCGCCAACAAAGCACAGCAGGTGTGCATCGTCTGGCAGCAGATTCCGGTTCCGGTGATCGCGGCGGTGCATGGCGTGGCATTTGGCGGCGGCTTCCAGCTGGCTCTAGGTGCGGACATGCGGTATGTCGCGCCCGACACGAAGATGTCTGTCATGGAAATCAAATGGGGCCTGGTGCCCGACATGGCCGGTCTGCTGCTGATGCCGGCGCTGGCGCGCAACGATGTGATGCGTGAGCTCACTTACACCGGCAAGATCTTCACCGGTACCGAAGCAAAGGAATATGGCTTCGCCACTCGCGTCTGCGAAAATCCGCGAGATGAAGCGCTGGCGACCGCAAGGGAAATCGCGAGCAAAAGTCCGCATGCCATTCGCGCGGCGAAACGCCTGCTCAATCTTGCGCTTCAGGCCGATCCCGCGACGATTCTGCGCGCCGAAACCGACGAGCAGGTGGCGCTCATCGCCTCGCCCAATCAGGTCGAAGCGGTGATGTCCAACATGCAGAAGCGTGCGCCGAATTTCGCCGACGTCGCCTGACTATTCGGCAGCCTTGGCATGCGCCGATGTGGATGGCCTTGCGCCTGCCGCGACAAGCGCTGCGTTCTTCGCCGCTTCGATGTCGTAGGTGCGGTTCATCATGATTCGCTGCGCGTTGAGGCCGCCACCGGCCTGCAGCGCCACGACCAGGTGCCAACCGCCGTAAGCATCGGCCGTCAGGTCGCGGATAAGATTGTAGACCCGCATGCGATCTTCGACGTTCACGTCCGGTTTGGTGTGCAGATATTTGCGGATGTATTTTCCGGATTCTTCGTTGCGCAGATCGGTTTCGGTGGGCAGCGTGATGACGAGCCCGCCCGACAGATCCTGCAGATATTTGACAGCGTTGTGATAGTTTGCGGCGTAATAATATTTGGTGGCGTTGATGCCCAGAATGTTGGGATGAATCATGCCGCTAGGCGTCTTCTCGTAGTTTCGGCATGAGTAATCCAGGCCCATTCGCAGCATTTCCGCGTAGCAGATGAGTTCGGCGATCGTACTCTGCGCGATGGGATCTCGCTCCTTTCCCTGCATCTCGGTCACGAGCTGGGCGAGACCTACGAAGAGCTTCGAGCTTTCGACGGAACCCACTACGCCGCCGACACGCTCCCAAAGGCCCAGCGATTGCGCGAGCACGGAGGCAAGACGAACTTCGCCTGCCAGGAACACGCGGTCCCAGGGCACGAAGACGTCATCGAACACAACGAAACCTTCCGGCATGGAATGATGTGAACTCGCCGGAAAATCGAAGCTGCTGAGTTCGGCGGGCGCGAAGCTGCGGTTGATGATTTTCACGCCCGGCGCATTCACCGGGATGGAAAAGGATACGGCATAATCCGTCTCGTCCTGCCGCATGCCTTTGGTGGGCATGACGACGAGTTCATGCACAAGCGACGCCGCCGTGATATGCAATTTCGCGCCGCGCACGACAATGCCTTCGCTTGTGCGTTTTACGATGCGGACATAGAGATCGGGGTCGTCCTGTTCATGCGCGCGGCGTTTGCGGTCGCCTTTGGGGTCGGTGATGACTTCGGCTGCACGCAGATCGTTGTCGCGGACATAGCGATACATCCGCTCGATGTTCTCGGCATATTTTGGGTTGGCTTCGGCGACCGCATCCTTCACGCTCATCAGTGCCATAAATACGCCCGTCACGCCGCCCACGATGGACATTTCGTGCATCATTTCGACGCGCTTGGTGAGATCCTCTTCGCTGCGCGGAATCTGAAATACGCGGTGCGATCGGCCGCCGGTTTCATCGGTATAGGTCATCACCTCGCGCCGGCGCGCGTCGGCATACGCATAATCGCGCGCGGCGACCTCGATGGGCACGCGAAAGCGCGGATGCTTGGTAATGTCGTCTATTCGCTCGCCGTCCCAATAGGTCACCCGCCCATCGCGCAGGCTTTCGACATATTCTTGCGGTGTTTTCAGGCCCATCGTTTCCTCCAAAGGCAATAGCTTTGACGGAATTGCGAACCATTAATGGAGCGGCGTCAAGCGGCAGCGAAGCCCTGCATTGCGGCCGCGAGATGGCGCACGCGCTCCGGCCCGCCCAGAAGCTGGCGGTTGAGACCGATGCGTTTGAACCAATAGTGCAGGCCCAACAGGTCCGTGATGCCGATGCCGCCGTGAACCTCGGTCGAGGTTCGGGCAACAAATCGGCCGACTTCGCTCAGATAGGCCTTCGCATGTGCAGCGGTGAGCGAAGCATCGTCCGGTATCGCGTCGAAGGCATGGGCGGCATACCAGACGAGAGATCGGCCCGGCTCAAGCTCAGCCGCCATTTCGGCGCACATGTGCTTCACGGCCTGGAACGAACCGATCACGCGATCGAATTGCTTTCGTTCCTTGGAATACTCGACGGCTTTCTCGATCATCCGCCAGCCTGCGCCCAACGTATCGGCAGCCAGCATCGTCCAGCCCGCATCGCGCAGCGCAATCAGCGCATTGCCGTGAGAAAGCGGTTCCGCCTCAACATTCTCGAGAGTCAACTCGCCAATGCTACGCGAGAGATCAATGGTGGTCAGCGTGCCTTCCGTGATGCCGGAGGCCTTCGCGTCCACCAGATGCAGTTTGTTTTCCTTGTCTGCGACGATGAACAGGCCGGCGTCATCAAAATCCAAGACGAACATTGCCTTGCCGGTGAGCTTGCCATTCCGCGCGGTGATGCCCGTGCCTTCGCGCGCGCCTGCGATCTGCTCGGAAATCGCCACCGCTGCAGTCACCTCGCCGGATGCAAGTTTCGGCAACCAGTTCGCTTGCTGCGCCGGGCTTCCTGCGCGCATCAGGGCAATCGGCGCCATCACGCAGCTTGCAACGAACGGCACAGGCGCGACGTGGCGGCCAAGCGCCTCCGAAACCAAGGCGGCATCGAGAAGCTTCAACCCGACACCGCCGAATTGCTCCGGTATCAACAGGCCGGGAATACCGAGTTCGGCAAGAGCGAGCCAGACATCTTCGGCAAACTCGTTCGCGTCCGCAGCTTTGCGGACGCGATCGAGCGGACATATGCGATCGAGCGTGCGATTCACGCTGTCCTGCATCATTTTCTGGTCCTGGCTGAGGGCGAATTCCATTGTCCTACTCCCTGGCCAGCTTCGGTTCGCGCGGCATGCCGAGACCGCGTTCTGCGATGATGTTTTTCTGAATCTGTGCCGTGCCGCCGCCGATGATGAGGCCGAGATCGAACATATAGGCGCGCTGCCAGAAGCCGTTGGCGCGCAGATGCGGGCTGTCGTGATAGAGAACGCCAAGTTCACCAAGCGCGTCTATGGCGAAAGCCGCAAGCTGATGATTCAACTCGCAGCCTTCCAGCTTGACGATCAGACGCGCGAGGCCAACGTCGTCGCCCGTTGCCGCCGCAGTGAGAAGGCGGAGCCCGTGGAATTGCATGGCGAGCACGCGGCCCTGCAACTGCATCAGCCGGTCACGCAGAACCGGATTGTCCATCAACCGGCAGCCATCCACTGTTTCCTGCTTCATCAATTCGATGATGGCCTGTAGCCGCGTGTTGGCCGCGTTGGGATCTCCCAGCATGCCGCGTTCGTGTTTCAAGGTGGCGTTGGCGACGAACCAGCCCGCGCCGCGCCCGCCCACCACATTTTCCTGCGGCACGCGCACATCTGTGAAGAACACCTCGTTGAATTCTGCGTTGCCTGTCATCGTCTTCAGCGGGCGTACTTCTATGCCCGGTGTTTTCATCGAGAACAGGAGATAGCTTATGCCCTGATGCTTGGCGCGATCGTTTTCCGTGCGCACGAGGCAAAATATCATGTCGGCCTGATGCGCCGTCGAGGTCCAGATCTTCTGGCCGTTGATGATAAAATCGTTTCCGTCTTCCACGCCGCGGGTTTGCAGCGAAGCAAGGTCCGATCCGGCACCGGGTTCGGAATAGCCCTGGCACCAGATGATCTCGCCCCGCAACGTAGGGGCGATGTACTTTCGCTTCTGTTCTTCACTGCCAACTTCCAGAAGCGTGGGCACAAGCATCGAGATGCCCTGCCCCGCCAGCCCTGTGGGCGCTTTGGCACGGGTGAATTCTTCTGCAATGATGCGCGATTTCAAAATATCAGGCTCCGCGCCATAGCCACCATATTCGCGAGGGATTGTGCGCGCGGCATAGCCGTTTTCGATCAGCAATTTCTGCCAGGCCAACATGTCCGCTGCTGGGCGCCCGCCGCCATACGGTTTTGGGAAATCATTGCGGTGACGTTCCAGAAACGCGCGCGTTTGTGCGCGGAAATCTTCGTATTCCTTGCTGTATGCGAGATCCATGATCCGCCCCGGTTGTTCCCGGAACTTGCACGAGTGTTTTTGCGCGCGCAAGCAGGTCGGGAAAGTGGAATTTGAATCTCCGATCCGGCAACGGCCACTTGTGGCTGCCGTTCCCTCCTTGCCACCGGCAAGAGAAGTAGGCGATGGTCAACAACGAATACCGCAGGAGGCAGAAACAGCAAATCGATAATCCGGGAAGCTTCGCTAACAACCGGCAAAGGCGTCCGAAGCTGACCGCAAAGGCGGTGAATATGGGCATGGCTCTCGACAGAGCATGAGCGAAATCAGGAACCGGAATTCGAGCCAGGGCGGCAGATCGCACAAGAAACGCTGATCCCCACTCATCGGCTACTGACAAAGCCCCGCAAGCCTAAAGGACGCGGGGCTTTTTAGTTCCTTGCGAAATCGGCTGCACGATGCACAATCCTGTCGAATTCTAAGGATTTCCGGCGCCTAAGACTGGAAACCTACCGGGAGCAAGCAATTGGAATACGAACATATCGCTGCAGCGATCAAGGACCGGATCCTGACACTCACGCTGAACCGGCCAGACAAGCTCAATGCCTACACTGCCCAGATGGGCGCAGAACTCGCCGACGCATTCGACCGCGCGAACAGTGATGACGACATTCGTGTCATCATCGTAACCGGCGCGGGCCGCGGCTTTTGTGCCGGCGCGGATATCTCCGCCGGTGCCGGAGCCTTCGATACAAGCAGCGGCAAGGGATCGCATCTGTTTGGCGGCGGCATCGACAAGACAACGCGGCGTGCAGGCGGATTCGTTGAAGCTATCTTCAACTGCCGCAAACCCTCCATCGCAGCGATCAACGGTCCGGCGGTAGGCGTGGGCGCCACGCTCACCCTTCCGATGGATATCCGGATCGCTGCGGATACAGCCCGCTTTGGATTCGTATTTGCGCGCCGCGGACTTGTGCCCGAAGCGGGAAGCGCGTGGTTTTTGCCGCAGATCGTGGGCTTCAGCCAGGCCATGCGGTGGTGTCTATCGGGCAGAGTATTCGATGCGAATGAGGCTCTCTCAGGCGGACTGATCAGCGAGGCCGTGGCACAGGATGCGTTGCTGGACCGCGCGAACGAGATCGCCCGCGAGATTGCAGATGAAACGTCCGCAATTTCCATCGCACTGACGCGGCAGATGTTGTGGCGCTTTGCTGGCGCGCCAGATCCGTTCGAATTGCTCAAGATCGACGGTCCACTGTCGGTCGAGCTTGGCGGCACTGCCGACGTGAAGGAAGGCGTTTCGGCCTTCCTCGAGAAACGAAAGCCGAGATTTCCCGGCCGCGTGTCGAAGGACATGCCCTCTCGGTTCCCATTTTGAAAACGCAACAGGGCTGACAATGCAAGAGAAGGATTGGAAGACGATAGCGGATATCCCGCCGACATTTGCAAAATCACAACCGGATGCAGTGGCATTCTCGTTCGAAGGCCGCGATACGACCTTCGAAGAGTTCGACCGTCACACCAACCAGGTCGCGAACGCGCTTCTGGCGGCAGGCGTGAAGAAAGGCGACCGTGTCTGCTATCTGGGCAAGAACAGCGATCACTACTTCGAACTGTTCCTTGGCGCTGCGAAGATGGGTGCGGTGGTAACGCCCATTGGCTGGCGCCTTGCTCCGCCGGAAATCGCCTATATCGTCAACGACTCCAAAGCGCCCTTTTTCTTCGTCGGTCCGGAATTCACCGGCAATGCGAAAAAGGTCCTGGAAGATGCGCCAAACGTGAGAACCGTCATCGCCATGGAAGGCGGTGTGCCCGAATGGCAGGGCTTCGAGTCCTGGCGGGACGCGGCGTCCGCATCGCCGCCAAACGTCGAACTCAGCCCGAGCGACATCGCGATTCAGCTTTATACTTCAGGAACAACCGGACGGCCGAAGGGCGCAATGCTGATGCACTCGAACTTCATCGAGACGCATCGCATCATGAAGGCCGCGAAGATCAACTGGAACATCTGGACGACGGACGACGTGAGCCTGGTGGCGATGCCGGTGGCGCATATCGGCGGATCCGGCTGGGGGCTCATGGGCCTGCGCAATGGGGCGAAAAACGTGGTCGCGCGCGAATTCGACCCGGGCCAGGTGCTGGATTTCATAGCCAATGAACGCATCAGCAAGATATTTCTCGTGCCTGCCGCGATTCAGATCGTGCTGCGCGATCCGCGCGCAAGGCAGACCGATTATTCTCGCATGAAACATCTGGGTTACGGCGCTTCGCCCATTCCGCTCGATCTGTTGCGCGAGGCGGTGGAAGTGTTCGGATGCGGCTTTGCACAGATGTACGGCATGACCGAAACCACCGGCACCATCGTTGCGCTGCCGCCGGAAGATCACGATATCAACGGCAACCCGCGCATGCGCTCGGCCGGAAAGCCGCTGCCTGGCGTGGAAATCGCCGTATTGGACGAAGCCGGAAACAAGCTGCCGCCGGGACAGGTGGGCGAAATTGCGACGCGTTCGCCCTGGAACATGGCGGGGTATTGGAATCTGCCGGAAGCAACCGCAAAGACCATCGACAAGGACGGATGGTTGCGAACGGGAGATGCCGGCTATCTGGATGAAGACGGCTACGTCTATATCCACGACCGCGTGAAGGATATGATCATCTCCGGTGCGGAAAATATTTATCCGGCGGAAGTGGAAAGCGCAATCTACGGCCATCCGGATGTGGCAGACGTGGCGGTTATCGGCGTACCAGATGATAAGTGGGGCGAAGCCGTGAAGGCCATGGTGGTTCCGAAGCCGGGCAAATCGCCAACCGCAGAAGACATAATTGCCTTCGCGCGCACGCGCATTGCGGGATACAAGGCGCCGAAGAGCGTGGATTTCATCGATGCGTTGCCGCGCAACGCATCGGGCAAGATCTTGCGGCGCGAATTGCGCGAACCCTTTTGGGCCGGCAAGACTCGGCGGGTGAACTGAGATGGACCTCTCCTTTTCGGCATCCGATCTCGCGTTTCGCGACGAGGTGCGTGCCTGGATCGCCGACGCATTTGATGCCGAGCTGCGCGCCAAAATGGCGCAATCCAAGAACGGCTATCTGGATCGCGAAGGCCAGGTGAAGTGGCAGAAAAAACTCCACGCACGCGGCTGGATGGCACCGGATTGGCCGGTGGAATATGGCGGCGCGGGTTTCACGCCAGCGCAGCGTTATCTCTTTGCCGTCGAAATGGGATCGGCGGGCTGCCCGATCTCCATACCAATGGGACCGAAGATGGTGGCGCCTGTCATCATGGCGTTCGGCACGCCGGAACAGAAGGCGGAACATCTTCCGCCCATCCTCTCATCGGATCGGCTGTGGTGTCAGGGCTATTCCGAGCCGGGATCGGGTTCTGATCTGGCGTCGCTGCAAATGAAGGCCGATCGTGACGGCGACCATTATGTTCTGAACGGTTCAAAAATCTGGACCACGCACGCCCAATGGGCGGACTGGATGTTCTGTCTGGTGCGTACGAGCAGGGAAGACAAGCCGCAAAAAGGCATCTCCTTCCTGTTGCTCGATATGAAGTCTCCAGGCATCACTGTGCGCGCTTTGCCGACGCTGGATGTGCCTGCAGAGGGCCAGCAGGAGATCAATCAGGTCTTCTTCGAAAACGTTCGCGTGCCGGTGAAGAACCGTATCGGGGAGGAAGGCAAAGGTTGGACCTATGCCAAATACCTGCTCGAGTTCGAACGTGCGAGCGCCTATGCGCCCGGCTTGCGCCGATCGCTGAAAAAAGTCCGCGATATCGCGGAACGCGAAGGCCTGTTGGAAGACGAGGATTTCCGCCGCAAGCTTGCGGCAATGGAAATTCGCGTGGAAGCGCTGAACGCGGTGGAGCTGCGCATCTTTTCCGCAATGAGTTCGGGCGAAGCGGCAGGCCCTGCCTCATCCATGTTGAAATGCTCGGGTAGCGAATTGCAGCAGGACATCACCGAACTCGCAGTCGAGGCAATCGGATACTACGCCTTGCCGTTCGTGCGCGACACCTGGGCCGAAATTCGCGGCGAAACCAATCAGCCGCGTCCCGGCCCGGATTACGCTGCGCCCGTTGCGCCAAGTTATTTCAACTATCGCAAAGCATCCATCTACGGCGGCACCAACGAAGTGCAACGAAATATCATGGCAAAGCTCGTACTCGGACTTTAGAAGGAGCAAGTCATGGCGAAGATCTTCAGCGGCGATCGCGTGGTCACGACCGATACGGTTATGACAAATGCGGCGCGCGCGGCTAGCGGATTTGAATCGCTTGGCATTGGACGCGGCGACACGATTGCAGTCTATCTGCGCAATGATTTTCCATTCCTCGAAGCAAGCCTGGGAGCGGGATTGATCGGCGCGTATCCGGTTCCGGTGAACTGGCACTACGTTGAAGATGAAGCGCGCTATCTGTTCGAGAATTCAGGCGCCAAGGCGATCATCATCCATGCCGATCTGATTGGGCCAATCAAGAACGCAATACCGAAAGACGTTCCGGTAGTGGTCGTGGAGACGCCGCCGGAAATCCAGAGTGCATATGGTATTGCTGGCAATGAAATCAAGACGCCTGACGGTATGATCGAATGGTCTTCATGGCTGACCAAATTCGCGGCCAAAACCGCTGGAATCCAGGAACCGCCGGGAACAATCATCTATACATCGGGTACGACGGGCCGGCCCAAGGGTGTGCGCCGAAAGCCGCCGTCACCCGAGGAAGTGGCGGCGAGTACGGCGATCCTTTGCAAGGGCTTCGGCTTCACGCCATGGCTCGCCAAGCCCGATGAAATGGTGGTGGCTGTTGTCGGCCCCATGTATCATTCTGCGCCCAATGCCTATGGTCTCGCATCCACGCGTCTTGGCGCCAACGTCGTACTGCAACCTAGGTTCGACCCAGAAGAATTGCTGCGGCTGATCGAAAGGCATCGTATCACGCATATTCATATGGTGCCGATAATGTTTAATCGCCTGTTGCGTCTGCCGGACGATGTGCGGAAGAAGTACGATCTCTCCTCGCTCAAATTCATCATCCATGCTGCCGCTCCCGTTTCGCCGCCGATCAAGCGCGCCATGATCGAATGGTGGGGGCCGGTGATCAACGAATATTATGGATCGACCGAAACCGGCATTGTCGTGTTCTGCGACTCCAAGGAGTGGCTCGCGCATCCCGGCACTGTCGGCAAGCCTTTGCCAGAGGCCGATGTGCGTGTGATAGATGCGCAAGGCAACAGCCTGAAACCGCGCGAGATCGGCGAAGTCGTGGCGCGCGTAAGGTCGATTGCCGACTTCACTTACCACAAAGACGATCAGAAGCGGCGTGACAGCGAGAAAGCAGGCCTGATCGCTCCGGGCGATGTCGGTTATTTCGACGAGGATGGCTTTCTTTACCTCTGCGACCGCGCCAAGGACATGATCATCTCCGGCGGTGTGAACATCTATCCCGCTGAAATCGAGGCCGAACTGCACAAGATGCCGGGCCTTGCCGATTGTGCGGTGTTTGGGATTCCCGACGACGAATTCGGCGAGGCCGTTTGCGCCGTTGTTCAGCCGCAACCCGGCGCGTCCTTGAGCGAAGGCGATGTGAAGGCCTATCTGCGAGCCCATGTGGCGGGCTATAAGGTACCCAAGCGGGTGGATTTCCTGTCGCAATTGCCGCGCGAAGATTCGGGCAAGATTTTCAAGCGCAAACTCCGCGAACCTTATTGGGAGGGGCTTGACAGGCGCATCTGACGCCCGATTGCGCTATAGTCGCCAAAACGGAGGACTTGATGTCTGCGGCAGTCCATACGCGCTCACGACTGAAGGTGGCGCCGGCCGGCGGATCTGCCGGGGCCTATGTCACCGGCATCGATCTGTCGAGGGCGCTCAATGATGAGGATGTCGCGGGCCTGCGCGACGCGCTTCTCAAACATCAGGTGGTGGCCTTGCCTGACCAGAAGATGTCGCTCGACGATCTCGAACGGCTGACCGATGCCTTGGGCGGACGCGACCTCACGCCCTTCGTCAAGCCGATAGAAGGACGGCCCTACGTCATCAGGATTCTCAAGGAAAAACATGAGAGACTGAACTTCGCAAACGCCTGGCACACTGATCTTTCTTATCTGCCGGCGCCTCCGAGCTTTACGCTGCTGTATTGTGTCGAAGCGCCGCCGGTGGGCGGCGACACGGTGTGGGCCAACCAATATATGGCCTATGAAACGCTTTCGCCGGGCTTGCGCGAAACCCTGCATGGGCTCGATGCGGTTCATTCCGCTGGAATGGCCTATGGCACGGGCGGTTATCTGGATGGCGTGAAGGATAAAATGTCCACGCCGATCGAACCGTCAAAGGAAGCCTATCGCGAACACACCCATCCGGTCGTGATCGCGCATGCGGAAACCAAACGCCCCGCCCTGTTCGTCAACCCCGTTTATACAACTCGTATCGCAGGTTGGACGAATGCGGAATCGAGCGGGCTGCTGCAGCATCTCTATCGCCATTCCGTGAACGAAAACTTCACCTGGCGCTTGCGCTGGGCCGAAGGCACTCTCGCAATCTGGGACAATCGCTGCACACAGCATTTCGCGCTGAACGACTATCACGGCTATCGCCGCGAAATGGTGCGCACCAGCGTGAAGGGATCGGCACCGGAGCGGGTTTAGCGCCGTTGCTGCACGTCGTCTTCGAAGGTATGGGCTATTCGCATGAATTCCTGGGCCTCCTCCACCAGTGCGTGCTTGAACCAGGCCACCCGAACCTGACTTCCCACATTGTTGTAGCCGACAAGGTTGAGGTTTAGTCCGTATTCCGGCCACATCGGTTCGCGCTGCTTGATCTTGTATTCGCGCGCCTGAATGATCGCAGCCATGCCGACGATCTTCTCGTGCGGATTTTCCTTCGACCAGTTTTCCAGCACCTCCCGCGAAAAGCCGGAAATACGGTAGGACAGATGGTGGCGGCGATACTCCGGCGACACCAGACAGCGATACATCGCGAACCGCGCGCGCAGTTGCGGTAGCATGCTCAATTCGGCAGTGGAGACAGCCACCAGCCTGCCATCCACATAGGCAGCGGCGATCAGCTCCGGAATTCGGCGTTCGATCTCCGGCGGCGCGATCAGGCGCATGCCACGCCAGAATTCTCGGGCATCGTTCTCGATCCGGGGGTCTGCCTTGCGCCAGGCAATGCGAAAGTCGAATTCGTCATTCTCGGACATGAGCGTGGGAACCTGCTGCGTTCGGACGCGATTATATGCGCGGATGAGATCAGAAAAAGGTCGGCAACAATCTTGCTGCAACACGGCGCACGGAGTCCGGGTCCCGGCCGAGCATTTCACGCAGTTGCGGACCGATGACGGCATCGCCGAAGGCACAAAGGGTCATGATAAGAATGGCAGACTGGATGCGGCGGGGCTTGTCTGCCGCGGACGCCCCACTCTTTTTATCTATGGCATCGACCAGTTCTGCGACCGCCGCGCGGATGGGCTCAAGGTGCGCTTGGCGCTGCGAGAGCGCAATCCAGGCGGCCAGCATGCCGGCACCTCCCTTGTCGAAGGCGTCGAACACAGCATCGACGAGTGCACGGGCACTTGCTTCGTCCGACCGCACCTGCCCCACGGCCTTGCCAATGGCGTCGGTCAAATCGTGGACCATCGCCACCATAAGGGCGGATTGCAGCTCGTCGGCCGATCCAAAATGGTGGATCAGATTGCCGTGGGTCATGCCGAGATCATCCGCCACAGCCATAAGGGTCACCCCTTCCGGTCCGTGCCGGAGGAGCAGCTTCCGCGCGGAGGCAAGCGCCTCTTCACGCGC
>DASZRY010000121.1:0-53873 GCA_035548975.1 Rhizomicrobium sp.
CTCGAAAGCGTGGCCGTTGCTGCAATTCAAGCTGTAAACGATCACCGGGAACTCTACTGGTCCGAAACACACCCTCACTACCGTAAAACATGGGGGTAAATGAGGCGTTCCGCAAGCAGGCTCGCCCGACGAGTGCTAGGGACCAAAAAAATCCCTGTCATGCAGGAGGTTAGGGATGCGCGACCGGGCCAGTTCGGATGCAGCAGGGTTAATCTCGGCTGTGATGGTGCCAGGCTCCGTACCCGCCTCCGCCAGTATCTCGCCCCACGGAGCCACAATCAGGCTGTGGCCATAGGTATTCCGCCCATTTGCGTGAAGCCCGCCTTGCGCAGGCGCCACCACGAACGCCCCGTTCTCAATTGCGCGGGCGCGGATCAGCGTGTGCCAATGTGCCTTGCCGGTGGTTTCGGTGAACGCGGACGGGATCGTGAACATGAACGCGCCCGCTTTTGCGAGCGCACGGTAGAGCTGCGGGAACCGCAAGTCGTAACAGATCGTCATACCGAGCTTGCCCCATGGCAAGCCGGCGAGCACCGCACGATCGCCGCCCGCAACGGTGTTGGACTCACGATATTTTTCGCCCGATGGCAGTTCGACATCGAACAGGAAAATCTTGTCGTAGCGGTTGGCGATGTTGCCCCTCGGCCCTATCAGGAAAGAACGGTTGGCGGTTTTGGTATCGCTTACCTTAATCGCAAGCGAGCCTATCAGCAGCCACACACCCAATTCCTCTGCGAGCGCGCGGAATTTCGGAAGCGCCGGATCGCGATCTTCGGGATAGCTGTTTTCCAGCTTCGCGCCGCCATCAGGCGCCATGAGCGTGGTGTTTTCAGGCGTGGCGATGAACTGCGCGCCCTTCCCCTTCGCTTCGCGAATCAGATCGCAAGTAGCCCGGATATTCTCCGACACGTCGTCGGTCGAACGAAGTTGCACGCAAGCGGCGCGAAAGGCGCTCATCCTGCGGCCAGCAGCGGATCGAGCTTGCCTTCCGCGTCCAGTTCGATCAGGTCGTCGCAGCCACCGATATGGCGTCCACCGATGAAGATTTGCGGAACTGTCCTCCGGCCCGATTTCTCTTCCATTTCGGAACGGGCTTTTGCGTCCATGAAGACGTCGATCTCGTCGAACGCGGCGCCTTTCTGCTTCAACAGGGCCTTGGCCCGGTAGCAATAGGGGCAGATCGGCGTGGTGTAGATCTTGATCGGCGCAGACATGTTCAAACTCTAAAACGCGAGTCTTGCGAAATCATATCTCTCCCGGCGCCGCACGGACAACGCGCGCCAGCGTCAGCGCCAAAACCCTTGTGGCACCTGCCCTTTTCAGGCTCCGGGCGCAGGCGTCCATCGTGGCCCCGGTTGTCAATACGTCGTCCACCAGCAGAACGGTACGACCTTTGACCTCGGCCCGGCGGTTCCTGGGCACCGCAAACGCCCCAAGCATGTTCCGCCGCCGCGCCTTGGCCGACGGCATTTTGCCCTGGCTCGGCGTGGCGCGAAGACGTTGCAGAAGGGTCGGCTCATATGGCTTGCCCGATGCGCGTGCCAGCGACTGCGCAATCACCGCCGCCTGATTGTAGCGCCTCCACCAGAGCCGGAACCGGTGCAACGGCACCGGAACGATCAGATCGGCTTGCTCAAGTAGCGCGCGGCCGGTGCGCTCCATCCAGCGTGCGAAGGCGGGCGAAAGGTCGAGACGGTCCGCCCATTTGAGCGCCAGCACGAGCCGTTTGCTCGCATCGTCATACCTCATCACCGAGCGCGCGTGATCGAAGCGCGGCGGCCTGGCATGACAGGCCGCGCAAACCGTTTCCCCACCCGGATCGATATCGAACGGCAGACCGCAGGCGGAGCAAACAGGGCCCTCGATAAAAGAGATCTGCCGCCAGCATTCCGAACACAAACTCCCCGGGTCGGCCACATGCGCACGGCAGGCCACGCATAGCGGTGGAAACAGCAAATCCAGTGCGCCACGAAATAGGCGGGAGACGGGCTTCGGCAATTCCATGACAGCGGCCATGGTTCTAGTCTAACTACGGCTGGCCAGTACGAAAGCTCCCTCCAAGGAAATCCGGTGAATAATGGCGGCGCCTCCACGCATTTTTGACCGTAAGGCATATGCACTCCGCCGTGCCCGGGGCAGGGAGTCTTTTCTGGTTCTGGACGCCGCGCAGGGAATCGCCGAGCGGATCGACAGCATCAACCGGAGATTTGGCCGCGCGCTGAACCTCAATGCACGTCCCGAAACGCGCGCAATCTTTGCTCCGCTCGCGAAGGACTGGATCGAAACCGCTCCCGGCTCGGTGGACGAAGAGTCCCTGCCCTTCGCGCCGGAATCTTTCGACCTGATCGTCAGCGTCCTGTCGCTGCACGCGGTCAACGATCTTCCTGGGGCATTGCTGCAGATACGCCGCGCATTGACTCCGGACGGGTTGTTCATGGCAGCGCTCTTCGGCGGCGAGACTCTCCATGAATTGCGGGAAGCCTTCGCTGCGGGCGAAAGCGAAACCGTGGGCGGCGCGAGTCCGCGTGTCGCGCCGTTTGCCGATGTCAGGGATTTGGGCGGACTGTTGCAGCGCGCGGGCTTTGCATTACCCGTTGCCGATGTGGAACGCACGACTGTGCGTTACCGGAACTTCGACGGTCTTGTTGCCGATCTTCGCGCGTTGGGCGAAACCAACGTGCTGTCCGAACGCAGCAAATCCGTTTTGCGAAAAGACACGTTGGCTTCCGCTATCGCGCACTACAAAACGCATCACGCCGATGCGGAGGGCCGCATCGGCGCAACATTCGATCTGATTTATCTGTCTGGCTGGTCGCCGCATGAAAGTCAGCAGAAACCGCTGGCGCCCGGAAGCGCGAAAATGCGGCTTGCCGATGCTCTCGATCCTAGCCGAGGTGGGACGACACGTCGCTGAACGTCGACTTCAACGTGCTGCCCATACTCGTCAGCGCGACAATGATCCCGATCGTGATGATCGTCGTCAGCAGCGCGTATTCGATCGCGGTTGCGCCGCTCTCATTGCGCGCAAAGGCGCTCAGATGAGATCGCGCAACAGCGGAATAAGCGGCAAATCTGCGGGCGGCATGGGATAGCCTCCCAGATCGCGCGGACGTACCCATTTGACGGCCTGCCCCTCGGCGGGCGTAACCGTGCCCTCCCAGCGGCGGCAAAGGAACAAGGGCATCAGAAGATGAAACGCTTCGTAGCTGTGCGAAGCGAAGACGAATGGGGCCAGACATGCTTCTCTCACCACTATCCCGAGTTCTTCTCGTAGCTCCCGAATTATAGTGTCTTCGGGTCGCTCGCCCTTCTCGATCTTGCCGCCGGGAAATTCCCAGAGGCCAGCCAAGGTCTTTCCCTCCGGTCTTTGCGCAATCAGCACACGTCCGTCGGAATCGATCAACGCGCACGCCGCAACCAGAAGCAAAGGGAGTTGCGCCATCCGTGTCCTGCCCAGTGTGAGTTGCCGGCGTTAAGGTCTGATTAAAACATTGCGGGAGATTTACGCGAAACCGCCATGTGCGAAAGTGAAACGTGCGCACCGTATCGCGGCATTAACTACGATATGCGCCATTTATCCGGATATATCCTTCGGTCAGATCGCAGGTCCAAACGCGCGCGCATCCCTTGCCGATCCCAAGGTCAACGGAAATTTCGACTTCGCTACCGGAAACCGCTTTTGTCGCGGCGGCTTCGTCGTATTTCGGGCTGCGTTCGCCCTTCTCCGCGACCACCTGATTCCCGAACATGATCTTGAGCTTGTCGCGGTCAGCAGGCTCGCCGGCCTTTCCCACCGCCATGACGACGCGGCCCCAATTGGCGTCGCTTCCCGCAATGGCCGTTTTCACGAGCGGCGAATTTGCAATTGCAAACGCAATCGTCCTTGCCGACTGATCGCTGGCCGCACCGGTTACATCGACGCGGATCAGCTTGCGCGCGCCCTCGCCGTCCCGCACGACCTGAAGCGCCAGATCCAGAAGCAGAGCGTCGAGCTTCTGCCTGAATTCGGAAAGTCTTTTGTCGTTCGCTTTTGTGACGGGCCCATGATGGGCTCCCTTGCCCGTGGCGAATAGCAGGAGCGTGTCGCTTGTCGATGTGTCGCTGTCCACCGTGATGGCGTTGAACGAAGGCTTCACGCCGTTCGACAACAGTTCCTGCAACACGGCCGCTGGCAGATTTGCGTCGGTAAAGACGAAAGCCAGCATCGTCGCCATATCCGGCGCGATCATGCCCGAACCTTTGGCGATGCCGTTTATCGTCACCTTGGCGCCATCGATATGAGCGGAAGCTGTCGCAAGTTTGGGATAGGTGTCCGTCGTCATGATTGCTTCGGCAGCGGCGCGCCATCCTCCGGCCGAGCCTTGCTCCGCGAGCGTTCCAAGAACTTTGGTGATCTTGTGCGCGGGAAGCGGTTCGCCGATGACGCCGGTGGAAGCCAGGAACACTTCCTGCGCCTTGCAGCCGACAATAGCCGCCGCAGATTCTGCTACCTCGCGCGCGCCTTCGAACCCGGCCTTGCCGGTGAAGGCGTTTGCGTTGCCGCTATTCACGACCAGGGCGCGGGCGACCCCGCTTTTCAGCCCGGTGCGACACCATTCCACCGGCGCGGAAGATGTTTTGGATTTGGTGAATACGCCGGCCACTTGCGTCTCAGACGCAAGGATGGCGAGCAGGACATCCGTGCGGTCCTTGTAGCGGACCCCAGCTGCGGCAGTTGCCAGCCGGACACCGGCCAAGGGAGGCAAATTCGCTAGTTTCTTTGGCGCAAGCGGAGAAACGGCGTGTTGGGACGATGGCTTCCCGGGAGCCGCTTTCGCCCTGGACGCCCCCCTACGCCGGGCCTTGTTGCCCGCCGCCGACCGCCCCTTCGCCATGGTGTGGAACTCCGCGTCTCCGCCCGCACCATGCGAGCGCGCGGATTAGGCCGGAACCGCTTGAATTGACAAGGGGGTGGCCCGTTCTTATCTCTCCCCGCGCGCGCATGGGTCGTATGCTTTGGCGTTAACCTGACGCGCCTGCCGGGACGGCGATCGGCCCGATACAACCCGGCCTTCCGGCCCTCACGAGGACGTTCATGTTTCAAGCCCTTGCGCAACGATTCTTCGGTTCCTCCAACGAGCGCAAGCTGAAGCCCATGTTCCGCAGGGTGGAACAGATCAACGCCCTCGAACCCAAATTTCAGGCGATGACGGACGACCAGCTGCGCGCGATGACGCCGGCCTTCCGTGAGCGCCTCGAAAGAGGCGACACCCTCGACGACTTGCTGCCGGAGGCCTTCGCGGTCGTGCGCGAAGCGGCCAAGCGCACGCTCGGCCAACGCCATTTCGATGTCCAGCTCGTGGGCGGAATGGTGCTGCACGAAGGCCGTATCGCCGAAATGAAAACCGGCGAAGGCAAGACGCTTGTCGCAACCCTTCCCGTATACCTCAACGCACTCACCGGAAACGGCGTGCACGTCGTCACCGTGAACGATTATCTTGCCAGTCGCGACGCCGAATGGATGGGCCAGATCTACAAGTTCCTCGGCATGACCGTAGGCTGCATTGTCCACGGCTTGACCGACGAACAGCGCAAGGAAGCCTATGGCGCCGACATTACCTACGGCACCAACAACGAATACGGCTTCGACTACTTGCGCGACAACATGAAGTATTCCATCGCGACAATGACGCAGCGCGGCCACGCCTATGCGATCGTGGACGAAGTTGACTCCATCCTTATTGATGAAGCGCGCACACCGCTCATCATTTCCGGCCCCACGGACGATCAGACCGAAGTCTATCGCACGGTAGACGCGCTGATGCCGAAGCTCGTCCCGGAGGATTTCGAGCTCGACGAGAAGCAGAAGACCGTCACGCTCACCGAAATCGGCAACGAGCGCATGGTCGAATGGTTGCGCGAAGCGAACCTCCTCGAAACCGGCGATCTCTACGACATCGAAAACATCAACATGGTCCATCACGTCAACCAGGCGTTGAAGGCCCACAAGCTGTTCCAGCGCGATCGCGATTACATCGTGAAGGACGGCCAGGTCATCATCATCGACGAATTCACAGGCCGCATGATGCACGGCCGCCGCTATTCGGAAGGCCTGCACCAGGCCCTCGAAGCGAAAGAAAACGTTGCCATCCAGCCGGAAAACGTGACGCTGGCCTCCATCACTTTCCAGAATTATTTCCGGCTCTATGACAAATTGGCAGGCATGACCGGCACGGCGCTCACCGAAGCCGCCGAATTCATGGACATCTACAAGTTGGACGTGCTGGACATTCCGACCAACCTGCCGGTCGCGCGCATCGATCACGACGATGAGGTGTATCGCACGGCGGAAGAAAAGAACGATGCCATCGTCAAGCTGATCGAGGATTGCCAGAGCCGCGGCCAGCCAATTCTCGTTGGCACCACTTCAATCGAAAAATCCGAACACCTTTCCAACCTGCTCAAGAAGCACAAGATCAAACACAACGTGCTCAACGCCCGCTATCACGAACAGGAAGCCATGATCGTGGCGCAGGCTGGCGTTTCCGGCACGGTGACCATCGCCACCAACATGGCGGGCCGCGGCACCGACATTCAGCTGGGCGGCAATGCCGAAATGCGCATTCGCACCGAGCTTGGCGGCATCACCGACGAAGCAGAACGCGAACGGCGGGCTGCCGAGATCCGGGCCGAAGTGGCCGCAGACAAGCAGAAGGCGCTGGCGGCGGGTGGGCTCTACGTGGTCGGTACCGAGCGCCATGAAAGCCGCCGCATCGACAACCAGCTGCGTGGCCGTTCCGGCCGTCAGGGCGATCCGGGCGCTTCCAAATTCTTCCTGAGCCTGCAGGACGATTTGATGCGAATCTTCGGTTCGGAGCGCATGGACACGCTCTTGCAGCGCCTCGGTCTCGAAAAGGGCGAGGCCATCACCCATCCTTGGGTGAACAAGGCGCTGGAAAAGGCACAGCAGAAGGTCGAAGCCCGCAATTTCGAAATCCGCAAGAACATCCTCAAATATGACGACGTGCTGAACGACCAGCGCCGCGTGATTTACGAACAGCGCCGTGAAATCATGTCGGCGGATGACGTGAGCGACCAGATTGCCGAATTCCGCGAACGGGTGGTCGAAGATCTGGTAGCGCGGCACATCCCCGAGAAGGCCTATGCCGAACAGTGGGACGCCGCTGGCCTGCACGAGGAAGTCAAAAAGACCTTCGATCTCGACTTGCCCATTGTCGACTGGACCAAGGAAGAAGGCATTGCCGACGAAGAAGTGCGCGAACGAGTGCTGAAGGCGGTCGAAACGCGCGCCGCCGAGCGTACTGCCAATCACGGCACCGACGTCACGCGCTATGTCGAAAAGGCCGTGCTGCTGCAAACGCTCGATCACGATTGGCGCGAACACATCATCGCGCTCGATCACCTGCGTCAGTATGTGGGGTTACGCGGCTACGGACAGCGCGATCCGCTGAACGAATACAAAAGCGAGGCATTCGAGCTGTTCGAAGGGCTGCTGTCGAAACTGCGCTTCGATGTCGTCCGCCAGCTGTTTCACCTGCAGATCAATGTCGAACAGCCGGCGCCGGTGTTCCAGCAGCGCAATCCCGTTCGCATGCAGGCCTCGCATATCAATCCTCTCACCGGCGAGGAAGAGATGGACCAACCCCTGCAGGCCACACCTCAATTGCGCCAGAGCGGACCTGTGGACCCCAACAACCCGGCGACTTGGGGGAAGGTCCAGCGCAACTCGCCCTGCCCCTGCGGTTCGGGCCGGAAGTTCAAGCACTGCCACGGGGCGCTCGTCACGAAGGCATAAATCGGGCGATTCCCGCACTTTCTTCGGGATTAAATTGGCCGCTATCCGCTCGTAAGAATTGCGGATTCTAAAATATTCGATAGATTCGGTCCGGCGGGCGATTTCCCGCGATCCGGCTGGGGCTAATTGATCTCGAAATGAGGAATTCCATGTCTAAGGCAAAATCGCTGCGGGCTGTCGCGGCGAGCGCAATGGCGCTGATGATCGTCGCGCCAACAGTTACACCGGCGTGGGCGGAAACGGCCCAGGAAAAACGTGAACGCAAGGAAGCCGAAATTCCGACCTGCCCCAGGCGGCTCGGTACTATCGCGGTGGTCGAGCCTGAAACGAATTGGTGGACGCAATATGGCCTCGGTTCGCCTGAAGCGCTGCTGAAGGTTTTCGTGATGCGCTCGGGCTGTTTCGGTCTCGTCGATCGCGGCAAGGGCATGGCTGCGATCCAGGCCGAACGCGCGCTCGCCTCCGAAGGCGATTTGCGTCAAGGATCCAACCAGGGCAAGGGCCAGATCAAGACGGCGGATTACGTTCTTGTTCCCGACCTTGTGTCGAAAAACAGCAATGCCGGAGGCCTGAATGTCGGCGGCATTCTGGGAGGCTTTATCGGCGGCCCGGTTGGCGGCCTCGTCGGCGGCATCAATATCTCGAAGAAGACGGCCGATGTCGTGCTCACCGTGACCGACGTGCGGTCCAGCGAGCAGGTGGCGCTTGAGGAAGGTCATTCCGACAAGAGCGACCTGTCTTGGGGGGCCGGCGGCGGTGTTTTCGGCTGGAGCGGCTTCGGTGCCGCCGGCGCATCCGGCTATGCCGACACCGAGATCGGTCAGGTCATCACGCTCGCCTATCTCGACGCCTACACAAAGCTGATCGCGCAGTTCCAGGCTCTTCCTGCCAATGCGTCCGAAGCCAATGTGCAGCAAGCCGTAACCATGACGAAGCCTGGTCACCTGTACACGAACCCTTCGGCGAAATCGAAGGTCGTGCGCACGCTCGATCCGGGCATGATGCTCTATCCGACAGGCAACAAGGACGGCGTGTGGTGGGAAGTGAAAGACGAACTCGGCAATCAGGGCTGGGTATCTTCGATGCTGGTCGAATTGTCCAAGTAACCGCGCCTGACTACGTTTTCGAGAAGGGGGCCGGAAACGGTCCCCTTCTTGTTCAAGTCGCCGAGCCCGGCGCAAGGAACATCAGAATCAATCCCGCACCGTTATAGGCGGCATGGCTGGCGAAAGCAGGCCAAAGCGATCCCGTGCGTACCGTCCACCACACGTTCAACGCGCCAAACAGCGCGATGACAGTGGTGACGAAAATCCCCTCCAGCCCCGGATGCTGCAGGAAATAGAAATGTACGATGCCGAACAGCACCGCATTGATAAGCGCGGCCCAGACGAGCGCCACTTTCCCGCGGCACCATGAAAGCAGGAATCCGCGGAAATAAAACTCTTCCGCAAACGGCCCGATGACCGACGCCACAAACAGTCCGAATGCAAGCTGCCTGAGATCATGCGGAATGAGCAGCAATTCACCGGGAGATGGTGTGAATTCCACGAGCTTTTGCTCGATCAGGAAATCCTGCACCACCTCGAATGCGATAGCGTAGAGAATGCCGCCGCCGAACGCCCAGCCAATCACACGTCCTGGAACGGCGGCGAAGAATTCCAGCGCCTTGCGGCGCACCAGCCAGAACATCAGCCCGATCGGCGGCAGATAGAGCACCGCCATAATGGAGAGGTTCAGATAATAGCCCTGCCCTGCGGCCTGAAAACGGCGTGAAAGATCTTCGATAAAGCCCACTCCGCCGTGGCCCATCGCCACGATCATCACCGCCGCCGTCACCAATGCGAGAGCCAAACCCGCGGCCAGCAGCGGCAGCGCCAAATCCCACCAGCGAAGCGGGCGTATTGCAGGCGCATTGCCGGACAAGGCGGTTTGGAAGGTCGCGTCCTGCATGATTAGACTGAGCTCAGACAATTCGGGACCGGAACCATGATGAATGCAAAACCTTTCCAGATCGCTATCCCGCAGACCACTATCGCACGCATCAACCGCCGGGTGCGCGATTTCGAGTGGCACGAGATGCCCCGCGGCCCCGGCCTCGAAGGAACTTGGGCTTACGGCGCCAACCTCGACTACATGAAGCGCCTGGCCGAACACTGGATCAGCGATTACGACTGGCGGAAACAGGAAGAAGGCCTGAACCGCTTCCCCCAATTCATCGCCAATGTCGATGGGCTGGACATCCATTTCTACCGCGTCGATGGCTCTGGTCCTTCGCCGCAACCGCTCATCTTGAGCCATGGATGGCCCGGCTCGGTGTTCGAGTTTCTGCATATCATCGAGAAGCTCGCCCATCCCGAACGCTTTGGCGGAAGCGAGAAAGATGCGTTCACCGTCATCGTCCCGTCGCTTCCCGGTTACGGATTCTCCGGCAAGCCCGAACGTCCCATCGGACCGCGCACGACTGCACGCTATTTCGACAAGCTGATGACCGATGTGTGCGGGTTGCCAAACTATATCGCACAGGGCGGCGACTGGGGCTCCGCAATTTCGGGCTGGATGGGTTACGACGGCAAGGGCTGCAAGGCCGTGCACCTCAATATGTTCGGCTGGCGCTCGCCTGGTGTCCAGCCTGAAACCGAGGAAGAGAAACAATACGCTCAGCGCGCGATGCAATTGTTCGAAATGGAAGGCGCCTATTTCCGCGAACAGACCACCAAGCCGCAAACGCTTTCCTACGCCATGATGGATTCACCCGTCGGCGCCGCCGCATGGATTGTCGAAAAATTCCACGGCTGGTCCGACAAATCTCGCGGCTTCGAGAATATCTATTCGATGGACCAGCTCATCACCAATGTGATGATCTATCTTGTGACGCGCACTTTTAACACCGCGACATGGATGTACCGCGGCCTGATGGAAGATATGTCGGGCGATCCCGTGCCCAACGGCGCGCGTATCGAAAAACCGGTAGGCATTGCGAACTTTCCCGTCGATCTGATCCCCTTCCCGCCGCGCAGCATGGTCGAGCGCCATGTGAATGTGACGCACTGGACCGATTTCAAGGAAGGCGGCCATTTCGCCGCGTTGGAACGGCCGGACGATCTGGTGAATGACGTGCGCGCGTTTGCGCGGACTCTAACATGACACTTACCTCCCCATAAAATAGGAGTAAGTGGGACTACGCCCCCGCGATCGCCTTTGCTTCATCCAGCGTCCGCTTCTTCACCAGCGGATCAATGTGGCGATGCACGATTTTCCAATCGTCTTCCTCGCGCCGGTAAACTTGCGTCACGCGCTGACTCCACGCATGAGGCTCGCTGTCGCCTTCAAACGTCGCTGTCTGGTGCTCCAGCAAGACGAGCACCAGCAAATCGCCCGAAGCGTAATACTGAAACAGCTCAACCTTTGCCTCGCCCTTTTTGAAGATCTTCGCCGCGTTCGGCGCCACCTTGCGCCATTCGGACGATCCCATCATCGGTGCCGGTCCGCCAGTGGGACCGAAAATCGTGAAATCGTCCCTTTGCGTAATGAAGGCGTCGAATTGCGACGGATCGCCGTTCATCAGCGCATGCGCCGCCTGTTCGGATCGCCGCACGATGGCGTCAATCGCGCTCTTGTCCACGCTGTCCTCCGCGTTATGAAAGGTTGCGGCCCATCGCGAGGAACTTCTCGCGGCGCTGACGCCGCAAAGCCTCGCCACCCATCGACGAAAGCTCGTGCAGCGCCCGCTCGATGGTATCTCCGACGGAGGCGATGGCGGTCTCGGGCGCGCGATGGGCGCCCCCCATGGGTTCCGGGATAATGCCGTCGATGACTTTGAGTTCCAGAAGATCCTGCGCCGTGATGCGCATGGCAGCAGCGGCGTCCTGCGCCTTCTCGGCGCTGCGCCACAGAATCGACGCGCAACCTTCGGGCGAAATCACGGCATAGATCGAATGTTCCAGCATGTAGACACGATTTGCCGTCGCGATCGCCAGCGCGCCACCCGACATGCCCTCGCCGATGATCGTGGCGATGAACGGCACGCGCAGATTCAATCCGGCTTGCGTCGATCGCGCAATCGCTTCCGCCTGTCCGCGCTCTTCCGCGCTCACGCCGGGATACGCGCCAGACGTATCGGCGAACGAAAGCACCGGCAAGCCGAATCGATCCGCCAGATCGAACAGGCGCTGCGCCTTGCGATAACCTTCCGGCATCGCCATGCCGAAGTTGTGTTTCAGGCGGGATTGGGTGTCGTTGCCCTTCTCCTGTCCGATAACGGCGACGGGCCGCCCGCGAAACCGCGCCAGACCCACTACCAGCGCACGGTCTTCGCCGAACAGGCGGTCGCCTGCAAGCGGCGTGAAATCGTCCAGCAATTCGCGCGCATAATCCAGGAAGTGCGGACGGTTGGGATGGCGCGCCACCAACGCCTTCTGCCATGGCGTAAGCTTGGCATAGGTCTGCTTGATGAGCGCGTCGACCTTGGACTGAAGCCGGCCGACTTCATCCTCGATGTTCATGGTCGCGTCCTCTGAAGCAAGCTGCTTCAGGTCCACGATCCGGCCTTCGAGGTCGGCAATGGGTTTTTCAAACTCGAGATAAGCGGGCATCGTCACCGGGGGAAACGCACGAAGGCCACAAAAGAGGGCGGAACTTGGCAACCGCCGGGGTCCACGTCAAACAAAAGTGGGGGGCGGCGGTCACAATTACACCCTCTGCCCCGTCTTTATCGCGGAGGTGGTAAAATGAAAACCAAATCTGTCCGTATTGGCTTGATTTTATTAGGACTCTTTCACGCGGCCAACGGCCTGACCATGCTGGCGGCTCCGGACTACTGGTATGCCTCGGTCCCCGGGGTGACGGCTTCCGGTCCCCTGAACCATCACTTCGTGGCCGATATCGGCATGGCTTTTCTTGCCAGCGGTGCAGGCCTCCTGATGGCTATCCGCACCGGCCCGGCCGCCGCCACATTCGCCTTGGCGGGAGCAATATTCCCGGCCCTGCACGCTCTTATCCATCTCTGGGAATGGATTTCCGGCGGCATTCCTGCCGACCCGCAACAGGCGGTGTCCGATGCCGTCGCGGTGATGCTCGTTAGCTTTCTTGGATTTTGGCTCGCCTGGATCTGGGCGCGCCGGGAGGGAGTGGTCTGATGCTCAAGTGGTTGCTTCTCGGCAGCGTTCGCAAGATGGAACGCAAATATCGCTATGACGCTACTTATCTGCATGAAATGGCCGGCGTCTCCGAAGGGGCGTTCGTGCGTTTTGCGATCGTCCAATTGGCCGGCGGAGGCTTCCGCGCCGAAGCTCCGGCGAACGCGTGGTTCGCAGCCGGCATCGGCGGTGCATTGGTCGAGGATTGCGGGCCATGCGTGCAAATCGCTTCCGACATCGCGATGGAAGAAGGCATGAACGGCGAGATCATCAAGAAGCTCCTGTCAGGCGCGCCCGCCGATGACGACGCGCAGCTTGGCTTCGATTACGGCCGCGCGCTGCTGTTGGCCTCGCCGAACCTCGACGAGTTGCGGGAGACGATCGAAAGAAAATGGGGAAGAAAGGCGCTCCTTGCGCTAACTTTGCGCGCAATGACGGCGCGAAATTTCCCGGTTTTGAAGCGGGCAATGGGCCACGCCAAAGCCTGCCAGCGGGTCCGCATCGGCAATGACGACGTTGCGGTAAATCAGTCATTGAAGGCTGCATGAAGGATTCCGCCGCCCTGTTCGAGAAATATCGCCCGCATCTGCTGGGCCTTGCCTACCGCATGCTTGGCGAAATGTCGGGCGCGGAAGACATCGTGCAGGACGTATGGCTGCGGTGGCAGCGCGAAGACGTCGAAACGATCCGCGATCCGCGCGCATGGCTTTCCGCCGTCACCGTTCGCCTTACGCTGGACGCACTGCGATCTGCCCGCGCTCGCCGCGAAAAATATGTTGGCCCCTGGCTGCCGGAGCCTCTCATGCCCGATGACATGCGTTTTCTTGCAGCCGGCACGCCTGCGGCGCACGCCGAACTGGCATCGGATCTTTCTCTGGCGCTGCTGCACGTCCTCGAACGCCTGTCGCCGGATGAGCGGGCGGCGTTGATCCTGCACGACGCATTCGATTGCGATTACGCCGAGATTGCCGAAATGCTGAACAAGAATGAGGCGGCTTGCCGCAAGCTTGTCAGCCGCGCCCGTGAGCGCGTTAAGGCCGATCGGCCGCGCTACACCGTGTCCAAGGAACTGCATGCCGAAATGATGAACCGCTTTGCGCAAGCGGTGGCGACCGGCGACACGTCGCACATGGCCAAGCTCTTCGCCAAGGACATCGTGTTCTATTCCGACGGCGGTGGTAAAGTTCCGGCAGCGCTCAACCCTGTCTTTGGCGCCGATCGCGTGACTCGCCTCGTTCAGGGTCTCACACGGAAGATGCACGAACGCTTCGAGCCGCAATTTCACGTGACCGATATCAACGGCCAACCGAGCCTCGTCATCATGGAGGGAAGCGATATCTACGCATCCATGACTGTCGAAACGGACGGCGATCAGATCACCGGTATCTATGTGCTGCGCAATCCGGACAAGCTGACGCGCGTGATGCGCGTGCTGTCACCAAATGTCGATATCATCTGACGGCTAGCTTGATGCGCTTGGCCGCAAGAAGAAGCCGCTTGTCGCGCGTCCATAACTCGCTGCCCGCCGTCAAGCGAACCGAAGCCAGCAAATGGGCATCGACATATCCGATGCCGATGCCTGCGATACCGTGCCGATCAATGAAATCCAAAACTTCCTCGTCCGAAGCCACGACAGTCCGACCCAACTGTCCCAATGATTCGAGCACCAAAGAACGATTCGGCAAATTCCCCATCGCCACTTCGCCGATAACGAATGGATGTGTGACTATTCTGCCTTCGTTCAGATAGGCAGATAGCATCTCATCGCGCTTCCGCAGGTGATCGACCCAGACGGAGGTATCTGCAAGGATCACTTTTTGGGGCGGCGGCGGCGGCCAGCCTTGAAGCCCGGCGCGCTGCCTCCAAGCAGAGCAAGTCGCCGTGCGCTTTCGCGTTCTATCAAGGTCTTGAGCGCTTCGCGCACAAGGGTGGATTTCTCCTTCAAACCCGTAAGCGCCTGCGCCCTTTCGACGAGATCGTCATCGAGAGCGAGTGTGGTCCGCATCGCCCGTGCCTTTCCAAACAGGCACGGAATATAGCATCATACGATGCCGAAACCAATGCCTATTTGGCCGCCGCTTCCCGCTCCTTGATCATCTGCATCTGCTTGACGATCACGTGCGCCTGCCGGATCGAAGCCGCGTCGATCAAGACGCCTTTCAAGGCGGCCGCGCCCGAACCTGTTTTGTGCGCATCTTCCATCGCGGCGAGAATAGCCTGTGCGCGCTCCACTTCCTTGGCCGGCGGCGTGTAGATCTCGTTGGCGAGCGCCACCTGGCTTGGGTGGATCGCCCACTTTCCCTCGCAGCCGAGGATCGCCGTGCGATTGGCCTGCACGCGGAAACCGTCCGGGTCGCCGTAATCGCCGAACGGCCCGTCGATCGCCATCAGACCGTGTGCGCGCGCGGCCTGCACCATGCGGAACAGCGGAAAATGCCAGAGATCGTTCCAATGTCGGACCCGCTCGCCCTTTTCATCCTTGTCGGTGAGCATCACATAATCTGCGTTTCCGCCGCCGATATTGGTGGTGCGCATGCCTTGGCTCGCGGCGTAATCTGCTGCGCCGAAATGCAGGCTCTCCAGCCGCTTTGACGAGCTGGCAATATCGTCGATATTGGTAAGGCCGAGAACGCTTTCGATGATGACCTCGAGGCCGATCTTCTTCTTGCGGCCCACCGCATTCGAAGCCTGCGTCACCAGCATATCGATGGCATAGACATCCGCGCCCTTGCCCACTTTCGGAATCATGATCGCGTCCAGGCGTTCGCCGCCCTTTTCCACGAGCGCGAGCACGTCCTGATAGCAAAGGGAAGTATCGAGTCCGTTGATGCGGCAGGTGACGGTCTTGTTGCCCCAGTTCACCTCGTTCAGCGCCTGCACGACATTCTTGCGCGCCTGCTCCTTGTCGGAAGGCGCAACGGCATCTTCGAGGTCCAGGCAGATCACGTCGGCCGGGCCTGCTGCCGCTTTTTCGAAGAATTTGGTCTGCGAGCCCGGAACAAACAGTTTGGAACGGTAAAGCCGGACCGGCGCCTGGCGCTCGATAGTCGTGAAACTCACAGAAGTCCCCTCTCATGCTGCGGGTGCGAAAAGTGAGCCTTTGAGACGTGCGCCGTCAACTGCGGCGGTTTGTTCTTTTCTGCCGGGCCAGCGGATGAGCCTTGGTAACCATGGCTTCCAGCCGGTCTCGCGCGACATGGGTGTAAATCTGGGTCGTGGCCACATCGGCGTGGCCGAGCAAAGTCTGGACGCTGCGAAGGTCCGCTCCTCCCTCAACCAGATGCGTTGCAAAGGCGTGCCGCAGAACGTGGGGCGAAAGCTTCTCTGGATCGATGTTCGCCTTCAGCGCCAGGGCCTTCAGCATTTGATGGCAGCGCCGCCGCGTCAGATGTCCTTCTGCCGATCGTGAGGCGAAAAGATAACGCTCCGCTGCGGTCTTTCGCGAACCGTTCGGCAGAAATTCTGCCCGCACATCGAGATAGTTCTTGATTGCTTCGCGCGCGTGAGGATTGAGCGGCACGATGCGTTCCTTGCCGCCCTTTCCGCGCACGAAGATCGTGTCGCGATTGCGCACCGCTGCGTGCGGCAAGGTTACAAGCTCCGACACGCGCAATCCGGACGCATAGAGGACTTCCAGAATGCAGATGAGCCTCTTTCCTTCGGGCGTTTCGCCGTCCTCTCGCGCAGCCGAAATCAGCGCATCGATCTCGTCGACCGACAACACCTTCGGCAACGGCCGCTGGCGCCGCGGCGCATCCACCGCGTCGGTTGGATCGTCGCTACGCAATCCGTCGCTATAAGCAAACCGGAAGAATTGCCGCAAAGCCGAAAGCCTGCGCGCCTGAGAAGAACCTGCCATGCCGGATTTCGAAAGGTGCCGCAGATACGCCTTGACCTCGTCGCGCGAAGCTCCGGTCAAATTACCTTTGATGAAGCCTGCAAAATCCAGAAGATCCCGGCGATAGGCGGCAAGCGTGTTCTGCGAAGCGCCGCGCTCGGCGCTCATCATATCGAGAAAATCTTCAAGTACCGCTGCAGTATCGCGGGCGGCTTTTGCCGGCGCAGTTTTTCGCGGGCGACCGGTATCCACTCGCCCGCCCGTTGCGCTAGCCCGGGAACCGTTCATTGGGGATCGTCTGTTCGACGGTCTGCTGCGGCGGCCGCAAGGTGCTCGCATAAAGAAGCAAGGCCACCCCGCCCACCAACGCCAGCAGAATGATCGCCAATACGATGCGCAAACCCCAACTCATCGGTCTGTCCCAAGCGATTCTCCCTCTTTTATATCCCCTCTCGCCCCCGGGGGAGAGGCTAGGGTGAGGGGGTGATGTCTAACGAGGGCGCATCAGCTTCAATAACCGGCGATTGCGGAAGCATCCTGCCCCTCACCCCGACCCTCTCCTCCTCCGGGGCCGAGGGAGTGGCGGATGACCGTTCTTATGTGTAATCCCACCACCATGAGCGGTCTGAATCGAACGGTTGCGCTGGTCGGCATGATGGGTGCAGGCAAAAGCTCGGTGGGCAAGCGCCTTGCCGTGCGGCTAAACCTGCCCTTCCGCGACGCCGACGACGAAATCGAAAGAGCCGCCGGCTGTACGATCAGCGAGATTTTCGAGCGCTACGGCGAACCGGCGTTCCGCGACGGCGAGCGTCGTGTGATCGCACGCCTGCTCTCCGAACCGCCGCAAATTCTGGCGACGGGCGGCGGAGCTTTCATCGATCCCGATACACGCGCGGAAATCAAAAAGAAGGCGGTCTCGATCTGGATCAAGGCCCCGATCGACGTGCTGGTGGAACGTGTGGGCCGCCGCGACACACGCCCGCTATTGAAGAACGGCGACCCGCGAGAAATCATCGGCCGCCTGCTGAAGCAGCGCGAACCGATTTATGCCGAAGCCGACCTTGTGATCGACAGCGCCGCCGGACCTCATGCGCAGGCTGTGGAACGCATCGTCGAGGCGCTGAAGGAGCTGGGCCACATCGCATGAGCGACCGCGTTTCCGTCAATCTCGATAGCCGAAGCTACGACATCCATGTCGGCGCTGGTTTGCTTGCGCAATCCGGAACGCTGATCGCACCTTTTGCGCGGGGTCTCGTTCCCGTCGTGACGGACAAACACGTTGCCGGACTGCATCTGCAAGAAGTGCTTGCCTCCCTCAAAGCCGCCAATCTCGACACACGCGAGATCGTTCTGGAACCGGGCGAGGGCTCCAAGAGTTTCGCAGGACTTGAGCGGCTAGCGGACACGCTTCTGGAGCTCGGCATCGAACGGGGCGGAATGATCGTGGCGCTGGGCGGCGGCGTGATAGGCGACCTCACGGGCTTTGCCGCGGGCATCCTCAAGCGCGGCATCGATTTCGCCCAGATACCGACCACGCTGCTCGCGCAAGTCGATTCGTCCGTAGGCGGAAAGACCGCCATAAACACCCCTCAGGGGAAGAATCTGGTGGGCCTGTTCTATCAACCCCGCGTGGTCATCGCCGACACGGATGTGCTCTCCACATTGCCTCCTCGTGAGTTGCGGGCGGGATATGCCGAGGTCGTCAAATACGGTGCGCTGGGCGATGCAGACTTCTTCGCGTGGCTTGAGAAAAACGGCACCAAAGTCCTTGAAGGCGATCCGTTTTCCCGAATTCACGCCGTGGCCCATTCTTGCCGGATGAAGGCCGGTATCGTGGCCCGCGACGAGCGGGAGGCGGGCGACCGTGCCCTGCTCAATCTCGGCCACACCTTTGGCCACGCGCTGGAAGCCGCCACGGGCTATTCCAACCGCCTGCTGCACGGCGAAGGGGTTGCCGTGGGCATGGCATTGGCCTTCCGCCTGTCGGTTCGGCTGGGCCTCTGTCCGGCCAACGATGCCACCCGGCTGGAAGCCCACCTGCGGGCCACGGGCCTGCCGTCCTCCATTGCCGAAATCCCCGGCGAACGCCCCTCACCCGGCGCCCTGATGGAGCACATGGCCCACGACAAGAAGGCGAGCGGCGGCCAGCTGACTTTTGTGCTCGTCCGGGGTCTTGGCAGGGCATTCGTGACCAGGGACGTGCCTCTGGATGCCGTCCGGGACATTCTGGCCGCCTGACCCCCATCCCGCGTTATAGTTCCGATTCGTTTTCCGCCTGAGGACCGCCTTGCCATGAGCACTGCCGCCCTAGCCTTGTGCGCGATCATCGTTCTGCTCGCGCTGTCCGCATTTTTCGCGGGTTCCGAAACAGCCCTGACCGCTGTCTCGCGGGGCAAGATGTTTCAGCTTGAAAAGGAAGGCTCGCGCCGGGCCGCGAGCGTCAACAAGCTGATCGGCGAGCGCGAGCGCATGATCGGCGCCATTCTTCTGGTCAATACGTTTCTGAACATCCTCTCGTCATCTATCGCAACGAGCGTGCTCGAAGACAAACTGGGGAGCCGCACAGTCCCCATTGCGACGGCCGTTATGACCATCGCCATCCTCATATTCGCAGAAGTGCTTCCCAAGACACTCGCCATCGCGCGGACAGACCGCTTTGCCTTGACCGTGGCCTTGCCCGTCAGATGGACGGTCTCCTTCGTGGCTCCGATTGTCAGTACGGTGCAATTCGTCGTCTGGAACGTATTGCGCCTGTTCGGCATTCGCCGCGAGGATGCACAGCCGGCGGCCCACGCCCATGAAGAAATCCGCGGCACCGTCGATCTTCACCATGCGGAAGGCGCCGTGGAGCGCGAACATCGCGACATGATCGGCGGCGTGCTTAACCTGCGCGAGCTCAATGTCTCCGACATCATGACCCACCGCAAGAACATGGTGACGGTAGACGCAAGCCTGCCCCCGCGCGAGATGTTCGATGCCGTCCTCGAAGCACGCCATCTACGTGTGCCCGTCTGGCGCGATCAGCCGGAGAACATCGTTGGGATCCTCAACTTGCGCGACGTCATCAAGGTATTTTCCGAACGCAACGGCGAAATCGACAATTTCGATTTCATGAGCCTTGCTGCGCCCGCATGGTTCGTGCCCGAAACCACAGGCCTTGAAGAACAGCTTGAAGCATTCCGCGAGCGCCGCTCCCATTTCGCGCTGGTCGTCGACGAATATGGCGTGCTGCAAGGATTGGTGACGTTCGAGGACATCGTCGATGAAATTTTCGGCGAAATCCCGGATCAGGATCAGGCCAAGGAGCCTTCCGGTATCCGGCCGCAGCCGGACGGCTCCTACAACATCGACGGCTCCATGCCGATCCGCGAAATCAACCGCGCGCTGGACTGGAACCTGCCCGACGAGGAAGCGGCGACTATCGCAGGCCTTGTCATCCACGAGGCCCGCACGATTCCGGAAGTCGGGCAGCGTTTTGCGTTCTATGGTTACCAGTTCGAGGTGCTTCGGCGGCAGAGAAACCAGATTACGGCGATCAGGGTGGTGCCGCCGGCCAAGGCATCAGTGAGCAGTGGGTCGTAAGTAAGGAATGGCAGGTAGAAAAATTTACAACTCGCTACTCACCTTCGCCCGGCGCCAACGCCGTGACCGCCAGCGCATGAATCCGCGATTTCATTTCTTCGGCAAGCGCCGCATAAACCATCCGTTGCCGCGCCACGCGCGATTGTCCGGCAAATGAATTCGAAACGATCCGAACGTTGAAATGCGTTTCACCCCCCGGCCGGGAGCCGGAATGGCCCTGATGCCGCGCGCTCTCGTCCGCAATTTCGAGCGAAACAGGTTTCAGCGCCGCCGTCAGCTTTTCCCGGATGGTGTCGGCCATGGCCATTCCGAAACCTCATGGCTGTTTTGCGGGCGAAGTCAAGCGCGACGTTTTCTTGTTTTTTCACCGTTCGGCCCCATAATTTGTGCATGGCACGTGCGCGCAAATATCTTGGCGACATTCGTATCAAACCGGCGAGCAAGGCTCCGGTGATCGAAAAATTGCGCCCTTGCGCCGTCAACGGCTGCCTCGAGGAAGGTTCGCACCGCATTCCCAAGAGCAGGGAAAATTTGTCCGAACAGATTTACGTCTGCTTCGCACATGCCCGCGCGCACAACGAATCCTGGGACTATTTCAAGGGCATGAGCGACAAGGAAATCGAGCGGTTTCAGATCGACGCGGTCACCGGCCATCGGCCCACCTGGCCGCTCGGAAAGCGCGCTGCGCGCATGCGTCGCGGCGTCTTCGACTTAGACGATTCGTTCGGCCATTTCGGTTCAGAAGCGCCGGTTCCGCGCCCGCCCACGCGGCGGCTGACGGGCGTCCAGTTGCAGGCGCTGGCCACGCTAAATCTGGAAGAAACCGCAACCTTGCAGGAGATAAAGGCGCGGTATAAGGAACTTGTGAAGCGGTTTCACCCCGATGCCAATGGTGGCGACAGGGGCGCCGAGGAGCGTCTGAAGCAGGTTATCAAGGCCTATGGCGTCTTGCGACGGCAGGGCTAACCTAGGGCGCAATTTGCAAGCGCCCTTAAGCCTTTCAAGGCGGACGGCTACGCCGTCAATGAGTAAGACGATCCGGACCGGACAAGCAAAATGACCAGTGAAAACCAGGGCCTCGACCCCTCGTTGATGCCCGATATCGAGATAGATGTGCGTAAGACCTTCGGCTTCGACGCGAAGATGAAGGTGCCTGCATTCTCGAAGAAGACCGAATACGTGCCCGATTTTGACGAAGCCTATCGCTTCGATCGCGAGACGACGCTCGCCATTCTTGCGGGATTCGCCTTCAATCGCCGCGTGATGATCCAGGGTTATCACGGCACCGGCAAATCGACGCACATCGAACAGGTGGCCGCGCGCCTCAACTGGCCGTCGATCCGCATCAACCTCGACTCGCATATCAGCCGCATCGATCTCGTCGGCAAGGACGCGATCGTGCTGAGGGATGGCAAGCAGGTCACCGAATTCCGCGAAGGCCTGTTGCCGTGGGCGTTACAGCATCCGGTTGCCCTGACCTTCGACGAATATGACGCCGGCCGCCCAGACGTGATGTTTGTGATTCAGCGCGTGCTCGAAGTGCAGGGCAAGCTGACTTTGCTCGACCAGAACCGCGTGATCCGTCCGCATCCGGCATTCCGCCTGTTCTCGACGACGAACACCATCGGCCTGGGCGATACGACCGGCCTCTACCACGGCACGCAACAGATCAATCAGGGCCAGATGGACCGCTGGAGCATTGTTGCGACCTTGAACTATCTCAGCCACGATGCCGAAACCGCCATCGTGCTGGCGAAGGTTCCGTCCTACGCGGCGACGCCGGAGAAAAAGAAGCAGATCGACGCGATGGTTCGCGTCGCCGACATGACGCGTAACGCCTTCATCAACGGCGACCTCTCCACCGTCATGAGCCCGCGCACCGTCATCACCTGGGCGGAGAACGCCGAAATTTTCAACGACATCGGCTTCGCCTTCCGCCTTACCTTCCTGAACAAGTGCGACGAACTCGAACGCGCAAGCGTTGCGGAGTTCTATCAGCGCTGCTTTGGCGAAGACCTGCCGGAAAGCGCGGCCAAAGTCCTGGTGGCATGAAGAACGAATCTCCCGCCGAGCCTTTCAAACGCGCCGTCGGCACGGCTGTGCGCGCGCTGGCGGGCGAACCGGAACTTGAGATCAATTTCAGCGCCGAACCGCCGTCCCTGAAGGGCTCGAAGGCCCGCCTTCCCCTGCCCTCGCGCAATCTGCCGCCAAACGAAGTGGCCGTGGTGCGCGGTGCGGGCGACGCCTATGCGCTGCGCCGCGCCTATCACGAGGACAAGATCCACGATCGGTACCGCCCGCAATCGCCGGATGCCGCCGCAATCTTCGAAGCCGCCGAACAGGCGCGCGTTGAAGCCATCGGTTCGCTCGCGATGAAGGGCGTGGCGCAAAACCTTTCCGCAGGCGTCGAAGCGCGAGTCAATCAGCGCGGTCTCGCCAAGGTCCGCACCCGCGCCGACGCGCCGCTTGCCGATGTGATCGGCCTTCTGGTGCGTGAAAAGCTCACCGGCGAAGCGCCGCCGGAAAATGCAAAAACCGCTGTCGACCTGTGGCGCCCGTTCATAGAAGAACGCGCTGCAAAGGATTTCGCCAAGCTGAACGATGCGCTGCGCGATCAAAAAGCGTTCGCCAAACTTACGCGCACGATTTTGAAAGATCTCAATTTCAGCGATGAAAACGCCGCCGATGCCGAAGAAAGTTCCGACGATTCAGGCGAAGGCGAACCCGAAACCCAGGAAGGCGGCGAATCGCAGGAAACGAGCGAACAGGCCGAGGCCGAACTTTCCGATGCCGAAGGCGAGGAAGGCGACGAAACCGCCACCGAAATGCGCACGGAGCAATCGGAAGATCTTTCCGATGCGCAGGAGCCCGAAGAAGGTACGCGCCCCTGGCGCCCTGAAATGCCCTTCGCCGATCAGGAACAATGGGGCTATCGCAGCTACACCACGCAATTCGATGAAGTCATCGAAGCGCCCGATCTCTGCGATGCCGAAGAACTCACGCGCCTGCGCAATTTCCTGGACCAGCAGCTTCAGGCGATGCAGGGCGTGGTCTCTCGTTTGGCCAACAAGCTGCAACGGCTGTTGATGGCGCAGCAGAACCGTTCGTGGGATTTCGATCTCGAGGAAGGCCTGCTCGACACCTCGCGCCTGCCACGCATTATCATCGATCCGATGTATCCGCTGTCGTTCAAGCAAGAGAAAGACATGACCTTCCGCGACACGGTGGTCACGCTGCTGCTTGACAATTCCGGCTCTATGCGCGGCCGCCCGATCATGGTGGCGGCAATGTGCGCCGATATCCTCGCCCGCACGTTGGAGCGCTGCGCCGTGAAAACCGAAATCCTGGGCTTCACCACGCGTGCCTGGAAGGGCGGACAGTCTCGCGAGAAATGGATCGCCGACGGCAAGCCGTCCCATCCCGGCCGCCTGAACGATTTGCGCCATATCGTCTACAAAGCCGCGGACGAGCCGTGGCGGCGCGCCCGCAAGAATCTCGGCCTGATGATGCGCGAAGGCCTGCTCAAGGAAAATATCGATGGCGAAGCGCTGATGTGGGCGCACAACCGCATCGCGGGCCGCCCCGAACAGCGCAAGATCCTGATGGTGATTTCCGACGGCGCGCCGGTGGACGATTCAACTCTTTCGGTGAACGCCGGCAATTACCTCGAACGCCATCTGCGCCACGTGATTGACGATATCGAATCCAAATCAGATGTCGAACTCACCGCCATCGGCATTGGCCACGACGTCACACGCTACTACCGCCGTGCCGTGACGATCGTCGATGCCGAACAGCTCGGCGGCGCGATGACCGAACAGCTGATCTCATTGTTCGCGGAAGAAAAGGCAATCCTCAATCACACCAAGGGGCACCGCGCGGGACCCATGCGGAAACTAACGCGAAAAGCGGCGTAGTTCTCACCCACCCTCAAGGGCAGGGCTCGCGAAGAGGTCAGAACTCTTGAATTTAGGCCGCTTCTTTCTCGGCCAGTTTCTTCACAATCTGACGCTTCAAACGCAGGGCGCGCGCGGAAAGCTTCTTCTCATCTGCATTCATGAGGAATGCGTCGAGGCCTCCATTGCGGTCGACGGTGCGCAGCGCGTTCATGGAAATACGCAGCTTGTAACTCGCGCCCAGCGCGTCGCTTGCCAGCGAGATGGTCTGCAGATTCGGGCGGTATGTCCGCTTGGTCTTGTTGTTGGCATGGCTGACATTGTGGCCGACCAACAGGCCTTTTCCGGTCAATTCGCAGCGGCGTGACATGGGCTTTGCTCGTCAAAAAGAGGCGCCCTCATAAGGGGACGGGCGCATCGGGTCAAGCCGGAGTTTGAGAGGGGTCCCCGGCTGGGATGGGCCATGTCACAAACCCAAGAAAAAACTGGGAAATTTCGCCGTCATCCCCGCTGAGAGGGCCGATGAATGTTTCCATCTCCAGCCAAAGCCGCCCCTTGTAAAACACCTGCCCGCTGACCTTGAGCGGTCCGCGGGTGCGCAGGGCTTCTGCGTAGACAACGTTCCAGCGATCCAGCAGGGGAGGAGAAAGAAACTCGGAAAATGCCTTGCCAGTGACCGGACCGAAAAATTCCTCGACCTGCGTGCCGGCAAGACGAACCACAAATTGGTAGTCCGTGTCTGTTTTTCGGATTTCAATCAGTGCCACATGCGCCAGAAACTGCCGCATGTCGCCGGGCCGGATATCCTTGCGCGCCGGCATGATGCGATCGCCGCGCCGCGCGCGCCAATAGTCATACGCCTTTATCGTCGCCGGTCTCGTCAAACTGACTTCGCGGTCGATATGCAACGCGGGCAATGTTTCGCTTGGGCGCAGAGCCCAATCGCCGGAAGAACTCATATTCGTAACTACCAGTGAGTTGAGAAGGCCGTGCTCACCGCGGCCCGAAGCGCCGATGCGCGGATGTCACGCGCTGTCAGTGATCAAGCGGCAGTTAGTGTCTCGCATCGCTTGCGTCAACCTTCAGAATACGGCGAAAAAGTGTTCGCGCCGCCGCATAGGGAAGCGATTGTCCCGCGATAACGGAGTTCTCCAATTTCTTAACTTCTTCCCTAAGCCCATGATGCGCGAGAAGTTCTTCGTTCAGAATTGTCTGCACTTCACTCCAAAACCAGCGTCTGGATTGATCTGCGCGAATCCGTTGGATGCGACCGTCTTTCGCAAGTCCATCGCGAAAAACTTTCATGGCTTCCCACGATTCCGAAATTCCCTTGCCTTCCAATGATGACACGGTGAGCACCTTCGCCGGCATTCCCTCATGCTTTGGCCTCATGAGATGCAGAGCCATCCGATAATCGGCCGCCGCACGATTCGCCGCCGGAATCAAATCGCCATCGGCTTTTGTAACGACAAGAATGTCAGCCAATTCCATCACGCCGCGCTTAATGCCTTGCAGATCGTCGCCGCCGCCGGGGCTTTGCAGAAGCACGAACAGATCGGTCATGTCTGCGACGGCGGTTTCGGATTGTCCGACGCCGACGGTTTCGACGATCACGACATCGAATCCGGCTGCTTCCACCAGCAGCATCGTCTCGCGCGTGCGCCGCGCGACTCCGCCAAGAGTGGTTCCTGCCGGCGATGGGCGAATGAATGCGTTGGGATCGCGCGAAAGCTGTTCCATGCGCGTCTTGTCGCCGAGGATCGAACCACCCGACCGCCGCGATGAGGGATCGATGGCGAGCACCGCCACCTTGTGCCCCTGCCCTGTCAGAAATTTGCCGAACGCTTCGATGAAGGTCGATTTGCCCGCACCCGGCGCACCGGAAATGCCGATTCGAAAACTGCCCCCCGATCGCGGCAATAGCGCCATTAGCACCTGTTCGGCTTTTGTCTGATCGGCAGCTCTGGTGGACTCGATCAGTGTAATGGCGCGCGCGAGCGCCCGCCGGTCGCCGGAAGCGACCGCCTTGGCCAGCTCGTTCATTTCGCCCGGTTTTGTCATGGTGCCCGACGCGTCATAATCGGGCCATGATGGCAAAGCAATTTCCTTCCGTCCCCAATCCGATCGGAGTTTCGGCTATGACCCTTGTCCGAGCAGCACTGGCGTTGTTCCTGATCGGCCTGCCAGCCGCGGCTTTTGCCGCCGGCGGCGAAGGCGAGGATGAAGACGCCGGGCCCGCATCCCGGCTGGCCATTGCGATGAACCTCTATGCGGGCGGCATCGGTCTCGGCAAAGTCGATCTCGATGCCACGATACACGGCAACCAATATCACGCGGTCTCGAACCTGGAGACTTCGGGCATCGTCAATGCCTTCTGGCAGGCGCGCATCCAGGCGACATCGACCGGGGAGATCCTCGGCAACAAATTGCAACCGTCGCTCTACGACTCGTTCACGACGAAGAAAGACAGCAGACAACAGGTCTCGCTGACGTACGAACCGAACGGCAACATCCGCATCTACGCGGATCCCGCCTACTCGCTGGCCAATCATCCGATCGCTCCCGAGCAACAGAAGGACACTTACGATCCGGTGAGCGCAATCCTCTATGTCGCTACGGGCATCGGCAGCGATGCGAAGAATCCTTGCGACGTCATTGCGCCCGTGTTCGATGGCCGCCGCCGCTATAACATCGAAGTGAAGAAAGAAAAGGATACGACGGTTGACATGGACAACGGCCTTTACAAAGGCCCCGCCGTTCAATGCGCCGCCCGTTATAATCAGATTGCTGGCTTCAGCCAAAAAGTACTCGATACCAACTCCAGCTTCCCTATCATGCACGCTTGGGTCGCCAAATTCCCTGCAGCTGGCGGTCACATATTCGTCGTGCCTCTGCGCATTTGGGCGAACACGCCATATGGAGTGATTGCCGCCGTCACCTCGGCGCTGAAAATCGATGGCGTGGACAAGAGAAGGGGCGGCTGAATTCAACTGGACCGAAGGCCGATCCTCATCTTAAATTGTTCCTGAGGGGCTGAGGAAAGACTCAGGGCGTACGTTCTTGCGCAAGATTGTCATTGTTGTTGCGGCTTTGATCGCAACTCCGGCGATTGCCAATCCGCCGGTCGAAGCTTTTGGTTCCCTGCCGAACCTGATTCAGCCCAAAATCGCCCCGGACGGTCAGCATTTCGCAGCCATTCAGGCGCTGGGCGGCAAGCCCGCAGCCGTCATTTATAAAGTCGGGTCGCCGCCGGGCACAAAACCCGTGATAGTGCCTTCCGGCGAAGCTACCGTCGATTCCATCGACTGGGGAAAGAACGATCGTCTCATCGTACGCCTGAAGTCCAATGAGCGCGTCTATGGCGACAACCGTATCCGCACCTGGCAACGATCCATCGCCGTGAGAGCCGATGGCTCCGAACTGGTCGTCCTGCTTAAGGATTTCCCTGGCCTGCGCAACAACACGGATGACGTTTTCATTGTCGACAAAAACCTCGACGATCCGGAATCCATCCTCATGCCGTTGTTCCTGAAAAACATCGTTTTCAAGAGCTACTACGAATACTACGACCCATACGAGAACTTCCGGATGGACCTCCTGAAAGTCAATCTCGCGACGGGCGAGGGTCACATCTACGCCACGGGCGACTACAAGACTGCCGAATGGATTACCGACGGTCACGGAAACCTTGTCGCGCGTCTGGAGCTGTCGCTGCGTCCACTGCGCCACGAATTGCTGGTATTCGATCATGGCGACTGGAAATCCTCCGGCCAATACGATGCCGAAGCCGACAACGGCGCGGGAGCGGTGGGCCTCACCGAAGACGGCAAGGCAATCGCGCTTTTGCGCCATGACAATCGCGATACCACAGCGCTCATCCGGCACGACCTGGCCACCGGCGACGAGAGCCAGGTTCTTTTCGCCGATCCCAAATATGACGTGATGCAGCCCATCAAGGACGAATGGACCGGGCGCGTGATTGGCGCGATGTATGCCGCCGATCAATTTGAATACCGATATTTCAGTCCCGAAAACCAGGCACTGCAGGCGGGGCTCGAGCAATCGTTTCCGGGACTCTCCGTTCACGCCACTTCGATGGACAAGGCAAAGGATCGCGTAATTGTCGCCGTTCAGGGGCCACGCCTGCCGCCGGCCTACTATTTCCTCGACCGCACCACGCACAATGCAACGAAAATCGCGTCGGCTTATCCGCAACTGACCGAATCCGATCTCGGCGAGATGAAGCCTTACCCTTACAAGGCGCGCGACGGCCTCGAAATTCCCGCCTATCTCACCTTGCCGCCGAACAAGGAGGCCAAGAACCTGCCGGTTATCGTCATGCCGCACGGTGGGCCGGATGCGCGCGACGTAGTGGGCTTCGACTGGTGGGCGCAATTCCTCGCCAATCGGGGCTACGCGGTGCTGCAACCGAATTATCGCGGTTCGAAAGGGTACGGGCGCAAATTCACCGAAGCGGGCCTGCGCCAATGGGGCCGCGCGATGCAGGATGATATCACCGACGGCACGAAGAAGCTGATTGCGGACGGCATCGCCGATCCCAAACGCATTTGCATTGTGGGTGCCAGTTACGGCGGTTACGCGGCGTTGGCGGGAGCGACTTTCACGCCCGATCTCTACGCCTGTGCCATGAGCTTTGCCGGCGTCTCCGACCTTAACGCGTTTCTGTTTACCCAGCGAAGCGACACCGGGCAGGATTCCCAGAGCACTTCATTCTGGAAATCGCGCATCGGCAGCGATTGGGACGACGCAGACAAATTGAAGGAGACCTCGCCCGCGCTTCACGCGGATCGCGTGAAATGCCCCATCCTGCTGATGCATGGCGAAGGCGATACGACCGTTCGCATCAAACAGAGCCAAATCGAATACGACGCGCTCAAACAGGCTGGAAAGGACGTCCAGTTCATACGCATTGCCGGCGAAGACCACTATCTAAACTTCGCCGGCACGCGCATTCGCATGCTTAAGGAGCTGGAAGCGTTTCTGAAGAAAAATATTGGAAATTGAACGTCAAGGCTTGAACTTCTTGGGAATTGCCTTCACTTCCTCAGGCGTCATTTCCGTCATCGCCTTCACGATGCAGGCCTCAGGCGGGCTGCCTGGAGAGCGGACCACCTTCAAATCCCAATCGAGATGCGAACAGATGCTGTTCGTTCCGCGGAACGTCGTGACGAGGTGGGGGTTGATGCCCGTCAATGCAGAGCATGATCCCGCCATATCGAGGCGATAGTAGTGCTTGGACGATGTGCGGATGTACATCGTCTTGTCGTCAGGTGCCTTCCACGTTTCGAACTGGTTGATGAAAAAGCAGGATTTGCCGGTCGGAGCGGCCGGCTCTGCGGACGCACTTCCGGCGAGAAGAAAGGCTGCGGCGAATGCACAAGGCGCAATTGAGCGCATGATGAACTCCATGAATGCACCCCTCTCGAATTCATTCTAAGGCAAGATTCGGCCGAGATCACGCTGCTGCTTTTTCTTTTCTCGCCCTGATCAGCCTCAAAACCTTGCGAGCCGCTTCCGGAATATTCGTTCCCGGTCCGAAAATTGCCGCAACACCTGCCTTTTCGAGGAATGCGTAATCTTGCGCGGGGATTACACCGCCGCAAACGACAAGAATGTCATCAGCCTTCTGCTTCCGCAGAGCCTCGATCAGGAGCGGCACCAGCGTCTTATGGCCCGCTGCCTGGCTGGAAACGCCGATCACGTGAACGTCGGCCTCGACGGCGTCCTTTGCCACTTCTTCCGGCGTCTGGAACAACGGCCCGATATCGACGTCGAACCCAAGGTCGGCAAAGGCGGTGGCAATGATTTTCGCGCCACGGTCATGTCCGTCCTGTCCCATCTTGGCGACGAGCATGCGCGGACGGCGGCCCTCCTCCTTCGCGAACTGTTCGACTTCGCCGATGATTGCGGCGAATTCATTGTCACCCTCGTAGGCGCCGCCATAGACGCCGGAGATCGAGCGGATTTCCGCACGGTGACGTCCGAACACCTTCTCCATCGCATCGGATATTTCGCCCACGCTCGCCCGTGCCCGTGCCGCCTCAACTGCAAGCGTCAACAGATTTCCGTTGCCTTTGGCGCCTTCGGTCAGCGCGTCGAGCGCCGCCTTTACCTTTGCCGGATCGCGCGTGGCCTTTGTCTTGTTCAGGCGCGCGATCTGCTGCTCGCGCACTGCTATGTTGTCGATGTCGAGCACTTCCACCGGCGCTTCGTTCTCGAGTTGAAACTTGTTGACGCCGACGATCACATCCTCGCCCTTGTCCACGCGCGCCTGGCGCCGCGCCGCCGCTTCCTCGATGCGCAGCTTGGGGATTCCGGCTTCGACCGCCTTGGTCATGCCGCCCATCTTTTCCACTTCATCGATAATGTCCTGCGCGGCATGGGCCAGCGAATGCGTCAACGCCTCGACGTAGTACGAACCGCCCAGCGGATCGACAACCTTCGTCACATGACTTTCATTCTGCAGGATGAGCTGCGTGTTGCGCGCGATGCGGGCGGAGAACTCCGTCGGCAACGCAATGGCTTCGTCCAACGAATTTGTGTGCAATGATTGGGTGCCGCCCAACACCGCCGCCAGCGCCTCGATGGTCGTCCGCACCACGTTGTTGTAGGGATCCTGCTCCGTCAGCGAAACACCGCTCGTTTGGCAATGTGTGCGCAGCATCAGGCTTTCGGGGTTCTTCGCCCCGAACTTCTCCATGATCTGCGACCACAGGAGTCTTGCCGCGCGCAGCTTTGCCACTTCCATGAAGAAGTTCATTCCGATGCCGAAAAAGAACGAAAGCCGCGGAGCGAAAGAATCGACTTCCAGCCCCTTGCTCATGGCGGCGCGCACATATTCCATGCCGTCCGCAAGCGTGTAGGCCAGTTCCTGCACGGCGGTCGCTCCCGCTTCATGCATGTGATAGCCGCTGATCGAGATCGAATTGAACTTCGGCATCTTCTTTGCCGTGTATTCGATGATATCTGCCACGATGCGCATCGATGGCGCAGGCGGATAAATATAGGTGTTGCGCACCATGAACTCTTTGAGAATGTCGTTCTGGATGGTGCCGGAGAGTTTCTCCGTCGGAACGCCCTGCTCTTCGCCCGCAACGATGAAATTCGCCAATATTGGAATGACCGCGCCGTTCATCGTCATCGACACGCTCATCTTGTCGAGAGGAATCCCGTCGAACAGGATTTTCATGTCCTCGACGGAATCGATGGCGACACCCGCCTTGCCGACGTCGCCAGCCACGCGCGGATGATCGCTGTCGTAACCGCGGTGCGTGGCAAGATCGAACGCCACCGAAAGTCCCATCTGCCCGGCAGCCAGATTCTTGCGATAAAAAGCGTTGGATTCCTCGGCGGTGGAAAAACCCGCGTATTGACGAATGGTCCACGGACGCCCGGCATACATCGTGGCGCGCACGCCACGCATGAAGGGCATTTGTCCCGGCAGCGTATCGGTAGCCTCAAGCCCTTCAAGATCGGCGGCCGTATAAAGCGGTTTGATCGCAAGCCCTTCCGGCGAAGCCCAGGTCAGGCTCTCAAGCGGCCGGTCGCGCAATTCCTTCCGGGCCGCCTTCGCCCAGCTTTCCAGATCCGCCGCGCCATGCTTCCAAGTCTCGCCGCTCATCCTGCCCTCTTTCGATTTTCTCTTCTCACTATTGCACCTGCGAAACCCGAGGCAAGTGTTGGGAACAGAAGCTCCGTATTGCTCCGCCCACGGAAAATCCGCTCGCGGATGATCCACAGAACACCACCGTTTCGGAGAGGCCCAATATGTGGTATTGTGCTGGTCTTGACAAACGACTGTTTGTATGAGAACAAACAATGATATTGATTCGGTTAGTGATTCGGACGTGATTCGTACCTGTCACGTTCTGTTGGCTCCAGGCCTATCCACAGCCAAAAAATCCGGCTTCGCCCTTTGCGGCCAGGGATTTTTGCGCGCGCTTGCGCAGGCCGCCTGAACTCCCCATCTTGAGCCTCAACATGGCACCAGCGCGCGAACGGCCCCGCCGCCCGGAACAGATCGGGCGGGTCACCGCGGTCCTAGGCCCCACGAACACGGGCAAGACTCACTTTGCCATAGAGCGAATGCTGGCCCATCGCTCCGGCATGATCGGGCTGCCGCTGCGTCTGCTGGCGCGCGAGGTCTATGACAAGGTCGTACGCCTCAAAGGCGCTGCCGCCGCGGCCCTCATCACTGGCGAGGAGAAAATCGTCCCGCCGAACGCGCGTTATTTCGTCTGCACCGTCGAGGCGATGCCGCTAGACATAAAGGTCGCCTGTCTTGTCGTCGATGAAATCCAGCTTTGCGCCGATCCCGAACGCGGCCACGTCTTCACCGACCGCCTGCTGTTCGCCCGCGGGGAAGAGGAAACGATGTTCCTGGGCGCGGACACGATGCGCGGCCTCATCCAGCGTTTCGTGCCCAACGCCTGGTTTGTTTCCCGCGCGCGCTTCTCCGATCTTGCCTATACCGGCGCGAAGAAGCTCACGCGCCTGCCCCGCCGTTCCGCCGTCGTCGCGTTTTCGACGGAAGACGTTTATGGCATCGCCGAACTAATTCGCCGCCAGCGCGGCGGCGCTGCGGTCGTGTTGGGCGCGCTCTCGCCGCGCACGCGCAACGCGCAGGTCGCCCTCTATCAATCCGGCGAAGTCGATTTTCTTGTCGCGACCGATGCCATCGGCATGGGACTCAACATGGATGTCGATCACGTCGCGTTCGCCGCGCGGGACAAGTTCGACGGCTTCGTCATGCGCCCGCTCGCGCCGCACGAGATCGGCCAGATCGCGGGCCGAGCGGGCCGCCATATGAACGACGGCACCTTCGGCGTTACCGCCGAAGCCGAGCCGTTCGATGAAGACATCGTGAACCGTGTCGAATCGCACCGCTACGATCCTGTGCGCGTACTGCAATGGCGCAACGGCAATTTGAATTTCACCTCGCTGGATGCGCTGCTCGAAAGCCTCGATGCGCCTTCGCCGATGCGCGGCCTGGTAAAGGGCCGCCCGGCGACGGATTTCCTCTCGCTGCGCGCGCTCTCGGCACACCAGGCCATTCGCGAACGTGCCGCTTCCCCTGCAGGCGTGCGCCGCTTGTGGGATGTCTGTCAACTTCCCGATTTCCGCAAGCTCAGCATCGACGAACACATCCGTCTTGTCGAAACGATCTACAATCATTTGATGAGCGATCACGGCGTGCTGCCTGAAGATTGGCTTGCCCGCCAGATTGAGCGCGTCGACATCGCCGAAGGCGACGTCGCAACGCTCTCCGGACGGCTGGCGCAAATTCGCACCTGGACTTACGCCGCCAATCGCCCCGGCTGGATCGAACATCAAAGCCACTGGCAGGAACGCACGCGCGCGATCGAAGACCGATTATCCGACGCGCTGCACGAACGTTTGACACAACGCTTCATCGACCGCCGCACCTCGGTCCTGATGAAGCGCTTGCGCGAGGACGATCTCGACGATCTCAAGCTCGATGATTCAGGTGCCGTGATTATCGGCGGCGAAACGGTCGGCAAGCTTGAAGGTTTCCGTTTCGAACCGGATCCGCGCGCCGAAGGCATCCACGGCCGGACCTTGCGCGCCGCCGCGCTGCGCGGTCTCGAAGGAGAATTCTATGCGCGCGCAAAACGCCTCGCCCGCGCCGGCGATTCCGAGATAAGCCTCAGCGAACACGGCCGCCTGTGGTGGGACGGCGCCATCGTCGCGCGTCTCGTTGCCGGCGCCACGCCGCTCGACCCCGTTGTGCAGCTCCTCGCCGGCGAGCAGCTCAAAAGCGATCAGCGCGCCGAAATTCAGGCGCGGCTCGAAAAATGGTTGAGGGAGAAAATCGCCACGCGCCTCGAACCGCTCATCGCATTGCGCAATGGCACGGAAGCAAAGGCCGGAAGTCCCAACGCCATTCCAGCCAATGCACGCGGCATCGCATGGCAGATCTGCGAAAATCTCGGCACGCTGCCGCAAGCGCGCAGCCAGATGGGCGATCTTCGTCCGCTCATTCGCGGGCTTCGTCCATTCGGTGTGTGGCTCGGCCGGCGGAACGTTTACATGCCTGCATTGCTCAAACCCGAGGCCGCACGATTGCTCTATCTGTTGCGCGGCGTTGCCCAGCGTATCGAACAATTTCCTCCAGCGCCGCTTCCCGGCATCACGTCCTTCGCGATGGATGACGGCATGCGTGCCGATCTCCTTCATGCCGCAGGCTTTCGCGCCTTTGGCGGCCGCGCAATTCGGCTCGACATCCTCGAGCGGCTGGAAGAAGAGCTGGAGAAAGGCGCCGCTGCCGGCACGCCTGCGGAAGACCTCTCGACAAAACTCGTTTCGCTTCTCGGCTGCGATCGCGAAACGCTGGACCGGGTTCTTTCGGCACTTGGCTGGCAGAAGGTGACCGTCGAAGGTGAAACGCCGGCCAGCGTCCTGCGCCGCCACGTTCCGCCGCCGCGCAAGCCGCAGCGCACCCGTCCAAGCAAATCGTCCCTGCCCCGCAAAGACTCGCCCTTTGCCGAACTGGCGGCGCTCGTTCGCAAATGAGCGTGCGGATCGACAAGTGGCTCTGGCATGCCCGGTTCTTCAAGACCCGCGCCTTGGCACAGTCAGCCGCCGCCTCTGGCCGCATCCGCCTCAACGGGCTTCGAGTCGAAAAGCCCCACCATGCCGTCAAACCCGGCGATGTGCTGACGCTTGCTCGAGGCCGTGATGTGCTGGTGGTCCGCGTTCGAGGCGAGGCGGCCCGGCGCGGTCCTGCAGGGGAAGCGCAGGCCCTCTACGAAATCGTGGACGAAACGCCGCTTGATCGGGCGACCAACGCACCTTAAGTGAGGCCCGACTTTCTGGAGCCCCAGCATGACCTACGTCGTCACCGAAGCCTGCATAAAGTGCAAGTTCATGGATTGCGTCGAGGTTTGCCCGGTCGATTGCTTCTACGAAGGCGAGAACATGCTCGTGATCCACCCTGACGAATGCATCGATTGCGGGGTGTGCGAGCCGGAATGCCCCCCGGAAGCCATAAAACCTGACACTGAGTCAGGAATGGAGAAGTGGCTTCAGATCAATGCCGAGTATGCGAAGGTCTGGCCGAACATAAGCCAGAAGGGTGAGCCTCCCGCGGATGCGAAGGAATTCGAAGGGGTGCCGGACAAATTCGAGAAGTATTTTTCCGATAAACCCGGCTCCGGTTCGTAAAAATATTATTCCACGCCGGCAAACCACGCTGACAGTTCCTCAGCGGAATCGGATAAATTACATAATTTCAATCATTTGAGAGATTTTCCTTCCCTATTGTGACATCTTGTGTTACAGAGCTTTCTGTTGTTTCCCCCAAGGAAAGAAGCGCCGCCCCTATCCGAGGCAGCGCTAGGCGTATTTTGCGCCGCAACATTGCCCGAAAGGGTGGTTACAGGATGTATGAGGTGACAGGGGCGTCGGTTTTTGACCGGTACCGGTGTGGGCGTTTGTGAGGAACTGATGGATATCGATATGACGGCGACGGCAGCAGCTAAGAAAAAGGCCCCCGCGAACTCCAACAAGAAGCACGAGTTCAAGGCCAACGATCACGTTGTCTACCCCACCCACGGCGTCGGCAAGATCATGCGCGTCGAGGAACAGGAAGTGGCGGGCCACAAGCTGGAACTCTTTGTCATCACCTTCGAGAAGGACAAGATGACCCTGCGTGTCCCTGTGGCCAAGGCCAAGTCGGTGGGCATGCGCAAGCTCTCTTCGCCGGACGTGGTGGCGACGGCACTCAACACGCTCAAGGGCCGCGCACGCATCAAGCGCACAATGTGGTCCCGCAGGGCGCAGGAATACGAAGCGAAGATCAATTCGGGCGACCTCGTGTCGATCGCCGAAGTGGTCCGCGACCTCCACCGCGCCAGCGGCCAGCCGGAACAGAGCTATTCCGAACGCCAGCTTTATGAAGCCGCACTTGCTCGCATGGCCCGCGAGGTCGCCGCGATCGAGCGCATTGATGAGCAGGCCGCTATCAAGCGCGTCGAAGGCGTGCTGCTAAAGAAAGCGGCGTAAGCCAAAAAGCATCGAACGGAAAAGGCCCGGAGCAATCCGGGCCTTTTTGCTTTCTTACCTTCCTTTGTGGGGTGGTGAAACCTCACTTCACCACTTCCACGCTCTCCGGGCCCATCAATTCTATTTCCGGCCCGCGATACCAATCTATGATCCCGCGCACGCGAATGATTTTGCCTGCATAGTCCCGCGGATCGACTTTCGCTTTGCGAAACGTCTTCATGTCTTCCGGTGAAATCGTCGCCGTGAAATCGTGCTTCCAGTCATCGCTGAAATTGAGATAAGCCCGGCCGCTTTTGACGGCCGCACTGACGACTAAGCCTTCGACGATTTGAAACGTGCCCCTTGTATGTGCGAGTTCATCCGGCGAGCGAACGGCATACTCGACGGAGGCCCAAAGCCCGCGTTTGGCTGCCCGTGCCGCCGACTCGGCCGCGTACATTTCCTTTGCACATTGCGGATGGCTGGGGAGCAGTTCCACCCGCGCCAGCCCCTCGCGCAGCAGGGTTTCCTGCACCCATTCCCCATTCACGAAAACCTGGGCGCGCAGCCGCCCATGCCGGTCCTCCCGTGGGGGCGGGATGGCCAGCGTTGCATGCTTGCCCGCGACCATACCGGAGAGCGCCTGTCGCATTTGGAAGGCGCCGTCTTCGTTCTTCCTCGGAAGGCGCAACCCCTCCAACACGGCCCTGAGCCCATCGCGCAGCAACAGCACACCGCGGGCATCTGCTTTGAGGACGTTCATAACCCGCACCTCGGACGGCCCCACGCACGGCGGCAGTCCCCCCGCCCAAGAAGGCTGTGGAATCAACGAGAGCACTGCCAGAAGCAAACCGAAACGAAGATGACGCATTTTCCATTTCGAGGCAGGGACCATAGGGCGCTATCTAACATGGCGGCTGCCCCTTCCGGAGTTCATCAGAGGTGACCATGTCGGATTTCTTCAACCTTCCGCCCGAGCTTCGGCTGCTGTTCGTCAACAACGGCATAAACCTGGTCGCCGCGGTCCTGATCCTGGTGATCGGTTGGACACTGGCGCGCCTGCTCGCACGTTGGACGAGGCTGGGGCTCAACCGCATCCCGCAATTCGATCCGACATTGCGTCCGCTGGTCGCCTCGATAATCCGTTACGGCATCATCGCCTTCACGATCATCGCCGTTTTGCAGCGGTTCGGCGTCGAGACGACCAGCTTCATTGCAGTGGTCGGCGCCGCCGGAGTGGCCGTCGGACTGGCGATGCAGAGCACGCTGTCGAACGTGGCTGCGGGGGTGATGTTGCTGCTTGTGCGGCCCTTTCGCGTGGGGGACAGGATCCGCGCCGGCGAAACTGCCGGCACCGTGCGCGAGATCGAATTGTTCCGCACTGTCATCGTCAACGATGACCTGCTCTATCTCTCAGTCCCGAATTCTACGCTGTTCGCGGCTACAATTGTGAACGAATCCCGTGAAAGCCGCCGCCGCTTCAACTTCCAGATCGTGCTCGACCACAATTCCGATATCGCCAAGGCGCAGGCGATCATGCGGGACGTCATCGGCTCCAATCCAAAGGTCCTGAAATCTCCGCCGCCCGCAACGCCGATTGCAGCCATAGATCATAACGGCGTGACGATGAACGTGCTGGGCTATACCAGCACCGCAGAAACCGGTCAGGTGAAGGATGAGATCTATCTGGAAATCTTCAGGAGGTTGAAGCAGGAAGAGGACGTGTATTTCCCCAGCCGCGCTGTCAATCTGCGCAGGGACCCGATGCCGGGCTCTAAGCCTTCCTGACCGGATCGAGGGAAACGTTTTTCGGAGGCTTGATCCAATCCGGAACGAAGAAATCCGGCATGAGCTGCATTGAGGGGTCGACGCGATACTTATCGAAATCCGTCACGCCGTTCTCGGCGAGGAACGTGTCGTCGATCAGGAAATTGCCGGTGAATTCGCGCGACGATTTGTTGAAGATAATATAGGCGGCATCGGCGATGATCTCCGGCGTGCGGCAGTGGCGCATACCCTCCTCGCCCGCCAGGGCGTTTTTGATTGCAGCCGTCGCGATTCCGGTGCGCGGCCACAGCGCGTTGAACGCAATTCCCTCATCGGCAAATTCCGCCGCCATGCCCAGCACGCACATGCTCATCCCGAACTTCGCCATGGTGTAGGCCGTGGAATTGCGGAACCAGCGCGCGCTCATGTCCAGCGGCGGCGATAGCATCAGCACATGCGGATTGGTAGCGCGCCTGAGATGCGGAATGCATGTCTTGGAAACGAGATAGGTCCCGCGCGCATTGATCTGATGCATCAGATCGAAGCGCTTCATGTCGGTCTGCAACGTGCCGGTAAGCTGAATTGCGCTCGCATTGTTCACGCAGATATCGATTCCGCCAAATTTCTCCACCGTCTGCTCGACCGCTGCCGCCACTTGATCGTCGTTACGGATATCGCAGACGATGGGAAATGCCTTGCCGCCGGCATCTTCAATTTCCTTTGCCGCCGTATAGATCGTGCCTGGGAGCTTGGGATGCGGCTCCGCCGTTTTCGCGGCGATGGCGATGTTCGCGCCGTCTTTTGCCGCGCGCAGAGCGATTGCAAGTCCGATACCCCGGCTCGCGCCCGTGATGAACAGCGTCTTTCCCTTCAAGCTCATCGTTACCTCCTATACCGTCCGGTACCAATTCACGCCATTGGCATCCGCCTCGCGAACAATGCGATGGCGTGCGCGCAGGCAGTTCAGATGCGCAATGCTCTCGCCCGTCGCCATGCCATAGTTGCCGGACGTTATCCGGCTTCTGAACAGGGCCGGGAAAACATCCACCGCGCGTTTCGGTTCGCGGCAGAGCTCTTCCACCTTGTCCATGCCGCTTTCGTGTCCGTCGATCAATTCCTGCAATCTCAAATGCGCTTTGCGGAACGGATCGTTGTGCGATGGCAGTACGAGCACGTCTTCCGGCAGTACGGCCTTCAGCTTGTGGCAAGAGTCGAGCCAGTCCTGCAGCGGATTGGCGTCCGGCTCCGTCGGGTGGACCGATACGTTGGACGAAATGCGCGGCAACAGCTGATCGCCGGAGATGAAGATGTTTTCCTCTTCGCAAAACAGGCAGACATGCTCGGGCGCATGTCCGGTGCCCACGATCACGCGCCACTTGTGCGGGCCGATCTCGATGACGTCGCCTTCGATGATCCGGCGATACGCATTGGGAAGCCGATAGACGCCATGACCGAACATGCCGAAGCGCGTCTTGTATTGCTCAATCATGTCTTCCGGGTAACCTGCCGCCCGGTAAAACCGTACGCCCTCGATTGGCGCTTCCTGTCCGGTATCCGCGACCAAATTCCGGCACAAGAGAAAATCCGTACGCGACATCCACAGCGTAACGTCGAAGCGCCGCACCAGCCATCCGGCCAATCCCACATGATCCGGATGGAGATGTGTGACAATCACACGCTTGATCGGCCGGTCCCCCATCACCCCCCTGAACAACTTTTCCCAGGCGTCCTTTGTGGGCTGATCCTTGATTCCAGTGTCAACGACGGTCCAGCCATCGCCATCTTCGAGCAGCCACAAATTGATGTGGTTGAGCTGCATCGGCAACCGCATGCGAATCCAGTGGATTCCCGGCGCAATCTCGATGGACTGGCCGGATTCGGGCCGCGCCTCTCCGTAAGGGTAATCAAGATTGCGGCCCGGGCGTACAGGCGCATCCGCCTCGTTCATAAGGGCCTCTTACACAATAGCGTCAACCGACTATCGGTGGCCCGTGTGCGGCGCGTCAAGCCGCGCTATGCTTGCCCGATTTCAAAGGGAATCCGACATGCGTTCTGTATTTGCTGCCGCCACACTGTTCTTTGCGCTGGCGGCCGCCCTGCCCGCCAGTGCCGCCACAGCATCTTCAATTCCCAAAGGCACCTATAAGATCGACCCCAGACATGCGCAGGTGCTTTTCATGATCCGCCACATGGGCCTCAGCACGTTTTACGGCCGATTTGGCGCGGTCACCGGAACGCTCGTCGCCGACCCTGCTGTGCCCGAACAATCCACGCTCGATGCCCAGATCGATATGAACGGCATCAGCACGCATGTTCCCGAACTCGACAGCGAACTGAAGGACAGTGTTTTCGATGTCGCCAAATATCCGGCCGTCACTTTCAAGGCGACGAAGATCGCGGTAACGGGAGATAACACCGGAACCGTGTCCGGCGATCTCACGATCAAAGACGTAACCAGGCCAGTCACGTTGAACGTCACATTTAACGGCGGCCGGCCATCGCCCATTCCATTCCAACCTTATCGGCTCGGTTTCGATGCGACAGCCACCATTCACCGAGCCGATTTCGGTCTTACCGGATACATTTGGGGCGGTTTGGTCGGCGACGACGTGACTATCGCCATAGAAGCCGAATTCGAAAAGCAATAGGCATGGCGCTTCGCAACACAGAAGAACGCTACGGCATTGTAGCGATGACGTTGCACTGGCTCATCGCCATCGCAGTCGTCTGCATGATCGCCTTCGGCTATTACCTTTCGACGCTGCCCATCACCGGCCCAAATCTGTTCGAGCTGGTGCAATTGCACAAATCCGTCGGACTCACGGTGCTGGCGTTGAGCCTTCTGCGCGTGGTTTGGCGCCTCGTCAATCCTGTGCCGCCGCTCCCCGGCACACTGAGCAAGCCCGCGAAAATTCTCGCGCGCGTTACACATGTCCTTCTTTACGTTGCCATCGTTGCCATCCCCTTCACCGGCTGGGCCATGGTCTCCGCTTCGCCGCTGGGGATTCCCACTCGATGGTTCGGCCTCTTCGAATGGCCGCACATTGCGCCGCTGGCCCACCTGCCTTACAGCAGGAAGGAAGACACGGAAGAGGCTATCCACTCGGTCCATGCGTGGCTTGCCTATGGCACTGCCGCGCTCGTGCTTCTTCACGCTTCCGCTGCATTGGTACATCACCGTTTGCTCAAGGACGATACGTTGCGCAGAATGCTGCCCGGAGCACGCCTGAAAGAGGGGCCATGAAGCGCATTGTTCTCCTGACTGTCATGTTGTGCTCTGCCGCGCCTGTCCACGCCGCGCAATGGACCGTGATTAAGCAGAAAAGCCATCTCGGCTTTTCGGTGCAATGGCAGGATCATCCTCTGCTTGGCGAATTCAGGAACTGGGACGCGCAGATCGATTTCGATCCCGCCGACCTTGAACGCGCACACGCAACTGTGAAAGTGGATGTCGGAAGCGTCTCTGTCGGGTCCGATGAGATGGATCAGGGCATCAAAGGGCCGGAAGGCTTCGATTCCGCCAATTTCTCGACAGCCACGTTCGAAACCACCTGGTTCCGCTCCACGGGAAAGAACAGATATGAAGCGCGCGGCAACCTCACCCTTCGCGGCATCACGCGAGGCGTGACGCTACCCTTCAAGCTCGACGTCGACGGCGACATGGCACATATGACTGGTACAGCTGCCGTCACGCGCACGGATTTTCAGGTCGGCATGGGCCAATGGGCGACAGACAATCCCATCGCGCGCATGGTGACAGTGACGATCAATCTGACCGCAAAGAAGGCCAGATAGACCTACCCTGACGAGGTTCGAATATGGCAGCCCGTGACTCCGAACTGCGCTACGGCACCGTGTCCATAGGCTTTCACTGGCTGATTGCCGCGCTGGTGATCCTGAATCTCATCGGAGGCCTTTACATGGGCGAACTGCCGCGCGCCGATCCCAACAAAATGCTCGTTATCATGCTGCACAAATCGACGGGTCTCACGATCCTTGTACTCAGCGTCCTGCGTATCGCCTGGCGGCTGATGAACCCATGGCAACCGCTGCCGCTGGATATGGCGCCGGCGCTCAAGGCCGCGGCGCGCACCATGCATCTGTTGTTCTACATCCTCATCGTGGCCATCCCGCTCACCGGATGGGCGATGGCCTCGTCGTCCATGCGCGGCGGGCCCATCGTCTGGTACGGTCTCTTCGAATGGCCGAAGATCGGCTTCATTGCCTCGCTGCCGGTCGACCGGAAGAAAGCGCTCGGGCACACATTCGGCGAAACGCACGAACTGCTTGCCTTTCTCGCAATTGCCTTGATCGTATTGCATGTGGGTGCTGCCCTCTATCACCACTACGTCCGGCGCGATCATGTATTCCGACGTATGCTTCCGGGCTGAAGCACCCTCGGTATTCCATCCCTGACATCGCCCGGTTTATACGAGCCATCCAATCTTGCTCGCAAAAACGGGCAGTATATGAGATATGAAAACTCTGCGCATTCCGCGTGCACCTTGTGATCGAGGATAGCAAGGCGTCCACTTCGCAATCCCAGGCCATTGCGCTAAGACATTGCCATGCAAGGGAACGTGCGCAAGGCAACCGACGAAAACATTGCGGCCGCCGCAAAAATCCTGCGGCGCGGCGGTCTCGTCGCGTTCCCGACGGAAACGGTCTACGGCCTCGGTGCGAATGCGGCAGACGACGCCGCTGTCGCCCGTATCTTTGCGGCCAAGGGCCGTCCGAAGTTCAACCCGCTGATTGTGCATGTGCGCGATTACGAGCATGGCGCCGAACACGGAGTATTTCCTGCGCTCGCGCGCGATCTCGCTGCGGCCTTCTGGCCCGGCCCACTGACATTGGTGGTGCCGCGCAAGGAAGGTTGCGAACTTTCGCTGCTGGTCAGCGCCGGGCTCGACACGATCGCGATGCGTGCGCCATCGCATCCCACCGCACAGCATCTGCTGATCGAATCCCGGCTCGCAATCGCCGCGCCCAGCGCCAATCCCTCCGGACGACTAAGCGCTACAACCGCGCGCGATGTTGCCGAGGGTCTGGGAAGCGAAGTCGATTTGATATTGGATGCCGGCCCATGCCCCGTCGGCATCGAATCCACCGTGGTCGGCTTCGACGGCGAAACTGCCTTGCTGCTCCGCCCTGGCGCCATCGCGCGCAGCGAACTCGAACCCATCGCCGGCGCATTGCAATCGCCGAAGCAGGGCCACATTTCATCTCCGGGTCAACTCGAAAGCCATTACGCACCAAATGCGAAGATGCGGCTCTACGCGCGCCACCCGAAGAAAGGCGAAGCCTTTCTTGCCTTCGGTCCGGATGCACCCTCCGCCGAACATTCATTGAACTTGAGCCCCCGTGGCGACACGCGCGAAGCCGCCGCCAATCTCTTCGCGATGCTGAGAAAGCTCGACGCGATGAATGCGGAAACCATCGCCGTCATGCCAATCCCCGACGAAGGCTTGGGCGAAGCCATCAACGACCGGCTGCGCCGCGCCGCAGCGCCACGCTGAAGAAAAATGGTTCCCAGCTATCGAACACCCCAAAACCGCCCTTACATTGGAGCCATGGAGACCGCGCATACATCGCAGGAGGAAAACAAGAGGGGGGATACCCCTACCCCTATTTTTCGAAAACGAATGCCAGCTTCCAATTTTTTTATCAGTATTTCCAATGACTTACGGAAACGAGGCCACTCGTGACCTTGCCCCCAACTGTCTCTGACCGCCTGAAATCCGCACTCGGCCCCAAAGGATTCAGCGAAGATCCCGCCGAAATCGAACCGCATCTCGTAGAATGGCGCGGCAAATACCATGGCCAGACGTCGCTGCTACTGAAGCCTGCGACGACTGCCGAAGTCTCGGCAGTCCTCGCCATCTGCAACGGAACCGGCACGGCCATCGTCCCCCAGGGCGGCAACACCGGTCTCGTCGGAGGCCAGATCCCCTTTCATGGCGAAGTGCTGCTGAGCCTTTCCCGCATGAACCGCATCCGCCGGGTCGATGCCGAAGACATGAGTTTGATTGCCGAAGCCGGAACCGTACTCGATGCCATTCACAAGGCGGCAGACAACGTTCATCGCATCTTTCCATTGAGCCTCGCCTCCGAAGGCTCCTGCACCATCGGCGGCAATCTATCGACCAATGCAGGCGGTGTGGACGTTCTGCGTTACGGTGCCGCGCGCGAACTTGTTCTGGGATTGGAAGTCGTCCTCGCCGATGGCCGCGTGCTCGACATGCTGCGCACGCTCCGAAAGGACAACACCGGCTATGATCTCAAACAACTCTTTATCGGAGCCGAAGGCACACTTGGCATTATCACCGCCGCCGCTCTCAAATTGTTCGCCAAGCCAGCCGAACGGGTGACAGCCATTGCGGCGATCCCCAGTGCCGCCGCTGCCGTAACTCTGCTGTCCCGGCTGCAGGAACAAACCGGCGGTCTGGTCTCGGCGTTCGAAATTATACCGCGGATTGGTCTCGATTTCGTCCTCGCCCATATCCCGCAAACAAAAGATCCGCTGCGCGCACCATCCCCCTGGTACGTGTTGATCGAAGCCACCAGCGGCGAACATTTTGGGTTGCGCGATACCGTCGAACGCGCGCTTGGCGCCGATACGAACCTCGTCGCCGATGCGGTGATCGCCGAAAGCGAATCCCAACGCGCCCAATTCTGGCGCTTGCGCGAGAGCATTTCCGAGGCGCAGAAACCGGAAGGCGGCTCGATCAAGCACGACATCTCCGTTCCCGTCGCGCGCATTCCCGAATTTCTCGATGTGGCCTCGAGTGCCGTGCAAAAACTGATACCCGGCGCGCGCCCAGTGCCGTTCGGCCATATCGGCGACGGCAATATCCATTTCAATATTTCTGTGCCGAAAGGCGCAGATAGCGCCGCCTTTCTCGCGCGCTGGGGAGAAATATCCCGTGCTGTTCACGATATCGTGCATCGCTTCGGCGGGTCGATAAGCGCCGAACACGGTTTGGGCGTCATGAAAAACAACGAGATCGCACGCTATAAGAGCGCGGCCGAAATCGATGCAATGCGCGCACTCAAAAGCGCGTTCGACCCGAAGAACATTCTCAATCCGGGAAAACTTCTGCCCGATCAGGCGGCTTTCAACGCCGGTGGCGGGGGCGACGGCATCGGAACTCGTTCCGCTTGAGGCTTCGCATTCGAAATTGCGCTCAGCGCAGCCGTCACAACGGTAGCGGCATAAGGCAATGTCTGAACGGTGAGCATCGTCATCCAGAGCATCGCTGCAGGATCTTCAAGTCCGCTGTTGACAAACGCCATTGCGAGCAATGCCGCCATGCCGAGCGCAAGCAGGGTTGCTTCCTGCCACACCAGCTTCATTGCCTCGCGTATCGAAGCCTGATCCTCACACTTCGGCGTCCGAAGGAAGGGTTTCTTCGACGTGAACAATCCCGAAAGCACCGCCTTGCCGACCGTGTGCGTGAGCGCAAGCCCGGCAACCGATGCTATGAATGCACCCCAAACGCCGGATCGAACTTTCTGGGGATAGAGAAGAAGCGTCTTAAGCGTCTTTGCGAGGAACAGAGCGAGCGCCGATGCCGAAAGCGCCGACATAGGAACATCGAAATATCGCGGCGCAACTGTCATCAGAACGGTCCAGACAAGTGCAGCAATCGTCACCAGCATTCCGAGTCCGTCCGAAATCCACGGAAGCCAGCCGGAGAGAAACTGATAACGCTGCGCCCAGGAAAGCTTCTTGCCGCCCAGGAATATCGCTCCGGCGTGACGTTTCATGATCTGCATCGCGCCATAAACCCAACGATAACGCTGAGACATGAAGGCCGAAAGCGTATCCGGAATAAGGCCTTTGCCCATGCTTTCGCTGATATAGGCCGCACTATAGCCTGCTTCGAACAGCTTGAGGCCAAGCTCGGTATCTTCCGTGATCGACCACGTGCTCCAGCCGTGCACTTCTTCCAACGCGTCCTTGCGCACAATGGTCATCGTGCCGTGCTGAATGATAGCATCGTGCTCGTTGCGCTCCACCATGCCGATCTTGAAGAACCCCCTGTATTCCTCAAACGCCATGGACTTGAAGATGCTGTCGGCGCCGTCGCGATAGTCCTGCGGACCTTGCACCAGAGCGATCTTCGGCGAGGCAAAGTATGGCAGCGCGCGGCGCAACCACGATGGATCGACCTGGTAGTCGCTGTCGATAACGGCGATGTACTGCGCCCTGGGATCCGTCATCTCAAGAGCGATATTGAGTGCGCCCGCCTTGAAGCCCTTCACATTGTCGAAATGGAAGAAGCGGAAGCGTTCACCCAAGGCGGCACAGTGTGTTTCCACCGGCTTCCACACCGCCGCTTCCGGCGTGTTGTTGTCCAGAACGATAACTTCATAATTGTCGTAATCGAGCCGCGCCAAGGCGTTCAGCGTGTCGATCACCATGTCTGGCGGTTCATTGTAACAAGGCACATGAATGGATACGCGCGGTGGCGTCACCGGAATGGCGGCCAGCAGACGTCTTCGCTCCACCCGCCACAGACTGGAGGCCAGTTCGACGCCTTCCGTCAGGATCACGGTGGAGGCGAGCAACACCAACGGCGTCATCGCCGCAATCATCGCTATGTCGGCCGGTTCGATATATTCGAGGGTCGATGCGTCGATCAGCACCAGCAATCCTGTGGTGACGACAGCAACCAGCGCGCCCATCACGATGTATCCGGGCTGGCGTACGCGCGGCATCCGCCCGAGTATCAGCAATCCAAGGATAAGCGTTATCGCAGCCGCCAGAGACGCATATGTCCGCCACTCCGGAAAGGTGCGCAGCATGCCCATGAAGGGGAATTTCGGCGTGCCATCGGCATCGAACAATCCCCAATACGCGCCGACCGCGCCTTCATTTCCGCCTTTCCAAGGCTGGTCGTATGCCTCGATGAGGTAGTAATCCCAACCCTTTTCCATCGCGAGCTTTACGAACGCACGAATGAAATAGGCTTCATTGGCGAGCGAAGCTTCTGCCTGCTTCTTTGTGCGGCCTTCAGAAGGCCAGCCGGCTTCCCCGATCGTGATCGGCTTGTCCGGGAATTCATCGACGACGTGCTGATAGGCGCGGCCGAGAAATGGCAGCGAGTCCCGCGCCGAGATACCCTCCCAATAGGGCAACAGATGAATGAAGATGATATCGACATTCTCACCCAATTCCGGATTGAGCAGCCAGGTGGACCACGGCTCAGCCGTCGTCACTTTAATGCGGTAAGGCAACGCCGCACGGATGCGCTTCAAATAACCGTTCATCTGATCGACGGTGACGTCTCCCCGCAGGATCGCTTCGTTGCCGACGACTATGCGATCCACTGTGCGCCGGTTGGCGAGCGCCACCTTGATGCCAGTCTCAATCTCCTTCTCATTCATCTCCAGATCGGAACTGATCCAAAGACCGAGAGAAACCGTCAGCCCATGACGCCGGGCAATCTCAGGAACACGGTCAAGACCGTTGGAAACCGTGTAGGTGCGAATACGCCCAGTGAGCTGCGCCAGCTGCGCCATGTCCCGATCGATATGTTCCGGGCTGACCCACTCGTGATCCTTCTCGTTGAAGAGATGGCTTGGGCTATAGGAAAGCCCACGCACCTGCCCGTCCCAGTCCGGTGCGATCACCGCGTAATCCCGGCTCGCCCAGTACATCGCGCTCGCAGCCACCACAAGCAGCAGTGCGATAGCGATGCGGAGCCGTCCGCCGGACAAGAACGTGGGCCAATAGCGCGCCATGACTATTCGTCTTGTGCTCCGCTGCCACCCGGACTCTGGTCCTTGTCCCCCGGCTTCTCTTCGGGAGCCGGCGTTACCGAAAGGACCTCAAGATCGAAGACCAACGTCTGGTTTGGCGGAATATTTCCATCACCCGCGCCGCGTTCCCCATACGCAAGATTGGACGGAACCACCAATTGCCAACGATCCCCTTCGCGCATCAATTCCAAGGCCTCGGTCCATCCCGGGATCAACTGATTGACCACGAACTGCGCCGGAAACCCCGGCTCTGTGGCATCAAACACCTTCCCGTTGATGAGCTGGCCCTTGTAGTAACAACTCACCGTATCCCTTGGGCCGGGCCGTTTGCCGTAACCGCTCTTGATGATCTTGTACTGCAGACCGCTCGGCCGAATCACTACGCCTGGTTGCCGGGCGTTGTTAGCCAGAAATGCCTGATTGGCGGCGATGCTGAGATCGCCGTCCTGCGCCCTAGCCGTACCACAGGGAACAACGAGAAGACAAAGCCATGCCAAAAGGGCGGCAAAGCGCATCATACGTCCAGCTCCTTGAAACCCGGCCTTGGACCCGGCCTAGGCAACCCCACGAATAGCCGGCGGGGTAACCCGCCGGACAAATCATCTAGCCCCAATGCCAATATCACAACTCAATTCCGTGGCGAATTGTGGGCGAAGCCGGGGCGGTTCATTGCCCCCGCGAAAGAGCCCCTCTACCCTGCATTTCAGCGAAAATGGGAGGAGCATATGTACAGACCGTTCGACTTAACCGGAAAAGTGGCCCTGGTCACCGGCGGCAACGGGGGGATCGGCCTAGGGATGGCCGAGGCGCTCGCTCAAGCGGGTGCCGACCTCGTAATCTGGGGGACTAATGACGAAAAGAATACAGCCGCGGGCAAGGTGCTCGCCCGGTATGGCAAGCGGGTCGCATCCCGCAAGGTAAACGTGGCCAATGAAAATGAGGTCGTGGAAGCCATGGGGGAAGCCATCTCCCTGATGGGCAGAGTCGATTGCGTAATAGCCAACGCGGGCATTGGCGGTGGTGCGCCACTTCCGGAAATGACGACTGAGCTATTCCACAAGGTTCATGCAGTTAATGAAGATGGCGTATTCTGGACTTTTCGCGAGGCAAGCAAACACATGATTGCCCGTGCGAAGGATGGCGATGCAGGCGGCTCACTAATCGCTGTCGCCAGTACGGCGGGATTAGAGGGAGCAGCGCGAAATGCCGCCTATGGCGCGTCCAAAGGAGCGGTCTTATCCATGGTTCGAGCTATCGCAGTGGAGCTCGCGCGGTACGGAATTCGCGCAAATTCTATCGCGCCAGGCTGGATAGCAACGGATATGACGCAACGCGCGCAGGGCGACGATAAATTCAACGAACGCGTAATCAGCCGCGTGCCGATGCGCCGGTGGGGCCAGCCCGAAGACTTTGGAGGGATTGCGGTCTATTTGGCTTCCGACGCTTCAAAATTTCACACCGCAGACACCTTTGTTATCGACGGCGGCTACCTCGTCTTCTGAAGCCGCGAAGAACTGGTCCTCGTCGCCGATATTGGCGGCGGGACCTCCGACTTTTGGTCATTCGCATCGGCCCCGGCAGAAGCGACCATCCTGATCCAATTTCCGATATTCTCGCCGATGCTCGCGTGAGAATCGGCGTTGCGAAACTCAATACGCGAAACAATATGAAGATAGTAATGCCGCTCCCGGGATTGGAAACTGCCCCTGCAAACAACAGTTCGCCGGTGCCGGGGGCCAACGAAAGAAGCTGCAGTGCGATGTGATTTCTAACTCGAAGCTTGAAGCGCCTTTTGAACTTCCACCTTGCATGTGGCGGAATCGTTCTTGCCAAGTGCCGCCTTGGCTGCATCCATGTGCGGAAGAGCCGCGGCCTTCTTGTCGGCATCGATAACGGCCTGCAGTTTCAGCTCAGCGTTGGTTATCAGGTCGTCGCAACTCATGTCTGCAGGAGGTGGAGGGAGATCAACGGTTTTATTGGACAAGAGAGGTTGGGCAATGGCCGTCGCCATGCTCCATGCGATCGCCAAGGTCGCAACAGCTACGAACGATTTCACTGGACGTTCCTTCCAAATCAGGCCGCACAGGTTTATAAGAAATACGATATGTTTTGGTGGCTAAACTGCAATCCGAAATTCACGAAATGACAAATTCTGTGCCCGTCATAGACAATAAGTCCCTTGGTCGGTTCGAACTCATCGAGGATGGTCACCTCGCTCTGGCCACCTACCGCAGACACGGGCATTCCGTTTCGATACCCCACGTTGAGGCCGATCCCGCGTTGCGGGGTAAAGGAACTTCAGGAAGGCTAATGCAAGGAATTGTCGACATTGCTCGAAAGGAAGGATTCTCGATCACGCCACAATGCCCTTTTGCCAAGCACTGGTTTGAATCGCATCCAGAAGCGGCCGACGTCCTCAGTTAAACCGGCAGTGAACGGAACGGCCTCTAGGACACGGAATGATCATATGCAGTAACCAATCGGCAGCCTGTTCCGGTGTGAGCTGACCATTCTCGCGACTTACGCTCAAATTTGCTTCTTGCATTTTTCTTGTCGAGATCTTGCCGATCAAGGGATCCAGCGCGCGGCGGAACTTCTCGTCGCCAATTCGCTTTGGTGACAACAACAAGATCGCATCGTAAGGCGGCAGCGACTGTTTTGGATCGCCAAGTACGACGAGGTCATATTGCGCGATTTGTCCATCGCTCGTGTATCCTGCAATAACATCTACGGCGCCATCTGCAACCGCTTTGTACATAAAGTTCGGTTGCATGATTCTTGTCTTGCGAAATTCTATTCCGTACGCATCGCGCAACTTCTTCCATTCCGGGCGGTCAAAAAATTCGTAGTCGCCTGCAATTGAGAGCGTTGCGGCATAGCGTGCAAGATCGGCGATAGTGTGGATATTTAATCGTTCCGCGTAATCGCGGCGCATTGCCAGCGCATATGCATTGTTGAAACCAAGTGGCCCCATCGAGGTAACGCGATGCGTTCTTTGCAGCCAACTACCAACCAGTGAAAGTACTTCTTTATGCGAGGCATTTTCAGTGCGATGCATGAAATTCGACCATATCGTTCCAGAGTAATCGACATAGGCGTCGATCTCTCCAGCAGCAAGTGCATCGAAGATCACTGTCGATCCCAACCCTACGCGGCGTGTCGCGTTCATGCCTGCATCTTGCAATCTCCTTTCGATAAGCGAGGCGAGGATGTATTGCTCGGCGAATGTCTTGCCGCCAATTATGTACCGCGAGCTTTCTTGTGCCGATTCGGAAATCAGCCCCGCAGACAACACCGCCGCAACGCCGAATACACCAGATAATTTGAACCATCTGTTACGCTGCGCGAAGCCGCGCTCAATCAGCGCCAAGCACAAATCCACCGTCAGTGCCAGTGCGACGGCCGCGATACAGCCGAACGCAACAAAAACCCAATTCTGGGTTTGAAGACCTGAAAAGATGTAATTGCCAAGACTTGCCTGGCCGATCGGTGTTGAAAGCGTTGCAGTGCCAATTGCCCATACGGCCGATGTTCGGATGCCAGCCATGATGACCGGCATTGCCAGCGGCAATTCGACTCTGAACAAGCGCTGTCGCGGCGTCATGCCGACGCCGCGTGCAGCCTCCTTCACGTCCTTGTCGACACCAAGGATGCCCACTACGCCGTTCCGCAGGACCGGAAGAATACTGTAGAGAGCCAAGGCAAGGAGTGCCGGCAGAAATCCCAATGCCGAGAACGATACGCCGAACATCTTGTCCGTAACGACCGAAAGCGCCAGCAAAACCGGATAGAACAATGCCAATAGTGCAAGACCGGGAATTGTCTGGATCAGTCCTGCAGCGGTGAGAAAAAACCAGCGCAATCGCGGAGACCATACGCCAATGATGGCGAGAGAGAGGCCGACCGTTAGTCCTATCGCAAGTGCCGACACACTCAACAGAATATGCTGGCCGAGATAGTCTGGAAGAAGGGCCCAGGCGCTTGCGATCCGTTCATCCGTCAATGCGCATCTCCGCCAACCGCTCGACCTCGTTTGCTTGTCTGCGCGGCACATAGATCAGCTCACGCACATATTCGCTCTTGGCATTGTTCAGAAGATCATGCGGTGTACCAACTTCCACGATTTCGCCTTTACTCATCACGGCAATGCGGTCAGCCAGGAGGATGGCCTCCAGCATGTCGTGTGTGATCATTACCGTGGTCAGACCGAGCGACTGATGGGCGGCGCGATATTCCCGCGCCAGCGAATCTCGAGTAATCGGATCGAGCGCACCGAAAGGTTCATCCATCAGCATGATATTGGGCCGTGCGGCAAGCGCGCGCGCCAAGCCGACGCGTTGGCGCTGCCCGCCTGAAAGCGTGATTGGCATTCGCCAACCGACCTCTCGCGGCAACTGAATGAGATCCAGCAACTCTTCGATGCGATTCCGGATATCGTTTTTCGACCAGCCGAGGAGGCGCGGCGTCACTGCCATGTTTTCCGCCACCGTCATGTGAGGAAAAAGGCCAACTCCCTGGAAAACATATCCGATGCGGCGGCGAAGCTGAAATGGATCGAGACTTTGCACATCGCTACCTTCGACCTCGACCGTGCCTGTGCTCGGCTCGACCAGGCGGTTGATTGTTTTTAGCAGTGTCGTCTTGCCCGAGCCGGACATACCGGCGACAACGAGAAATTCCCCGGCGCGAATCTCCAGCGACACCGAGCGAACTGCAAACGTACGCCCGCCGTCGTATGTCTTGTCGATATTCCGGAGGGCTATCTTGACGGAATCCGTGGCCATCTTCCCAGCATCGGCTCGGTCAAGGAGTCGTTACGCGTTACGGAGGGCGACATCAAGGAAAACCCGGCGCCTGCCCTCCATCCCGCCGCCTTGACGATTGTGTGAGCGCAGGTGCGCCGCTGCCGAATTTGGTGATAGACTGGATCAGCCGGTTGCAGGGAGGCTTGACGTGGTTGGTGAATTCTCGCGCAGGCGCGCGCTGGCTTACGGCGCCTGTGCGCTGGCCGCTGCGCCGGCCGCTGCCCGGGCCACGACTGCATCGCTCATCCCAACGCCGCCCCCGGAACTGGTGAACGGCTTCACCGATATGACGGATCGTCTGCTGCTGGACACGACGATCGATGGCAAGGGGCCGTACAGATTTGTGGTCGATACAGGCGCGGATGTCTCGGTCGTCGCATCCGATGTCGCGGCCGAACTGGGGCTGTTGCCGCGCAACGATGTCGTCGTGCAGGGAATTGTTCGCGCCCTGTCCGCGCCCACCGTGCATTTGCCGAAACTATCGTTCGGCAATATCGCGATGGAGAATGTCGCCGCGCCCGTCCTGCCGCGCAAATGGCTGGGAGCAGACGGATATCTTGGTCTCGATGTGCTGGACGGCCGGCGGGTCACTTTCGATTTTCAGAACAGCAAGCTCACGGTAGAGCGTTCCGGCACATCGTTCGGCTGGCCGCATTTCAACGAGATCGTTGTGCGCGTCGACGGTTCCAAGGGCAGGCTTAAGGCGGTCGATTGTACGGTCAACAATGTTCAAGCCGTAGCCTTCATCGATTCCGGCGCCCAGCTTTCGATCTGCAATACCCGGCTCTATTCCGAACTGAAAGCGGGGGGAACTTTTGCCATCGAGGGCGCCGAGATTCCACTGATGGGCGCTACCGGCGGGACGACGCTGGGCAAGCTGGTGCAGGTTTCGAGGATCAGGCTGGGCGACGTGCTCTTCACGAAAACGCGGCTGGCGATTTCCGATCTCAACGTTTTCGACGTCTGGGGCTTGGCCGACAAGCCCGCGCTGTTCATCGGGATGGATTTCCTGCAGCAATCCTCGATGTTCTCAATCGACTACCGGCACAAGGAACTGCGTTTCAAGCTGACGGACTACATCTCGCAGAAATCCGAACCGAACCGCTTCGCGCGGGTCTGATCGCACAGCAAAAAGGCGGGCGCCTCGCGTTTTCGTTCGATGGGAGCGAACAGCCGGGGGCCCGCCTTTTTGCCGCCAAATCAGGGCTGGCGAAGAAGCCGGCCGCCTTCATGCGTGAGCTGCCTTCCGCACCGTGACTTAAGCCT
>DASZRY010000122.1:0-15648 GCA_035548975.1 Rhizomicrobium sp.
GGGCCCGCGTCTTTTACGACCCCCATCGCAAGATTGGTGTCCCAAAGATCTTTCCAATTCGTGATCTTGCTAATTGTCCAATATATCACATCGCCGGCGGCAAAAGGTTCGCTACCGGCATTGACTGTGAACATCGGGACATAGCCCGAACCGGTCCTCTTGCCGACAATGCCGGCCCTGACGGATCCGGCGGGCGGTGCCCCGCTTGGCGCAACAATGTCGAATTCGGTCGAACTTTTGAACCGGATCTGCCATTCCCCGACGTATGAATATTGACTCCCACGCTCACTTAAACGATCGAATTGCAGCGCGCCGTTGCCGGCGTTGTGCTCGCCCGGCCGCTGAGACTGCTTAACATACTGCGCAAAATAGAGTGTGGGCCAACCGGGGTTCCAACCGGATTTTCCGTTCAGCCGGTTGATGTCCGTTTGGATTTTCCATTTCAACACAGGCAGCCATTCACGGAAACCCAATTGCACTGCAGTTGCAATTACTCCGCAAAGATAGTTCTCCTGCCACCAGCCCATCGCAGTTTTGGACGTCCCGGAGGAGAACCAGAATTCCTTGTTATCCTTGGCGTCGACGAAATTGGCGGTTATCCACGCCAAATTGTTGTCCAGAATCCTCTTCCAATATCCCTTTGGAAGGAGCGTTGGGCTTTGAATGAGGTCAGCGGCCAAAATATTGAACAACACCGAGCGCATCATCCATGCGTAGCCGCGAGTCTGTGCCTGATCGAAAATGAACGACTTCGGTCTGCCCTTCGGCTGACTCTCGCCGCCAAGATAGAAGTTGATCTGATATTGCAGCTCCTCGGCGTGGTACGGATCGCCCGTCGTGATGAACGGGATATAGGATGTGCAGGGATGATGCGCATCGTCCGGTTGAATGAAAGTGGGGTAGATGAATTTCCCGCTCGCATCGCGCTCGCTTGCCCTTTGGACATGCAGCGGCTTCGTGCCGTTCGATATAATCGTTGCATCCGGATTGGCGGCAAAAGAGAAAACACCGCCGGTCGCCGGATCGTTGATGTGCCACGGTCCGGTCCCGGACGCTTCGGCCCAGTCCATCATGGATTGATAGGCCGTTGCGTCTTCCGTCGCCATATAGGCGCTGTGACATTCCGGATTGATTCCGATGTCGCCGCGCTCGCCGGTTTGCCCGATAAACGGCGTGATGCTCGAAATTCCCATCACCGTATATGGCTTGGCAGGGTTGGGCAGCTTGGTTGCGGCAATTTCTGTAATACCGTAGGGCGGCGAAAGCTTCGCAGCGATAAGCTCGGACGGTTTGCGAACGCGCGGGCGGGGCGAACTCTGCCAACGCCAACGCGCAAGCCAAAAGTGATACGGTACCTCTGTTTTTTGCACGCTCCTTTCGCCGACGAATATCTCGAACGTGTAGGGCCCGTGGGTGTGCGGCGAGTCGTTTTGGGGATCTCCGTAGAGCGTCACCACTTCCAAGCGATTGCTATTCCGGTCGGGCCGGAAGAAGACCGAAAACAAGCCGCTCGCATCTTTCGTCAGCACGTTGCGCTGAACGATCCGCGCGAACGGCACGACGAAATCTCCCAGGTCGACGCCGCGCGCGCCGGCGAACGTCTTCACCGAGCCGTCAGGAAGTGTTAACTTCGCCGACAACATTCCAGGGTCGATTCCGCCTTCTGCTGCCGCCAGCGCAATGCCGTTTCTGCCCTCCGCGACCGCAGTGCCGGCAAGAAGGAGCGTACTATTGAGGAATGTACGTCGGGTCTGCATTGTTCCTCCGATCATGACCGATTATTCATTTTCGATTGGAATGCTTTGGAGCTTCGACGCAGCGGCGACAAATGTCTGAGGCTCGGGTAAGAACAGTAAAGTATGACGCCGTACGAATCCACATTCTCTTCCTTGAAAATTAAAGGCAGTGAGACCGGAATATGGCAGAGAGACGAGCCGAAATTTCCGCTCCACTTGTTTTGGCGCTCTTCTTCGTTCTCGCAGCGCTGAGCATCGCTCCTTTATTCTGGGTTCTTCTTCCGCCGCTCAACGACTATCCAAACCATTTGGCGCGGATGCACATTCTGGCGGACCTCGGAAAGTCCGCGGACCTGCAGCGCTTCTATCGCAATGTGATGCTTGTGCAGCCTAATCTGGCGATGGATCTGATCGTTCCAGCCTTGACCACATTTATGCCGTTGCAAATTGCGGGAAAGGCGTTCATTGGACTCACAGCGGTTCTCACTGCTGCGGGCACCTTGGCCCTGCACTATTCAATTCATCGCCGCTGGTCCATTTGGCCGCTCATCGCGTTCTTCTTCGTTTTCCATCGCATGATGCTTTGGGGTCTGCTGAACTTCTGTTTTGGTATCGGCGTGATGCTCGTGGGCCTTGCGGTATGGATTGCGATCCGCAACTGGCCGGTCTTTCCGCGAATTCTCATTTCCACGGCTTGCGCGATCGCGATCTATGTCAGCCATCTTTATGCGTTTGGAATCTATGCAATCGCCTTGGGAGGTATCGAGCTGTGGTTCTTGTTTTCGAGCACGCCGTTGCGTGTCAAGGCAACAAACATCGCGGCGGCAGGCGTGCAGTTTTTGTTGCCGGTCTATTTCTTCCTCTATTTGGGCGGTACCGCGGCAACCGTCTCGGAAACACGATGGGGAACGGTCTGGCGGAAATTCGAAGCCCCGTTCGATGTTATCTATCAATACCACCTGACGTTCGATATTGCATGTCTCCTCCTCCTGTGCGCGCTGTTTGGCTGGGGGCTCTGGAAGCGACGAATTTCTGTCGACAGCAGATTGCTGGCAACCCTTGGTCTACTCGCAGTCACGTTTCTCGCGATGCCGGACGAACTTTTCACCGGCTACGGAGCAGATCGAAGGCTGCCAATCGCCATAGTGCTGATACTTGTTGCGGCTTCCGACTGGCAGCCGAAAAGAATTCCGTGGAAGGAGCCCGCGGTACTTCTTGTGGCTGCGCTTTTCATCGTGCGAACCGCAATTTTGGCTGACGTCTGGAACCGCTCGAATGCGGTCTACTCACAATATTTTGCGGCATTCAACGAGGTTCCGCGCGGCGCAAAAATTCTGCCATACACGCTTCAGCCAGAGACACGGAGCCTGCAGGCCATACCGCTTCTCGAAGGCGCGTGCCTGGGCATAGTTCTTCGGGATGCATTCGTGCCCAGTCTGTTCACAAGCCCGCCACTGAGCGCGGAATCGGTCTCGTTTGCTCCGTCCGTGCGCGAACTGGGCTTGAGAACCCATTTTCACATTCAGCGAGGGCACGACGTAGCCGCAATTCATGAGAGGAAGGAGGTATCCGTTCCAAGAGTCTTTCAGAACGATATTCTCTCGCAATTCGACTACGTCTTTATCACCAGGCCGGACGCACTCAGGTCCGGCATGGTGCCGAAGGAACTGAAAGCCGTGTATCGCGGATCCACCTTCGTTCTTTTGAAGGTTCCACATGCATTGCGCGCCCAGCCGTGACTTCAGTACACAACAACCGACCTGATCGACTTGCCTTCATGCATGAGATCGAATGCGTCGTTGATCTTGTCGAGCGGCATGGTGTGAGTAATCAGATCGTCGATATTGATCTTCTTCTCCATATACCAGTCGACAATCTTGGGGACATCGGTTCGCCCCCTCGCGCCGCCAAATGCAGTGCCTCTCCAGACGCGGCCTGTGACGAGCTGGAACGGGCGGGTCGAAATCTCCTGCCCTGCTCCCGCCACACCGACGATGATGCTTTCGCCCCAGCCGCGATGGGCGCATTCGAGCGCCTGACGCATGGTGTGAACATTGCCGATGCATTCGAACGAGAAGTCGGCACCTCCGCCGGTCAGGTCGATCACCGCCTGAACCACCTTGTCGCGGCCGATCTCGTCCGGGTTGATAAAGTGGGTCATGCCGAACTTCTCGGCCATGGCGCGCTTGGCGGGGTTGGTGTCGATGCCCACGATCTTGTCCGCGCCCACCATACGGGCTCCCTGGATAACGTTAAGGCCGATCCCGCCCAGCCCGAACACCGCCACGTTCGCCCCCGGCCAGACCTTTGCGGTGAAGATCACAGCGCCTATGCCGGTGGTCACACCGCAACCGATGTAACAGATCTTGTCGAAGGGAGCGTCCTGGCGGACCTTGGCCAGCGCGATCTCAGGAAGGACCGTATGGTTCGCGAAGGTCGAGCAGCCCATGTAGTGGCGGATGGTCTCCTTGCCGATACGGAAGCGGCTGGTGCCATCCGGCATCAGGCCCTGGCCCTGCGTGGCGCGGATCGAGGTACAAAGATTTGAGCGTTTCGAGAGGCAGGTTTTGCATTGCCTACATTCGGGCGTGTACAGCGGTATCACATGGTCACCGGGCTTGAGCGTGGTGACCCCGGGGCCGACTTCAAGCACGATGCCGGCGCCCTCATGACCCAGAATGGCTGGGAACAGCCCCTCCGGGTCTGCACCTGAAAGCGTAAAAGCGTCGGTGTGACAAATACCTGTCGCCTTTATTTCAACCAGAACTTCACCTGGGTGAGGCCCTTCCAGCTGGACCTCCTCGATCGAAAGCCTTTCCCCCGCTTTCCATGCCACCGCCGCCCTTGTCTTCATGTCCGTCCTCGTAACCGTCCGTCCAAATCAGGCTAGCCGAAGCCTCCGCCAAGCCCTATCTCAATTCGCGCCAATCAAGGGGTCATATCATGCAGGGGGCGGAGAATCGCACCAGCCGCTTTGTGCTCACGCTTGCCTGCCCGGACCGCAAGGGCATCGTGGCCGCGGTCTCGCGCTTTCTCGTCGAGCAGGACTGCAACATTCTCGACAGCGCCCAGTTCGGCGACCCCTCAAACGGCCGCTTCTTTCTGCGCACCGTGTTCCATGCCGAACGGCCGACGGACGTGACGCGTCTCACCGAGAGGTTCGATGCTATCGCGGCCTCGTTCGCTATGGACGCCCGGTTCCACGACATGAGCCGAAAGGTGCGTACGCTGGTCATGGTATCGAAATTCGGCCACTGCCTCGTGGACCTTCTTTATCGTCATCGCATCGGCGCCCTTCCCGTGGAAATCGCGAAAATCGTTTCAAATCACCGAGATCTGGAAGATGTCGCGGCAGCCCATGGCGTGCCATTTGTCTACTTGCCCGTCGACAACGCCAATAAGGCGCAACAGGAAAAAGCACTGCTGAGCATCGTGGACAGCGAGAAAATAGACCTCGTCGTGCTTGCCCGTTACATGCAGATCCTTTCGCCCGCGCTGTGCGCCAAGCTCGAAGGCCGCGCGATCAACATCCACCATTCCTTCCTTCCAAGCTTTCAAGGTGCGCGGCCCTACAGCCAGGCCCATGAGCGGGGCGTGAAGCTGATCGGGGCGACCGCGCATTACGTCACGGCTGAGCTGGACGAAGGCCCGATCATCGAACAGGCCGTGGAGCGCGTCAGCCACGCTTTGACGCCCGAGGATTACGCCGCTGTAGGCCGGGATATTGAAAGTGTGGTGCTTGCCCGGGCGGTCAAATGGCACGCCGAGCATCGCATCCTGCTCAATGGCCGCCGGACTGTGATATTTTCGTAACGGCCCCGCAGTTCCTTGCATCTTAGGGTTTGGTTAATTTCTTATGTACCATCCTCGCCAAACAAAGCGTTTGGCCGTAAACCGCTGGACGTGTATCAATATTTGCTTCGGGAAGCCGCGCTTCCCAAGGGATTTAGAGGGGCTTTCTCCTATGCGTGCGAACATCACTTCGGCGATGGGGCGGGCCGTGCGCCGCTTCGCAATTCTGGGTTTGGGATTGGCGGCTGCGGCCGTTGTAGCAAGCTGCGCCCCGCGGGGTGATGCGCCATCGGCTGCCACTTCGCAGGCTGCCGAAGCCGACTATCTCATCGGACCGGGCGATTCGCTGCAGATCTTTGTGTGGCGCAATCCGGATCTGTCGACCACCGTGCCGGTTCGTCCAGATGGCCGGATCTCCATCCCACTGGTGGAGGACATCGACTGCGCAGGCAAGACGCCAACCCAGCTTGCCCGAGATATCGAGCAAAAACTCAAGAAGTTCGTGACCGATCCTGTTGTGACGGTGATCGTGAGTAACTTCGTCGGTCCCTTCGCCCAGCAGGTGCGTGTGGTCGGCGAAGCGTCCGAGCCGAAGGCCATCCCCTATCGTCAAAGCATGTCGGCATTGGATGCCATGATCGCCACAGGCGGTCTGACCCCGTATGCCGCGGGCAACCGGGCGACGCTGGTTCGTACGATCAACGGGCGGCAGCAGAGCTATCACCTCCGCTTGGGCGACCTGCTCAAGGACGGCGATATGTCGGCCAACGTGCCGCTTCAACCGGGCGATGTGATCATCATCCCGCAGTCTTACTTCTGAGCGCGTGATCTGACGTAACCACCGGCAGGTCAACGCCCCGGAGCGAGTTGCACATGATTCCTGAGAAGCTTCATCTCGTCAGGGCCGGGCATGTCACCCGGCCCATGGCCCTGAAGCTGGCACTGGCGGCGGCGTTGACCGTTTCCGCCATTCCGCAGGCACATGCGCAATTCGACACCGGCGGCTACACTTCGGCCAGCACACCGCAAGCGCGCGCGCAGCAAGCGGACGAACAGAGAAAGCGGGCTGCCGCCGCAGGAATAGAGGGCGCCAATGCCGCGATCGCTCCGATTCCCGAGCTGCAGGTGTTTGCGGCAGTAAGTCTTGCCGAGACTTATACGTCGAACGGCGCGGGCACTGTCGGTAACAGCCATTACGATTTCTACACCCAGCCTGGGCTCCATCTTGGTGCATTGGAGCAATCCAGAAGGCTGATGGCCTCACTGAACTATTCGCTGACAGGGCAATACCACGCGCGCAATCACGATCTCGACCAGTTGATCCATCAACTGAATGCGATGGCCAATGCGGAACTGCTCGAGCAAACGCTGTTTCTCGACGTTCAGGCCAGCGCCCGTCCGCAATCGCTGACGCGAACAGGTTCGCTGACCGCGGTGGACGGTACGCCCACGAACAACAACTATCGCAATACCTACAGCTACGCCGCGCGACCGACGCTGATGCATCAATTCGGCAATGCCGTGGAAACAGATATCTGGTTCAGCCAGAGCGGCATATTCTTTGTCACGCCATCGAGCGCAAATACGGTACCGCTGCCAGGATTCTTTCGTCCGCCGACAAACTCGAATACCAGCGCGATAGGTGCGCGCATTTCGAGCCTTAGCGATTTCGTTCGATTGAGATGGTCGCTGAATGCTTCGGCGTCCGACACTTACCAGTCGGCGCACCAATCGCAGAAAACGCGCTCCGCTCTGGCCAACTTCAGTTATTTGATTTCTGACGACTTCGCGATCATCGGAACAGGCGGTTATCAGACCTATCATTCATCGTTTCTGCTCACAAAGGACCTCGACGGTCCGACGCTGTTGGGCGGCTTCCAATTCACCCCGAGTCCGAATTTCAATTTCTACGTCCAGGCCGGCACGCAGAATAACTTTCCAACCTATATCGGTGCACTCACCTGGGATCTGTCGCCGCTGACCACGATCACTGCACGGGCAACAGACCAAGTTGAGACGCCTCAGCAGGGTCAATTGGGCGATCTGCAAAATCTGGGCGGCTCGCTGGGTAATACGCCCGGGCCTGTGTCCGGCGGCGGATCCGATTCCGGCCTCGGCGGCGTTAGCGGCGGCTTCCTAGGTAGCGGCCTTTCTCTCGACAATTCGATTTACCGGAACCGGCGTATCGAAGCGACAATCACGCATGCCCTGGAACGCACGCAGCTTTCGCTGGGCGTATATGGCACCATCAGAGACAGGCTGGACAACATACCGTCTGCCCCCTTCCTTAACCGGCGCAACGAAGTCTATGGCCTGCGGTTGGCGGCATCCCGGAAAATCCGGCGCGATCTCACAGGACATGCCGGTTTCAACGCTTCGCGAGCCAATGAGTTCAACGGCCATGATCGCATCCTGGAGGGCAATCTGGGGCTTAGTTACAACGCCAGCCAAACACTCTCCCTGTATGGCGATGCCTCCGTCCTAAATCGCGAGTCGAGCGGGCTTGTAGGCTTCGACAACGGAAGCCTCACCGACGTTCGCGTTACCGTCGGTATTCGCAAGTCGTTCTGAGCCATTATGGTCGTAGCAGCCAACGGTGAATCTGCCGCCGGCTTGCGCATCGTGCCACTGACCGACGCGCGGGCAGCCGAATGGGATGCGTTCGTTCTTGCAAATCCCGGCGGCACTTTTTTTCATCGTGCGGGGTGGCGGAACATCTTCCGGGACGTTTTCCACCTTGAACCGCATTTCCTGATTGCCGAGCGTGGCGCAAGCATCGTTGGAGTGCTGCCGCTGGTGCATCAAAAGAGCCTTTTGTTCGGCAACGCGATGATCGCAGCCCCCTTTTGCGTGGAAGGCGGACCTATCGCAACCGACGATGATGCGCTGCGGGCACTGGACCAAGCCGCCATCTCGCTCATGCATGAAAAAGGCGCGGCGTCGCTTGAATTCCGAAGCCGCAAGGCAATGAGACCCGGATGGGCGGCGCGCAAAGACCTCTATGCCACATTCAGCCGGCCGCTTTCGGAAAGCGACGATGAAAATCTCAAGGCCATACCCCGCAAGCAGCGGGCGGTCGTACGCAAGACCCTGCAGGGCCCGCTGGTTAGCGAGATCGATACCGAAGCCGGACGCCTCTTCCGCGTCTATTCGGAAAGCGTGCGTAACCTTGGTACGCCGGTATTCCCCAAACGGTATTTTGAGGCGTTGCTAAAAACATTCGGGAAGGATTGCGATATCGTCACCATTCTCGACAATGGCGAACCCGTGAGCGCGGTGATGAACTTCTACTTCCGCGACACAGTGCTGCCCTATTACGGAGGCGGCACGGCGGGCGCGCGAAAAAATGGCGCCAACGATTTCCTTTATTGGGAGACGATGCGCCGCGCGGCGGCGCGCGGATATCGCCGGTTCGACTTCGGGCGCAGTAAGGCGGGAACAGGCGCTTTTGCCTTCAAGAAGAACTGGGGATTCGAACCGGAATGGCTGGAATACGAGTTCTATCTCAAGCCGGGCACTGCGATGCCGGAGAAGAATCCGAACAATCCCAAATTCGCCCCGTTTATCGAACTCTGGAAACGGCTGCCGCTGCCGGTGGCCAATTTCATCGGTCCCTTCCTGGTGCGCAGCCTGGGCTAGCCACACACGAGGCAATACCCCGACGGCGCGAGGCCGCGCCATACGGAGTATTCAATTCACCCGTCGCTATTTCCACTTCGCCGCGAGCTGCTTGGCCTGGGCCATATCCTCGAACTTTGCGCCCGACTTCAGGATCTGCGAGAGAAGAGCCTTCGCCTGATCGCGCTTTCCCGATCCATCGAGCGCTATTACCAGATGATAGGCGATGTCGGGATCGTTGCCGGCCAGGCTGTGAGCGCGCTGCAGCAAGTCAAGCGCGTCCGCCCTTTGGTTGTTCTGCCATTTTAGCCAGCCGAGCGTATCGAGCACGGCGGGGGACTGCGGTTGGATTTTCGCAGCCCTGCTTACGAGCTCGATCGCACGCCTGGAATCGCTCTTCTGTATCAGCCAGGCCACGTTGTTTAGCGCGATCACATCGTACGGCCTTGCCTTCAGCAGGGCCTCGAATGTCTTGAGCGATTCTGCCTTGTCGCCGGATGCGAGGAGAAAGCTGCCATATTCGCGCATCGCCTCCACGTCACCCGGATTTTTCCGCAGCCAATCGGCGAGCACGGAACGCGCCTTGGCGTTGTCGCCCGTCAATTGCGCCAATCGTTCATAAGCCAGCATGACCGGCGTCGACGGCTTAGATGCAAAACTCTTCGCCAGAAAGCTCTTCGCTTCATCCGCACGTTTGAGCTTGACAAGCGTGTTGGCCACCAGAATGTCTGCCGTCGGACCCGGATAGGCATTGGCATAGTCACGCGCGGTGGACAGCGCGCGATCCGGATCGCCAATCCGTATCGAATAGTCAATCAGCGTGTCTCGGGCCTGCGTAGAACTCGGATCAATTTCGACGGCGCGCGAGAATGCACTCACCGCGCCATCCTGATCCTTGTTCGCCGCCAGCGTATTTCCCAGAAGAAGCTGGGCGCCCGAAGATTGAGGCAAGCGCGTCACCAATCTCCGGAACGTCGCCGATGCCTGGTCTTTGGAACCGCGTGCAAACTGAATCTGCCCCTGGAGCGCGATTGCCTCGTCGTTGTCCGGCGCGATCTTCAGCGCGGAAGCGATTGCCATGTCGGCTTCCCTGAACTGCTTGCGCGACAGATAGAACGCCGCGAGTACCGTCCTCGGAGTCGCGTCTTTCGGTGCTGCAGCGGATGCCTTGCCGAGAAGTTTAGGCACGTCGTCCCACTTGCCTTCCTGGATGGAAAGCTGCGCCAGTTTCACGTAGGCAAGCGAATTCTTCGGATCCTGCTGGATAATGGCGTTCAGTTCCTTCCTTGCATTTGCAACATCTCCCTGAGCCGCCAGCGCTTGAGCCTTGTAATAGCGGGCCGGAATGAACTTTGGATCGACCTTCAGCGCAGAATCGAAATACGACGACGCCTTGCCAAGATCGCCCTGGTACATCGCGACCTGGCCGCGATAGAGGATCGGCATAGGGTTATTCGGCGAGGACTTGACCAGACGGTCCGAAACTTTGGCCGCATCGTCGAAACGCCCCGATTGCAGCAAAGCCGCAATCAGCGGGCCCGCAGTCTCGGCGCTCTCAGGATGCTGCTCGCTCAATTCGGAAAGCTGCGAGATCGCTTTGTCGGACCGCCCCGATTTCAACTCGGTGAGGGCGAGCTGGGTTTTGAGAATGTCGTTCGACAGACCGGCCTGTGAGGCCTTTTCGAAATATTGCGTGGCTTCGCTATACTGACGCATTCGCGCGTACGCCTGACCCAGCAACGCCATCGCGCGAGGATCTTTCGAATTCTTCAGCGGATCGAGTACGTCGAGCGCCTGCTGAGGCGATTTCATCTGCAGACGCAGCGCACCCAGCCTCAAGCGCGCCTCGGCATCCTGCGGATACTGCGCGACAACCGCCGAAAGCGTCGAATGCGCGACTTCCTTGTTGCCTGCGTCGAGTGCGATTTGAGCTACCGCGATGCCGATGGCAGGTTGTGACCGTATGAACTCCGGCGGCAGAGTTTGGATGAGTTTCCACGCACCCTTGATGTTCTTGGCGCGCGCCAAGATGATGCCCTGATAATAAACCGCGATGGGCAGGCCGGGCTGCTTTGCGAGAATGGCCTTTACGTCGGCCTGAGCTTTATCATCCCGCTTCAGCTTCAGATATACGCCGATGCGCGCGACCTTTGGCGCAGCGGTATCGGGATAATATTTGACCAGCTGATCGGCATAATTGAGCGCATTCTGATCCTGATTCTGCGACTGCAGAAGCGAGATCTTCATCATCAGTGCGCCCGCATCGGTCGGCGCCAGCTTCAGCGCGTCGTCCGTCACCTTATTCGCAGTCGCAAGGTCGCCCTGCTGCTGCGCAAGCGAGGCCCGGGTCAGAAGGCTTGGCGCATCGCGTCGAATGGACAGCGAACGATTCATGGCTTCGTTGGCCTTGTCCGTCTGACCGAGCTTCTGGAATGCGATAGCACGCGCGCGAAGAACGTCAGCGGCGCGGGTTGATCTGTCGCTTGTCCCGGGATCCGGAAATTGTTCCAGCAAATCGTTTTCCTTGCCGCGATTCAGCATGGCCTGGAACAGGCTGGGCAACACTATTTGGTCGTCCGCGCCATCGGCACGAGCCTGGCGCAATTCGCGCTCAGCAGAAATTGCATCGCCAGTGCGAAGCAACAGATATCCGAGTTCCGCTCGAACCTGGCCGTTCTTGGGCGCGATGGTGACGGCGTTCTTCAGGTAAATGATGGCAGTCTTAACGTCGCCCTTGCGAAGCGATGCCTGCGCCTGCTCCACCATATTGCGCAAGCCAGGCGCCTCCGATCCGCCGATCTTCAAATTCGGCTGACCCGGTACGGTGCGCGTGTTGTCCACGGCAGCGTAAGAGGTCCCCGCAAAGCCCACGCTTGCGGCAATTGCAGCGGCGCCCATTACCAGACGGCTCGCAAGGACAAATCCCGTTTTAAAATTGCTCAAGGCAAATCCTCCTGTGAACGCTGGCGGCTAGACGTCGCGGAGCCGTTTGAGATTGTAGAGATGGGGGCGGCTGATACCCAAAAGCTTCGCCGCTTTCGAAATGTTTCCCTGTGAGACAGCCAAGGCTTCATTAAGCAATGCGCGTTCCAGCTTTTCCGTCTCCAATTTGAGATTGAGGCTGCGCTGTCCAGATTCCGTCTCTGCAAGGTCGAGATCGGCGGCCGTCACCATCGGGCCTTCCGACATCACCACGGCGCGCTTCAGCCGGTTTTCAAGCTCGCGCACATTGCCCGGCCAGTGATAGGCGCCAATCGCGGACACTGCGTCGTCGGACAGGCCCCGCAAATTGCGCCGGTTGGTACGGTTGTAGATGTTGAAAAAATGGTGCGCCAGGATCACTGCATCGCTCTCTCGCTCGCGCAAAGGCGGCAGCTCAATGCGCACCTCGTTGAGACGATAATAGAGGTCCTCCCGGAACTTGCCTTCAGCGACATAGGAATCGAGATTCTTGTTTGTTGCAGAAATCACCCGCACGTTGACAGAGATCGTTGCGCGCCCACCGATGCGCTCGAACTGGCGTTCCTGCAAGAACCGCAAGAGCTTCGCCTGCAGCGGCATCGGCATGTCGCCGATTTCGTCGAGGAACAGCGTTCCGTTGTCGGCAATTTCAAATTTTCCGGGCGTCTGCTTCACAGCGCCCGTAAAAGCGCCGCGCTCATGGCCGAACAATTCGCTTTCCAGCAGGTTCTCGGGGATGGAGGCACAGTTTATGGCGACGAATTTGCCGGAACGCCGGTTCGATACGTCGTGCAACCCGCGCGCCACCACTTCCTTGCCGGTACCGCTCTCGCCGGTGATGAGAACGCTGACCTCGGCGGGGCCAAGGCGCTCGATCATTCGTTTGACCTTGCCCATCTGCGACGAACCGTAGACCAGGCCCGGAAGGCTGAGGTTGGCGGTTTCGCGCAGGGAACGGTTTTCTTCTTCCAACGCGTGCATGCGCGCAGCCCGATCGACAACCAGTTTCAGCACATCGATGTCGATCGGCTTCTGGATGAAATCGAAGGCGCCCTTCCCCACGGCCTTTACGGCGTTGGCGCGATCGGCGTTACCGCTCACCACGATCACTTTGGTTGCCGGGCTGGCGGCCAGAATCTCTTCAAGCGCCTTAAGTCCCTCGCTCGCGCCATCCTGATCGGGCGGCAAGCCGAGATCGAGCAGAATGATATTGAAGCCGCCATTGGCCTTAAATTGCTTCAGCGCCTCAGCGCGCGTGCCTGCGACGACGGCCACATGCGGGGCCAGCGCCCATTTCATCTGGCGTTGCAGCCCTGGATCGTCTTCGACCAGAAGAATCTGTTCGCCCTCCGCCGGGCTTTCGCTGACGGCTGCCTCGCTCATGCCGAAATCCGCCGTTGCTGCTGCGATATGCTGGGCAGCAACAAAGTTATAGTCGTTCCCTTGCCCACCGTACTCGAGACCTCAATGTCCCCACCTAATTCGCGCATGGTCTCCTTGGCCTGATACGCGCCGATGCCCATGCCCTTTCCCTTGGTCGTGCGCAAGGGCCGGAACAGCTCCTTCGCGATGAATTGAGGTGTCATGCCGGCGCCTTGATCGTCGACATTCACGCGCACCCGCCCACCGCCATCCTCGATGCGAACGCGCACAGGCGATCCCGATGGGGTAGCCTCAACCGCGTTGGTCACCACATGCTCCAGAACATTCAGGAACGCATTGCGGTCGGTCAATAACACGAAGGCGGGCTGCTCGGTATCGCCCATGCGGATGTCCATGCCGATGGCACGCTTCCGGGCGACAAAATCGGCAACGACGGCCGTGAGATTGGTGCCTTCAGCGGCCGGAGACGGCAGCGCACCCGTCTCACCGCGCAGCCGGGCAAGAAGCTCATGCAGCTTGCCCACCGAATGTTCGATGGTCAGCACCATATCCTTGCGGAACTCTGCGTTATCCCCAAACTGTTCCGCATTGCGGGCGATCAGACTTAGCTGACCGATTGTATTCTTAATGTCATGCAAAATGAATGCGATGCGCTTATTGAAATCCTCAAGCTGGCGGGCATCGGCCAGCGCCTGCGCGGTCTCTTCCTGCACCAGATAGGCCGCAAGTTGCATGGAAACAAGCGCGATAAGATTGCGATCTTCCCAATTGAGGTTCTTTTTCGCGCGCGGCGGATTGAGAACTGCGATCCCAGCCAGCGCAGAGCGATACCTGAGCGGAATGACCATCCACGCGTCAGGAAACCGCTCGCGCCACGGAGCGGCGGCTACCGCATCTTGCGCAGAGCCAAGATCGAGATATGCCACTTTTTCGTCGTCGAACACCTTGACCGCCGCGTCATCGGCGCTCAGCGGCGCAAGTTCCGTTAGAAGCGACCACTGCGCGACGGGCATGAATTGATTCCACCGCTCGCGATACGACCACAGCGCCCCGCCGGGCGTATCCATCAATTCCGAGAGTGTGCGCAACACCCGCATGGCAATGCCGCCGTCATCCCATGCAGAAAGGGATTGAATGAATTTTTGCCATTCAAAACGGTAGTCATACTTGTAGCTGAAGAAGTTTTCACTGATGAACGTGCGAAGCGCCGAGCGGAAGCGGCCCGACGTAATCGCCACCGCAAATGCTACCGACACGCTGAAGATCAAAAGGACGGAAAGAATGGTGGCCGTGGTGCCGCCGTAGCTGCGGATATAATAGGCTGCCAGCGCAGTGCCCTGCAGCAGGATGCCGGCAGCAACCAAGGTTGCAGTGTGAAAAACGATCCGTCGCGAGGAATGGACGTTGAGCTTGAGCGAGGGACTGCGAACTGCAGATACGACAAAGAGCGGCAGCGCAATGAGGAATACCACCGGCTGGGCCGCAACCAGCCCTTCATCGGCAATGTGAGTGAGGAATTGCGGAATTCGAAATACCAGGTTGAACACGAATACCGCCGTCAGCCCAATGCCCAGCGACTTGACCGCCCAGAACTCGTCGGCAGACACATTGCGCAACAGGTTCTCAAGGAGAATGAGCCCCAAAATTGTCGTAACAATGCGCGTGATCTGATAGTCGACCGTTATGCCCGTGACGACCCCAAGATTGAGATTTGTGGCCGTGAACACCGCATCTACGGCCACGATGATCGCCGTGGCAGCCAACAGCCGCCACCAAATTGCGTCCTTCTCCCGGCCGGTTGCGAGTACTGCCAGAATAACTGCGAGCCACCCTCCGTCTCGCAGGGACCCGGCCAGCGCCGCCATCCAGCCTTGTGCCAGCCCCAAATCGTAGGCCGCCCAAGCTACCCCCCAGGCCGAAGTAAGGCCGGCGGCCACGCCCATGACCGCCCTGAGGCGCGATCGCTCGCCCCAGCCCACCAAAAGGCCCACGAAAATCGCGTAACCAAGGGCTGCCGCTGCATGGGTATAGAACGAGGCCGAGAGCGACATTAACGTTATTTGGCCCGAATATTTTACGCTGGGCTTGATACCATGCCCACCTTTCGAAAGTAATCGTTTATCGCCGCCAAATCTTTGAGCAGAGTTAAGATGCGGGG
>DASZRY010000123.1:0-4741 GCA_035548975.1 Rhizomicrobium sp.
TTCTTCCCCACAAACCTCAAATCGAACGCTTCATTCCACTTCACCGACTTGTCGTAAACGCCCGCCGCACTCATCGTGTCGAAGAAGCGTTTCCAGCCCGCTTCGCTCATCGCGCCGATGCCGCCTTTCGCAGCATCGCCGCCCATCACGATCTCATAGCGTTTCAGCTTGTCGCGCGCCTGCGCGATTACATCGTCCGTCATCTCCGGATTGTCGCGCTTGATGATCCTGTTGGCGGGCGCGGGATCGCCGAACAGATAATGCTGCCAGCCTTCGCGAGTCGCATCCACGAAGGCTTGCACCGCTTTGGGATTTTTCTCGATCCATTTCTCGGGCACCAGAACCATGTTGGCGTAACCGGGATAACCGTAATCGGCGAGAAGAAACACCTGCGGCTTGAAGCCTGCCTGTTTCTCCACCGTGTAAGGTTCGCTCGAGAGATAGCCCTCCTGTATCGCCTTGGGATCGCTCACGAACGGCGCAAGATTGAAAGTGTATTTCCTGATCTGCGAATCCGTGAAGCCGAATTTTGCCTTCAGCCACGGCCAGAATGCAGCCGTGGAAGCATCCGAAATCATGATCGGCATGCCCTTCATGTCGGCAAGCGATTTCACGTCGCCGCGCGGATGGGCGATCAGAACCTGCGGGTCCTTCTGGAACACCGCCATCACGGCTTTGATGTGCGCCTGTTCGCGCGCGAGATTCATCGCGATCAGTGCGTTCGAACCGATGCCGAAATCGGCCGCGCCCCCTGCCAGCATTTGCGGCACGTTCACGCTGGGCCCGCCCTCGACGATGCGCACATCTAGTCCGCGCTTCTTGTAGAGGCCCAGCGCGAGCGCCTCATAGAATCCGCCATGCTCGGCCTGCGCCTTCCAGTCGGTGACGAAGGTGATCCGGGCCGGTCCGGCTTGCGGCTTGGCCTCCTGTCCGCAGCCGGTCAGCGCCAATGCCGCCGCAACCACTAACACCCGTAACAGCATGATCTTTTCCCCTCGAAGCACCCCATTCTGCCCATCCGGAGCGCCGCCGGAAACCGCTCCTTAACTTACGAGTGTATAATTCGAGTGATGCAATCTATAGTTGTATATCCATGAGCCGCCTGATCCGCCGCTCCCACCCCTTGCAGATCCTCAGCCTTGCCGAGGATGCGAACCAGCAGCGCGCCGTCGAAGCCGGCTGCCAGCTCATCAACGCCAACCCCACCTTCGCCGAATGCGGCGCGCAGGCCGTCAAGCTGTTCCGTACACTGATGATCGACGTGGTGCTGCTCGACATGAATCTGCGCGCAGGCGATGGCTTCGAAACGCTCAGCAAGATCCGCCTTTCCGGCCGCAGGGGTTACAACGCGCCGGTCATCGCAGTGGCGGAAAACATCACCGGCCTTCCCGAAGCCGCCTACAGGAAGCTCGGCTTTTCCGCACTCTGCCTCAAGCCCATCGATCCGTTCCGGCTGGTGGACCGCGTCGATGCCGCCCTGATCGCAGCCGGTCAGACGCCGCTCTTCATGATGCGCGTGAGCGGATGAAGGTGCAGTTGGCCTTGCGGCGAACCGCGTCGATGGCGGCGAAATTCTTTTCGTCATTGATGAGCGTGCGGAACAGCACAACACCCTTTGGCGTCGGTGCCACGACCTCGGCGGCGCCTTGCGGCCGCTTCACGTCGACATACGGGGTGGTGAGCAGCAGATCGACCTTGCCTTTCGCCTGCTTGTCGTTCTTCACGAAGAAATTGTTGGTCTTGTCGTCGAAAATCGAAACCGACCAATAAGTCCCCGGCGGCACCGGCGCGGTCACATGAAGCGCGCCATTCGTCAGATCGAACGGACACACCGAATAAAGCAAATCCGGCGATGGCCTGACCACGCTGCGCGAATTGGCCGTCACGCGCCCTTGATGATGAATGGTGTTCGCTTCGCCCATCTTCATCATCACGCGCTTCATGATGAAGCCGGGCGTCTGAATCAGCGTGACGTAGTGCACCACGGCCGCCACCGCCAGCGCCGCCACGATCCAGAGAGCAAGCCGCCGCATCACAGGCACACCGAACGTTTGATGGTGGGCAGCATCGCATTGGCTGGATCGTTCACAACGCCCGCGCCCGGATTATAAAGCCGGATTGTCAGGCTGAACCGGCGCTGCGTCAGTGGAAGCCAGTTGCTGAACGCCTTCCGCGGCGAGGCCGTGATGACGAACGTGCTGTCCGATTTCAATTGCACGGTCTCGCCCGAGATCGACCATTTGCCGTATTTGTTCGCCATCAGATAATCGTCCGCGCCATAGGCCGTGATGCTCCACCACCTGGCGCTCGGTTCGCGCCCTTCGATCTTGTAAACGCAGTTCCCGTCCAGCCATCCGCCCGCGCTGTCGTGATCTGCCGTATAATACATCGTCTCGCCGCGGTTGAGCGCGAACAATCCGTGCAGCGCCACATTTGCGCGCAAATATGGCCCGCTTTGCTCACTCCCGATCAGCAGGCTCGTCCGCCATGGCCCATCCGAAACGGTGCCGATGGAAAGCCGCGAGACCGAGAGCCACGTCGCGGCAAGTCCCAGCGCAGTGCCGATGATGAGAACGGCGAAAAGTTTCAGGAGAAAGCGCAAGGGACTACCCAATGAATTCTCCCTCGCCCCCGACGGGAGAGGGAGAGATTGAAATCAATCATTCCCCGGCGGGCCGTCGCCGAAACGAGGATCGTAATCGCCGCGATCCCTGCGCGGCCGGCTCGGTTTTTGTTCGTCCTCATCGCTGTCGCGTCCGAACAGCCAGTCGAAGAACGAGCGGTGATGGTTCTCCGCCCGCGCGCCCGAATTCTGCTCGCTTTCGTCGTCTCCGCGATAGCCCGGTGCGGCGTCGCTTCCGGCATAGGGCGATTCCCCGTCCGTTTCCTCCGGCGCCTGCGGCTCCGATTTGTTCAGCGGTCTCGCAGGCAGGCCCTTCTCTGCCACAACCATCACGTCTTTCCAAATGCGCGCCGGCAGCAATCCTCCGGTAACGTTGCGCATGGGTTTGGAGTCGTCGTTGCCAACCCAGACGCCGGTCACATAATCGGCGGTGAAGCCCACGAACCACGCATCGCGATAGTCCTGGGTGGTGCCGGTTTTGCCGGCCGCCTCGCGGTCCGGCAGGCGGGCCGCATAGCCCGTGCCTTCCAGCACCACGTCATAGAGCATCGCGGTGAGATCCTTGTTCGCGTCTTCGGGGATGACGCGCGGGCCCGGCCTGTTGCTGCGGCTGTAATAGATGTGACCGCGCGCATCCTCGACTTCCGTCACGAAATAGGGCGTAGCCTTCAATCCGCCGGAAGCGAAAGTCGCGTAAGCGGATGTCAGTTCCAGCGGCGTCACTTCGCTTGTGCCGAGCGCGAGAGAGGCATTGGCCTCCAGAGGGGAGGCGATGCCCGCTTCGCGCGCAGTCTTGATGACGGTCTTGATGCCCACTTCCTGCGCCAGCCCCGCCGTCACCGTGTTGATGGAATGGGCCAGTGCGCTTGTCAGCGTCACGGTGCCGTATTCGCGATGGCCGTAATTGGTGGGTTCCCATCCGTCGATGTCCACCGGCCCGTCGTCGCGCGTGTCCCAGGGGCTGATCCCGTTCTCCACCGCCGCGAGATAGACAAACGGCTTGAACGCCGATCCGGGCTGACGCCTGGCCTGTGTCGCGCGGTTGAAAACGCTTTCGTCGTAATCGCGTCCGCCGATCAGCGCCACCACTGCGCCGTCCGGTTTCATCACCACGATTGCGCCCTCGCTCACGCGCAGGCGCTTTCCGTCCTTCTTCAGATTACGCACCAGCGCATGCCGCGCGGCTTCCTGCAGTTTCGGCTCGAGCGCGGTGCGAACGATCAGGTCTTCCGAAGGCATCTCGCCCGCGATGGCGGCAAGCCTTTTGGCTTCCTCGGCAGCCGTATCGAGGTAATAGTTGCGCGCCTCCAGTATCGTGCGGTCGGTGACGCGGGCGGGATGGTCTTTTGCGAATGCCGCTTGTTTCCTCGTGATCGCGCCGGTCTCGACCATCGCCTTCAACACATCTTTTGTGCGCGCCTGCGCGGCGGCCAGATCGCGCCTGGGCGAAAAAGCGGAAGGTGCGCGCGTCAAGGTCGCCAGCATCGCCGCTTCCGAAAGCGTCAGATCGCGCGCGGACTTGCCGAAATAGACGTGGGCCGCGCCATCCACGCCATATGCGCCCGATCCCAGATAGATGCGATTCAGATAGAGTTCGAGAATCTGCTTCTTGGATAGATCGCGCTCGATCGCGGCGGCATCCAGAACTTCGTTGAACTTGCGCGAATAGGTACGGTCCGAGGTGAGAAACAAAATCTTGGCAAGCTGCTGCGTGATGGTGGAGCCGCCCTGCACCACATGGCCCGCATGCCAGTTCACCCAGGCCGCGCGGATCAATCCGCGCAGGTCGAATCCGCGATGATCGTAAAACCGCCGGTCCTCCATCGCGATGAAGGCGGCGGGAAGATAGGCGGGCACTTGTTCCAGTTTGAGCCGCTCGCCCACGATCGCGCCGCGATGACCCACTTCGCGCCCCTCCGCATCCAGAAAGGTGAAAGCCGCAGGCCGGTTCAGCGCGTAAAGATCGCGGTTCAGGTCCAGCTTCGGCGCGAAGGAAGCCACCACGTCCGGCAATATATAAAGCGCACCCGCCGCAATCGCGGCGAGCACCGCCGCAACGATCCCGGCCTTGATTGCGGCGCCCCGCCATCGCGTCCAGAATTTCCGGAAGGCCTTGCT
>DASZRY010000124.1:0-35376 GCA_035548975.1 Rhizomicrobium sp.
TCTCCTTGCGCAGGAAGTCCCGGACTTCCCGCCGAAGGGCACGCGCAGCCTCCGGCATCTCAAAAGGTGTGAACTGAAATTTGGGCAATTGGGGTTCCTCCGGGCCGGCATTGTGGGTGCGGCTGTGGGGGCGCGCAACGGCCTGCCGCTGCGCGTTTTTTTTCGATCCTAATACTGGGAAGGTAATCATTATGCACGAAGGAGCGTTGCGCTGCAAGCCCCATCAAGGAAAAATTTCACGGTAGCGACGCCGGTGGTAGGCTCTAAGCTGTTGGCCGATCCAAATTCCGGAGGAAAATCATGGACTACGTTCGGCTCGGCAAGACCGGTTTGAAGGTCTCCCGCATCTGCCTGGGCACGATGACCTACGGCAGCCCCAAATGGCGGGACTGGGTTCTGGACGACGAGGCGAGCCGGCCGTTCATCAAACGCGCGCTTGAAGCCGGGATCAATTTCTTCGACACCGCCGATATCTATTCGCTTGGCGCGAGCGAAGAGGTGCTGGGTCGCGCGCTGAAGGATTTCGGGCCGTCGCGCGAAAACATCGTTGTGGCGACCAAAGTGTTCAATCCGATGGGCGAGGGGCCCAACCAGCGCGGGCTCGGGCGCAAGCACATCATGCACGCGATCGACAATTCGTTGAAGCGGCTTCAGATGGATTACGTCGATCTCTATCAGATCCACCGCTTCGACTACGGTACGCCCATCGAGGAAACGGTCGAAGCGCTGCACGACGTCGTGAAGGCGGGAAAGGCCCGTTACATCGGTGCCTCGTCGATGTTTGCCTGGCAATTCGCAAAATATCTTTCGACCGCTGAAAAGATGGGCAAGACGAAATTCGTTTCGATGCAGAACCACTACAATCTCGTCTATCGCGAGGAAGAACGCGAAATGATGCCCTTGTGCCGCGCGGAAGGGATCGGCGTCATACCCTGGAGCCCGCTGGCGCGCGGATTTCTCGCTGGCAATCGCAGGCGGCAGGACAAGGGCGAGACCACCCGCGCCAAATCCGACGAGTTTGCACATCGCATGTATTACAACGAAGGCGATTTCAAAGTCGTGGATCGCGTGAGCGAAATCGCGGCCAAGCGCGGCGTTTCCAATGCGCAGGTGGCGCTCGCGTGGCTGCTTGCGCAGCCGGGCGTGACATCGCCGATAGTGGGCGCTTCAAAACCGCATCATCTGGACGATGCGATTGCCGCGACGGAGTTGAAGCTGAATGAAGACGAGATCAGAGCGCTGAAAGAGCCTTACACGCCGCATCCGGTGCTGGGGCATACGTAACTCTTCTTACCTCCCCCTTGTGGGGAGGTCGGAGAGCGAAGCGATCCGGGTGGGGGGCGAGTTCGAACTCGGTCCCCCACCCGAAAAATTCTTCGTTGCACTTCGAATTTTTCGACCTCCCCACAAGGGGGAGGTGAGAGGAATTTACCGCTTCTCCGGCAATGCAGGACGTGTTCCGCTCACGGGCCAAACTTGCGTGTTGTCTTCGGCGATCTGCGTCCAGCCGCCGCCCAGCGATTGATACAAGCTTACATTCGCTTGCAGACGCGCAAGGCGCGTTTGCACAAGTTGGTCTTCAGCGCTGAACAAGGTTTGTTGTGCTTGCAGGACGGCCAGGAGATCGGCGACGCCTTCTCGATATTGGATCTCCGAAATGCGCAGGGCTTCCCGCGCATTGTCCACCTCGACCGAGAGGTAGTGTTCTTCGTCGGCAAGCGCGGAGACCGTGCCGAGTGCAGATTCTACATCGGTGAAGGCGTTCAAAACCGAACTGCGATATGACGCTATCAGTTCAAGCTCCTGCGCTTTGGCGAGATCGCTTTGCGACGCCTTCAGCCCGCCGTCGAAGATTGTCTGCAGCACGGATGCACCGATGGAATAGAACAGTGTTGTGCCGTCAAACAGGGAGCCGAGCGCGCTGCTGGCGAATCCGCCGGAACCGGAAAGGCCTATGCTGGGGAAGAATGCGGCACGCGCGGCATCCACGTTGCCGTGCGCAGAGGCGAGCGATGCTTCGGCTTCGGCAATATCGGGACGGCGCAGCAGCAATTCGGAGGGCATGCCAGGCTGCACCGGCGGCGGTTTGATGTCGGCCATCGTCTGGGCCTTCACATCGAATCCTTCCGGCGCGCGTCCGAGAAGTACCGCCAGCGTGTAGCGTGCCTCGCGTTCCTGTTCGACGAGTCCCGGAATGCGGGCCTGCTGTGCCGCGACCTGGGCTTGTTCCTGCGCGAGATCGAGATTGGACGAAACGCCGTTCTCGACTTTGGCCTTGACGATTTCGAGGACGCGATTGACGGCGTCGATATTGTCACGCGCGATCTTGATGCGCTCACGAAGTGCGAGCACGTTGATATAGGCGCGCGCAGTATTGGATTCGACCGTTAGAGCGACGGTCTGTTGCGCATAGCGGCTGGCGCGCAACGCATCCTCGGCGGAAAAATAGCGGTCGCGATTTTGGCCGAAGATGTCGAGCTGGTAACTCGCATCGAGACCAAGGCTGAAGCTGTTCGATGACGTGAAGGGGCCGTTGGTCACCGTTGTGCCGCCAGGGCCGCTCGAGATGGTCCGGCCGTGCGATCCTTGCCGGCTCGCGTCGAAGCTTCCGTTGATCGTGGGAAAGAGCGCCGATTTTGAAATGCCGGCCTGCGCTTCTGCCTGCAAGACCCGCGCGTAGGCCGCGGCGATGTCGAGGTTGTTGATCTGAGCGTCGGAAACAAGCCCCGCCATTTCCGGGCTGCCGAAGGTCGTCCACCAATCGGCCTTGGGCCACACTTGCGCGTCCGACATGATGGGAGCGGTGAAGCCGCTGGCGGGGACATCGGTGGTCTTGAGCGCTTGCGGCACGGGCGTCGCGCATCCGGCCGCGACCAGTGCCAACACGAACGCCGAAGTCGAATTGAAAAATCGGTTCATTAAATTCACTCGCTTGAGAGGCCGAGGAGGAGCGCCCGAACCGCTTTCATAGCCGCTGCCAAGCCGAACACAAGCCCTGCAGGGCACGGCAGGCCGGGAGCTGAAATCATGGGTCGTTCAATAGCCGCGAGCCCGCCCGCGAATGCCCGAATTATGGAAACGGTTCCAAGGGCCTCACGCACTTTCCAAAAAAGCCGTCAATTTGTGCGGCGAGAAACACGTCGGGAAATTTTTCGTGATCCGGCAAAAGAAAACGGGCCGCGTGGGGGCGCGGCCCGTTTCTGAATGCCCAAGCTCAGTATATCAGGCGCCGCCCAGGCCGCCCGTGCGGGTCACCTTGAAGCGCTGAAGCTGCATGCTCGCCAGGCCCATATTGGGATCGATTTCGAGCGCTTTCTGGAAATCTTCATAAGCGCCGCGGACATTTCCCAGTGCTTCCTGCACGATCGCGCGATCATAATACGCGATGGCCGGCTTGCTGGCGCCCAATCCGATGCCCTTGGTGATATCGTCATACGCCGCCTGATAGCGATGCAGCGAGATCATCACGGCACCGCGATCCACATAGCCTTCACCAAGTTTGTCGTTGAGCTTGATGCCTGCATTGTAGTCGGTAAGCGCGCCGTGCAGATCGTCCACACGGCTTTTCAGAATTCCGCGATTGATCAAAGTGGCTGCGCGGTCCTGAACCGACAGCGCAATGTTCTCAAGCGCCGTAGTGCAGGTCTGTACCCCGATGACCGGATCGCCGTCGAACTCCGCCGCCTTGTAGCAGTCGGTGGCGGGGCCGCCGCCAAGCACGGTGACAGCGGCATCCGCCGACGTCGCCAGAACAGCCAATCCCGCGGCACCCAGGATGGCTGCCGAGAGCTTGTGCAGTTTCATGAGTCCCTCCCCTATGAAGGAAGCTTGATTGTTGCACAAAAGCCGCATCCGGTCCATGGCAGGAATAAGGTATTTCCAAGGCATTACATAGCCAAATCGGCTTTGGCAGTTGTCGAATCGATCAGCTTCCCAAGCCCGACACGGTGCCGCATTTTTACGCTCGCTCATCACTCAAAGGAGACTCCATGACTTGGCCCGCGCTTGCGCCGCTCGTCCTTCTGAGCATCTCGAATGTGTTCATGACATTCGCCTGGTACGGCCAGCTCAAATATCCCAGCACGCCGCTTTTGATCTTGATACCGGCGAGCTGGGGTATCGCGTTCTTCGAATATTGCTTCGCCGTGCCCGCCAACCATTACGGGCACCAGGTCTATTCGGCGGCGCAGTTGAAGACGATGCAGGAGGTCATCACGCTCGTCGTGTTCGGCGTTTTCTCGGTTGCCTATCTGGGCGAACCGGTAAAATGGAATCACGCGGTGGCGTTCGGGTTTCTCGTTTGCGCGGCGTTCTTTGCCTTTAACAAGTGGAGTTAGACGTTATCTCGCCGTCACCACGATCGTGCCGCGCATCTGGGGATGGATGGAGCAGAGGAACTTGTAGGTTCCGGGCTTGTCGAATTTGAACGAATAGGTGTCATTCTCGTCGAGCGCGGGCGACCGGAAAAGACCATCTATACTCACCGCGGTGTGCGGTTCCCCATCCATGTTGTGCCAGGTGACGGTCGTGCCGGCCGGAATGGTGAGCGACATCGGCGTGAACATGAAAGATTTGATGATCACCGTGTTGGGCGGCGTTCCGGCGGGGGCGGGCATCGACTGCATGTTCATGCTCGCGGCCTGGGCGTTGGTCGTGAGTAAGAAGAGTGCGCACGCGCCGCAGAAGGCGTTTTTGTAAAGCATTGGAACTTCCTTCGGTTAGGAGAGTGTGGTGTCTGTGAGGAAAAGCGAGCGGCCGGATTTCACGCTCACGCTGGTGATGCCCAGCATCTTTGCGAGCACATCGCCGGGTACTTTGAGCGGGCCCGGCCCTGTGCCGACACCGGCTTGCGGTTGGGGATAGGCGGTGGATCGCGCAGTGTGGAAAGTGATGTTGCCTTCGACCTTCTGCACGATCTGGTGGATGTGGCCGTTCAAAACCGTCACCGAACCGAAGCGGCGCAGATAGCTCATCGCCTGCTCGGAATCGCCGGTGCCCCAGCCCCATTGTTCGTAGATTGTCCAAAGCGGCATGTGCGCGAAGACGACGATGGGCGTGCTGGCGGAACGGCCTTCGAGATCGTCTTTCAACCACGACAATTGATCGTCGCCGAGCGCGCCCAGACCGTTGGGCTTGAAATTCATCACATTGACGAGCGCGATGAAGTGCACGCCGCGATAGTCGAAGCTGTAATAGCCTCGGTTGCCCGAATTTGCTCCGAAGCGTGCGAAATATTCCGCGCCGGGACCGTCGGTCACGTCGTGCTCGCCCGGAACGGTGTGCAGGTCGCCGGTGCGGAGACCGGAAAGCAATTGCGCCGCCAAATCGAACTCGGACGCCTTGGAAAGATGGGTGATGTCGCCGGTGTGAAGCGTCATGGCGGGCTTCTCCGGCATGGCGTTTACGAGCCCGATGGTCTTGGACAGCGTTCCCGCGACGTCCGGATTGGCTTCCTTGTTGAAGCCGATATGGGTGTCGCTGATCTGCAGGAACAGCGGCGTGCCGGTTCCCGGATTTGCGGCTGCGAGCGCGAGATCGATTGGCGTGACGATGCCGCCAGCGAGGGTGAAAACCGTTCCAGTGCCAAGCGCCAGACATTTGAGCGTGTCGCGCCGTGATGTGTTGTCGATCACGATTGTGGTCCTCGATGTTTCGAGGTCCATACCGTGCGGGCGGGCGATTTATTCCGGCTCGGCTTTCACCAGACCAACAAATTTTTTCAATTCCGTTTTGTCCGTATCCGAAACGGCCGCGAAATCGAGATCGGCTTTCTTCCAGAACAGGACGTGATAGCCGTGGCTTGTGCTGTCGCCCGGCAGATTTGAGCCTTGGTCTGCCCAGACAAACAGATCGATCTGGTGTTTGCCGTGACTGTAGACCACGACCGCCGCAGGCAGGCCCGCGATCTTATCGATCCGGCCGCCCGTCAACGTGAACCCTTCGTCCTGAAAATCGGCGACGGGCGGGGAAATGGCGATACGTCCGGCGAACCAGGGCTTGACCGTGTGGTGGCTGCTGGAGGCAATCTGGATCGTCTTGCCATTCATCATGGCGCGCGTGTGCGCGTCGGTCACCGATTGGGCCAGCATTTCGGCGGAGGGTGGAAGAACGGCGAAGAAGGAAATCGCTGCGGCAAGCGCGGAAACACCGACACCACCGGCGACACCGGACCAGAAGCTGCGCCGCGGTGCAGACTTCGCGCCTTCCGGTTTCAATGCTCCCAGAATGCGCGCGCGCACCGGATTTGGTGCGTCGTATCTGCTGGCTTGTTCTCGGATCGCATCGCTCAAATTGGCTGCGTCGGAGCAAAATCTCTGGCATTCGGCGCAGCTTTCGATGTGACGCTCGGCCTGTGCGGCCGCCGCGCCATCCAGCTCGCCGTCCAGGAATGCCTGTGTACGCAGAAGTTCGGGACAGCTCATGCGTAGCTCCCCATCCATTTTTCCCTCAGCATTGCGCGCGCCCGCGCAAGGCGCGACATCACCGTGCCGATGGGAACGCCTGTGACTTCGGCGATGTCGCGATAGCTCATGTCGTCCATCTCTCGCAGTATCAACACCTCGCGATATTCATCGGGCAGCAGCGCAATTATTTCATCCAGCCTGCGGCTTTCGCTGGCCTGTGCCGCCTGCCTTTCGGGATCCGCGCTTTCGGAAACGAGAACATTGTCGTTGTCGGGAAGCGCGGTCTGCGCGCGCCGCTTTGAATCGGCGCCTGCGTTGCGCCAGCAATTGCGTACGATGGCTAGCAGCCACGGCTTGATGTCGCCGCCCCGAAATCCATCGAAGGCACGCCAGGCGCGCAGCATCGCTTCCTGCACGATGTCATCGGCATCCACGGGCGAGCGCGATAGCCATCGGGCAAGATTATAGGCCGCATCGAGATGCGGCAGGGCTTCCGCCTCGAATCTGAGACGCCTTGCATCCATGCACGATCCTATACCGGGAAGGCGGGCGGCTTATTCCAGCGCGCGCCCGACTTTTCGACAATTGTGTGTGAACGGCTAATGCCCGAATGGGTTTTCGGTGAATTCGTCCACCGGATGCAGGGGGACGTCGAGGCCGGGGTTCGCGCCAAGGTAGAGAACGAGCGTCATTTGGCGGTTTTTCGCATCCCACTTCATCTCCGGCGCAATGTGGCCGGGTTTGCGGAAGGTGTCGCCATCGAAATCCATCTTGCGGGGCACGACGCTGCTCCAGCCGGAGGTAAGGCGGGCCACCATCTCGTCCCGCAAGACCTGGCGTTGTTCCTCGGATGTATCCGGGGTAATCCCGGTAACGTCAGGCGCGCTGACGCGGATCAGCCCGTCTTTGCCAATTTCGAGCCAGGCCGCGATGATCGTGTCGGACGATTCATAAGCGCCTTCCCAGCGGCCGACAGGCGGTTTGTGGCGCGAGCACCCGCCCAGCACCAGCACAGCAACCATAGCCAAAGCGGCCCAGCGCATGCGGCATCCTTCTCCCGACTCAGGGCCAGAATGTGTGCAGGATAAGCCTTAACGGGCGATTGCGCATGGCTGATGTGACGATACCGCCCTTGAACCCATCGATAAGGGGCTTATACCCACGCCCTTCGATTTGAAACGGATGTGCCATGAGTGCGCTGCCCCCAGGGTTCCTGGCCCAATCGCTGAACAGGATCCAGCCATCGCCGACGATCGCGGTGACGCAGAAGGCTCGCGACTTGAAAGCGGCCGGGCGCGACGTGATCGGGCTGGGCGCGGGCGAGCCGGATTTCGATACGCCCGACAACATCAAGGAAGCCGCGATTGCGGCCATCAAGCGCGGCGAGACCAAATACACTGCCGTCGAAGGCATTCCCGAATTGCGCGCCGCGGTTGCCGCAAAGTTCAAGCGCGAAAACGGGCTCGACTACAAGCCTTCGCAATGTTTCGTGGCACCCGGCGGCAAGGCGATTGTTTACAACGCGCTGATGGCGACGCTGAATCCTGGCGACGAAGTGATCGTGCCTGCCCCCTACTGGGTGAGCTATCCCGATATCGTGCTTTTGGGCGGCGGCACGCCGGTGATCGTCAAGACAAAGATCGAAGAAGGCTTTCGTCTGACGCCGCAGGCGCTGGAAGCGGCGATCACACCCAAGACCAAATGGATTATTTTCAACCAGCCGTCGAATCCGACGGGGGCGTGCTACACGCGCGAACAGTTGAAGGCGCTGACCGATGTGCTGATGCGTCATCCGCAGGTGTGGGTGCTTACCGACGATATGTACGAGCACCTCGTCTATGGCGGGTTCAAGTTCCACACCGTGGCGCAGGTCGAGCCTGGACTCTATGAGCGCACGCTGACGATGAACGGCGTGTCGAAAGCCTATTCGATGACGGGCTGGCGGATCGGTTACTGCGCGGGGCCGGAGCCGCTGATCCGGGCGATGGCGAAGCTGCAATCGCAATCGGCATCGAACCCGGCCTCGATCTCGCAATGGGCGAGTGTGGAGGCGTTGAACGGGCCGCAGGATTTCATCCCGAAATTCCAGAAGCTGTTCGAGGAACGCCGCGATTTGGTGGTTTCGATGCTCAATCAGGCGGCGGGAATCGAATGCCCGAAGCCCGAAGGCGCATTCTACGTCTATCCGTCGGTCAGGAAACTGATCGGCAAAAAAACGAAAACGGGCAAGACGATCGCCACCGACGAGGATTTCGCGACCGAATTGCTGGAATCCGAGGGCGTAGCGGTGGTACATGGCGCGGCCTTCGGATTGTCGCCGTTCGTCCGCATCTCTTACGCCACGTCGAACGCGGCGCTGGAAGAAGCCTGCAGCCGCATCCAGCGATTTTGCGCGGATTTGCGGTAGTTCATTTGCAGTTGCGAGACGGCGCCGGCGCGGCGCTTGCGCAAGCGTTGATCTGAATCAAGGATATCGGCCTGACATCGCTGGAAGGCTGCGCGTGGAAACATGCGAGCAGGCACACCATGAAAATTCCCCAGGACATCGCGCAAACCATTGTCGATCCCAAGGCCTATTCGGCCCAAAAGCCGATCGACGACGCTTTCAAATGGTTGCGCAAGGAAATGCCGCTGGCGGTCGCTGAGCCCGAAGGCTGCTATCCGTTCTGGGTGGTGACGAAGCATGACGACATCCTTCATGTCGAGCGGCAGAACGAGCTGTTCCACAATGGCGACCGGCCCACGGTCCTGACCAACATCACCGGCGAAAAGCGCGTGCGCGAGATCATGGGCGGCTCGCCGCATCTGGTGCGCTCGCTGGTGCAGATGGACAATCCCGATCATGGCAATTATCGCCGCCTGACGCAGCCCTACTTCCTGCCGCAAAACATCAAGAAGCTGGAAGGGCGCATCCGCGAGATCGCCAAAAGCTTTATCGACCGCATGGAAGACAAGGGCGGCACGTGCGATTTCGCGCGCGATGTGGCGTTTCTCTATCCGCTGCACGTCATCATGGAAATTCTCGGTGTGCCGGAAGTGGACGAGCCATTCATGCTGCGGCTGACGCAGGAATTGTTCGGCCCTGCCGATCCGGACGTGAACCGCACCAGGAAGGCGAATATGACTGAGGAAGAAGGCCTTCAGGCCATATTGGCCACGGTTGCGGATTTCGTGACCTATTTCAACAAGATGACGAAAGACCGGCGCGAACATCCGCGCGACGATGTGGCATCGGTGATCGCCAACGGCACGATAAAAGGCCAGCCGCTCGGCGAACTGGAAGCAATGTCCTACTACATCATTGTCGCAAGCGCAGGCCACGACACGACTTCGAACACAACGGCGGGCGCCTTGTGGGCGCTTGCCGAAAACCCTTCCGAATACAAGAAGCTCAAGAACAATTTCGCCGAACTGATGCCGGGCTTCATCGAGGAAAGCATTCGCTGGGTGACTCCCGTGAAGCACTTCATGCGGTCGGCCACGGACGACACGACCTTGCGCGGCACGCCGATCAAGAAGAACGATTGGTTGTTCCTGTCATATCCATCGGGAAATCGGGACGAGGACGTGTTCGACGATCCGTTCACCTTCAAGGTCGATCGCACGCCGAACAAGCAGATTGCGTTCGGTTACGGCGCACATGTCTGTCTGGGCCAACATCTGGCGCGGATGGAGATGCGCATTCTTTGGGAAGAGTTGTTGCCGCGTCTGGAATCCGTCGAATTGGCCGGAGAACCCAAACGTACGGAAGCCAATTTCGTCTGCGGTCCGAAATCTGTTCCCATTCGCTTCAGGATGCATTGATGAGCGGCAAATTCCGTACCTGGCAGTGCGAGAACTGCGGCTTCATCTATGACGAGGCACAGGGCCTGCCCGACGAAGGCATCGCGCCGGGCACGCGGTGGGAGGACATACCGGACGATTTTGTCTGTCCAACCTGCGGGTTCGAGAAGGCGCAGTTCGTGATGGTGGAGGTCTAAGTTGCTTCCGGCGAAGACGTTCGCATGCCGTTGACTGCCGCAACCGCCAACGCAAACACAGCGACTGCAATCGCCGCGCACGCGGCTTCGGTATAGAGCATTCCGTTAGAGCCCCATTTCTCCTGGCCCCAGCCATCGACGATTGTCATGTAGGCGATCGGCATGTTGGCCACGCTGGCGAGCAGATTGTATTTGGTCGCCGCCGCGCCTTTACCGATGGCTTCGAGCACGACGGCGCCGAAAGCGGCATAGCAGAAGCCCAGAACGAAGGCGTAAACGCTCACATTGACGGCGAACATCAGCTCGGTGTGCGGCAGCAACGCCATGGCGATTGCCGTAACGCCCGACAGCAGGCCGAAGGCGCAGAAGGCTGTCTTGCGGTCCATCAAATCGCAGACGAATCCACCGGCAATGCAGCCTATCATCGACACTACGCCGCCAAGCGCGCCGTTGACGAGCGCAACGGTATCGGCGCTTGCATGCCAATCGCCTGCGACAGCGGACCAAAGGTTCTGCGCGGCACCGGTGCCCATCGGCAGGATCATCAAAAACAGCGCGAGGAAGCCGATGCGCGAGCTGGTGACCGACCAGACATCGCGCGCCACGCCGGCAAAACTTTCAGAAAGAGATTGCCCGCGATGTTCGCAAACCTGTTCGTCGATGAACAGAACGGCGATGGTGCTCACAATGCAGACTGCGCCAAGCGCGGCACCGGAAATCCAAAGAGGGTGGACATGTTGCGCGAGCCACAATCCCGCACCGCCGCCGAGGCCCGAGCCGCCGAGATTGCCGGCCTGGCTCCAGCCGCCGGCGCGTCCTTTTTCTTCTTCCGGCGTGGCATAGGCCATCAAACTGTCGGCAGCCATCGCGTTGAAACTCGTCGCAAGGCTGACGATCACCACAAAGATTTCGATCAGGACGAGATTGGCGCCGGTTGGGGGAACCATCGCCGTCGCCGTCATGAAAATGCCGATCACCACAGCGGAAACGAGGTACCACAGCTTGTTGTTCAAAGTGGTATCGACAATGGGCGCCCACACCACCTTCCAGGTCTGCGGAAACAGGCTCCATGCGACAAGCGCCGCCACTGCGCTCACGCTCACACCCGCATGCGAGAGAATGTAGGCCAGCGTCACCACAACATAACCATTGGTGATGCCGAGTGGCAGGAACAGGATCAGGAACAAAATCGGGTGTGCGTCGCGGGGCTTCGGCGCGGCGTCGGTCAAATGCGGGTTTCCTTAAGGAACATGGGAGAATGGCGCGCGGCGGTCACACAAACAAGCTTGCCAGCGAAGCAGAACGGCGCGAGCATTGCGATCCAAGCGGGGCGCGTGACGCCGCCCAGCCATTTGGGACTTGCGCCCGCCGCGCCTCGTTCCCTCGTGAATTGCCGAGGGCTAGGAGGCACTTATGCCGAAAGCCAATGGAGGAAGTGGGCCACGAACAGTGGCCCTGGTAGGACCCTACGGCAGCGGTAAGACGACGCTGCTGGAAAGCATTCTGATGGTGACGGGCGCCATCCACAGGAAAGGCGCCGTTTCGCAGAAAAACACGGTGGGCGATGCGAGTCCCGAGGCCCGCGCCCGCCAGATGAGCGTGGAGGTCAATTGTGCCACCACCAGCTATCTCGGTGAGAGTTTCACCTTCCTCGATTGCCCAGGTTCCATCGAATTCTTGCAGGACACGCTGAATATCTTGCCGGGCATAGACGCGGCGGTTGTGGTATGCGAGCCGGAACCTTTGAAAGTACAGATGCTGAAGCCGTATCTGAAGCGGCTCGACGATTTGAACGTTCCGCACTTCCTTTTCGTGAACAAGATCGACAAGGCGACGGGAAGCCTGCGGGCATTGCTCACGATGTTGCAGGATGCGAGCGACAAGCCGCTTCTGCTGCGCCAGATACCGATATGGGACGGCAATACGGTGACGGGATTTGTGGACCTCGCGCTGGAACGCGCGTTCGTCTACCGGCCGCATGCGCAGAGCGAGGTGATCGAGCTTGAGGGCGAGATCAAGGATCGCGAGAAAGATGCGCGCTTCCAGATGCTGGAAAAGCTCGCCGACTACGATGAGCATCTCATGGAAGAATTGCTTTCGGATGCGGAGCCGCCGCGCGATGAAATCTTCAACGATCTGGCCAGGGATCTGGCGGATGGGTTGCTTGTTCCCGCGCTGATGGGATCTGCGGAAGGCGACAATGGCATACGCCGCCTGTTGAAGGCCCTGAGGCATGAAGTGCCGGGCGTAGAAAAGCTGGCAGAGAGGATCGGCGTAAAAACGGGCAGCGATGCCATTGTGCAGATCGTCAAGACCTATCACTCCGCGCATGGCGGAAAACTGAGCCTGGCGCGCGTGCTGTGCGGCACGCTGAAAGAAGGTGCTGTGCTGCACAAGAGCGACGGTTCCGATATGCGCGTGGGCGGCATTGTGGCGCTGAAAGGCGAGACCCAAACCAAGCTCACCGAAGCGAAAACGGGCGAGACTGTGGCGTTGCTGCGGCTGGAAGCGGCGGCGACCGGCGATACGCTTTCGACGGTAAAGGGCGCGAAGCTGCCCAAGGTGCGGATTGAAGAACTCGTACCGGTGTATGACCTCGCCATCGAAGCAGCCGACCGCAAGGATGAAGTGAAACTCACCGCGGCGATTCATAAGCTGCAGGAGGAAGATCCGTCGCTGCATTTCCGGCAGGACGCCGAGCTGCACGAAATGGCGTTGGAAGGGCAGGGCGAAATTCATCTCAAGGTCGCGGTGGAGAAACTCGCGAGCAAATACGGTCTCAAGCTCAACACCCATCCCCCGCAGGTGCCCTACAAGGAGACCATCCGCAAAAGCACCACGCAGCGCGGACGTCACAAGCGCCAATCCGGCGGGCATGGCCAGTTCGGCGATGTGATCATTGAGATAAAGCCCTTGCCGCGCGGCAGCGGGTTTGTGTTCCAGGACGAGATCACTGGGGGCGTGGTGCCGAGGCAGTTCATTCCGTCCGTCGAGAAGGGCGTCGTCGACTATCTGAAGCAGGGGCCGCTGGGATTTCCGGTTGTCGATGTGACCGTATCGTTGACGGACGGTTCGTATCACACGGTGGATTCTTCCGACGCGGCGTTTCAGACGGCGGCGCGCATTGCGATGAGCGAGGGCATGCCCAACTGTGCGCCGGTTCTGCTTGAGCCTATCATGCATGTGAAGATCCACGCGCCGAACGATGCGACTTCGAAGATCAATCAGGTGGTGAGCGGGCGTCGCGGGCAATTGATGGGCTTCGATGCGCGTGACGGCTGGAAAGGCTGGGACACCATCGAGGCGCAGATGCCGCTCTCGGAGCTGCACGGCCTCATCATCGATCTACGTTCGCTGACGCAAGGCGTGGGCACGTTCGAGATGGAATTCGATCATCTTGCTGAACTGACGGGCAAGCTGGCCGAGCAGGTGGTGGCAGCGCGCCGGCCTGCGGCTTAAGCGGCCGCCTGCAATTGATCTGCCGCAACGCCCCGCAACGGGCGGCGTGTTTGTGTGCGTTTGCGGAAATGGGAGACGGGCATGTCGCAAACAGGCGAAAACCTTTTTCACGAGCGCGTACGTTCGTCCTCCCGGCATTTCTTCTGGATCGGACTCGCGCTTACGCTGCTTGGGATCGTGGCGATCGTATTTCCGATGATTTCCACGCTTGTGGCGACGTTGTTGATGGGGTGGTTGTTATTTGTCGCCGGTCTGTTCACGCTGCTGGGCTCATTTGCCATCCGCGGTACCGGGCCGTTTTTTGGCGCGCTTCTGCTGAGCCTGCTGTCGCTGGGAGCTGGTCTGTTTCTGCTTTCCAATCCGAGCGCGGGCGCATTGGTTTTGACAATGCTTCTTGCATTGCTGTTCCTGGTGGAAGGTGCGTTTGAAATAGTGCTGGCGCTGGAAATGAGGCCGTTCGGAGCATGGGTCTGGATGATGCTCGCCGCATTTGCAAGCATAGTGCTTGGGTTGTTTATAGCCGCCGGCCTGCCCATCGCTTCTACGATCGTGCTGGGCGTGATTATGGGCCTGAATTTCCTTTCGACCGGAATCGGCTATCTGATCTTGTCGCGCGACGCCGCGAGCCGTTAGACCGCAACCAGCTCTGCGTGACCAAACCCCATTGTGTAATTGGGGATCGAGATCACGCTGAGCGTCAGCCGGAAAATCGCAATTCGCTCGGCGCCGCCGGAAACGAAGCCGGCGAGCTGCGGAAATTTCTTGAGCGTCAACCGCCCGGCACGGCCGTGTCCTTTCGCATCCAAGACCGGCGCGGACGTGGCCGCGATGGAAAGGCTTTGTATTGTGTTCCAGTTCTTGTAGGGCGCATCGAATGTTGCGGAGGCCTTGCCCGCGTTTTCGGTTGGGCGAAGGTCGTCCAGGCGCACGGTGTTTCCTCTTTAGAATTATTCTAAAGAACTTGATCGGGTCGGCGAGAGCGTCTAAAGTAATGCCGAATTGAACCAGAGGATTGTTTCCCCATGGAAATCGACATCGGCTTGAAGAAGGCGGAGCGTAAGGCGATTGCCGACGGACTCTCCAAGGTATTGGCCGACACCTACATGCTCTATCAGAAGACGCACGCTTATCACTGGAACGTGACCGGCCCGATGTTTTCATCTCTGCACACGCTTTTTGAAGCGCAATACACCGAACTGCACGATGCTGCCGATCTGATTGCGGAGCGTATTCGTGCACTCGGCCATTTCGCGCCCGGCAGTTACGCCAAATATGCCAAGCTCACGTCGATTTCGGATGGAGAGGACGCTCCGCCGGCGCTCGACATGGTGAAGGCGCTCGTGGAAGGCAACGAAACCCTCGTGCGCACAGCGCGCGCCGCCTTCAAGCCTGCCGAAAAGGCGGGCGATCAGCCGACGATGGATCTCCTGACGCAACGCATGCAGGCGAGCGAGAAAGCTGCCTGGATGCTGCGTAGCCATTTGAGCTGAACTCGATTTCGCGCTGTCGGCATGCTAGCTTCGCAGGCTTTGATCGGTCGCGAGGGAGGGTGCAGTGCCGGATACGAAATGGGCAATTCACGGTCGTGAATTTACCAATTGCAACTGCGCCTATGGATGCCCTTGCCAGTTCAACGCACTGCCGACCCACGGATTTTGCCAGGCGGTCGTTGGCATTCAAATCGACAAAGGGTTTCATGGCGAGACCAAGCTCGACGGTTTGCGCGTCGCGGGCATCTTCCGGTGGCCGGGCCCTATTCATCTCGGAAACGGCGAGGCGATGCCCATCATTGACGTGCGCGCCGATGAGAAACAGCGCGAGGCGTTGCTTCGTATCATGAGCGGTCAGGACACCGCGCCGGGCGCTACGATTTTCAACGTCTTTGCTGCCACATTCACCAAAGGCCATGACCCGGTGTTTGCCGAAATCGATTTCACGGTCGACATCGAAAAGCGGCGCGCCCGATTGCGGATCGCCGACTATGTTGAGATGCGCGGCGAGCCGATTATCAATCCGGTTTCAGGTCAGGAATTTCGCGGCCGGATCGATCTGCCCAATGGTTTCGAATACACGCTTGCCGAAATGGGGCGCGGCTGGACCAAGACCACCGGGCCGCTGGCCATCGAACATTCCGATTCCTATGGTCAATTTTGCGAACTGCATCTGGGTCAGGACGGAATTATCCGTTGAGCGGCGGATTTGCGCTTTCGGCGCTGTTGAAACGCGAACAAATTATCGTAAGCGCGGCCCTTGTGGCGATCGTCGCACTTGCATGGATCTATGTGCTGACGCTGGCGGCGGGGATGAATGCGGCAACTGCTGGCATGCCGGGGATGGACATGCAGGCAATGCCCGGCATGGACATGATGGCGCCGCAGTTCAGACCATGGCCGCCCGATCTCTTTCTTTTCGTGTTCGCGATGTGGGCGGCGATGATGATAGGCATGATGACGCCTTCCGCCGCGCCGATGATCCTTATCTATACGCAAGTCGCCCGTCAGGCGACGACGCTGGGGAAGACCTTCGTCTCTGCCGGCTGGTTCACGACGGGCTATCTGCTGGCGTGGTCGGGGTTCTCACTTGTAGCGACAAGTGCTCAATGGGGTTTGGAGAGGGCCGCTTTGCTGTCGCCAATGATGGTGAGCGCCAGTTCTCTGTTTGGCGGCATCGTCTTGATTGCGGCGGGGCTCTATCAATTCACACCGCTCAAGCATGCATGTCTGGCTCATTGCCGCGCACCGCTTTCGTTCGTGCAGCATCACGGGGGATTCAAAGGCAACGCGTTCGGCGCCATGAGGTTAGGCGCATTGCACGGGCTATATTGCATTGGCTGTTGCTGGGTATTGATGGTGCTTTTGTTCGTCGGCGGCGTGATGAACATTCTTTGGGTCGCGGGATTGACGATTTTTATCTTGCTCGAAAAGGTACTGCCCGGCGGGCGCTTCCTCACACACCTCGCCGGCATTGCGATGTTGGTTGCCGGTATCGGTATGCTCGCAGGCTTCAAACTCTGACCAGTAGTTTGCCGCGGTTCTTTCCCGCGAACATGCCCGTGAGGGCTGACGGCATTTTCTCGAAGCCTTCGACGATATCCACGGGCGCTTTCAGCTTGCCGCTCTCAAGCCAGGCGGCAAGCGCATTTTCGCCCTGTTTGCGACGGTTGTAGAAATCCATCACCACGAAGCCCTCCATGCGGATGCGCTTGGTGACGAGAAAGCCTGGCACGCCCATGGGACCCGGTTCCGGCGTCGCGGTATCGTATTGAGAGACGTTGCCGCAGCAAACAACGCGCCCCCACATGTTCATGCGTGCGATGGCGGCGGCCAAAACATCGCCGCCTGTGTTGTCGAAATAGACGTCGATGCCTTCGGGCGCTGCGGCTTTCAGCTGTTTGTGAATGCCACCAGCCTTGTAATCGAGCACTTCATCGAAGCCGAGTTCGTTTTTCACCCAGGCGCATTTGTCCGCGCCGCCAGCGGTGCCGATCACGCGGCATCCGGCGATTTTGGCGATCTGCCCAGCGATCGTGCCAACGGCTCCAGCGGCGCCAGAAACCAAGACGGTTTCACCGGGACGTGGCCTCCCAACGTCGAGCAAGCCGAAATAAGCCGTAAGCCCGGTAATGCCGAGCACGCCCAGAATGTGTTCGGGTTTGTGGTTTCTGTCGTGCTTTGTGAGTGCTTTTCCGGACATCACAGCATGCGTCTGCCATCCGAATTCGCCGGAAACGAGATCGCCGGGTGCAAGACCCTTGGCATTCGACATCACGACCTCGCCCAATCCCCAGCCCGCCATTGTGTCGCCGGGTTCAAGCTTCGAGCGATAAGTGACGCCCGCCATCCATGCGCGGCTCGCAGGATCGATGGAAAGCATTGTCGTGCGCACAAGCACTTCGCCGTCGCGCGGTTCGGGAACCGGCTCTTCTCGCAGTTCGAAATTGTCCGTGCCGATTTCGCCTGTCGGCGCCTTGGCAAATATCCAACGTTTGTTGCTTGCCGTCATCTCCGCCTCCCGATGATTTTGGAAGACGGTAGAAGCCGAACCTTACAAACGCAATCGCCGCCGCGACCGGGGGGCGGCGACGGCGGCGCTTTGCGTTCGTCCAGAACGTCACGCCTTGCGGATGGGGGGCATCGCTGCGGCGTGTACGAGGATCCACCTCGCAAGGTTATATTAGCCGGGCCCGCTGGAAGCGCCTTGATCCAGGTCAATAAATCAGAACTTCCATTCGCGGGCGGAGCGCACCAGAAAATCGCGGAAAGCCGCCACGCGCTTGGAGTGACGCAGGGCATCGCAATAGACTAGGTGCACGTCAAACGTCGGCCCGTCAATATCCGGCAGCACGCGAATCAGATGCGGGCGCTCGGCTGCGATATAGTCCGGAATGGCGGCAAGCCCCATGCCGTCCTCCACCGCTCGCAGGATGCCGGTAAAGTTGTTGATGCGAAGCGTCCGTCCAATGCCCTGTTTCAGACGGCGCGTACTTTCGATCAGCCAGTTCACGTCGCGGATTTCCGGCGCCGCCGTTTCGCCATAAGCGATCAAGCGATGGTGCGCGAGATCCTCGAATGTCTGCGGCGTACCATGCTTGTTGAGATAGTCCTGCGTGGCGCAGGTATGATAACGCACCGTGAAAAGCTTGCGCTGAATAAGATCGGCCTGCACTGGCGCGCGCATACGAAGCGCAAGATCGGCTTCGCGCTGGGCAAGGTCGAGCTCGCGATCTTCGAAAATCAGCCGCATTTCAATTTCGGGGAATTCCGAAAGGAAGCCTTCCAGGCGCGGCAAGAGCCAATAGGTGCCGAGGCCGTGGCTGGCCGTCACTTTCAGCTGGCCGCGCGGAGCTTCCTGCACGTTCTTAAGCGCTTCTTCGGCCTGCGCCAGACGCGAAAGCACATCGCTCACGGCACCATAGAGAAGCTCGCCTTCGTCGGTCAGCGTAAGTCCGCGCGCATGACGCTGAAACAGCGGCGTCACTAGTTCTTCTTCGAGCGCGCTGATCTGCCGGCTGACCGCAGACTGGCTCAGTGTCAGCATCTGACCGGCATGTGTGAAGCTGCCCGCGCTTGCGACGGCATGGAAGATTCGAAGTTTGTCCCAATCCATTAGTGATGAGCCTCCGCCAAAAAGCGTTCGGCTTCGAGCGCTGCCATGCAGCCCATGCCAGCGGCCGTCACCGCTTGCCGGAACACTTTGTCCTTCACGTCGCCGGCCGCGAATACGCCAGGAACGCTGGTTTTCGTGGAATCGGGCGCCGTCTTGATGTAGCCGCTCTCGTCCATCTCAAGCTGGCCTTTGAAAATCTCCGTCGCGGGCGTATGACCGATGGCGATGAACAAGCCATCGACGGCAAGCTTGCTTTGCGCGCCCGTTTTTACATTGCGCAGGGTAAGGCCGGTGACGCCTTTAGGCTCGCTTGTGCCGTGCACCTCATCGACCACCGTGTCATAAAGGACACTGACCTTCTTGTGCGCGGTCAGGCGGAGTTGATTCGTCTTGTCGGCTCGCAAAGCATCGCGGCGATGGATGAGCGTCACGTGGTCGGCGAAGTTGGTGAGAAAGAGCGCTTCCTCGACCGCCGTATTGCCGCCTCCCACGACGGCAACGCGTTTGTTACGGAAGAAAAAGCCGTCGCATGTCGCGCAGGCCGATACGCCGAAGCCCTTGAATTCCTCTTCGGATTTCAGTCCGAGCCAGCTTGCCTGCGCCCCGGTCGCAATGATGAGTGTTTCGGTGGAATAGCGCGCGCCAGAATCGCCGACGAGCGTGAATGGACGGCGTGCAAGGTCGGCAGCGATGATGGTGTCGGAAACCATCTTCGTTCCAACATGCTCCGCCTGCGCTTGCATTTGCTCCATCAACCAGGGGCCCTGTATGGCTTCCGCAAAGCCGGGATAGTTTTCGACCTCAGTGGTAATGGTGAGTTGGCCGCCTGGCTGGATGCCACCGATCAGGACGGGCTCGAGCATGGCGCGAGCCGCATAAATGGCGGCTGTGCATCCGGCCGGACCACTGCCCAGAATCACGACTTTCGATGGTTCGGCATGCGGCATGACTATCCCATGATTGGGGCAAGGGTTGCTCCCCGCGGGACCGCGCGGCTTGCCCCCTCGGCATTTTTCGGCGGATTGCCTAGCTCATATCGGGAGAGGCGGACGAAAGGTCAAGTGAGCGCCGGAAGACCATGGAGGTACTGGGTTTTCCTTGTAAACATTAGGCTTCGAAGGTTGCCGAATTTCGGCGCCAGACCGAATCGTACGCATTCACCAACCGCTGTGAATTGATGCAATGCACAGTCGAAATATTATTGCTAATTACCACCTGTCCGGCGGTATAATACGGTGTCTAAAATTCAGGGTTTCCTCAATATGGAACATCACAAACTCGACTCCATCGACATGCGCATCCTGTCCGAACTTCAATCAAACGGACGCATCACCAACGTAGAACTATCCCGCCGAGCCAAGATTACCGCCCCTCCGTGTTTAAGGCGCATGCGCGCCCTGGAGAAGGCCGGCTACGTAAAAGGCTATCACGCCGATCTGGACGGCAAGCTGTTAGGTTTCGAAGTGTCCGGATTTGTATTTGTCGGTCTGTCGAGCCAGGCCGAAGCGGATCTCAAAAAATTTGAAGAGCAGGTGCGTGCGTGGCCGATGGTGCGCGAGTGCCACATGCTGTCCGGCGAGGTCGATTTTCTCCTGAAGGTGGTTGCGAAGGATCTTTCCTCTTTCCAGACTTTCATCACCGACACGCTGACGGCGGCGAAGAACGTGGCGAGCGTGAAGAGCTCGCTTGTGATTCACGCGACGAAAAACGATCCCGGCGTGCCAATCGAGGTCAATTGATTTTCTGACCGCTGTTCATGCCGAAATGTTTCGTCCCTTCGTTTCGGGTAGGAAGAACAGCGTCACCAGAAACCCTATGCCTGAGATGATCACGGGATACCAAAGTCCCGCGTAGATGTTTCCGGTTGCGGCCACGATGGCGAACGCTGTCGCGGGCAAAAAGCCCCCGAACCAGCCGACGCCGACGTGGTAAGGCACTGACATCGCCGAATACCGGATTCGGGCGGGAAACAGCTCGACCAGCGTCGCGGCCTGCGGTCCGTAAAGCGCCGCCGCCGCGACAATGAAAATGAGCAGTGCAGCCAGGGCTCCCATCGTATCGACGGAATCCGGAGCAGCGGACGGCGGATAGCCCGTCGCCCGCAGCGCATCGCGCAGGGCGTTCTCGAAATAGCCGCGCTGCTTTTCAAGTTCGGCGGGCGAGAGGTTTTGTCCGTCGAGGCTTTCGACCGGCAGGCTTCCCACATGCACGATCGTGCGCGATCCGGGTTCGGCGTCTTCCGTATGGTAGGGCACACCCATTTTTGTGAGCGCGGAGCGCGCGATGTCGCACGACGTCTTGAACTGCGCCTTGCCGATGAGATCGAACTGGAGCGAACATCCGGCAGGATCGGCGCTGACGATGACGGGCGAAGTGATCGAGGCGGATACGAGTGCTGGGTTGACCGCTTGCGTGAGCAAATGAAAGCCTGGGAACAGGCTTACGGCAGCCAAACCAAGTCCAAACAGCATCACCGGTTTGCGGCCGATGCGATCGGAGATCGTGGCGAATGCCATGTGCAGCGGAGCCGAAACGAGCGTGATGATCATGATGAGCAGATTGACCGTTGCCGGTTCGACCTTCACCACGCGCTCAAGGAAGAACTGGGTGTAGAATTGGGCGGTGTACCAGACGACGCCCTGTCCCATTAGCAGGGCGAACAGGACGATCAGAACCAGTTTGAGATTGGGCCAATGCAGGAAGGCTTCTGACAGCGGTGTGTGCGAAAGCTCGCCTTCTTCCTGAATGCGCCTGAAAACGGGGGACTCGTCGAGCTGCAGGCGAATCCACAGCGAAATGCCGAGCAGCAGCACCGACACAAGGAACGGTATCCGCCAGCCCCAGGCGTCGAATTGGGTTTCGCCCATGATCGTGCGGGCGCCGTAGATGATTCCGAGCGCGAGAAAGAGACCGAGAGAAGCGGAAACCTGAATCCATCCGGTCGCCTGGCCGCGATTCTTAGGCGAGGCATGTTCGGCGACATAGATCGCTGCGCCGCCATATTCACCGCCCACAGCGAAACCCTGTGCTATGCGCAGAAGGACCAGTATCCATGGCGCGAGAATGCCGATGTCGTTGTAATCGGGAAGGAAGCCGACCGCGAAGGTGGCAAGACCCATGATCGTGATAGTGACGAGGAAGGCCCGCTTGCGGCCCAGACGGTCACCGATATGGCCGAAGACCACGGCTCCAAACGGCCGCACGAAAAAGCCGGCCGCAAAAGTAAGCAACGCGAAGATATACCCTTGAACGTCTCCGGCGCTGGCAAAGAAATGTTTGGCGATGATCGCAGCCAGAGATCCGAAAATGAAGAAGTCGTACCATTCAAAAACGGTACCCGCAGCGGACGCGGTGATTACCCATCCGATACGCGTCTTGAGCGGTGCTCGGCCGGTTTCTTCGGCTGCAGCCATGGCGGTTTCTCCCCCGTAGTGCAGTGCTAGCGGAGCGGGCACCCGTTAGGCAAGCGAAACAGGGATTTAAGCGGCTCCCGGCAGGGATTTGACGCGCTGTGGAAGCTGGCCGCCGTTGGACTTGGCAATCTGGCGGGCGAGCAGCACTTCCGGTCGGTTGAAGACGAAGGCGTGCAGAATCACGTTGGCGGTTTCCCCATCGTCGGAAAGCGGCAGGAAGATGGCATCGAACGCCTCATAACCGGAGGCAAACGCATCGGCCTCGCCGAAAGCGTGAATCGGCGCTCGTTCCTTCGCAGTGGTGCGCATCACTGCCAGAACCGCATGGGTAACAGCCGGGCCGAGCTTTGCAAATGACTCGCTCACTGTCTTGCCCGTGGCTTCCGTGAGGAAATATTCGGTGACGAGCGTGCCGATGAGGCGATAACGGAAATCGTCGCCGCCGTTCAGCACGTCGGCCATGATGACCCAAGCCAAATGTTCGCGCAGTTCGGACGGCCGGATATCGGCGCGCGAGGGCATACGGCGGTTGCCGCGCTTCCTTTCCCAATAGTCGCGAAGGAAAGCGAGTGTTGGATTTTCGAGTTCTCCCGGGTTCAACTGCGCGCCCACATGAGGCATTCGTTCAGGCATGTTTCGGCAGTCTCCGGCGCAGTGGCAATGTGCGCAGCGTATGCGGCGGGCTATTAATGCAAGGTTAGGAAGTTGCGTCGCAAGCGAAATTCGAGCCGAATATATCAAACGTAGGTGGCGGCTAGGCGGCTCGCGCGCACGCTGTAGAGGAAGTAAACCAACAGGCCCGCCGCATTCCACGCGAAGAACAGTATTTGAGTTTTTGCGGGCAAGTTGGCGAAAAGATAGAGACAGCCCGCCACTGCCAGAGGTCCCACCAGCCACCACAGCGGCGCGCGGAAGACGCGCTGACGCGCAGGTTCGCGCAAGCGTAGCACCATCATGCACACCGCAACCGCCACGAAGGCGCAAAGCGTTCCGGCATTGGCGAGTTCGGCGATGGCCTTGAGCGGCGCCAACCCCGAAATGATCGCGGCCCAGATGCCGGTCAATACGGTCATCAGGACGGGAGTGCCGGTGCGCGGACTGACACGCGACAGAGCGCGCGGAAGCAGGCCGTCGCGTGCCATAACGAAGAAAATGCGGCTTTGGCCATAGAGGAAGGCCATGATGACGCTCGGAAGCGCGACAATGGCTGCAGCACCGATCAAATTCGCCGCCAGCGGGTGCTGTAATTCGCGAAGGATATAGGCAAGCGGTTCGGCGCTTTTTGCAAGGCTATCGACAGGCGCAGCCCCGATCGCGGCGGCTGCCACGATCATATAGATCAGCGTGCACAGGATCATCGAGCCTACGATGCCGATCGACAGATCGCGGCCGGGATTCTTCGTTTCCTCGGCAGCGGTGGAAATCGTGTCGAAACCGTAGAATGCAAAAAATATAAGTGACGCGGCCGGTACGATTCCGAGCTTCAGTCCGTCGGGAGTGAGCTTGTAGATGCCGTTGGGTGCAAATGGCGTAAAGTGCCCGCCATCGAAAGCGGGCAAGGCGAGAAGCACGAATGCCGCCAGTGCCACAAGCTTGATGACGACGAGAAGGAAATTTACCGTTGCGCTCTCGCGCGTGCCGAACGCCAGCAATCCAGCCACCGCAAGCGAGATCAGCACAGCCGGAAAATTGAATGCGCCACCGGCCTGCGGCCCCGAAAGAAGGGCATCGGAAATGCCCAGGTGCAGCGAGTGGATGACTCCGGCTGCGTAAGCCGACCAGCCGACCGCCACAGCGGCGCAAACGACGGTGTATTCGAGGATCAGGCTCCAACCCACGATCCAGGCGATCAATTCGCCGATCACGGCATAGCTGTAGGTGTAAGCACTGCCGGCCACCGGCATCATCGTCGCCAATTCGGCGTAGGCCAACGCGGCGCAGGCGCAAACCACACCGGCAAGTGCGAAGGAGAGGATAACAGCGGGCCCTGCCAGTCCTGCGCCAATTCCCGTCAGGGTGTAGATGCCGGTGCCCACGATAGCGCCCACACCGAGGGCGACCAGATGCGGCCAACCGAGGGTCGGTTTGAGCCGGTGTTCTTCTGCAAGATGCGCGGCCGCGTCGACCGATTTGCGCCGGTTCCAGAATGCCATCCTGCCGTCCCCTCGAAGCAGCTGAAGGCTATGCGGGAGGCCGTTTCCTGACAATGCCGTTTACTCTTTATAAACCCAGCGAAAACAGGCCTGTAACTATTTCAGTTGTAAGTTCCGGGCATGACCCGGAGAAGTCTGTCTGCGGCCCTAGTGCTGGTGTATTTCTGCGTGCGCGGCGGTGCCTCCGCCGCGACGGTGGATATTGCTATCACGGCAACAGACGGCGCTCCCGCTGCAGGCGCAATTGTGAGTCTCGAGCCGAAAAACGGCATGGCGCCCAGTCCCACGAACATTCCGTCAGAAGCCGTAATCGACCAGCGCAATCAGATGTTCGTTCCGCTGATGGTCGTGATCCGGCGCGGCGGCCGCGTTGTGTTCGCCAACAACGACCAGACCATGCATCAGGTTTATTCGTTCTCGCCGGTCAAACAGTTTGAGTATGAGATCAGGCAAGGCGAAAAATCGCCGCCCGTCGTATTCGACAAGGCAGGTGTCGCTGCAATCGGCTGCAACATCCACGATAACATGGTCGCCTTCGTCTATGTCGCCGACACGCCATGGGTGGCGACGCTGGATGCGCAGGGGCGCGCACACATTGAAAACGTGCCCGATGGCGCCTATCGCGCGAGCGTCTGGCACCCAAGGCTTGCGCCGGGGCGCGCTCCACCTTCCGCCGATCTTCAGGTCGTAGGCGGAAGCGCTAATCTTTCGCTTTCCGTGCCGCTTCTCGGTGGGACGATGCCCGGCATGAAGCATTCGCACAGTCAGGACTATTGAGGCCATGACGTTCCGCCGGCGCCTCGCCCTGTTCCTGATCGTCACGCTGATCGGCGTGCAGGTTCTGAGCGCGGCAATCGGTTACGTCTATTTGCGGCATTCGCTGGTCGAGAAGGGCAAACTTGAGCTGACGACGGAAGCAGCCGTGTTCACGCGTCAGCTAAACGTGCTCTCGGAACGCGCAACGGAGGGTGTGGAAGTTCTTTCGCTTGACTACGCCCTGCGGCAGGCCATAGCGCAGCACGACTACGACACTGAATTGTCGGCCTTGCGCAATCACGGCCATCGGATCGGCGCCACGCGCATGTTGCTGATCGGCCTCGACGGCAAAATCGCAGCCGATACGGGGGCGCCGTTCGAACGCAGCGGTGCATTCCGGTATTCGGGCCTTTTGGCCGACGCGGCCACGAACGATCGAGCAACGGCGCTGGCCACGCTCGACGGACGCGTTTACTGGATCGTGGCTGTACCGGTATTGGCGCCAGTTCCCATCGCGTTTATCGCTGCCTGCATTCCGGTGGACAACGCGCTGCTGGACAAGTTGCGGACGATGAGCGTGGAGCAACGATCCGTCGCTCTGGCGACGCGCGGCAGGAACGGCGCCTGGAAAGTGGTGGCCCAGACACGCGACTACGTCAACGTCACATTGCCGAGCCGCGACGCTGTGGAAGCCAGCGTTGCAAAATCACACAAGCGCGAATTTCTTACGGTGACGGCACCGCTCAAGACTGCGCCGAACAGCGAGCCGGTGTTTGTGATTCTGGACTATCCCTTGGATGAGGCGCTCGCGCCCTATCTGGCTATCGCCAAGCCCATTCTTGCAGTGGTTGCGGGCGCGCTTGTTCTGGCGTTGATCGGATCGATGCTGATCGTGCGCACGTTCTCGCAACCGCTGGAACAGCTGGCGGCTGTCGCGCGGCGCATTGCCGGCGGTGACTACACAAGGCCCGACAGGCTTAAACAGCGCGACGAACTGGGTCATCTTTCCGATGCCCTTATCAATATGACCGAATCCATCGCCGAACGCGAGGCGGCGCTGACGTCTGCCATCGGGAGTCTGGAAGTAGCACGTAACGAAGCGGTGAAGGCCAATGAGGCAAAATCGCAATTCCTTGCAAATATGAGTCATGAACTGCGCACGCCGCTGAATGCAATCGTAGGCTTCGGCGAGATGCTGCACCAGGAGGTGCTCGGGCCAATCGGCGTAAAGCGCTATGCGGAATACGCCGCGGACATCGTCAATAGCGGACAGCATCTTCTGTCGCTCGTGGCAAAGATGCTCGATCTTGCAGACTTCGAAGCGGGACGCATGGAGATCGCTCTCAAGCCCGTTTCGCTTGTCACGCTGGTGCGGAACAGCGCGACGTTGCTGAAGCCGATGGTCGAGAAGAATGGCGTGGATCTGCGCGTGGCCGACGATATTGCGGCGATTCCGGAATTTGCGGGCGATGCGGGAAAGCTTGGCTCCGCCGTTCATGGAGTGTTGCATAATGCGGTCAAATTCACGCCGAAGGGCGGGCGTATATCTGTGACGGCCGCGCGGACCCGCGATCAGGTCCGGCTCGCCGTCGAAGACACCGGCGTCGGAATGCAACCCGAAGATGTCGAGATGGTCGTGCGGCCCTTCCATCGCTTGCGCTCCGCGCTCGACGGGCAGCATCAGGGAACGGGATTGGGCCTGCCGTTCGCCAAGGCGATTGTCGAACAGCACGGCGGGACACTTGCGATTTACAGTGTGCCGGGCGTGGGCACGCGGGTTGAAATCGTTCTGCCGCTGGCAGCGGATTTGCGGAGCGATGCCGCATGAGGACCTTGCTCGTCTACATTGCTTTTCTCTGCGCAGCACTGACTGCGACGAATGCTGCCGCCGTTGATTTCAGCTTCGACGGATATGGAGATTTACGGCTCGTCGCACCGTCCAACGAGGTGTCCTATCTCGACGGCGGGCTGGGCAAGTTGCGTTATGGCTCCGAAGATGAATCGCCTGGCGTGCACGTTTCCGAACTTGCGCTTCAGGCGCGCGCGCAGTTCACCGGCGAGCTTTCGAGCGTTGTCGTGTTGCGCTCCGACCCCGATCATGGCCTTGCGGCTGACATTCTGGAGGGTTATGTGCGCTACCGTCCGGTCTCGACGAGCAATTGGCGATGGTCGGTGAAGGCGGGCGCTTTTTTTCCCGCGATTTCGCTCGAGAACACCGAAGTCGGATGGACGAGCTACTGGACGTTGACGCCGTCGGCGATCAATTCCTGGATCGGCGACGAATTGCGCACCATCGGCGGCGAGGCAAGGCTGGAATGGCGCAGCGAAGCGCGCAGCTTCAGCGTGACAGGCGCATTGTTCGGCTTCAACGATCCGGCGGGCGTCATAATGGCTCACAGGGGCTGGACACTGGACGACCGTCCGGCCGGCTTGCTCGAACATACGCGCGAACCGGATGCGATTGCGATATTTTTCGGCGAGCCCATCCCCTATCAATCGCAATTGTTCGCGGAAATCGACCACAAGGTCGGCTGGTACGCGCAGGCTTCGTGGGATGAGACCGGTCTCGGTCATGTCGACGTGACGCGCTATGATAATCGCGGCCGGTACAACGCGGAAATGAATGAGCAATATGCGTGGGAAACGACATTCTGGAGCGGCGGACTTCGCACCGGCTACGATGAATTCACACTGATGGCGCAGGGATTGTCGGGATATACGGCAGTTGAACCATTCGAGGATTTCGAAATCGAAACGACGTTCAAGGCCGTTTACGCGTTGATCGGCTGGGAACACCAGGAATGGCGTCTGGCTGCGCGCGCCGACATCTTCCAGACACGCACCGAAACGCCGTTTGGCCCATCCGCCACCAGCGAAGACGGACATGCATTTACGCTTGCCGCCACCTGGCTTCCCGAGGAGTGGCTACGGCTGACAGGCGAATTCATCAGCGTGAATTCCAGGCGCCCCCAGCGCGCCATAGTGGAACTCTCTCCCAGCCAGACTGACAATCAATTCCAGTTTGCGGCGCGCTTTTATTTGTAAGCGCCTTGCGGCAGACTCCTCCCGTTTTGAAGAGGCGAGGGGGCTATGGAAATCAACGGCGTCGCGCATGTCTATCTCACGGTGGGAAATTATCCCCGTGCGCGCGAATTCTACGGCAAGCTTTTGCCGTTTTTGGGCTTGCGCGCGGTCCTCGACATGGAAGGCAACTTCTATTGCGTCGGTGGACGCACGGCTGTTGGAATCATGGCGGCGGACCCCGCCCATGCGGAAGAACGCTTCGTGCAGCGGCGCACAGGCTTGCATCACATCTGTTTCCGCGCGCGCGAACGCGGAGATGTCGATGAAGCCTATGAATTCCTGAAGACGTTGGGGGCAACCATCGTGCATGGGCCTCAGGAGGACTACTGGGCCCCGGGATACTATTCGGTCTTGTTCGAAGATCCGGATGGTATCCGTCTCGAAATCAATCACGTGCCAGGCAAGGGTTTGTTCGGCGCCGCCGAGGCCAAGCTGGGCGCAACCTGATTGCATGACAGCGCGTCCGCATATCCTTGCCGATGCACATGCGATTGCAGACGCAATCGTGGCGAAGGTTGGCAAGAAGATCGTACTCGGACTGCCGTTGGGCCTCGGCAAGGCGCCGCATATCGCCAACGCGCTCTATGCGCGCGCGGCAGCCGATCCGTCCATCCATCTGACGATCTTCACGGCGCTTACGCTTGAAAAACCGCACTACAAGAACGTGCTCGAACGTCGCTTTCTGGAGCCGGTGATTGAGCGGCTGTTCGGGGACTGGCCCGGCCTCGACTATGCAAAGGCGCTAAGAACTGGATCGCTGCCGGCGAATATCGAGGTCAATGAATTCTTTTTTCTCGCAGGTCAGTGGCTGCGCGTGCCCCTCGCACAGCAGAGCTATATTTCAGCGAATTATACCCATGCCTCCCGTTACCTGATCGAACGCGGTGTCAACGTAATTGCGCAGCTGGTGGCCAAGCGGAATGGCCGCTACAGCCTCTCCGGCAACACCGACATCACGCTCGATCTCTTTCGCGCACGAGACCGGGGCCGGGCAAACTTTCTCGTGACCGGCCAAGTGAACGCGGAATTGCCTTTCATGACGGGCGAGGCCGATTTGCCGGGGGAAACGTTCGACTACATTCTTGAAAGTCCGTCCACGGAATTTTCGCTTTTTGCCCCGCCGCACGAGCCCATCGGCTATGCCGAATATGCCATCGGGCTTCACGCCGCACGGCTGGTGCCCGACGGGGGCACGCTGCAGATCGGCATCGGCAAGGACGGCGATGCCGTGGCGCAAGCGTTGATCCTGCGTCATCGCGGCAATGACACGTTCAGGAGAGCGTTGGGCGCGCTATCGCCCGATGCGGACGGGCATCTTGCGCCTTTCGAGATAGGCCTGCACGGCCTGAGCGAAATGCTGGTCTCGGCTTTTCTGCAATTGATCGATGCAGGCGTATTGAAACGTGAAGTCGACGGTGCGTTGCTGAACGCCGGCTTCTTTCTCGGTCCGAAGTCGTTCTATCGCGCTCTGCGCGAGATGCCGGAGAATTTGCGCAGCAAGATCAGGATGCGGCCAATTTCATTCACCAATCAGCTCTACGAAGGCGAAGATATAAAGCGCACACAACGCGTAGGCGCCCGCTTCATAAACAGCACGATGATGGTGACATTGCTGGGTGCGGCGATTTCCGACGGTCTCGAAGATGGACGCGTGGTCAGCGGCGTCGGCGGACAATATGATTTTTTTGCGCAGGCTTTTGCGCTCCCTGATGCGCGGGCGATTCTGACGCTGAATTCAACGAGAGGCCACGGTGCGCGCGCAACCTCGAATGTGCGGTGGTCCTACGGTCACGAAACGATCCCGCGGCACCTGCGCGATGCCGTTGTGAGCGAGTATGGAGTTGCGGATTTGCGCGGGCGCAGCGACGCGGAGACGATTGCAGCGATGCTGAACATAACCGCTTCCCGGTTCCAGGATGAATTGTTGCGGCAGGCAAAGGAGGCGGGCAAGATTGCGAAGAATTATGAGATTCCCTCACGATATCGTGAAAATACGCCCGAGCGCATTGAGCGTGCCTTGAAGCCGTTTCGCGAGGCCGGTCATCTGCCTGCATTCCCCTTCGGAAGCGATTTCAATGCTGTCGAGCAACGGCTGCTCCCGGCGCTGGAACACCTGCAAAATGCTGTTCAATCGCCGTTTTCGCTTCTGCGGCTGGCGGCAAATGGCTTGAGCGGAGGCGAAGAAGCCGCCCTTGCAAGGATGCAACTCAGTCGCCCTCGATCGCTTTCGGATCGCATCTACCGGCTCCTGCTGCGAGGCGCGCTCCGCGAGTGATTTTGCGGTTTGCGGGCGCTATGCTTCTCAAATGTTGAATGGGAGGACGGCGATGATTTCAAGGTGCGCAATCGCGCTTTGCGGAGCGATGTTGATAGCAAGTGCCGCATTCGCGGCGGAGCCGCAGACCTTGCCTCAAAATATCGAGACTGCTGTGAACAATCCCCTTCGGCCGGAGATGGACAAGGAACGCGATGCCAATCGCAAGCCGGGGGAGACAATGGCATTCGCGGGAATAAAGCAGGGCGATAAGGTCGCCGAACTTGTTCCCGGCGGCACACCGAAGGGTGGATATTTCACCCGTCTGCTCAGCGGAGCAGTCGGAAAGACTGGGCATGTTTATGCGTTCTATCCGTCCGAATTCGACGATTTGCTCGCAAAACTGAAAAGTTCAATACCGCCGGAGAATGTCAATTTCCCCAACGTCAGCATCGTGCATCAGCCGCTGGAAAAGTTTACCGCGCCCGTACCCCTCGATGTCGTCTGGACCTCGCAGAATTATCACGACCTGCACGATAGTTTTGCCAAGGGCATCGATCTTGCGGTCGTCAACAGGGCCGTCTTCAACGCGCTCAAACCCGGCGGTGTCTATATTGTGATAGACCATGCGGCCGCGGAAGGCTCCGGTTTGCGGGATACCGAAACGCTCCATCGCATCGATAAAGCCGCGGTCACGAAGGAGGTCGAAGCGGCGGGCTTTGTGCTCGAGGCCGAAAGCGATGTGTTGCACAATCCCGGCGACACGCACACGGCGGCGATCTTCGATCCGTCGATCCGCGGCCACACAGATCAGTTCGTGCTGAAATTCCGCAAGCCGGAATAGTCAGAAGGTCACGCAGATCTTTCCGAAATGCGTAGCCGATTGCATGTGCTCCAGCGCAGCGGGAACTTCTGCGAACGGATAGGTCTTGTCCACCACGGGTTTGAGCTTCCACTTGTCCATCGCAGCGGCCATGGCTTCGAATTCCGCGCGGCTGCCTACACTGATGCCGATCATGCGCAAATTCTTGCTGAACAGGATCGGTATGGGGATGTTCTCTGAAAATCCGCTGAGCACGCCGATAACGACAATGGCGCCGCCCACGCGCGCAGCCGTCAGCGATTGTGAAATTGTCTTCTCTCCGCCGACCTCGACCACGACATCCACGCCGCGCCCGCCGGTCAGCTCCAGCGCCTTCTTTCCCCAATCCGGCGTGGCACGGTAGTTGACGAGGTAATCGGCGCCAAGTTTACCGGCGCGCGCAAGCTTCTCGTCACTGCTCGAGGTCGCAATCACCTTTGCGCCCATCGCCTTGGCAAATTGCAGCGCGAAGATGGAAACCCCACCTGTGCCCTGCACCAGTATTGTGTCGCCGGCCTTGATCGGCGCCTCGTCCACGATTGCGCGCCAGGCCGTGAGCCCTGCGCAGGGAAGCGTCGCCGCTTCTTCAAATGATAGGTAGTCTGGAATCCTGCTCGCACCCTCTGCGTCGAGCAGCATGTGCTCCTGCAGCACGCCGGGCGCGGAACCGCCCAACGCTTCGTTTCGGCTTTCCGCGGTCACCGGTCCATCAATCCAGGACTGGAAAAATAGCGGACATACGCGGTCACCGACCTTGAAACGGGTCACGCCTTCGCCCACTTCTTCCACCACGCCTGCACCATCGGAAAATGGAATGAGGGGAAGGCCGGCCCCGCCCATTCCTTTCACAGTCAGAAGATCGCGATAGTTGAGCGATGCCGCCTTCATTCCGACGACGATCTGGCCCTTTCCCGCCTTGGGCCCCGGCTTGTCCACAAGCCGCAAGTTTTCGATTCCGAAGGATTTTTCCAATTCCCAAACGCGCATCGGGCTTTTCGCTTTCTGAATTTCGAGGCGCTATCTGAGGCTGCAACCGCCCGGCGGTCAACGCTTTGCGTCCGGGCCGCTCCTTATATATAGACCCCCGGTGCGGCGGATCCCGCACCTGGAAACCGAATTGCGGCACCTTTGGGGGCGCATGTTCCTTTCGCACCACGAAATACAACATCTGATCGTAACCTACGGATATGGGGTCGTGGTCGCGCTGAATTTCATCGAAAGTTTCGGAATTCCCGTTCCCGGCGAGACGGCGCTTATCGCATCCGCCATATATGCGGGCACAACGCACAAGCTGAACATCTATGTTCTGGTCGGCGCCACCATCGCAGGCACTGTGCTGGGCGACATTCTGGGCTTTCTTCTGGGAACCTGGGTGGGTTTCTGGCTTCTCACCCATCACGGCAAATATATCGGGCTGCATGAAAGGCGCATCAAACTCGGCCAGTATCTGTTCGTGAAATACGGCACGACGATGGTTTTCTTCGTCCGTTTTTTGCCGGTGCTGCGCGGGCTGATTGCGTTTCTGGCGGGTGCGAACCAGATGACGTGGCGGCGATTCTTGAGTGCCGCGACGTTGGGCAGTATCGCCTGGACAGCGGTTTTCGGTTTCGGTCCATACTGGATCGGAAAGGCGGCGCACCATGTGGCGCGGCCGCTATGGATCGCGCTGTTATGCGCCGCTGTTTTGCTGCTCATTTCGGCGGCCGTTTTTTTGCATCGCAACGAGGCGCGCCTCGAAGACGAAGCGGAAAGGGCTCTGCCCGGCCCGGTTCGCCCCTTGCAAGGCCGCCGGCGCGGCTAGATCGCGCAATTAAATTTTTCGGACCTCCCACCTTCCCCTCATCGCGCGGGCTTCGTCCTATAGGCCGAGGTTCGCACGAACCTGACCCTTAGGCCGGGAACAGCTGGCGATGGCCGACAAGACATCGGAAACCAGCCGTGAAGAACGGGGCAACGCATTGGATGCGCCCATGAACGCGTCCGAAGTGGAGGCTTGGTTCGTGCGCGAGGTTTTGCCGCTGGAGTCCATGTTGATGCGCTTCCTGCACCAGAACTGGCGCAACAAGGCCGACATCGAAGATTTCCGGCAGGAAATCTATGCCCAGGTACTGACCGCTGCCGAAAACGGAATTCCTGAGCGCGCCAAGCCATTCGTGCTGACGACGGCACGCAATCTTCTGATCGATCGCGTACGGCGCGAACATGTGGTGCCGATCGATGCCGTGTCCGATCTCGATGCGCTTGGAGTTGCCATCGACGAACCGGGGCCTGAACGCAGCACGATCGCGCGCGATGTCCTGCGCCGCCTGCAGGATGCGCTGGACCGTTTGCCGCCGCGTTGCCGGGAAGCCTTCACACTCAAACGCCTCGAAGGGTTCTCGCGCGCGGAAGTGGCGCAGCGCATGGGTATATCGGAACGCATGGTGACGGAGCACATGGCGCAAGCCGTTTGCCAGCTTGCCGACATGCTCTACGGCGAACCGGCCGACACGCGGGGCAAACAATGAGTGAGCCAGGCGCGAAAGAGATCAATTCGGACGCCGCAACCTGGCTGGTGCGCGCGCATTCCGAAGGGTGGTGTGAGGAAGATCGGAAGGCGCTCGACGATTGGCTTGCCCAGTCAGCGGCGCATCGCGCGGCCTATTGGAGGCTTAAGGCGGTTTACGCGGAAACCTCCCGCCTGCAGGCGTTGCGCAAACCGCAGCGGGGAGGAGGGGAAAAGCCGCGAAAATCCGCGATACCCTTTCTCGCCGCAACTGCCGCGGCGCTCGTAATCGCCGGCGTCATCGGCGCGGCAACCATCGACTTTGCACCGCCCCCATCCGAGACCTATTCCACGCAAATCGGCGGCAGCAAGACGCTGGCTTTGCGCGACGGCACACGCATCGAACTGAACACCGCCACATCGGTGCGCGTGCTGCTCACTGCAAAGCAGCGCACCGTCTGGCTCGACAAGGGCGAGGCGTTTTTCAAGGTGGCGCATGACGAGGCGCGGCCCTTTGTCGTGATGGCCGCCGGTCACCGCGTTACCGACATCGGCACGGAATTTCTCATCCGCCACGATCCCGCGCGGCTGGAAGTGGCGGTTGTGGAGGGCAAGGTCGGCTTCGATTCATCCGATCCCGCATCGCGCGCGCAACCGCTGCAGCTTGCGGCAGGCGACGTTTTGGTCGCCACGCCTCACGCGATCACCGTGAGAGCCAGGCCGCGCGAAGACCTGGCAAACGAACTGGGCTGGCGCAGGGGAATGCTGATCTTCCATCACACGACGCTGGCCGACGCGGCCGCCGAATTCAACCGCTACAACAGCCATCAACTTGTCGTTGGAGATGAGGCCGCATCGCTGACCATCAATGGCGCATTTCCGAAGAACGACGTGATGGCGTTCATCCGGCTCACACAGGCCGTTCTCGGGCTTCATGTCGAGGACGGGCGGCAACGAACGGTCATTTCACGCTGAAGGACATTCAAACGAATTCATGGCGTGCGCGGCGCGCTCTAATAGGGGGAAACATGACACCGGTTCATCTGAAAAATCTGCTACTGGGCAGCGCACTTGCCGCGGTCTTTTCTGCGTCCGCGGCTGCGCGCCCGTTCGATATTTCGGGAGGATCCCTGGAAGCAGCGCTCGATGCCTACACAGCGCAAACCGGCACACCGCTGATCGTATCCAATGAAGCGATCAGGGGCATTCATTCCAACGGCGTGAAGGGCGATTTGCCGCCGGGCGAGGCGCTCTTGCACCTGCTGGAAGGTACCGGCTTCACGACGCAGCGCGATCCGTCGGGCGCAATCGGCATTGTGCCCAAACAGCGCTCGTCTGCGGCGGATATTTCCCCGCTTCAGCTGGCGCAGGCCGCGCCGCGTCCCTCGGTGGAAACGGTAACGGTCACATCTTCGAAGCT
>DASZRY010000125.1:0-13425 GCA_035548975.1 Rhizomicrobium sp.
TCTACCCGGTAGCCCAAGGTGATTTTCACCTTGCTGTAGCGAAGAGAAAGCGCTGCATAGCCGCCGAGATTGGGAACGGTAACGCTTTCGCTTCTCTCCGGCGATGCCGAGGTCTGATACACGGTTGTGCGCAGCGACGGATAATATTTGGCCGTTTCTTCCTGATATTGACCTGTCTTGTGGTGATGGACTTTCACCTTTTGCCGGCCGAACAGGACCGCGCCATTGATGCCCCAATCCAATGTAATGCGGCCGGCGGAAGAATTTCCGACGAGATCGGACGACGCATCCCACGATAGAGACGGACCGATGCCGTTGAAATCGCGTTTGGCGTCGAAGCCGGCGTGGAAGATGTAGTACGAAGTCGGAACCGCTGCCGTGATAGACCTCATCGTCACGTTGTTGCGAGAGCTGAACTGCGCGTAGCGGATGCCCAGGCTGACGGCCGATTTTCCGTGCTGCCCGAATACGCCCAGGCCAACGTCCTTGCCGGCCTGGAAATCCAAGACGAGATGCTTTTCGCTGCTTGCGGCTCTGACGCTCTGAAGGGCGGTGTAATATTTGCTCCAGTATCCGCCGGTCTGCTTTGTGTATTGGTTGCGCGCCTTGTCCCGGCTGCTCTTGCCGTAACGCACGCCGAGCGACAGAAGCCAATCGGAATCGGCGGGCTCGAACGTGATCTTTCCGCCTTCGTCCCAACCCGAAGGCGGACGCTTTCTGGCCAACTCCGCCCCCTCGCCGAACGGTGAAACCTGCACGAAAGGGGGAATGAAAGAGTCGCTGTTCGCCGTTTGATTGGCGAATTGGCCATCCACTTCCAGCCAGATCATCGGCTGTTCCTTGTCGGATGCGTGCACCGCGCCCGTGGACGAAAGGTATGACGTCAGCACCATCGCGGAAGCGCCCATCAGCAGCCGCCAGCGGATCGTTTCGTGATTGTCTGTCTGTACGATCAATTCGCTCATCGTTTCCCCCTCAGAAATTCTTCGTGATACGCACGCCAAAGAGGCGCGGATCGGTCAGGAACACGTTCGTCGTGAGCGCCGTATCGTCGGAATTGAGGAACGCGCCGGTGATGGCCGTCTTGTCGAAGACGTTCTTCACATAGCCCATGGCCTGCCAACCGTCGCCGCTTGTCAAAATCAAGGCGATGTTGGCGGTCGAGTAGCCGTGCAACTGATCGTAGGGCTTGTCGTTGAAAATGCGGGCATAGGAATTACCCTGCCAGTAAAAATCTCCACGCAGGGTGGCCGCCCAATTATCCGTGACCGGCATCGTGTATTGCGCGCCAAAAGACAACGTGAAGGGCGGCGTATTGGGCAGCTTGTTTCCGCCCAGATCTTTCGCAAATCCTTCGCCGTTGTTCGGCGACTGGCTCGCATCGAAGCCGGTCACGCCGAAAGCGGTGAGGTTGTGATCATAACCGTCGCCAAAGAGTCCTTTTCCGGCACCATATGCCGCATCGCAGGCATCGATGAAGCCGTTGAAGACGGCGGAGTCGTCGACGCCTTGGGGATTGTTCAGGATCAACTCGCGCACGACCCATGATGGGAAGATGCAATTGGACGTGGAGGTCGGGAACGGCTTTACCACCATCCAATCGGTGTGACCGGCGGTACGGTCAATCAGATCGATGGCGGACTGTCCGTCGTTGATCGTGCCGTCCTCATAACCGCCCGCAAAATTGAACCTGAGGCCGGGGATAGGTTCCCACGTTCCTTCGACTTCGACGCCTTTTACCTTTGCATCGATGTTCAGGTTGATCGATGTGCGATCGACGATTTGCGAAATCTGATAACCCTTGTAGTCGTAATAGAACACGTCGGCATTCAGCGTCATACCCCCGTCCAGCAGTGTGTTTTTCGTTCCCAGTTCGAAGGCGTTGACGAATTCCGGATCGAATGTCGCCGGATGCGTGAGAAACGACTGCGAGCTGAATTCATTCGGGGTGGGACCGGGCGGATTGGCACCGCCGCCTTTATAGCCTCGGCCGTAAGATGCGTAGAGAAGCGTCTGATCGGTGAAATTGAGCTTGGGCGTCCAGTCGACATTGAAACGCCCCGTCACCTCTTTCCACTCCTGACGCACGGTGTTCAAAACGGGATATCCGCCGCCGACAAGGAACACCCAGCTCGGAATATTCTTGAACGTCTTTTTGTCGTCGGTGAAGCGCAATCCGCCGGTCACCTTCACATCTGACGCGAGCTGATAGTAGGCCTCGCCGAAGCCTGCCCAGGAATTGAGATTGTAGGGGTTTTCACTGCGGAAGTAGTTGTGGCCGTTCCCGTCGAGATCGGTAATCGGATTGGGATCGATATACGTGCCAATTCTGCCGCCACCGCCGAAACCGCAACCGAAATTGGAAGGATAGTAACCCGGAAAGCCGAATGCGAGACCCGATGTCGCCGGAACGGGATTGATGACGAAGGGCGTGCCCGAATTGGGATGGCACGTGGTGAAATCGAATGGTCCCTGGCCGTTCGAGAGCTGTTCGATGGCAGAGACCAGATTGAAGAAGACGTAGTAGTCTTCAATCGTCGAATAGCGCAGATAGTTCGCACCGACGCTGAAGTTAAGCGGTCCGGAGAAATGTGAAACCAGCCGGAATTCCTGGCTGAATTGCCAGGCGTGTTCCTGCGACAAGTCTTCGGCCACCATCCTATCCGAACATCCGACCTGCGGATCGCAATAGACCCCGCCAGGCGTCAGGCTGTTGGGGCCGCCAAGCGTTCCGAACAGGCCAGGAGCGGTGTTGAACCGGTTGAAGTCTTCTGTGGAACGCAGGAGATCCTGGTTGTAGGCGCTCTGCGATGTGAAGGTGAGCTCGGGTGTCAGTTCGTAATCGGCGTTCAACTCGAACACATCGTTCCTGGCTTTATAAGTCGGAGAGATGGCCGACTGAATGTTACGCAGGTTGGTGGATTGCGTCGTGCTGGCATAGGGGTCGATCTGGTTCAGCAGAAATCCATTGGCCGCGCTTCCGCCGGCACCGTTGAATATGAATTCACCCGCCGCAACGAAGGGGAGAGATTGTCCGTTCGGGGTTTGGAATGCCTCCGGTGAGTAGAATGACGCCGGCAGGCAGCCCTGGCTCAGCCACGATTGGAAGAAATTCGGGTTGCCCGTCGTTGCAAGGTCCAGACCATCCACGACCGTGGGGCCGAGATCCTTTTTGCACAGCTGCTTTGCCGAGCGGACGCGATCATCGTCTTCCTGGAAGTGCTCCCAAACGAGATAGGCGTTCAATCCGGGCAGAGGCTTGAGCCCGAGCGTTACGCGCGTAGACCACAGATCCCGGCCGTCGATGGCCTTGTCAGTGGTTTCGTTGAACGAATAGCCTTTGCGCTTGGTCCATTCTCCCGCCACACGCAGATCGACACGATCGTCGACGATCGGCAGATTGATCATGCCTTCGACACGCCGGTTCTGATAGTTGCCGATGTCGCCCGACGCCATCGCCTCAAACTGGTCGCTGGGTTTTGCCGAGATCAGGTTCACCACGCCCGCCGTTGCGTTGCGGCCATAGAGCGTGCCTTGCGGGCCGCGCAGCACTTCGACCTGCGCCACGTCGAAGAATTCCTGTTCGAAGAAGTGATTGCGGATGAAGGGCGTGTCGTTGAAGGCCACCGCCACGGCGGGGTCGGTGGTGACAGAAATGGCCTGGGTACCGATGCCGCGGATCTGGATCGAATAGCCAGTGAAGTTCGTCTTCGTGAAGGTCAGGTTCGGGACCTGCTTGATGAGATCGGGACCGCCTGCGGTTTGGGTCGCCGTCAGCTGTTCCTGGCTGAGCGCGGTGATGGCAATGGGTACGCTTTGCACATCGGCCCCGCCCAGCTTCGACGACGTGACGGTCACCGTCTCCACCGATGCGTGCGAAGGCGTGGCTTGCGCAATCTGGATGTCGGCGATTTCGCTTCGCTGGTCGCGCATGATCGTGACGGCGCCGGAAGCGCGGCGCTGCATGATGAAGCCGGTGCCGTCGAGAATACGTGAGAGCGCTTCATCGCTATTGAGGGAACCGCTGACGCCGCGAGTGTGCACGCCGCGCACGGCCTCGCCCGATACGATGAGGGAGACGCCGGATTGCTCGGTATAGGCGTTGAGGGCGGAGGCGAGATCTCCGCCGGGGATGTTGAAATTTCCGGCTGACGCCGCGGCGGCAAAGGCAAATGTTGCGGCGCTTGCCAGGAAGGCTGATTTGAGAAATCCAGACGTTTGCATTTTCCCCCTCTATGCGGACGTGAGCCCGCGGATGGCATGGCGATGAGCGAACTCAGCGCTTGATGGCGATTTCCCCGTTACGGTTTTCGATTTTCAGACCGAAGATGGCCTGGGCTGCGTCGGTAAAGGCACTGACATCGTTCGACGGAAAGGTGCCGACAATGGTGAGGCTTGCCACCTTCGGATCGGTGATGATGATCTTCTTGCGGTTATAGCGATTGAATTCGGCGGCGGCCTCTTCGAGCGTGGTGTATTTGAAGACAAGCAAGCCCTGTCGCCACGAGAGTTCGTCCGACAAGACCTTGGTCGATTTCGAGGTGACGTTGATCGCGTTGGCGGTGGCGATGGCGACATCGCCGGGCGTGAGCACAGCTGGCTCCTGCGTCGGGTCGTTGGGGGAATCCAGTTGCGCGCGTCCTGCGACCAAAGCCACTTCCAGACGTTTGGGTTCAGCGCGCATCAGAAATTCGGTACCGAGATCGACCACGCGGCGGCCTTGCGCCATCACCACGAAGGGATGGGCGCTGTCATGCTGGATCTTGAAATAGGCCTCGCCCCTGTCGAGCCAGGCCATGCGCGGATTGGGACCGGGCGCGATGCGCAACACGCTATTGGTGTTGAGTTCTATTTCCGAACCGTCCGGCAGCTTGATCGTCTTGCGGGCGCCGACTTCGGTGGCGAATTGGCGCGCTTCCGGCGCGGACGGTTTGGAGAAGTAGAACGCCGCACCCGTTCCTGCGGCGATGACGATGGCGGCGGCGGAGAACCGCAGCACGTTGCGCCAGATGAGGCCGCGGGAATGTTCGGGTTTGGACGGGCGAAGCGCCGCCAGACGTTGCGTGCGTTCCCACGCGGCGTCGAGACGCCAGTAGGCCACGACATGTTCGGGAGATTCCGCGAGCCATGCATCCAATGCCGCCTGATCGTCCGGTGTCCATTCGCCGGAATCGCGATGCCGGTTCACGAAGTCCGCGGCGCGGGATTGTATCTCTGCCGCGCTCATAACTTGTTCCTCAACGCGTCGGCTTCGCCATAGAGGTCGTCGGCAAGCGCGCGCAGGCCTTCGTTCAGGTGCCACTTCACGGTGACCTCGGTGATACCGAGGCGCTCGGCGATTTCTGCGCGAGACAAGCCGTCGATCCGGCGCATGGTGACGACTTCTCGCGTGCGCGGCGGCAAGCGGTCGAGCGCGATCTGCAGGCGGCGCAGCTCGTCGCGCGCGATCGCGCTTCTGTCCGGCGCCGGATCTTCGGCGGCGATGGCCAGCGTATCGAGCTCGCTCACAGCTTCGATCTGGATGATCTTTTCGCGGCGCACGCGGTCTATGAGCAGATTGTGCGCCGTGGTGAACACGAAGGGGCGCGTCTGTTCCGGCATTTCCTTGCGCGCGGCGTCATACACACGCGCATAGACCTCCTGCACCAGGTCGGGGATATCGCTCTTGTTGCGCCAGTTGTGGCGCAGGAACTGCGTCAAGGCTGCCTCCAAAGGCAGGACCTCACGCACGAACCATTCCTTCAGGGCAGCGCCGGTCACCGCCACGCTCGCCGAGTGCGGCTGGAAGCTTTCACGGTTGCTGTCCACTGTGTCGGTCATCCCCTGCGCCTGGCAGCCCGCCATTCCAGGGTAGGTTCCGCATGAGCCTACACCTAATGCGACGAGCGCAAGCGTCCGAAGGTGGGGAAGATTTTGCGGGGTACTGCCGCCAGACTGCTGACAAAATCGGGCAGCGAGGCAGATAGGCTTTCGTTCGGCGCTCGATTATTTCACTCAGCCTGCCATAATCCGGAACCATTCCCGCCACGGGGGGTTCTTGCATGACGGAAAGGGCCGGTCTCCCATGGGAATGAAAGCCACCGTCGCCGGGACGGAAGGCGTAGCCTTGGCAGCGCACTATAAAGAAGTGCGGGCGCGGAGTGAGGAATTGGTCGCGCCGTTGAGCGCGGAAGATCGCAGCGTCCAATCCATGCCGGACGCCAGTCCCACCAAATGGCATCTGGCGCACACCACCTGGTTCTTCGAGACTGTGGTGCTTTCGCAATTTGCCGATGGTTATGCGCCGTTCGATCCGGCTTTCGCATACCTTTTCAATTCCTATTACGAGGGGCTGGGGCCGAGACATCCGCGGCCGCAACGAGGGCTTTTGACCCGGCCTTCGAGCGAAACGGTGATGGCCTATCGCGCGTATGTGGACGCGGCAATGGAACGGGCTATCGCCGAACGCAGGGACGAAGTTGCTGCGCTCGTGATATTAGGGCTGCACCACGAACAGCAGCACCAGGAGTTGATCCTTACCGATATCAAGCACGCGTTCTTTTCCAATCCGGTGATGCCTGCCTATGCGAGCGAAAGGCCGAGGCCCGCCGACGTGGCAGCGCCTCTTGCCTGGGAGAGGCATGACGGCGGGATCGTGCGGATCGGGCATGAGGGCCGTGGATTCGCTTTCGACAACGAGGAGCCGGCGCACGATGTTTTGCTCAGACCGTTCCGTATCGCTTCGCGGCCGGTGACCTGCGGCGAGTATCTCGCATTCATGGAAGACGGTGGATACCGGCGGCCGGAACATTGGCTTTCCGACGGATGGGCCACCGTTCAGGCGCAGAAATGGGATGCGCCGCTTTACTGGATGTCCGATGGCGATGCCTGGAGCGTATTCACCCTCAATGGTGCGAAGACGCTCGATCCCAATGAGCCGGTGACGCATGTGAGCTTTTTCGAGGCTGCGGCTTATGCGGCATGGGCGAAAGCGCGATTGCCGACGGAATTCGAGTGGGAGGCGGCAAAACCCAAATCCACCGGACAAGTGTGGGAATGGACGAGATCGTCCTACGATCCCTATCCCGGATACAGACCGTTCGACGGCGCGCTTGCCGAATATAACGGCAAATTCATGAGCGGACAGATGGTTTTGCGCGGCGGGTCTTGTGCCAGCCCGCCCGGGCACATACGTCCCACCTATCGCAACTTCTTTCCGCCGGCCGCGCGCTGGCAATTCAGTGGAATCAGACTGGCGGGCGATCTATGAGCGAAACGGCGCTGCGCGCGCACTCCATCGACGAGTCAGTGCTTGAGTTTGCGCGCGATCTGCTGGATGGCCTGCAGAAAAATCCCAAACGGATCCCTTGCAAATATTTTTACGACGCACGCGGGTCGGAACTGTTCGACCGTATCTGCCGGTTGCCGGAATATTACCAGACGCGTACCGAAACGGCGCTGCTTCGCGAGCACGCGGGCGAAATTTCGCAGTTGATGGGGAGCAATGTCGAGCTGATCGAATTCGGCGCAGGCTCGCTTGCAAAAGTACGCATTCTTCTGGATGCGCTTCAGACCCCAAAGAGCTATGTACCGATCGACATTTCCGGAGACTATCTGCTCGACGTCGCGGTGGGGCTGGAAGAAGACTATCCGGACATGACGCTGAGGCCTGTGATCGCGGATTTCACGCAGGCCATTGATCTGCCCGCGAAGGAGGCGGCCGTTTCGCGGCGCGCCGGATTCTTTCCGGGCTCGACGATCGGGAACTTCACGCGCGAGGCGGCGGTCTCATTCCTGAAGAACGCTGCGCGGACGCTTGCCGGCGGAGGACTTTTGATCGGGACCGATCTGGTGAAAGACCCTGCCCTGCTTCACGCGGCGTACAACGATTCATCGGGCGTCACGGCGGCGTTCAACAAGAACCTGCTCGTCAGGGCCAACCGGGAACTGGGAGCGAATTTCGATCTCAACAATTTCGCGCATTATGCCTGTTACAACGCCCTTGCCGCGCGGATCGAGATGTATCTCATCAGCCTCGTGCGGCAGACAGTGCGCGTGGCAGGCGAAACATTGCGGTTCGGTCAGGGTGAAGCCATTCACACCGAGGATTCGCACAAATATACTATCGAGAGTTTCACCGAACTGGCCGTGGACGCGGGCTTTCTGCCGCGCAGGAGCTGGGCAGATTCACACCGGCTTTTCGCGATCCACTGGCTGGAGACGCGCTGAAGGCAGACATCATGCAATTGGGACTGATCGGATTGGGGCGTATGGGCGGCAACATTGCCCGGCGCCTGATGCGGCACGGCCACGACGCTGTCGTGTACGATCATCACAATGCGGCAGAAAAGGCAGCCGCGCTGAAAGGCGCGATTCCCGCCGGATCAATTGCGGAACTGGCCGCGAAACTCTCTGCGCCGCGCGCAGTCTGGGTGATGGTGCCCGCAGGCGCGCCGACGGAGGAAACGGTTGAGGCCTTGGGGAAGGTTCTGTCGAAAGGGGATGTCATCATCGATGGCGGCAATACATTCTTCAAGGACGATGTGCGGCGCGCGAAGGAATTGGCGGCGCTCGGAATCGATTATCTCGATGTCGGCACATCGGGTGGCGTGTGGGGATTGGAGCGCGGCTTTTGCATGACGATCGGCGGCAAGAAGGAAATCGTCGAACGTCTCGACCCGATATTCGCAGCGCTTGCACCCGGCCCCGGATCGATTGCGCGCACGCCCCATCGCGAAGGCCGCGATCCGCGCGTGGAGCGTGGATATCTGCACGCCGGACCGGCAGGCGCAGGTCACTTTGTGAAAATGGTGCACAACGGCATAGAATATGGATTGATGCAGGCTTACGCGGAAGGCTTCGATATTCTGCGCGGGCGCAACGCCATGCATCTGCCGGAAGACGAACGGTTCGATCTCGACCTCGCGGATGTGGCGGAGGTCTGGCGGCGAGGGAGCGTGATCTCCTCGTGGCTGTTGGATCTGACGGCGATGGCGCTTGCGGAGACGCCGACTTTGGAAGAATTCGAGGGCGCGGTGGACGATTCCGGCGAAGGCCGCTGGACGGTGAATACCGCGGTGGAAGAGGCCGTGGCCGCGCCGGTCATCACATCAGCGCTTTATGCGCGGTTCCGTTCGCGCACGCCCCACAGTTTCGGGGCAAAGTTGCTTTCGGCCATGCGCAACAAATTCGGTGGGCATGTCGAGGGGGCGCTGGAGAAAAAGAAATCGCCATGACGCGTGCGTCGCGCACCGCCCCGCCCCCTCCCGCCGCCATCGTGATCTTCGGCGCCAATGGCGATCTGACGCGCCGATCGATAGTTCCCGCGCTCTACAATCTCGCAAAGGCCGGATTGCTGCCGGAACGGTTTGCGCTGCTCGGTGTGGACCACAACGAACGAAGCGTGGAGGAGTGGCGGGAGAGACTGCACGAATTTCTGGGCCAGACATTGCAGAAGTCAAAAGTGCCGTCGGAAATCGAAGACAGATTCTGGAAACCGATTTCGGAATCGCTTTCCTACGTGACCGGCGATTTTCTGGATGCGGGCACTTACGGGAAGATCGAAGAGCGCCTTGCGGCGCTCGACAAGGAGAAAGATCTTGGCGGCAACGTTCTCTTTTATCTCGCCGTAGCGGACCGCTTTTTCGGACCCATTGTCGATGAGCTGGGCAAGGCCGGGCTGGTCAAGGAAGAAAGAGGTTACCGCCGCGTCGTAATCGAAAAGCCGTTCGGGCACGACCTGCAATCGGCCAGGTCGCTGAATGCGCGCATCCTGAAATGGCTGAGAGAAGAACAGATCTATCGCATCGATCATTTTCTCGGCAAGGAGACCGTGCAAAATATCATGGCCCTGCGGTTTGCCAACGGACTGTTCGAACCGATCTGGAACCGGGACCGTATCGATCACGTGCAGATCACCGTGGCCGAAACGTTCGGGATGGAGGGGCGCGGGCGCTTCTACGAACAGACAGGCGCGTTGCGCGACATGGTGCCGAACCATCTTTTTCAGCTGATCGCGATGACGGCAATGGAGCCGCCGGTTTCATTCGATGCGGAAGCCATTCGGGCGAAAAAGGCGGAAGTCTTTCGCGCGGTGCATCCAGTGACGTTATCCGATGTTGTGCGCGGGCAATATGATTCCGGCACGATCGGCAACACAGAAGCTGTGGCCTACAGGCAGGAACCGAATGTCGATCCGCACTCGAACGTGGAGACATTCGTGGCGATGCGATTGATGATCGACAATTGGCGATGGGCGGGCGTGCCGTTCTACCTGCGCACCGGAAAGCGCCTGACCAAACGATCGACAGAGATCGCAATCCGTTTCAAACACGCGCCGCATTCGCTATTCCGCGAGACGCCCGTTGAAGAGCTGGATGCGGACTGGCTGATATTACACATCCAACCGGAGGAAAGCATCAAGCTGCGATTCAACGCAAAGCGCCCAGGCCAGACCATGGAACTTGAAAGCGTGGCCATGGATTTTCGCTATACCGACTGGTTTCATCAGGCGCCGGCCGTGGGATACGAAACGCTGCTCTATGATTGTCTTGTGGGCGACGCGACACTTTTTCAACGTGCCGATCAGGTAGAATCGGCATGGGCGGTTGTGGAACCGGTGTTGCGCGGCTGGGATAACACGCCGCCGCGCCACTTTCCCAACTATTCCGCGGGAAGCGCAGGCCCTGCCGCCGCCAACGAATTGCTTGCGCGCGACGGGCGCGCGTGGCGTGCGATCAAGTAAATGACAATCGCGGGCGAACGGATTGTGGTGGAGAGCGCGCAGACGCTGGCGCAATCCGCTGCGGAATTCGTGGCCGAGCGGATCAACAAGACCTCGGATGTGTTTCGCATGGCGCTTTCGGGCGGGGCGACCCCGCGCGGACTTTATTTGCAATTGGGAAAGATGCGGGCTCTGCCATGGGAACGGATGGAATTCTTTTTCGGAGACGAACGGTTCGTGCCACACGATTCTCCCGCCAGCAATTTCCGCATGGTGCGCGAAACATTGCTGGCAAGCGGCGCGCGGCCGAAGGCTCTGTATCCCATTCCGACAGACGGCACGCCCGAGGACGCCGCTGCACGATATGAACGCCTGCTCAAATCGGTTTACGGCGCGGACGTCTTTATGGCGGAAAGGCGGTTGTTCGACTTGAACCTTTTGGGATTGGGAGAGGACGGGCATATCGCATCGCTGCTGCCCGGACAGCCGGTGTTGCAGGAGCGCAAGGCATGGGCGGCCGCCGTGCCGCAAGGACGCGCAGAGCCGCGCATCACTCTTACCTATCCCGCGCTCGAATCAAGCAAGGTGACGATGTTCCTCGTTACAGGAGCATCGAAGGCGGATGCAATTCGCAAAGCGCGCGCGGGCGACACATCCATTCCTGCGGGCCGATTGCGGCCGCTCGGATCGGTCGTCTGGTTCGTGGATCGCGCGGCGGCTTCCGCTTGAACGTCCGCAAGATTCGGGTGGCCGGCCGCGGCGGCGCCTGCGAACAATTGACGGTCTTTCGGAGAACGGAATGGGTGAAGCGGATTGGACGCGGATCGGCGACGAACTGGACCGCAACGGTTGCGCCGTTGTGACAGGACTTTTGACGCGCGACGCATGCGATGGCATTTCGGCCTGCTATGCCGATGACGCGCTGTTTCGCAGCAAGGTGGCGATGGCGCGTCATGGATTCGGGAGGGGAGAATACAAGTATTTTTCCTATCCCCTGCCCCGGATCGTTGCGGAATTGCGTGAACGGTTCTATCCGCCGCTGGCGAAGATCGCCAACCGGTGGAATGACATGTTGGCGAAAGACGAACACTATCCCCCTGAGCATTCGCAATTCATCGCGCAATGCCGGGCCCACGGGCAGATACGGCCGACTCCGCTTCTGCTGCGCTACGAAACAGGCGATTACAACTGCCTGCACCAGGACCTCTACGGCGATGTCGTGTTTCCGCTCCAGCTTGCCGTGCTGTTATCCGAGCCGGGACGCGATTTTGAGGGCGGGGAATTCGTGCTCACCGAACAGCGGCCGCGAATGCAATCGCGCGCGGAGGTGGTGCCATTGAAGCAAGGCGACGCCGCGATTTTTCCCGTGCAGACAAGGCCCGTTCGCGGCACGCGCGGCATTTATCGCGTGAGCATGCGCCATGGCGTGAGCCGGCTGCGGACCGGGCAAAGATTTACCCTGGGCATAATCTTTCACGATGCGGCGTGAATCGCCTTATTGCTGCGCCGGTTGTGCGGGCGGATTCGCCGCTTTCTGCCTGGCCAGTTCGACCATCTGATTGCGCGCGTCTCCAAATCCCCTTAGCGAGAAGGAGATGTCGAGCGAGCGTCCTTCCGTGGAAGAAATCGTTGCCTTTCCCGCTTCGCCGTTCTGGGCAAGCGCATCCATCAGGCCTGTATCGGTGAGGCCTTCGACGTAGCAGCCGCCGCGATCGCAACGGCGAAACTGCATCGCGGGCGAGGCATATTCACCGGCCTTGATGACAAGGCCCTTCTTGAGCTCAACACCGAGTGGAACGGCGATCTGCACCACATACTTTCCGGCCTTGGGCGCATAGGCAAGCGATATGCTCATCACGCGATTGCCGGTTTTTTTCTGCGCCAGCAGCTCGAACATGTCACAAGGCGACGGCGATTGGACGGGGTAACATCGCACCAGCCAATCGCCCACCTGCTTGCTGACATCGGGCTTGGGAGGTGCGGCCTGCGCCTGAGCGAAAACCGGCGTGGCGCAGAGGGAAAGGGCGGCAGCGAGAAGGAAACGCACAGTCGTTTTCATGGCATCATCCTCGCCAGCCAGCTGTTCTGTTTTGCCTTGAATGTGGCATGCGCATCTTCGGCGCGGGCGAAGCCTTTGAGCGAGAACGGAAGGGCGGCAACCTTGTTGTCAAGCTGGGCGATGAGGAGCTTCGCATCGCGTTCGGGGCGCAGCGCCTTGACGAGCGCATCGTCGGCTTTCACCACCGCCAGACAACCCGACATATCGCAGGTCTTATAGGGATAGACGCGGATCTTGTCCTTGCCGAGTTGCATGCCGATGCCGGTGGGCAGCAGCACGTCATAGGGCACGGTGATGACGAACTGGCGGCCATCCTTGGTATCGAGCAACGTGAGATGGGCGATCTCGCGGCCGATCTTGTTGTCCACGATATCCTGCACCAGCGTGCAATTGTTTTTGGTGTCGGAAAGCTTGGGACAGCCGAGACGCCAATCGTCATACAACGAGACCGTGGGCACATCGGCAGGCGCAGCCAGCACGGCATGGCCGATCCAGCCGGCGATCAGTCCGGCAATCAGAAGTGCGATGGGAATCACGACGCGGTTCATGGAACCCGCTGGTTTTGCATGTTGCGGGCGCATGGATAGCCTGTTTTCACGGCCAAAACAGGGGGGCCAAGCCCTGCGCGCGTTGACGCAGGACTGGTCTCAGCTGCCCCAGATAC
>DASZRY010000126.1:0-3779 GCA_035548975.1 Rhizomicrobium sp.
CGTGAGCTCGGCAATCATCCGGTCGCGCGCCTCCGGCGAAGGATTGGCGGCGAGTTCGACAAGGCGCGTGAGCCGTTCTTTGGCGGTCAGCATAGCATCACGCTAATCCCGCACGGGTTAAGGTTTGGTGCGGTTAACAAAGGCTTAAAATCACTTCTGGCGACGGCCGGATTTTTCTTGCACGAGGCGTTGCGGGGGCAGAAGGGCCGTCGATGTTCCGCCTGCCGAAACTGGCGCGCAACATCCATCCTCCTATTTTTTGTGTTTATAGCCTATAAAGATCGATATTTATAGGCTATCAAGATGCAGGATATTCACGAGACCTCTATAAACAACAAGGTCTTGTTTTGGTTCATGTTTCTCGAAAAGTCGCCCAATTCGTTTATAGGCTATAAAAATGAAGTTCCCTGCAAAACCTCCCGATCCAGCCGCCGTTCTCGCCGCTGCTGCCGGGAAGGGCGCTGAAACCCTGACCGATCTCATGCGCCAGGCGCGCATCGTCGACGGCAAGGGGCGCTACCTGCATTGGGATGATCTTCGTTTCAAAAAGCCGCCATCAGGTTTTTCTAGCGAGCAATGGTGGGCGGCAACGCGCATGGCGCGGCGCGCGGCCAGCCAGCCGACGCCGCTTTTGGATATCGCAAATGTCGGATTCGCCTTTTGCGAGCCGCCGCGGCTCAAGTCTGTGCTCAACCGTCTGGACATGAATTCGGGCGGGGCTCTCGCATCCGATGCAACAGCGCTCTCCAAGGTGGAGGGTGCGATGTATTTGACAAGATCGTTGGCGGAAGAACCGTTTGCCAGTTCGTTCATCGAAGGTGCCGCCACCACAAGAAAGATCGCGAAGAAGTTGATTTTCGAAGAGCGGCAGCCGCGAACCAAAGACGAGCGGATGGTTTTGAACAACTACCGGGCCATGCTGTTCGTCAAACAACACGCAGACGACGAGCTTTCGATTCCGCTCTTGCTCGAATTGCACCGGATTGTCACCGAGCAAACCCTGGACGATCCCAACGATGCTGGCCGCATCCGACGGTCGGACGATGTGCGGGTGGTTGACGATTCGACCGGCGAGGTTCTTTTTCAGCCGCCGCCCGCGGCCGAACTGCGTGTCAGGCTCGGCCGCCTGATCGAATTCGCCAACGCGGTTCCGGACGCGCGCAATTGGATACATCCGCTCCTGCGCGCGTTCATACTGCATTTCATGCTTTCCTACGAGCACCCCTTTGTGGATGGCAACGGGCGCGTGGCGCGCGCCCTGTTTTACTGGGCTGCGCTCAAGAGCGGCTATTGGCTCATGGAATATGTTTCGATTTCCAGCGTCATAGCGGAATCGAAAATATCCTATGGCCGCGCATTCCTGCATACGGAAACTGACAACGCGGATTTGACGTATTTTCTCGTTTATCACGCAAACATACTCGACACTGCAATTTCCAGACTATTGGAATATGCCGATCGCAAGCGAAACGAGGTCGCCGCATTTGAAAAACGCATCGCCGACCGGCATCGCCACGATGCCTTCAATCACAGGCAATCCTGGCTCTTGAACGAATTCGCGCGTGGGCGGTTGGAGCGCGTCACCGTGGACGAACACAAGAGAAGAAACGCGGTCAGCTATTTGACGGCGAGAAAGGATCTGGAATCGCTCACGGCCGCCAAATACCTGCTGCGCCGTAAGAACGGGAAAACGATTGAATACCGCCCGGTCCAGAATCTTATCGGCATATTGACGCGCTAATCCCCCGCAATCGCCCAGCTATCGGGGAAAAACCCGTTGAAATCCGTGCGTACCGCCACCGAATAGGCGCCCACATCGGTGAACACCACGAAGTCGCCGGGCTGAATCGTATCGGGCAATTGCAGCGGGCGCGGCAGTACGTCGAGCGTATCGCAGGTGGGACCATAGACGCGGAATGCCTTCAGCGTGCCCAGCTTCGGCCGCGCGCGTCCCTTTTTGTCCAACGTCACGGCATGCAGCGCATAATCCGCCGTCCAGCCGGGAAGCGTGAGTTCGTCGAAGCTGCCGTAGACGCCGTCGTTGATATAGATGCTGTCGCCCTTCCTGAGCGTCACCTGTGTGACCAGCGACAAGCCTTCGGCGATCAGCGCGCGCCCCGGCTCGCACAGCACGGGCAGCTTCTCGAATTCCGGCAGGGTGGAAAGCGCTTCGCGGATCGTATCGAAGTACCAGTGATAGGGCGGCACGTCATTGCCCGGATAAGGCCCCGGAAACCCGCCGCCGATGTCGAGCGCTGCAATCTTCACACCGGCCTGCGCCGCCGTGCGCCGCGCCATTTCGATGGCCTGCGCATAGGAGAAGGGCGAAAGACATTGCGATCCCACGTGAAAGGTGATGGCCGGCTGCGCGCCCGCTTCCTTCACGCGCTTGAGCAGTCGCGCCGCGTCGTCCGGCGTCGTGCCGAACTTGCTTGAAAGCTCCAGCACAGCGCCGCCGAGCGGCGTCGCAATGCGCACGAACACGCGCAGCTTCGACGGGTTGCCGGTTTCGGCAAGCAGCGTGTCCAGCATGTAATCGCAATCGATCACATAGTCGGTCACGCCATGCTTCTCGAACGCCGCCTTCGCCGCGCCCGGCAAACGCACCGGCGCCATGAAGTGACACTTGGCTTCGGGAAACCGCCCGCGCACCAGTTCGATCTCGGCAAGCGAAGCGGTATCGAAATGGCGAATGCCGCTCGCCCACACTTGGTCGAGCACATGCGGATGCGGATTGGCCTTTACCGCATAAAGCGTGTCCCCCGGAAAGGAATCGATGAAGCGCTTGCCCGCGATGCGGAACTTCTCCGGATGGATCACATAGGTCGGGTGCACGGGCTTCGTCTTTTCGATCAACTGTTCGATCGAGGCGAAACGCGGCAGTTCCGTGACAATGGTGGGACGAACGTTCATCGAAGGGCCACGCCTTTTCGGCCAATGCTTGCCGGCCGCGCATTTAGGGCCGGGGGGGCAGGGGGTCAAGTGGCGTCACGCCCGGCCGCATCTTCAGGATCTTTCCAATCTTCTTCTGTCACGTTATTTGTGAATGACTTGGGGGAAATTGCATGAAGAAGTGGTTTGCCTGCGCATCGATTGCGTTTTCACTTTCCTGGATGTTTCCTGCACTGGCGCAAACGCCCAATGCGGATGCCTTGGCCAAATATCAAGGTTGCGATTCGGGGGACAAGGGCCACTACACGCGCGATCAGCGCTTGGGCCTCTGCAGGTCGGCGGTCGAGAGCGGTGCATTTCAGGGAAAAGAACTGGCAACGCTGCATCTCGACGAATGGGTGATACTCAACGCCAAGAACGAAGAAAAGCTGGCGCTGGCAGAAGTGGAGTCCGCGCTCGCGGCCTGGCCCGATATCGCCACCGATATCGCGGAATACGCGGGAAGCTATATGGCCCGAAAGAAATACGATCTGGCGAAAGCCGCGCTCGATCTCGCTGCGAAGGCGCAGCCGGAAAACTGGCATGTGCGCTATCGGCTTGCCCAGTGGCACCTGCATCGGGGCGAATACGATCTTGCGGCGAGTGAAAACGACAGCGCGATGACGGCCCCTCTGGCGGATTCAAATGTCTTGCAGCAGCGCATTACGATCCTCGCACTTCGGGGCGACGTGGCAGGCGCCATTTCGGGCGCCGATAATCTGGCCGCAAAATTTCCCGGCAGCGAGATATATTACAATTTCCGCTGCTTTTTGCGCGGCGTCTTGGGCATCGATCTCGACAAGGCGCTTGCCGATTGCAACGCTGCGCTGAAAATCAAGCCGCATTCC
>DASZRY010000127.1:0-3711 GCA_035548975.1 Rhizomicrobium sp.
CAAAGCATTCGGCAATGGCGGCGGTCATCAAGCCGAGCTGTTTTTCCAGTTCGGCCTCGCCGGGGGTCTTGGTGCTGTATAGCTGGGCGATGTCTTCGCCCGGTTGAGTTGGTGACATGCGTTTCCTCCTTGCAATCCCAAAATAGGCCTTTAATCCCTTGATTGCAAGAAGAAACCGAATTTTTTCGAATAAATTTTCCTATCTCTCTGTTTTATAAGTCTTTTTTCAGGCTATCGAACACCCCGCGGCGGCCGGCTTCGAGCTTGGCCTTCATCGCCTTGATGCCTTCGTCCATTTGGCCGGAGACGTAGGGCGCCATCGCATCAGGGAGGAGATCCGTAATCCAGACGAAACGGCAGCCCTCGCCATCGGCGAATACCTGCGCCGACGCGCCGTGATATTGGAGACGATCGCCGGCAATGGTGTAAACGATGCGGCGATTGTCATCGTCGATGCTCACCAATACCTCGCGCGCCACAGATCCGTTGGCGAAGGTAAGCACGCGCGCGCCGGGTTCCTTTTGAAGCGCAGTTAGAAAACCGGGTGCAAGCCGTTCGTGCACGGCATAGAAATCGCGCAACGCATCCCACACCTCTTCTGCGGCCAGGCTCAGATGAAAATCTTTGACAATGCTTGCCATGACGACGCTCTCCCTCGATCCGCGCAAATCATGGAACGAGGGGTGCACGCCGGTCTGGCCGGATTCGGACATGATCGATTCAGATGTTTAACGGGCACGGGAAGAAGGGCTACAGCGGCCGTCTTGCGCGGAAGGCGGCGCTGAGCGTTCCCTCGTCGAGATAATCGAGTTCGCCGCCGACAGGCACGCCGTGCGCCAGCCGGGTAACCTTGATGCCTGTGGGTTCGAGCGCATCCATCAGATAATGCGCGGTGGTCTGGCCTTCGACGGTGGCGTTCATCGCAAGGATCACCTCATCGACGCCCGCTTTCGTCCGCTCCATCAGCTGCGGCACATTGAGACGATCGGGTGTGACGCCATCGAGCGCGGAAAGCGCGCCGCCCAGAACATGATAGCGCCCGCGGAACACGCCAGCACGTTCCAGCGCCCACAGATCGGCGACATCCTCCACCACACAGATGATATGAGAATCGCGGCGCGGATCGCGGCAGATCGAGCACGGCGACGTCGTATCGAGATTGCCGCAAACCTCGCAGCTGCGGATGGCGGAGGCCGCATCGCGCAAGGCGGCATTCAACGGTTCGAGCAGGGCCTCGCGCTTCTTCAGGAGCGCAAGAGCCGCGCGGCGCGCCGAACGCGGACCGAGGCCCGGCAGTTTCGCTAGCAACTGGATCAGGCGTTCGATTTCGGGGCCTGTGGGAAGAGAGGGCATCAGCCGAACAATCCGCCAAGTCCTGCGGGCAAACCCATTTCGCGGCTCATCCTCTGCATTTCGTCCGCAAGCCTGCGTTCGAGTTTCGCCCTCGCATCGGCATGCGCGGCGCAGATGAGATCTTCGAGAATCGTTTTTTCGTCCGGCTTCAGCAATGACGGATCGACCTGAAGCCGCTTGAGATCGGATTTGCCCGACAGCGTGAGCTTGACGAGCCCCGCGCCCGATTGGCCTTCGACCTCGATCTGCTCGACGGCTTTCTGCATTTCGGCGGCCTTGGCCTGCATCTCCCGGGCCTGTTTGAAGAGATCGCCGAGATTCATGTCTCTTCCGCCTCCTCGGCGATGGCGGCGATATCTTCGCCGGCGAGTTCGCGCACCGCCACGATTTCCGCGCCGGGAAAGCGGTCGAGCACCGCGCGAACGAGCGGCTGCTGGCGCACATTGTCGAAAACCGCATCGCGCGCGGCGCGTCTTGCTTCGGCGAGCGTCGGCGCGCCGCCTTCGCGCGCCACCGTTACCATCCAGCGCGCGCCCGTCCAGTCCTTCAGCTTCTGCGCGAGGTCGGCGGCGAGCGTGCGCGGCGCGCGCGCGGAGGGGCGGAATTCGATCTGGCCCGGTTCGAGACGGACCAGATGCATGTCGTTTTCGATATTCACCTTCAGCACCGGCGCGTTGTTGGCCTGCGCCAGCGCCGCGAGATCTTCGAGGGAATTTATTTTTCCTCCCCCGCTCGCGGGGGAGGTGTCTTGCGCAGCAAGACGGAGGGGGGAAGTCGCACCGCGCCCCCCCTCCACCGCTACGCGGTCCCCCTCCCCCGCATGCGGGGGAGGAAAATGACCTTGCGCAACTGGGGCGCGGGATGTGCTGTTTGGCGCCGGCGTGTTGCGCGCGGGCGGCGCACCGCCCCCATCCATCACATCGCGCACCAGCTTATCGGTGGGCGGAAGATCGGCCGCATAGGACAGACGGATCAACGCCATCTCGGCCGCCGCTATGGGCCGCGTGGCGTCGCGCACTTCGAACAGGCCTTTCAACAGCATCTGCCAGGCGCGTGTCAGCGCCGGCACGGAAAGTCTCGCGGCCATGTCCGCGGCGCGCCTGGCTTCCGTTGAGCCGCCGTCGAAGAAACCTTCGGCGCCCGGCGCCACTTTCACGCGCGTGAGAAAATGCGTGGTCTCCAGCAGATCCTGCATGATGGCCAGCGGATCGGCGCCGCGATCGTAGAGTTCGCGCAGATCGGAAAGCGCATTGGCGATCTGTCCGCCCAGGGTTTTCTCGAACAGATCGAGTATGCGTCCGCGATCGGCGAGCCCCAGCATGGAGCGCACGGATTCTGCATCGATCGCGCCTTCGTCATGGGCAATGGCCTGGTCGAGCAGCGAAAGCCCGTCGCGCACCGAGCCTTCGGCCGCGCGCGCAATCAGCGCCAGCGCATCATCCGCGATGCTGACCTTTTCCTGTTCCGCAATATTCTTCAGATGCTGGGCCAGTTCGGGCGTTTCGATGCGGCGCAGATCGAAGCGCTGGCAGCGCGACAGCACCGTCACCGGCACCTTGCGGATTTCGGTGGTGGCGAAGATGAATTTCACATGCGGCGGCGGCTCTTCCAGCGTCTTGAGCAGGCCGTTGAACGCCTGCTTCGACAGCATGTGCACTTCGTCGATGATATAGACCTTGTAGCGCGCCGAGGCCGGCGCATAGCGCACGCCTTCGATGATTTCACGGATGTCGTCGATGCCGGTGCGCGAGGCCGCATCCATTTCCTGCACATCGACATGGCGGCTTTCGGCGATGGCGATGCAAGGCTCGCAGACGCCGCAGGGATGGATGGTGGGGTCCTTCCGTGCGCCGTCCGGCCCGATGCAATTGAGCGCGCGCGCGATGATGCGGGCGGTGGTGGTTTTGCCCACGCCGCGAACGCCCGTCAGCATGAAGGCGTGCGCAATGCGGCCCGTGGCAAAGGCATTCGACAGCGTTTTGACCAGCGCCTCCTGCCCGATCAGGCCGGTGAAATCCTGCGGGCGGTATTTGCGGGCAAGCACGCGATAGTCCTGCCGTTTCGGGGGCGGCATATCGAGGCCGAGAAGGTTTTCGGTCTGGTCCATGGGAAAACTATAGCAAGGCCACCGGCGCGGGGTCGCCCGGATTCGTGCGGCAATTTGTGGAAAGGTGAGAGCCCGGCAGCGACCCGAAGCGAATTCGTTACGGCTGCTTTCTTCCGAACCTGACCGGGTTGGCGAGCGCTTGCGTCCGCCACCGGACTCCCGGGGCCGATATAGAGATTGCCGGTCTAAAAAGCGAGTCAGGAAGCCTTCGGCTGTTACGGCGCTCGCGGCAATCGCGCTGCCGCGCGCTT